>SUZC01000019.1 GCA_015060165.1 Rikenellaceae bacterium
CATAGTAGTATGGTTTTAGGTTATAAAATCTATTCTCTATTTGATTGTAAACAAAGTTATAAATAAACTATTGAACATCTCGCTTACTTCCAAAATAAGCATCCAATTCTGGAAGGAATTTGAAATTTTCGTGCAAATTGAGTTTTTTTCGAGAAAAATTGTGATTTTTTTGATGTTTTATGGGAGTGGCTGGACTTTTTACACAAAATTTTGCCAAAGGTAGATACCCATCGTCGGCTACGCCTCCGGGGTATGACGTATTTATTATGTTAGAAATAAAAATAAATATATACGTCATTCCACATTTTTATATTTGTTTGAAAGATTAGAACAAATTAGCAAGTATATAAAAATGTGAGAATCTACCTTTGAGAATACTGCGATGCGAAGAACGACTTTGAGACAAAGATATGGAATGATGTACTAATAAAAAAAGGGCCAAGCGGCCCTTATAATTTTGAATCTTGAATTTTGAATTCAAAACTTACTTACCCATATTCTTCAAGTTCCTCACCTCTACGCCTCCATCAGTTAAACTCTTGATAGCTTTCATATCAAACGGACTTACTGGCTGTGGCAGATAATGGTAATCGAAATTGTTACCGAAGTTAAGAACTACAGCCTGACGACCACGATAATTGTGCTTATAGGTCTTGTCCGATGTGTCGTAGAGTTTGATTGTACCCTTCAACTCCTCGAAAACCTGCTCGCGGAGCGACTCGTCGTCGGATTTCATAAAACATACTACACGATACACTCGGCGTTTAGTGTTATGCATCGACACCACCATAGCGTGGGTATATCTGCCATCGAAAGGCTTTGGCAACTCGAAATGTGTCACATACACTCGCTCGGCTGCAAACCACTTGCGGGCATTCTTACCCTCATATTTCACCCAATCGTTGTTAGCCTCTTCGGGAAGCACTGCATACATCATACCGTGGCTCTTGTCGGGTGCCGAGCGGGTAATCTGATAACCTTTAGCACTCGCCAGATACTCAGCAACGCCGTTATATTGGTTATCGGGCTCGGTGCTATCGACTCCGAAATATGACTCTATGGGGTAGATGATCATTACCTGGCTGTCGGGCGATTTGAGTCGCATACGGTAGAAGTGGGCAGCCATCGACATACGACCCTTGCTCTCCGACTGAGGACCCCAGATAAATGGGTCGTGACCGGCATCAAGATAACCCTTGGGGGCTTTTAAAACTATACCATTCCACTGCTCGTAGATTTCAGCAAAGGTATTAAACTCGCGATGGCTACTAAACAACTGCGCCGAGACGCTATTCATAGCAAAGAGCGCCACAGCTAAGATTATATACTTTTTCATACTCTTATAAAGTTTTAGGGTTTACAAATAAGTGCTCGCAGCAAATATTGCCACGTTATAAAATTAGTAAAAAATTCTGGAAGGAAAGTGAAATATCAATCTAATTTCTCTTCGGCCAGCATTTTTTTTCACTAAGTATCATATCCATAGCTACCCACCATAAAACTCAACACCTATAAAAAAAAGGTCGCTGAAGCTCGAAAATGCGGAATGACTCAGCCGTACGACTGTTTTATGATTTCTTTGACGCAATACAAAAATCCCCTGTTGATTAGATATCAAACAGAGGATTTATCGATTTTGAATTATGAATTTTGAATTTCCTTTATATGTTCCAATAAATTATCGGCATCGCGCACAACCTTGAAGTGACGGCTCAAACCTATGACTCCACCCAACAAACCACCTATTATGGCAGCCAACATAAATCCTTCGGGGTTCTCATATATAACCAGCGCTTCGCGATATAGGAAGTAACACCACACAATAATCATCGTAAATCCCACATACAACCAATTGGCGTAACCCTTGCGAAGTCGCAACACCTTCTGACTAAGCTCCATTAAATTTCCTTTCGCCACATCGATCGAATAGAGTCCGTTGTGCAGATACAAAGTATAAGCCAGACATACGAACAACATCAAGGCTGTTCCCACTACAAACTCAAAGCTAAAATTCCAAAAGTAGAATGTCACAGGGCAATATATCAAGGCAAAAATACCCATAACAATATAAAATACACCCGAGCCATTCAATTTTTTTAGATCTGCCTTCACGTATTTAATCATACTCTTCTCGGCAAAAATCTGCTGCTTGTCGAGTTTCTTGTTGAGTAAATCCAACTGCTCGCGCAACTCTTCCAACTCGTGCAAATGCTCATAATTATAATCTACTCTACGCTCCATATTATTTCATAGTTTTAAGTTGTTCCTTGATTCTGTGTAGGCGTACCGACACATTCTTCTCGCTGATACCCACCACCGAGCCAATCTCCTCGTAGCTCATATTTTCGAGCCAGAGCAGGATGATAGCCCTGTCGAACATACCCAGCCGATTGATGCGTTCGTGCAGCTTTTTAATCTGCAATGTGTCGCTATCGACATCGTTGTAAAGGTCAATATCAATCTCAAGCGGCAGTCGCTTTCTTAGGCGGCTTTTACGCTCCTGAGAGATGCAGGTGTAGAGGCTCACTCGCCAAACCCACGTCTTCATACTGCTCTTTCTCTCGAATTTGGGCAGGCTGCGCCAAAGGTTTATCAACACCTCCTGCGATAAATCCTGCACCTCTTCATTATTCTTCGAGAACATATAACATACCATATATATGGTGTTCTTGTACTCGGTAACAATGCGAGTAAATTCACTCTCTAAATTATCTCTCTCTGTATTCTCCATTTGGTTTAGTACAATTGTCTTAAACACTTTCTACTATAATAGTGACTCTAATCACCGATTCACTACAACAATTTCCACTATTTTTTTACACTACTAAACTTTATATCTATATAAATTATTGACTTTTAAATATTTATAAGATAATATTTTTTTTGTTTTTCATTGGTTTCTGCTGTCTTGTCATTTTTATTCTTCTTGATTTTATTAGACAACAGATACCCTGGAACAGATATCCCAGAGGAGTATTGTAAGAGCATACTAAGATATATAATGACAAAAAATGCCTGCCGAAAGATTCAGCAGGCGAAGTGCAATACATTCTAAAACCTATCTTATGAAAAAAGATTTTATTCTTCTACTGATATATATACCTGAGCAGCCTCCTTATTCTCGACATCGGCCCACGTCACACGTACACTACGCAAAGCCTTGGCCTCGATATTACCCAAATAGCTATACAATGCTTGGGGACGTACCTTCAAAAGCTGGTTATTGATACGTATCTCGGTTCTGGGATTCAGGAATGCAAAGAATGCAGACTCCGAAATCTCAAACGCAGGAAGCTCATTGAGAAGATCTGTGAGCGGACGCTCATCGTTGCAAGGGTGCTTGGCAATGGTGATCTGGATATTACGGAATGAACCGCTCACGATAGGAGCCTTGCCCTTCATCTGAGCAATACCATCCACAGTAGCAACCATCTTCACAGGCTGACCCTTAATCTCTTTATTCTCGGCATCACACACCGCAGCAAACTTCTTATATCCCAAAGCTGTGAACTCCACCACATACTGCGTACCGGGGAAAAGCAACATCTTGAAGTTACCCTTCTTATCACTCTTGGCTGTATAAACATAACCTGTCTTGGGCGAGAATGCCATCACCTGAACACCCACCATAGGGGCACCGGCCTCATCGATAATGCTACCTGTATACTGAACTCCATTCTCGGCAGTAAGTCGCTGGTTCTGATACATCTGCCAATTACCACGCATCTGCTCGTGTGACATAATACGCATACCAGGCTGCGCGTAAGCCTGAGCCATATAGGCCACCATCATAATACCAATAAGGCAAAGAGATTTAAAAAACTTCTTCATCACAATAATGTTAAAAAAATATCTTACTTAAAAAGCTATTATGGCGCATAGGGCAGATCAGTCGCCAATAACCTTACAAATATAATACATAGAACCCCTGTTTTGCAAATTTAGAGGTAAAAAATTTTCTGCTTTTTTATCTGATTATTTTATTAAAGTGTTATAAATATAAATAGGTCGTCGAATAATGAAATAATTTCTTTGCATCAATGAAATCAACCGCTTATTAAAAACCCTTTATTAAAGACCCTGCAAAGAATAACCCTTTGCATCAAGATAAACCATAAAACAGTCGCAGGAGCTAATTTTGAATTCCCAAACTGAGTTGTCAACACTTTTATTTATAATATTTTTTACTTTATATTTAAATAAAATAAATAATAAAGGATATATATAGGCTGTTGATAGTGTTTACAACTTTTTCTAAAACTTTATTTCAACATATCTTAACAAAGTTCTCAACCATTATCATTTTATTGTCTCTTCTCTATTTACTCTTATCTATCAATTATTTAAATCAAAAAATAAGATAAAAATCAACATTAAAAATCTCTTTGTCGAAAACATTATCAACATATCAACGTGAAAAAGTTTTCATCATTCAGCCACCAGAAATAGTTGATAAGATTATTTATAAAATTTTAAAAATTTCTGAATAATTATTTTGGTATTCTCAACCCTATCTCACTATCTGCGCTTTACGATTTTGACCATTTTCGTGGTCTGAAAATTATTAAAAGTTTTGAAAAACTTATCGCCCGAGTTATTAACAAATTTTATTAACTATTCTGGGGCTTATCAACACCTATCCCTATTTATAATTTCTACTATATATTTATATATAGTAGAGTAAAAAAAGTGAGAGGTATATCTCTTTAATACACCTCTCACAAAATTATACATTATATAGTATATATACTACTCGGTGAAGAAAAACTTATCAGCAAATTTAAACATCTGCTCCCAGTCGTAGGCTGCAATGCCGTGCAGATTATCACGACGATAATATCCCAAATACTCTCCCACAGCACTCAGGTCGTAGTCGTCGGGCCACTCTACATCGGGCATACCTTTTCGTCCCAAGAATTTCCACACAGGGCTTGCGGCCTTAACAGCCATATACTCACCCTCGGTGTCATACCAAGGGTCATCAAATCCCTGAATAAGCAGAGGTCGTGGAGCTATACAGGCGAGTAACATATGCTGGTCGAAGGGCATAGCCTGCTCGTTATTTACATACTTTGCATAAGCCTTGCAATACCAATGCGGGAAGTATCGTGCCATAGTTTCAACATTCTCACCGTAATAATGTTTGTGCAGAGGAACTCCACCTCCGCCCGTTTGGTTGATAACCACACAAGCGTATCTCTCATCAAATGCTGCCGACACTAATGCCGCCTTAGCCAGTCGCGACGAACCTGTGAGGAGTACTCGTTTATGGTCGAGCGATTCCATCTTCTCAATCATATCCATACCTCGGCTCAATGCCCACGCCCACGCTCCAAGTGCGGTAGTGTTGTCGGTACGGCTTTCGTCACGCTCTCCCCACAACTCAAAGATACCATTGTAGGTTATCTTACCTTGTAGTGGCTCTCCATTCTCATCTTTATCCCAGTAAGATGGGTCTGACGATAGATCGGTATAACAGGCCGTAAGAATTGCATAACCCTTTGCTATGATGGTCGATGCAGGAATCATACTGCGCTGGTATGGGTCGTGGAAAAGTCCACGTGAAAACTCAGTCGCTCGATTGTTTTTTATATCTTTTGCTGGGTCGTTACGCTGCCAGTTGGGATTTATGTCGATCTCTTTGTCTCTTAGTATGGTTTGGTTGCCGTTGTAGTTGAGCATCAGCACTACGGGTGCAGGCTCTTTTATATGGTTGGGTGTTACGAGCAACCAATCAACTTTTGGGCCGCTCTTGTCGGCCTTGAACCACATTCTGATTTGGTGACGTGTGGCATATCCGCCGAGTGTTGTACCCTGCTCGATAATCTCCCATACCACCGTTTCGGGCGCAGCTGGCATACGGCCATACATCTCACTTTGGAAAATCTCCAATATCTCCTCACGACGTTTAGGCCAATCCTTTTTGCTTTTCACCTTTTTTCCGTTGGCGAACGTTAGCGGGTCGGGCAATGGATAATTGCCTACCTTATCCTTGTCGTAATTCTGTGCTACGGCCGATGCAATAGAACACAACACTACTCCCAATAGTACAAGTACTCTACGCTTCATAACTTTAAGTTTTATAGTGGTTTTATGGTTTGTAATTATAAAGGAGAAACCTTTACAACTTGCAAATCATCTTCTCAGCTATATTGCGGTAATATTTCTCAACCTCCTTGTCGTTTTCAACCGATGGCGTTCCAGTCTCGCCACCCTCCATAATCGACTGTATGAGTGGTATCTCGCCCAGGAAGTCAACTCCTGCCTGCTCGGCATAATCCTTTGCGCCACCCTTGCCGAAGATGTAGTAACGGTTGTTGGGCAACTCTTTGGGTGTGAACCACGCCATATTCTCCACAACTCCCAATACAGGTACTCCCACCTGCTCGTGGCGGAACATCTCCACACCACGCACCACATCGGCCACAGCCACCTGCTGAGGGGTCGATACTATAACAGCTCCATCGAGTTTAATCTCCGAGAGAATAGTCAGATGAATATCACCCGTTCCAGGAGGCATATCAATCAAAAGGAAATCCAAACCACCCCACAAAGTCTGATGCAGGAGTTGTTTGAGTGCGCTTGTAGCCATCGCACCACGCCACATAAGCGCATCGTTGGGCTGGATGAAGAAACCAATCGACATAAGTTCAATATCCTGGCTCTGAGCCGGCACGATGTAGTCCTGGCCATCCTCCTGAACAGCATCGGGCAGATAACCCTCGCAACCAAACATCTTGGGTTGTGACGGACCATAAATATCGGCATCGAGAAGTCCCACGCGATAACCCATATTGCGCAACGTGAGTGCAAGGTTGGCTGTTACGGTCGATTTACCCACACCACCCTTACCAGAGGCAATGGCGATTATCTTTCCAACCTTTACCGTTGTACTCTCGCGCTTTGGCTGCGGAGCCTTTGGTGCCGCCTCTTTGATAGCTACCAAAATATTGTCGGCCGCAGCAGGGAAAGCCTCGGCGAGTAACTTCTCTGTGAGGCCCTTTATGCGATTGGCAAATGGGTCACGTGCCTTCTGGAAACGCAGTACCACCACAATCTTATCCTCGCGGGCAGTTACCGATTCGACCATTCCGCTCTCTATGATGTTGCGCTCGGTCTCGGGGTGGATAATCTGCGCGAGTATTTCGTTTACTCTCTGTTCCATAATTGAAATTAAAGATTAAAAATTATATATACTTCGTCATTCCATATTTTCGCATCGTGAGCCAGCGGTGATAATATAAGGCTCTATGCGAAAATGTGAGAATCTACCGCTTATTTAGAACCTACCTAAGAACGGCCTTTGCCTCAAAGTCACTTTGCGCAATGTCGTTTCTTATAAGGTAGATTTCTACATTTTTATATACTTGCTTAGTCATTCTAATTACCCAAACAAATATAAAAATGTGAAATGACGTATATATTTTTAAATAATGTTTTAGAAGCTTGCCTCCAATACTACCGGGTAATGGTCGGAAATCAGCGGTGCGCCATAGTTCTTGTCGCACAATACGCGGAACGAGTGAGCCTTGGCATCGCGCAAGAAGATATGGTCGATAAGCACATTACCCTTCACTGTGTTCCAGCCGTTGAACGTACCACGGTGGTCGGTCTCCTCGGCAACCTCGCGTGAATCATCCATCACTTCGCGCAAAGGCTCGAAGATAGGATTTTCGGGTGTGCAGTTGAAGTCGGCCGTAACAAAAATTGGCAACTCCTCTTCGATATAAGGCTTAATACGTTCTGCGATGAGTTTCAAACTCTCCTCCTGAGCCTTTGCACCCACGTGGTCGAGGTGTGTGTTCAGATAGATAAACTCGTCGCCCGTAGCCTTCATACGCATACGGCTCCAAGTGCAGGTACGTATGCAAGCTGCATCCCAGCCGCGAGAAACCTTCTCGGGTGTGGGTGAGAGCCAGAATGTACCGCCATCGAGGAGCTCCACAACCTCCTTGTCGTAGAAGATAGCCATAAACTCGCCTGCGCGCTTACCATCGTCACGACCTACGCCGATATAGTCATACTGTGGCAGGTTCTCCTCCAAGAAATCAATCTGATCCGAGCAAGCCTCCTGCAAACCGAATACGGTAGGTTTCTCGTCGTTGATCATATTGATCGATGCGTGACGGCGGTTGTCCCAATAATGAATACCGTCGGCACCACGTGCACCACCGTGTGCACTTAGGCGAATGTTGTAAGAGATAACCTTAATCTGGTTTTTGGGAGCAAAGCAGCTCACAAGTGTTAGGGCCGATGCAAGTATAGCCACCGAGAGTAAAATTTTCTTCATAGTCTTTATCTTTTGTAATTATTAACGGTATTTGTTGCTAATCAGAGTGAGGAACTCCTCGCGTGTGCGGGTATCTTTGAGGAAGATTCCGGTAAAGGCCGAAGTGGTTGTGGCCGAACCCAACTTCTCGACTCCTCGCATCTGCATACACATATGGCTTGCCTCGATCACCACAGCCACACCAATCGGGTTCAGAGCCTTCTGTATGCAGTCACGGATCTGCACCGTCAGACGCTCCTGCACCTGCAAGCGGCGGGCATAACACTCCACCACACGTGCAATTTTCGATAGTCCCGTGATGCGACCATTGGGGATGTAGGCCACGTGGGCCTTACCCACAAAGGGCATCATATGGTGCTCGCACATCGAAAAAATCTCGATATCTTTCACCAACACCATCTGCTGATACTCCTCGCGGAAGATGGCCGAATTGATAATCTCCACAGGGTCCTGCGAGTAACCCTTCGTTACGAACGACATAGCCTTGGCTACTCGCTCAGGGGTCTTGATTAGCCCCTCACGTGTGGGGTCCTCGCCCAGCAACGATAGAATCTCGCGATAGTGGTATGCCAACTTCTCGATACGCTCCGAGTCGTAAAGCTCCTCGCGGGTATAGTTTGGTTTTATATTCTCCATTGTATTTAAGTTTTCTTTATCCAACAAATTGCTTACAACCACTTCACTCGCTCCTCGCCTTCGTATGCAGGCAATGCGGCGGGCTGGAAGTCGGAGTATCCCAATGCTATGGCGCACAAGATGCCGTAGTTTTCGGGAATAGCCATCTTCTCACGCAGGAATTCGTCGGCCTTCTTACCATCGGGCTCGGCACGAAGTACGGGGCGGTCGTTGACGTGTACCCAGCACGATGCCAATCCCTCATCGACAACAGCAAGTTGCAGAATGGTGGCCGAGATGGCACAGTTGTCGATCCAAAGGTCGGTGGCCGACTTGTCGCCCATAACGAGAATAGCAGCCGGAGCATTCTTCACGAAGGCCGAGCCGTAGTCGCGCATATCGGCAATGTGGGCAAGCAGTTCGGGCTGCTCGACAACCCACAGACGTGTCGAACGCGAGTTACGCGACGAGGGAGCCTGCAGTGTCTTCTCAACTATATTTTGCAGCTTTTCTCGCTCCACCTTGCGGTCGGAGAACTTACGCGTGCTGCGACGCTTTTCCAGAATATTTTTCAGTTCCATATCTTAATTATAATTCAAAATTCAAAATTGGCTAATTCTCTATCGAACATCGAGTTATATAGAGAATTTATATATATCACGTCATACTCCGAAGGCGGAGCCGACGATGGGTATCTACCGCTGGTCTCTTACGACACTTTTATGATTCCTTTGACACAAGTCGCTTTTAGTACGGCCGTAATTCCAAAGGTAGATTTCTGCATTTCTTCATAGTTACTAATCACTTCTCCAACCCTCACAAATGAAGAAATACGAAATTACATTTTTATTTTCTTTCTAATTCAAAGAACAACCCTTTGCTGCAAGGTAAACCATAAAAAACTTTTCAAAACCTAATTGTGAATTCAGCATCTCCATTGCTTAATCCAGCCTGCGTGAGGTGGTGGCTGGGCCAATCCTCAGCATCCCGTCGGAATCCTTTTCAACCCCTTCAAGAAGCACTATGCCGGGGCGTTTACCCACCTCCAAGCTACCCAACTGCTGCTCCAGACCCAGAGCTTTTGCTCCGTTTATCGTGGCCCAGCCGATGAGTTCTGGCAGCGGTACTTCACGCATCATCTTCATCTCGGCAACCATCGAGAGCTCCTCATTCGAGGCGAGTGAGTCGGTGCCTATACATATCTCTGCTCCACCCTTGCGGAGCAACTCCAGCGGAGGTGTGAGCCCCGAGATGTAGTCGTTCGAGCGAGGGCAAACAACCCAACTGGGTCGCATCTCAAAATGTTGCTCGATAAGCTGGAAATCCTGCTCCTCGATGCAGCAGTTATGCACCAGCAATACCTTTCTGTCGGCTGCAATCTGCCCTACAATTCGTGCGGCAGGTGAGCCGTAGTGCAGAAAATCGCACTCCCAACCCATACGCTCATACCACGCAGCCAAAGAACCTTTACCCGAGTAGAGTGCCTTTTCGTCGGGCGACTCCATAAAGTGTACCGAAAGAGGTGCATTGTCCATCGTGTCATATTCGTGCTCTGCCACCCTGCCAAAGACTCCCTCCTGCAACGAGTAGGTGGAGTGAGGCGTGAGCGTTGTATTCTCGTAGCGTAGCAGTTCCTTCATCGGCTCCTCGGTCGAGCAGAGCCCAAATACCTCGGCAAACGAGTGGTAGTAAATCTTGCTCTGGCGCTTCATCGCCATCGATGTCGAGCCATTCACAATGTCGGCCACAGCCACAACTCCCTCGCTCTGCATCTTAGCATCGGCTGCTGCGAGAGCTGCAACTCTTTCGTCGAGTGTAGCCTCGCCACGCACCTGACCTATGGCTCGTGCAAAGCCTGCAAAGCCGCTGCCACGCTCAATCTTCCCACGCAGATATGATAGCTCGATGTGGCAATGTGCATTTACGAATCCTGCCGTCAGCGCACCCGCATAGAATTCGGTGTGAGCCATTTTGTCGAGACTCTCCCACTGCTCGATAGCCACAATCTGCCCATCGTCGGCTATGCTCACCACGGGTCGTTGCATCACCTGCCCCCGGTCTATGAGCCAATGTGCAGCTATTCGGCGCATTATTTCGAGGCGGTCTCCCCGGCCCGCTTTTTGGCTTCGGTTTCGATGGCACGAATCATCGTGTCGGCGAAGATGCGCACCTTGGTCTGCTCGTCGAACAGGCGACGCACACACTCCTCAGTGGGTGGTTGATGCATAACCTTCAACTCGTGAATGGTCATACGTGTCGACTTGTTGCGGTCGCTCGCCTTGACACGCTGGCGGTCTGCCATATCGATCATAAAGGCGACCATATTGCTATCTCGCTCCTCGATTTTGTAGCGTGAGTTGGCTGTTGATTTACCCGTCACTTGTAGCTGCGACTGGTAGACGAGTACCTTCGACGAGTCGCGGCGCATCTTGTAGACTATGATTCGACGACCACGCACATCATCCTTTTCGTCGACCGTATAGTCGAACGAAAAGTCGTAGACTCCCCGACCCTTAATCGGTACGAAGTAACGCAACTGTGCCGAGTCGGCAGCACCCTTGATCACCACTGCCGTATCGCGCAACAGCATAGTGTTGAATCGGCGATTAGCCACATTGTCGATGGTGTCGAGTTTTGCCACCTCGCGGCGCAGGTGTTTGGCCTCCTTCTCGAAGGCGTCGATCATATGCTCGGCCACATCGCCCAAACGTGCATTTTTACGGCGCGAGAAGTCGTTGATGGTGTGACGCACATCGCTTGTCGTGTAGCCATACTTCTCGAATATGGGCTCGTAGATGTTGAGCGAGTCGATGTCGATGCTCTGCACGCCGATGTAGGCATTTATCAGCATAGCATCGTGGAATATGGCACCCAACTCCTCCTCGGGAATCACTTTCGGGCGGTGGCAACTGCCAAGGGCAAGTGCGGCCAGAGCCATCAAAAGTGTTATGTTAAAAAGTCGTTTCATATCTATTTGTTATCCTAATATCTTGTTTTTTAGTGTTGCGCCTATCTTCTCGATGGCATAATATGTTGTCTTTTTTGGTATTTGTTGTGGGCAATTTATCCTCTCCGCTATGCCCTTTTACTCATCATAGCCTTCACTGTGAGCCTAATCACCCCAAAGGCAATCAGGGCATATACCACCGCAATGGCTCCCACGTCGCCCCATCTGAGCTCCACCGGATAGGCATCAATCGAGAGCGAGGCTGCATCGAGTCGAATCACTCCGGCGTGTTGTTGCAGCAGCGTCAGAGCCACTCCTATTGCAATTCCCGCCATTCCGCTTAGTGTCGCCATCAGCAGACCTTCGCAGGTGAATATTCGGCCGATGAGCCGTTCGGTGGCACCCATCGTGCGCAGGGTCGCTATATCGTCGCGCTTTTCTATCATCACCATCACAATCGTCCCCACAATCGAGAGCGAGGCAATCAGCACTACAAGTGCCGCAATTCCAAAGACACCCCACTTTTCGAGTGCCATAAGTCGGTAGAGCGAGTTGCTCTGATGGCGAGTCAAAACCCTTGCTTTGTCGCCCACCTCGGCCTGCAGTAACTCGGCCACACGTCTGTCACTCGCCTCAGGCGAGATGCGTAGCTCCACCTTCGATATTCGGTTGCCGTAGCGTAGCAACTGCTGGGCGTTGCCCAGCGAGGTGATTACCACGTGGGAGTTATCCTCGTCGATAGAGTATGCGGCTGCCAGCATCATCTCCTGCATCGAGAATCCGCTCGTCGGCAGCAGGGTCGAGAATCGTGTGCGGTCGATGGCGTATAGCCTAATCTGCTCGCCTATGGAGTTGCTGTTAAGCCCCAGGTCGTTCATCACGCCACTTGCCATAACCATCGCCTGCCCCTCTACCGAAAAGTCGCCTGCGACAACCCGCTCGGCGATGGGTAGTACCTCGGTGTAGTTCTCATCGACACCCTTCAGATTTACCATAGCTCGGCGACCATTATGCTCCACCATAGCCCCCTGTTCGAGTGTGAGAGTGAGCGATTCTACCCCCTCCACCTTCCTTAGGGCCTCGATGTCGAGCTCCTCGGTCGGGATTGTAGAACCCGAGGCGGGAGTGATAGTGATATCGGGGTCGATGGCTCGGTAGAGCGAGGTTACCATCCCCTCCAAGCCGTTGAAGACCGACATCAGCACCACAAGTGCCGCAACGGGTACACACATAGCCACGATGCTAACCCTCGCGATGTGGTTAATCACCGAGTGCGACCCCCGAGAGTGGAGGTAACGATGGGCTATGTGTAATTCAAAATTCAAGATTCAAAATTGGCTAATTCTCTATCTAACATCGAGTTATATAGAGAATTTATATATATTACGTCATACCCCGGAGGCGAAGCCGACGATGGGTATCTACCGCTGGTCTTTTACGACACTTTTATGATTACTTTTTTGACACAAGTCGCTCATTGTGTGGCCGTAATTCCAAAGAACTTACCTTTGCCGCAAAGTCTTTCTTTGAAACATTGTTCTCTGTTAGAATGACGTTTTTATTTTCTTTCTAATTCAAAGAGCTCTCCTTTTGCTGCAAAGGCATTCACAAAAAAGGTTTTCAAAACCTTATTTTGAATTATTTCAGCAGCGAGTCGATATTCTCGATATACTCCAACGAGTCATCGAGGAAGAATTGCAACTCGGGCACAATCTTCAGTTGGTTACGTATGCGCTTACCCAGCTCGCGGCGGATAAACCAATTGCTCTTCTCCAATGCCTCCATCACCTCCTCATTACGCTCGAAGGGGAAGATGCTGAAATAGACCTTCGCATAGGCAAAGTCGGGCGATACGCGGACTGTTGTTACCGTCACCATCACTCCGCGAGGCGTGAGCGAGTTCTCCTTTTGCAGAATCTCGGCTATGTCGCGCTGAATTTGTCGCGCAATCTTTTGCTGTCGTGTTGTCTGTACCTGTTCCATAATATATCAGTTTCTTATCTATTCTCTAAAAATATCTCTCTTCTCTGTCCATCTCTGCCCCCCTGCTATCTCATTGCGCCTATGTCGCCATCGTTTGAGAATTTGAAGTCGCGCTTCTGGCGGTTACGACGCTTGGGTTTGTAGAACCACTCTTCGAATCCATCCTTGTTGAATCGATAGGCCAACGTTATGTTGAACGTCAGGTTGTCGATGGGCGATTTCAGAGGTGTGTAGGTGAATGGGTTCTCTGGTCCGTCGGTGGCATTGTCGTAGTATTTGTTACGGTTGCGCAGCAGGTCGGCATAGCCGAAGTAGTAGCGAGCGCGGAATCCCACCTCGTAACGACCAAACAGCAGAGCAAAACCTCCACCTCCTGCCAGGCCGTAGTTCCAGCGGTTGTCGCGTTCACGGCGCCAGTCGTAGTCGGCCGCAACGCCTGTATCGTCGTAGTCGTAGTCGCCACCAAAGTTGTAGGAGAAGGTCAAGGCCGCCTCCAGATATAGTCTTATGTGGTTTTTAGCCATATAGACGTGTGGCTGCCACACCAACGGCAACATCAACGAGTTGAGGCGGCGTGTGTAGTAAGAGTATTCGCGTTGCTCGTTACCCTTCTCGTCGAGTACGGTGCGATAGGTGTAGCCATACGAGAATCCGCGTTGCAGAAATTCCAGATCGGCACCCACAGCACCCACATATCGGGGCAGCGAGTAGTATCGCCACGAGAATCCGAAGTTGGCAGGACCGAAGAGCATCTTCATCTCCTGCTTGGGGAAGAATCGCGCCGATGCCGAACCCATTCCGCCAAACACACCCACCGTGTGCTGCGCTTGCACACTCTGGCCAACAGAGAGCATCAGGGCCGCAATCAACGCAAAAAATGTTTTTGTATATCTCATATATATTTTTCCTTGTTCTGGTTATCGAATCTGTTGCATACCTGAGCCTCCCATCATTCCTCCGAGGCCGCCCGAGCCGCCCATCATACCGCCTGAGCCACCCATCATACCGCCAAAGCCGCCCATACCGCCTCCGTGGTCGTGGTTGTGGCCTTGACCCTGCTTCTTGCGAGCCTCCTCGCGACGCTTCTCCTCGGCTTTGACTATGCGTATAGCCTCGCGCTTGTCGAGAATCTCGATTAGCTGTTCCATTGTCACCGGGGCGAATATGCGACTCATATCGAGTGTGATGTCGAACTCCCAGCCGGTCTTGGTGGTGAATATCTCCTCGTCACGTTCGTTCTTGTAGAACTCCGCGCGTTCGCTCTGACGGCGCTCCACCATATTACCGCCATCCCACTCGCCGTTGTCGTTTATATCCTCGATGATTCTCATTCTCAATTCGCCTGCGGGGATGTAGTTAATCGTGTGGGTACCCTCGCCCAGATGGCGAATCTCGCGTATGATGCTCTTGTTGTTCTGTCCATCGACAAACTGCACCACATACTTACCACCCTCGGTGCGGGGCTTGATCGTAAGGTTTAGTTTGGCAAACTTGTCGATGTCGGCCACCGTAATCTCCGAGTTGAGCGAGTCGTTACCCTCGCCTGCCACGTCGAACATCACATCCTTGGGGAGTCGCAGCGAGTATTTACGTTTGGCATCCCAGTTGGCTTTAATCAGCCAGCGACGCATATTGGCGGTGTCGCGTACGAATGTTATTCGCTCCTTTATCGTGTCGCCCTCTTCGCCCCACGAAAGCATCTGTACCCGTGCTGAATCCAATCGGGTGAGAGGTGTAGCGAAACTGAGCGGGTAGTGCTGTTCGGGGTTGACATCGTATTTATTCTTGAAGTTCAGAATGCGGAATTGCGAGGGTGTGTCGGGCTCTGTCCACTCCTCACCATTGGCCTCGGCCTTGGCTTTTGCCTTTTCGAGTTTCTCACGTTCACGCTCCTGCTGCTTGCTCTCCACCCTTCGCCAGTTGAGGTTTAGTTTGGCGGTGTCGGGTTGTAGCTGTCGGAGCGAATCGTGTTTCATATAAATCATCTCGCCTTTGAGCGAGTCGGGAATATTCTCTCCGCGCATATTGAGCCACAGCGTGAGCGAGTCGCCCTTGAGCGAGGGCTCGTAGATTATGCTGTCGGGGTCGATGCCGTTGAGTTTGATGCTGCGTATTTCGGGCTTCTCGGCTGCGAAGGTGATCAAAATCTTGTGCTGTTCGGGTCGTACGGCATCCTGCATACTCTGTCGTACGAAGCTCTTGTCGGTAAAGAGTCGGAAGTAGAGCTGCGGGTCGGCCGAGGGGTAGCGACGAATCGAGTCGTACCACACTCCAAATGGCGGCATCTTCGAAGGGTTATATACTCCGTCGAGGAATCCCACCATATCGACCGAAGGCTCGTAAATCTGGTTGCCGTTGGTATCGTTGAAGGCGTAGACACGATAGTCGACGGGTCGCAGATTCTGTGCGATGAAGATACCGTTGTTCTGCGAGCGGGCAATCTTCGATGGTGAGTAGTTGAACATTGTCGAATCCCACTCCTTTGGCTCGGCCACCGAGTCGGCCTCGAAGAAGTAGATGAATGTCTTGCCCAGCGAGTCGGCAGTTTCGCTCTTCTCGGTGTAGCCCGACATAATCATCGAGTCGATTCTATCGCCTGTTGAGAAGACATATCGCAGACCGTGCAAGGGGTTACCCTCGTTGTTGTCGGCTATGGCTGCACCGAACTCAATGGCGTATGTGGTGTTGGGCAGTAGTGTGTCGGCTTTCAGGTCGACGATAAGGCTCTTGCCACGCAACGTGATGGTCGGTTTTTTCATTGCGGGCGAGGTGAATAGCTCCTTCTGCTGCTCCTTGATTTGTACATACTCGTTGAAGTCGAGTGTTATTCGTTTATCCTTGAAGTTGGTCGCATAGTTGTTGGGGTAGACTCCCAGCACAACGGGAGGTATGGTGTCGTAGGGACCACCATCGAGTTGACCTATCGAGGCGCAACTCTTCAAAAATGCACCTGCAAAGAGGAGCATCACGCCTGCCGTAGCCATACGCATTGCGCGTATGCTGAAAATAGATGTTTGGTTATATCTCATTCTCATCGATTATTCGTTATCTGTTGTCGGGGTATCGGTCGGGGTGTCGGTTGTGTCATCTTCCGAGCCGTCGCCTTCGTTGTTGTCACCTTCGTCGTCACCACCATTTCCCTCGTTGCCGTTGCCTTCATTACCATCCTCATTGCCGCCTTCGCCTTCATTGCCGCCTTCGTTGCCATCACCCTCACCGTCGGGATTATTTGGCTCATCGGGGTTTGGCTCATTGGGGTTTGGTTGGGGGTCAGTTCCCGGCTCATCGGGCTCCGGTTCGGGGTCGGGTTCCGGCTGAGGTGCTTTGTAGAACTCATTCACCACGCGCCAACCTCCTGTAGAGTGCGAATTGCGCCACGCTGCTATGTAGAGCTTGGTGTCAATCTGCGGCAGGTTTATGGGCAGGGTGAAGGGGCGATAAGCGTAGACCTTGTTGGCGGGGTCGACCACCACCATCAGCGTCAGCGGCTCGTTGATTACCATCGATAGCTGATACTCGCTCGATGGATTCATCTCGCCGTAGACGTCGGGCGTCTCGCGACGCTCGCCCGAGAGTTTGTTGGTGATTATCATATTGCACGCATCGTCGTAGTTGGCGATTCGCCACTCTGTGGTGTCGACATAATAGGCGTAGGTGTAGAGGTCGCGTGCCCCCACATAATCGCCACCCTCTGTGGATTGAATCTTCACAGCTGTGCGGAATATAGTGTAACCCACCGTATTCTCATAGCAGCCCACCGTGCAGAGTGCCAGGGCAAGGGCCACCACCAAATGCAATATGTTGGTTTGTCGTATCATATCTAAATCTATAACTTCTTGTTATGTAGCTTGTGTTCAATCTCTTGCAGCATTTCGGCTACTGTCATCCCCAACTCTTTGTGTCTACGTTCCGGGGCAATCTGCGCCATCGGTCGCAGGGCAAATTCGCGTTCCTGCATTAGCGGATGTGGCAGCGTAAGTCGGGGGCTCTGCATCGTCACATCGTCGTAGAACATTATGTCGATATCTATCGTTCGCGAGCAATATCTCTCGCCCGAAGCACTTTTTATTGCACTTTCGCTTTCCCTGTCACGCCCCAGCTCGCGCTCAATGGCTTGTGTGAGGTCGAGCAGCTGCAAAGGCTCCAAGCGAGTGAGCAGCTCCAGCGCCTGATTGGCAAACCTCTCCTCGGCGGAGAATCCCCACGCCTCGGAGTAGAGTATCTCGCTCTTGGCCACCACACACCCCACCCGCTCATCGAGCAACTCGGCGGCACGTTGCAGGGTCTGCTCCTTAGGGGCAATGTTGCAACCCGTAAGCACTATCACGCTATGTAGAACCTCGCTACCCATTGCTATTTGAGGCGGTTGATGGTTTTGCTGATTGCCAGCGCGAAGTGGGTAAATATTATTCGCGAGTTACCGTTCTGGCTTACCTGACGCATCGCCAGCTCAATCTGCTCCAATATAAACTCCACATTCTGATTGCCGATAAAGGGTGCAAATTTGTTGCAGAAGTCGGCCTCCTCGCCCCACAAATAACTTATTGAGCCCAATCCTGCGTGGAGCATATAGCTCTCTCTGAGCAGTCGTGCCGAGTGCAGTAGCATTGCACGTTGTTGCTCGCGAGGAAGTGTAGCCACCTCGTCGGCCCAATCCATCAGTTCGAGGTGTTTGTCGTTGTACGACAGACGCATCAGTCGGCAGAACAAATCGAAGCACTCGTGGCGCAGGGCGTCGTCGCCACCACCCACTATGCGTTGCATCTCGATCACATCACCAGCCGCCAGGCGTGCCATATTGGCCGCCTGCACCGCATCGTTGCACCTTGCCAGCGGAGCCAAATCCTCCACCGTAAGTCGTGGTACAGCCACCTCTTGCGTACGCGAGATGATGGTTGGTAGCAGCAGGTCGGCCCGCTCGGTGATGAGCAGGAAGATGGTCTTCTGCCAAGGCTCCTCAAGGATTTTGAGAATCTTGTTGGCCGCCTCGTCGTTCATCGCCTCTGGTTGCCAGATAATCATAATCTTATACTCCGATTCGAAGCTCTTGAACGATAGTCGGCGTATGATTTCGTCGGCCTCGCGAGCCGAAATCATAGCCTTCAGCGTCTTGCCCAAATCGAGCTTGTCGTTCCACTGCTGGCGTGTGAAGTAGCCGCCTGTTTGGGCAACAGTCTCGCGCCATAGCTCCATAAAATCGCTGCTGAGCACCACCTCGCCACTCTTCTTACCCTGCTTGTTGACAGGGAAGACGAAGTGCAGGTCGGGGTGAGCCAGCTGCTGCATCTTCACGCACGAGGGGCATACTCCGCACGAGTCGCCGTCGTGACGATTCTGGCAGTTGAGGTATTGTGCATAGGCCAGCGCCAGAGGCAATGTGCCCGTACCTGCCGCACCACTAAGTAGCTGGGCGTGGCTGATGCGACCTCGGTCGATACTCTCGACCAGGTGGCGTTTGAGTTGCTGCTGTCCTATGATATCTGCAAAACGCATAATGCTGAAATTGTTGTTACTTTAAAACAGTCGCCTTTATGATGCGAGCATCTTTTATTGGTCGGTCGAGCGAGTCGGTTGCCGTACGCTGAATCTTGTCGACAATCTCCAAGCCCTCTACGACGTGGCCGAAGACTGTGTATTGGCCATCGAGGTGGGGTGTACCGCCTATGGTGCGATATACCTCACGAATCGAGTCGGGCAGAGTGACCTTGCCCTGTGTTGCTCGGCTGATACGAGCCTGCTGGGCATCGAGTTGCTCATCGGTGAAGGTGCGACCCCAGACGATGTAGAACTGGGTACGTGATGAGCGACGTTGTGGGTTGACCACATCACCCTCGCGGGCTGCCGCCAAAGCACCTCGGCGGTGGTAGAGCGTGGGGAATAGGATCTCGGCATCAATCTCCTCCCAATAGCGTGGGTCACCTGTCTCGGGCCCCTCGGCATTGAACTCGCGGCCACTGATTGTGCGGGTACGTGGATCGCCACCCTGAATCATAAAGTTTTCGATTACGCGGTGGAAAAGCAACGAATCGAAATAACCCTCCTCGGCCAACTGCACAAAGTTATCGCGGTGAAGCGGGGTCTTGTCGCTCAGTTCCACCACTATACGGCCCTCGGTAGTCTCCAACGCCACACGCTTAGGTGCAGGAGTCTGCTCCGAGCAGGCCACTGCCATCGCCACTCCAAGTAGCAATGCGATATATCTTCTCATACTTCTCATAATAAGCAATGTTTTTAGCGGGTTGAGAATTTCTCTCGCAAAGACTCGAAAAAAATTACTTTCCCGTAGAGCCGAATCCGCCGGCACCACGCTCCGTAGAGCCAAGCTCCTCGACTGGCTCCCACTCAATCTGCTCGTGGCGTGCCACAATCATCTGGGCGATACGCTCACCGGGCTCGATGGTGAAGGGCTGGTTGCTTAGGTTTACCAGGATAACCTTGATCTCGCCACGATAGTCGGCATCGATTGTGCCGGGTGAGTTGAGGACAGAGATTCCGTGCTTTGCAGCGAGGCCGCTGCGAGGTCGAATCTGCATCTCATAACCCTCAGGTAGTTCTACGAAGAGGCCTGTGGGGACAAGTGTGCGCTCCAGTGGAGCGATTGTGATGCTCTCTTGGGTATTGGCACGAATGTCGAGACCAGCCGACAACGGGGTCTGATACTCTGGTAGCGCAAAGCGCGACTGATTAACGATTTTTACTTTCATATTTTTTGTGTTTTATCTTTTGTTTTCAATTCTATATACGTCATTCTTCATTTTTACATCAACTTACTTTTGGTGATAATATTACGGTCTATGTAAAAATGTTGGAATCAACCGCTTATTTTCAGCCTTCCAAAGAACAACCTTTGAAGAAATGTCTTTCTTTGAAACATTGTTCTCTGTTATAATGACGGTTTTATTTCCTTTCTAATCCAAAGAACTCTCCCTTTGCCTAAAAGTCATTCATAAAAAGGTTTTAAAACCTAAATTTGAATTCTCGCCAAATTGCATAACCGCCATAAACCGCCAGCAGGCAGATATTCACTCCATAGCGAAGCAGAAGATTCTCGGTATCGCCTACCGTGAACTCGCTCACTACGTATAGTCCCAACGCCAACACCACATATTCGGCTATGCGTCCAAGGTCGTAGGGTGTGGGGAAGAAGCGGCGGTTGAGGTAGTAGCTCACCGCCACCATCGAAGCCTCGGCGGCAAAGCGTGCCCACGCAGCTCCATAGTTACCCATTCGTGGCACCAGTAGCAGGCTCATCACCACAGCAACGGCCAATCCCACAAATGTCACATATACGGCAAACCGCGTACGTTCCTCGCGCTTATACCAGAACGATAGGTTGAGCCACACTCCCGCCAGTACGTTCGAGCAGAGAATTATGGGCAACATATCTATCCCCTCGCGGAAGTCGCGTCCCACAATCAGCGCAAACACGTCACGCAACAAGGCTATGCCGAGGAATATGGCCATCGAGGCCATCACAAAATATTTCAGCGCAGCGGCATTCGACTCCACAAACTCCTCCTTGCGGAAGTTCGAGAGGAAGAATGGCTCGGCTGCCAGGCGGTACATCTGCGTGAAGAGGGTCATCACCACCGCAATCTTTGTGATAGCTCCGTAGACTCCCAGCTGTGCCATTGCCACATCTTCGGGCAGGATGTATTTAATCATCTGGCGGTCGATGAACTCGCCTGCCGTACCCGCTACACCGCCAATCAGAAGCGGCAATGAGTAGGCAAAAATCTTACGCAGCAGTGGTCGGTCGATGGTGGGTACCACTCGCTCGGTGGTGGGGATGATAGCTACAAGCGTTATGATGCTGGCTGCGAGATTTGCCACAAAGACCCAGCCCACTCCAAACTCGCTCTCGAACAATCCGAGCAGCATAAAGAGTATTGCCAGCCCCACGTTGACAAATACGTTGAGTGCCTTCAATCCCACGAACAACAAGGCTCGGCCCTGCTCCCTCAGGCGCGAGAAGGGTATCATCGTGGCCACATCGAGCAGGATGATGGCTGCCACAAGTGCGATGTATTCGGGGTGAGCCTCGTAGGCCGGACCCATCAGTCGGGCCACCCCATCACGCATCGCCATCACGAAGGCGAAGAATATGATGGCTGCCACTATTGTCGCTCCCCACGTGGTGGCAAATACTCGGCGTTTGCCGGTGCGAATCTGCTCGGCAGAGCCTCCATCGGCCTCGGCCTTGGCGGCAAAGCGGAAGTAGCTCGACTCCATTCCCATCGAGAGTAGCACCAGCGCAAATGGTATTAGCGCATAGATATCCGTAACGATTCCATACTCCGCCTGCGAAAAGGTGTAGGTGTAGAGCGGAGTGAGCAGGTAGCTCAGGAATCGCACCACTATCGTACTGATGCCGTATATGGCAGTCTGTTTGGCTAATTTCTCTAACATAATTGTGCTTTCGCGTGGTGTGTGTACGTACGCATTATGCTCGCTTGCGCGTGCGCACACGACGCATTATCGTGCAAAGTTATAAATAATATTTATATTTACTCGCTTTTTTGCCCAAAGAGTGAAGTGTGACTAAAAAAAAGATACAAGGCGAAATTTTTTTTGCAGTCTTGTGAATTTCTTATTATATTTGCACTCAAACGGTTTCCTCTCTTAACAGAAGGAATCAAAAGGGAATTCGGTGAAAGTCCGAAACAGTACTCGCTGCTGTGAGTTCCGCCCAAGATGCCCCGTGAGTAGGGGCAGCCTGGGAGTGTGCGATGCACAATGCCACTGATTGTGTCGGGGTCTATTTGAGGCTTGGCAATTGGGAAGGCGCATCGTATGGAACAAGTCAGAAGACCTGCCGTCGAAGTGTTTGAATTGCGCCTGCGAGTAACGGGTAAATCAAAAGATTTTTTGCAGATGAGCAGGCCGCTGTGTTGGCCGCGAGAGTTGGGCGAAGGCTGGGCCGGAGTCGCACTCTATCTCGGTAGAATATATCTGATGATTTATGATAGTTGTCCGTTTGGCGTCAGCCGAGCGGATTTTTTTGTGACCGTGGGTGTGCAGATGGCTGCGACGAAGTGGTTACTAAGGGTCGGGCAAGGCGGTAATTTGATATTTCTAAAAAAGAATAAAATAGATAAAAAAGTAATACTATGAAAAGTATTGTAAAATATCTCTTGCTTATGGCTTTGGTTGTCCTGTCGGGCTGCAATAAGGACGAGGAGATTCTCTCCGATCCGATGCCTGAGATCAGCAAAGCGACCGAGACCATTTATCAGATAAAGGAGGGCCGCAAGGTCGTTATCTCGCCTGTTGTGACCAATGCCGAAGGGGCTTCGTATGAGTGGAGCATCGACGGCAAGGTGATCTCTACATCGGCAAGCTATACATTTGTTGCAGAGTCTGTTGGAACATTCTATATCGATTTCGAAGTAAGCAATTCTGTTGGCTCCGACCAGATCTCGTTCCGTATCGATGTGATGGCGTTGCAACCTCCCGTTGTGGCGCTATATGGCCGAGGTGGAGTCTATGAAGTCGAGGCTGGTGTCCGTACCCAGATTGTGGCCCACACAGGCGGAGGCAAGGCCGACAAGTATAGCTGGAAAATCGATGGTGAGGAGTCTGGCGACGAAGAGAGTATTTTTGTGGAATTTGAAAATATAGGCACTCACACCATCACCCTTTTGGCGACCAACGAAGATGGCCAAAGCGAGGCCAGCGCTACCCTGAATGTGGTGGAGCATCTCTCGGGCAGTGTTCACTTCCCTGCGGCTTTGATGTCGTCGCAAATTTATGGTGATGGCTCAGGTGACGCCTATCGAAATATCCCGCTTGGACAGAGTTTGGCGCTTGCCCCCACCATCGATAATTTCCGTTCGCCTTCATTTGAGTGGAGTGTTGCGGGCGAGGTGGTCTCGAGCAGCGAGGTGTTGCTCTTCACGCCCAATCAGGTGGGGTACTACGATGTGCAGGTTGTGGTACGTGATGCTGATGGTTATACCCTCTCGGCCAGAGTCGAGGTGGAGTGTTGCGAGGCCGAGGGTAGCTATCGCCGCAATGCCACAGACTCGTCGTCGGATAGATGGAACAAGGTCTACGAATATATTCCTGCTGCTGGTCAGTTTATCAACGAGCAGAAGTCGGGATTTGAAGGTGTAACCACTCACCCTCAGGCTATTGCCTATGCCGAAAAGCGTCTTTCGGCGGGTGATTATCTCTCGCTTGGAGGTTGGGGCGGAGCTGTCGTTGCGGGCTTCGACCATAGTATCGCCAATCGTGAGGGGGCCGATTTTGCCATCAAGGGCAATACCCACGAGGGGTCATCCGAGCCCGCAATTGTGTGGGTTATGCAGGATGTGAACGGCAATGGTCAGCCCGACGATGTGTGGTATGAGTTGCGAGGTTCGGAATATGAGTCGGCCACCTCTGTGCGTCGCTACGCTGTCACCTACTTCCGTCCTGTGGCCGATAAGATGAGTGTAATGTGGAGCGACAACCGGGGCTCTACGGGTAAGATTGAGCGTATGCAGCAGCACACTCAGCCATCGTACTACCCTCTTTGGATTCCGTCGGAGAGCTTCACCCTCTATGGTTCGCTTATCGCCCCCAATACTACGCAGGATGGTGCGGGCAACTACAAAAATAACCCCTATGCGTGGGGTTATGCCGACAATCAGGGCAGTAATTCTCTGGCCTCGGATGCGCAGAGCTGCGGCTTCGATATTTCGAATGCAGTTCGTGAGGATGGAGAGCCGATGCAGCTGGCCTATATAGACTTTGTGAAGGTGCAGTCGGCCATCAACCATACGGCTGGCCCGCTGGGCGAGATATCAACAGAGATAGCAGACATATATGAAGTTCAAAGATAAAAGATGAATAATAAACACGTCATTCCACATTTTTATATTGGCGAGGGGAATTAGAACAAATTAGCAACCATATAAAAATGTGAGAATCTACCTTTGGGAAAACGACTGTGCAAAAAGCGACTTTGAGGTAAAGAATCGTTCTTTGAAACGTTTTAATAAGCGGAAGATTCCAACATTTTTACATAGAAACTAATACCATCACCAAACGTAGATTGATGTAAAAATATGGAATGACGTGTGTAAAAAAGTAGATAAATAAACCAAAAACAAAAAATATGAAACACATTTTTAGACTTTTTATCGTGGCGGCAATTATGGCTGCGGCGGTGGGTTGTTCGAATGATGATGAACCCAATATCAATCGCGTAGTGATTGATTTCGAGGGTGCGGCGTGGAATGAACTGAATGCTGCAACCGCAGGCAAGTGTTATTCGACGGAGTTGATGACCGAAGATTATATCTGGCGCGATGAGACCACTTCGCTCACTATGGAGCCTATTTTCTCAGCCTTTGGCGATTATAAATATTATGCAGGAGGGTTCTCGGTATCGTCGTATAACACTGCCGATTGTTCGGCATACGGCAGCTACGAGTACGATCTCTACCTCTATAATCCCCACAGCCAAAACCCCACCAAAGGTGGTGGCCACAATGGTTCGAATAATTTTCTTGTGGCCTATGGTAATCTGGAAACGCTTATTGCCGAGGCTATCGATGCTCAGCCAACGCTCTATTTTGCCGATGGCGTGGCACGCACTATCAAGGGTTGTTATGTGGCCTCGACAAGCTACTTTGTGAATGTGGCCAACAACGGCAACCCCTTTGCCGAGAAGTTGGGCGATGATGATGAAGTGAAAATCTATGCTACGGGTTACGATGCGGCAGGCAAGAAGACCGGTCAGGTCGAGATGAGTTTTGCCCGCAAGGGGCGCCTCACGACCGAATGGACAGCGTGGGATTTGTCGGCTTTGGGTGAGGTTGTGAAGGTAAGATTCAATATTCTCGGTGGCCCTTCAACCCCATACGGAATGACTACTCCGAAGTATTTCGCCATTGACGACATTACCGTCGAGTGGGAGCAGAAGTAGTCTGCAGATTCGTATCGGGCAGGATAAAGTGGTGGCGGTCTTGCGAAATCTTTGGAAATTTCACGACTTTATCATAAATTTGTAGAGAATCTTTTCTGAAAAGGGTTCTCTACATTTTTTGTACTAACTTAAAAACTTAAAACATATGAAACGAGTTTTACTATTTGCGGCGGCATTGGTTGCCACTCTATCGGTATCTGCACAGCAGAAGGTTGATTACGGAATGTACCAATATCAAGATGCGAAAAATCCTCAGATGGCTCGCCACGTGAAGCGTCAGAATCTTTTGCGTCAGGAGATTATCATCCCTCAGGTGAATGGCTACAATGTCTATAAGGCCGATCTGCATACCCACACCATCTACTCCGATGGTAGCGTTACGCCCCATTACCGTGTTCAGGAGGCGTGGCTCGACGGTTTGGATGTGATGGCTTGTACCGAGCATATCGAGTATCGCCGTTGGGAGGGTGTGATGTTGCAGTTCTTGAAGGGCCACGTGGGTCCCGATGCCAAGGCTTCTGGCAACAAGGATGCTAAGGTCGATTTCAACCTCGCCAATAAGATTACCACATCGGAGGCTGCTAAGTATGGCCTTACCATTATCCCCGGTGCCGAGATTACTCGCCATTCGGTTAATATTGGCCACTACAACGCTCTCTTTGTGAAGGATGTCAACACAATTTGGGACGAGGATCCTGAGCAGGCTATCCGCAACGCTCGCAAGCAGGGTGCTGTGATTATGCACAACCACCCCGGCTGGTCACGCACAACTACCGATATGACCGAGTTCGAGAAGAAGGTCTACGGTGAGAAACTCATCGACGGCGTTGAGATTATGAATGGTCAGGAGTTCTATCCAGGCGTTGTTACCCGCGCCAGCGAGCTGGGCTTGTACGTATCGGCAAATACCGATATCCACAGTACCACAGCCATGGAGTATGCTTCTCAGGGTCAGATGCGTGATATGACCTTCATCTTGGCGAAGGACAAGTCGCTTGCATCGTTGAAGGAGGCTTTGCTTGCACGCCGCACATTGGCTTATGCCTACGAGCAGATTGCCGGCGAGGAGCAGTTGTTGAAGGATTTCTTTATGGCTTGTGTTAAGTTCGAGACTATCTCGGTGGATGCAAAGGGCAAGCGCAGTATGATTATGAAGAACACCTCGTCTATCCCATTCTATATGCAGTTTGGTAATGCCAACCCCGTGGAGATTCGCCCATTCACATCGCGTACGGTTTCGACCAACGCTAAGGGTGAGATCTCATTCAAGGTTATCAATATGTGGGGTCCGGGCGAGAAGCACCCCGAAATTAAGCTCGGTTTCTAGAAACTTGCGCTGGGTGTGCGATGTAGTCGCAACCGTTTAGGTGTAAAATAAATTTTTTCAAAAAAATGGCTTTGTGGCGCAATAAAAAGGCGCCACAGCCGTTATTTAAGCAAAAGAGACTGCCTATGGAAGAATTCGACACCCTAAACACATTTGATTCTGCGCTCGACGAAGAGCAGCTTATGATGAACGAAGTCATATGTGGCGACGCAGAACTGTTCTATATGGATTGTTACTTCCGTGAATTGTTTCTCTACAAGGAGCAGTAAGCAGCAGATGGCCGCAATCGCGGAGTGATGATACGTATAGGAAATTTAAAATTTAAAATTGGTTAATCCTCTGTCTGATGTCGAATCAGGCAGAGGATTTTTTGTATTGAGTCAAAGTAATCATAAAACAGTCGTAAGACTGCTGTCTGATGTCGAATCAGGCAGAGGATTTTTG
>SUZC01000020.1 GCA_015060165.1 Rikenellaceae bacterium
ATAGGACGGACCCGCTACCATAATTAAGCAGCTTAGCATTAGAGACAATCCGTAATAGAGTGTTTTCCTCATAAATAGAAAGTTTTAATTAATAAAAAGTGTTGGTTAATTTGTTTCTCAATTTTTTAGGGGTCGAAAAATGACCCAACGGAGCACGTATGCTCCAATTTTTTTGTGTTTTTTCGGTTCTTTGCTCTTAAATAGGTTTAATTTTAGTTGTTTATTAATAGTTTAGTTGGTCTTTCATCTTCATTCGCAACGCCACGGAATTAGGAGGGAATTTACCACCTCACATACATAAGCAAAAGTTTCGCAGACGGCATTTTCCTACCATCTCGAAATTACTTGCAACTCACTTATCCTCAGAACGTTGTTCTAAAAAACGCATCTAGAGCAATTGGAAAAATCATCCAAAAATTGTTCTAAATTTCCACACATCAAAAGGGTGGTAATTCGGCACGTAAAACCGCTCTGGCCTTGCGTAAAACACTGTTCTAAAAACGTTTTCCGAATACAAATATAACAAAAAAACATTCAAAAACAAAATTTTTGACATCTTGCATATATTTTTTTTCAACTTTTTTTTTCGGGCCATATTCCTATTTCAAACTTTCCTTATTTTAATCGTTGAAAAAATCGTCCAAATAGAGATTAATTTTCCTCACGCTGACGCGAATTACTTACAAATTAAAAGTAAATAGGACCGTATTGCTAAAAAACAATCAGTCCTACTCGTAATTTTCTTACGAAACAACACATTTTAACGAATTAAAAAATATCACCTCGCCATATAAAAAAACGACTTTGCGCATTAAAATTCCTTCAGGCCCACCAATTGTTGAATAGCCCGACGACCCTCATCACCAAGATTTAGGGAGTAATCATTCACAAATAATGCGATATGTTTGTCGATAACCGAATCCTCGAGTTCCTGCGCATGAGCCTTGATGTAATCACGCGACTGTGCTGGATGCGCAAAAGCATACTCAATACTACGGTGAAGCACCCTATCGACGCGTTCGTAGAGCTCCTGAGAGAGTTCTCGTCGCATCACAATCGCCCCCAGAGGTAGAGGCAACGAGGTTTGACGCTCCCACTCGACACCCAAATCGGCCACAAGTTCAAGATTCCGACGCTCATAAACAAATCGCCCCTCATGAATCAATACACCAGCATCGAACTCTCCTCGCTCGACAGCCTCGGCAATTCGAGAAAAGAGCATAGGCACACGCTCTTTGATATCGGGGAACAATCTCCCAATCAGAGCATTAGCCGTTGTATGTTCGCCCGGAACAGCTATTCGATTAATAGAACCTTGCTCGCCTTTGCGTCTAACGAGCAATGGGCCATTCCCGCGTCCCAAAGCTGCACCGCTCGACAACAGCCGATAATTATCTGCTATAATAGGCAATACGGCGCAACTAATCTTGCTCACATCGGGAAGTGACGCCATCACACCACCGTTCAACTCTTCGATATCATGGTACTCCACATCAAAGGCAAGTCCTTCGGTATCGATACGGCCATTAATCATCGCATCGAACATAAAAGTATCGTTAGGACAGGGCGAAATGGAGAGTTTCAGCGGCCTTACACTACTATAGCTACACATAGTCAACTATATTAATATATACGTTTATAATTTCGAGTTAAAGCTATACCGGCCCGACTGGACTTTATATAGCGCATAACCGTCACGAGCACCCTTCGGAATAATGAGCTCATTGCTCTTCACCTTCGGTTTCTCGCTGCCAAATGGCACCCAAATGGTTGCAGTAGCGCCAACAGGAACATCGCACGTAATAGAGAACTCGCCATCGCGGCAACTCCAGCTGATATCAATCGGCCCATATGTCGTTTCGTGGCTGTAGTTTACCCAATCAAGGCCCTTTGGAATAACGGGACGCACGTCGAATGAGCGAAATCCTGCATCGATAGCTCTCAAACCAGCCAAATCACGATAGAACCAGCCAATACCTCCACCAAACATAGGATGATTGTGAGAATCGCGTCCATTCCAATTCTCCCACGTCACAGTTGCTCCCTGCTCAATCCAATAGCCAAAGCTTGGGAAATCACGCTGATTTATAATCTTATAAGCCAAATCTTTATGGCCATTATCGCATAATACCTCAAACAGATAGCGAGTACCAACGATACCGGTATCGAGATGGTCATTGACCTCAGCAATATTATCAACCAAAGCCTTTACCACCTTAGCTCGACGCTCCTCCGGGACTCCTATCTTCAACGCCAAAACGTTGCTACCATATTTGCCATAAGAGCCTGTACTAGGATCGTAAAGCTCGCGATGGAACGCCTCCGCTGCTTTGTCACGAATACGGATAAACTCCTCAGCTTGCTCATCGTACCCCAACGTATGGGCCGTCTTAACTGCAATATCTGCACAATGCACCAAGAAGAAAGTATGAACCAACTCAGCACGTGGCAACTGGCGTGGAGGCAACCAATCACCTAAATTCACCCACTGCTGCACATCGTGCGAAAGCATAAGACCAGTATCGTCATCTACCCACGTTGTCATCCAACGCACATGCTTACACATCGCCTCAAAATTCTGCTCCAGAATTCTACGATCACCATAATGACGATAATACTCCCAAGGCATAATTTCCATAGCTGCACCCCAGCCTACTCCACCGCCACAACCGGGCTGCCAAGGTGCTCCATTTGGTACATAACCGCTTAATTTCTGCGCACCACGAATATCACGCAACCACTTATTATAGAAGGTCTGAGCATTGAAATTATGCATCACCGTAACGCAAGCTACCTGACCATCGCCCGTATAAGCCGAACGCTCGCGATGGGGGCAATCACTGGCTATACTTCCGTGCATATTATCAAGCTGGCTGCGTTGCCAAATCTGATTAATCTTGTTTATCAGCTCGTTAGAAGTCTCAAACTTACCCGATGGCTCGACATCTGAATTCACAGCGTGAGCCTCAACCTGCTCGGCTGTAAGATTATCGATACCTGTAATTTCCACCTCTGAGAAAACAAACCAAGTAAAACGAGCATGATAAGACTCCTTGCCCGTGCCCTTAGCCGTATAGGTGTTTGCTCCATTGCCAGGCGACTCGCTCAGATATTTGATGCTGATGGTCTGCCCTTTCTTGGCTTCGATATCCTTCAAGGCCACCCAGCCCGACACCTCAACGGGGAATTTCACGCGAATAACACCACCCTCCTTCTTCTCAAACTCCACTGGCTCAAAACGCGCTGTAATGCGATCGGCTGGGCCATTCTGGGGAATAAGTTTGCCATAAGGAGCCTTTTTCGGTGCAGCCTTCGCCCACTTAGAATCGTCGTATGAGGCAGTTGACCAGCCCTCATGCTCAAGACGGGCATCATAGTGTTCGCCAAAATATATCTGGTCGCTAACTATGGCACTCTTCTCTATGCTCCACGACTCATCCGATGCCACGATCTGCGAGGTCCCATCCTCGTATAGAATCTCTATCTGGCCAATAAAACGAGGCGTACCGTAGCCCTGCACCCAATGAGTTGTAATATCGTAAAAGCCATTACCCAAAATTACGCCAATAGCGTTATCGCCTTGCGTGAGCAACTCTTTCACATCGTGCGACAGATACATCACCGTATACTCGTTGAAAGGATCAGTAACGACAATTCCACGATTGGCAAGATTGGGGCGCTTGGTATAGTTGGTCTGGTTGGGAGAGAGATAATCCTCGCCGACACGCTTGCCATTTATATACAATTCGTGATAACCCAAACCCGTACCATAGTAACGAGCCTCCTTAATAGGTTTGCTCACAGAAAACTTCTTACGCAACAATGGAGCCGGCAAGAAATCCTTACTATTCATCACATCGTACGAATCTTCACCCTGCCACGGAGCGCCAATCCAACGGCCTTTCCACTCGTCGGCCGAGAGCATACCCATATGCCAACTCTGCACTTCGCTCCATTCCGAAGCATTTCCATCCTGATCCCAAACCATCACCTGCCACCAGTATGATGTACGCGATTTAAGTTTCGGACCAGCATACTTGATGAAAGCCGACTCGGACGAGGTCACCTTGCCAGAGTCCCAATATGGTTTATCGAAACCATCGGGCGAGGTAGCGACCCTTACTCGATAAGCAGTCTGCGCCGCTCCCTGCATCATCGTGGGATTTTGGTTTATCCACGCCAAACGAGGCTGCTGGATATCGAGCAATGGATTCGATGCGTACTCGCAAGTAAGTTTCGACGGGGTGATAGCCGAGCCGGCCGCAACCACAGCATCGACACTACCACCAGCCATCACGCACAACAGCGCAACGGCAAGGGCTCTCTTCAATATATTCATCTTGAAAAAGTTTAGGTTCGTAGTTTATTACATCACTATTTTTGCAGGGCAGCCTGCTCAGCCTCCGATATTACGGGTTGGGCTTTGGACTCGGCAACGGACTCTGGCTGCAAGACGGGAGCTGTCAGCTCGGCCTTCTGCTGCTCCAATGCAGCAACATGACTGGCCTGCAACTCTTTGATGCGGCGCTTATAGCGATTACGCGTACCCCAATAGCCAAGCAACCATCCCAAAAAGAAAGTTACAGCACTAATTACCACATAGGTCCCTACAGTCGACAACCAAAGGCTGATATCGTCACGCATATAGAACAGCGTGCAAATCAGCAAAATTGCCACTACGACATATACAATGTATTTCTTCATAGTATAAAGATTTCTATCTGTCACACATCTCGATTAAAACTGCCGTCAAGCTATCGATAGCTTCCGAAATACGCCACTCCTCGCGATTATCGGTCACACGATTGGAGATAGCTCGCAAATGCAGATACTCTACCCCAGCTCTTTGGCATACTGCAGCCACCCCAGCACCCTCCATCTGCTCGATGGCTGGCGTTGAAAGCTCGACACCACAACCCGACGGCAAACTCTCGCCCGTACGGCTCACGGTAAATGCCACGACCTTTGGCAAATCACCCCACCCCTCGCTACGATACTCTTTGCGATAGGATTCAGGCAAGCCTGCCAAACAATCGTTTACCACCGCCACACACTCTCCTACTTGCAACTGCTCATCGCAAGTGCCAGCGATACCAGCAAGCACAACTCGCTGCGGAGCATACTTGGCAATATACTCTGCCGCAGCAGCCGCAGCCTCAGCCACACCGACACCTATAATCTCAACAGAAGCATCGGGTCTCAACGTTCGGAATCGCGCAGCTTCGCCCTCGGTAGCAAATAGAAAAAGTGTATCCGGCATAGGCTCTACATTTGACCTACGATAGCCTCAACATCCTCAACTTTGATAGGAATCTGCTTATCGCCAACAACCTTCGAGCCGGCCTCTGTAACAATGAGGTCGTCCTCCAAACGGATACCACCAAAGTCGCGATACTCCTCCAACTTATCGTAGTTGACAATGCCCTTGCACTTACCCTCGGCACGATACTTATCGATCAAATCTGGCACAAAATAGATTCCTGGCTCATCCGACAACACTGTACCTGGCATCAAACGCCACCACTGACGTGTAATGCAACAAGCCGATGCCTTGGCACGCTCGGCAATCTCTCCAAACGAGAATGAACGCTCACCAATATTCTCGCAATCGTGAACATCCAAACCGATACCGTGACCCAATCCGTGAGGCATAAAGAGGAAGCCTGCACCAGCCGCCAACGCATCATCAACCGAGCCACGTACCAAATCGAGCTCCTTCAAGCCCTCGATAATTGTGCGGAAGGCTACGTCAGAATACTCGGTGTACATCATATTTGGACGCAGAGCCTCGGCAGCGGCATCGTGCGCACGCAAAACTATATTATAAATATCCTTCTGTTTCTGTGTAAACTTACCATTCACAGGGAATGTACGGGTATGGTCCGACACATAGCCATTCTTATGCTCGCCACCCGCATCACACAACAACAAGCGGCCATCGGCCATCACACCAGAATGGTCGTGGTTATGCAACACCTCGCCGTGTTGCGAGAGGATGGTTGTAAACGACACGCCTGTACCATATCGCAACGCCATACCATCGACAATAGCTGCGACTTCGTGCTCGGTACGACCCACTGCGGTATTACGCATAGCTGCAGTGTGCATCTGATAGCCAATTTCGAAAGCCTCTTCCAAAGCAGCCAACTCCTCGGCCGACTTCTTCTCGCGCATCTCGGCTACGGCAAAGAGCAAATCCAAAGATTTATGGGCGTGCAACATAGCGGGAGCAATACCCAACAAATCGCTGAGCATCAACTTGGTCTCACCACGATATGGAGGCAGATAGTGAACCTTGCGTCCCAACGCGATAGCCTGCTTCACATCTTCGGCCAACTTTGCCATAGGTTTCGCTGATGCAACACCAACCTGCTCGGCAAAATCACGAATAGTAGGCTGTGGACCCATCCAGATAATATCGTCAACGGTAAAATCATCACCATAGAGAGACTCCTCGCCCGAATCGGCATCGATAACACCTGCCAACAAAGGTACATTATGGCCGAAGAAGTAAAGGAATGTTGAATCCTGACGGAAGTTATATGTATTGTTGGGATAGTTAAACGGCGACTCCACATTACCAGGAAGCAAAATCAAACCCGAACCAACACGACGACGCAACTCAGCACGACGCTTTGAATAAATTTCAGATGTAAACATAGGTATATTAGTTTTAGTTATAATTCATTGCAAATTACCACTTAAGGTTATATTATATGGTTTTAGGCACATACTTGGCCTTATCGACCTCCTCCGAGGGCATCATTTTATAAAGTTTATCGCCTCGACGCAACACTCCATCGACCTTCATCGAGAAGTACACTCCTTGCGGAATCTGCTCCACAATCTGCTCATTGAGCATCAAACCCTCGGCCTTCTGCTCCACAACACCTGTCGTCTCGCCCATCCACAAAATATCATCGCCACGATTGAGCGGAGCCGCCTCAACAAGCACCTCAACAACAGAGATCTTCTTAAAGAAATTTGTCACCTTACCGACGTACACCTTACGCTGGGTTGCTGCCGAGCCGTAACGATTACACAACTCGGCCATAGGACGGCCCGCATAATAACCCTCCCAAAAGCCACGATTGAAGACTGTCGACAAACGCTCCTTAATTTGGGCTGCTCGCTCCGGAGTATAGGTATCGGCTTCGATAGCTCTCAAAGCCTCGTCGTAGCTCTCCACCACGCGCTTCACATACTCGGCACCACGCGCTCGACCCTCGATTTTGAGGACTCTCACACCTGCATCAATGAATTTATCCAAGAAGTCCACCGTACACAAATCTTTGGGCGACAGCACATAACGGCCATCCATATAGAGTTGACGTCCTGTCTGCATCTCGGTCAAGAGGTATTTGCGGCGACATATCTGGCGACACGCACCACGATTAGCCGAGCAGTTCTCCTCGTGTTCGCTCAGATAACACTTACCCGAAATCGACATACACAACGCTCCGTGGGCAAACATCTCGATCTGCACCAGCTCGCCCTTCGGACCACGAATATCCTCGTGCCTAATAGCCTCCGAGATATACGAAATCTGTTCCAGACTTAACTCGCGTGCCAAAACTACCACATCGGCCCACTGCGCATAAAAACGCACAGCCTCGATGTTTGAGATATTACACTGGGTAGAGATATGCACCTCCATTCCCACTCGGCGGGCATACATAATAGCTGCCACATCGGCTGCAATGATGGCATCGACACCCTCCTTAACAGCACGGTCTACAATGGCGTGCATATCCTCCATCTCATTGTCGTACAGAATAGTATTGACCGTAAGATAGGTCTTCACTCCAGCCGCATGCGCCGTATGTACGATTGTAGCCAAATCGTCGAGGGTAAAGTTTACCGACGAACGGGCTCGCATATTGAGCACTCCAACTCCGAAGTATACAGCATCAGCACCCGCATTGATTGCAGCATGCAGCGACTCCATACATCCCACCGGAGCCATTATCTCTATATCTTTTCTTCTGATTCCCATCATTTACTTCTTACGGCCCATCAAATTCTGGGCAAATACTCTAAGATGCTCGGTACGCTCGGCTGGCAAATCCAATGTACCCAATAGCGACAACGCTCTATCGAAACGCAACGAAATCTGCTGCTCAACGCTATGATAGATATCGTAGCGATCGTAGACAGCTTTCACGCGGGCAATCTTCTCGTCATCGGTAAGACTATTGTCCCTATAAGTGTTACGCAGAATATTGCGATCCTCCTCTGTCGCACGGCTCATAGCTTGCAACATCAGGTAGGTCTTTTTTCCCTCCAAAATATCGCCGCCAATCTTCTTGCCAAGCTCCTCCTCGGTGCCGTAGCTATCCAACAAATCGTCTTGTAACTGGAAAGCCAAACCTAGCTCCAACGCATAGCGATAAATCTTGCGGCACTCCTCCACCGAGGCATCGCCCAACACCGCTCCTATCATAGCCGAGCCAGCCAATAGAACTGATGTTTTCAGCTCGATCATTCGCATATACTCCACAACAGATACTTTGGCGCAGTTTTCGAAATCCATATCATACTGCTGGCCCTCGCACACCTGCAATGCCATAGGGGTAAAAATCTCCATAATTCGAGACAACTTCGACTCCGGCACACGCTGCAAGAGATGATACGAATAGATCATCATTGCATCGCCCGAAAGAATAGCCACATTCTCGCCCCACTTGGCATAGACAGATGGCTTGCCTCGACGAACCTCGGCATTGTCCATAATATCGTCGTGCAGAAGTGTGAAATTATGGAACATTTCGACAGCGGCAGCAGCAGGCAACGCATCCTGCACATTACCACCATACGCTTCGCAAGCAAGCAACAATAACGTAGGGCGAATTCTTTTACCTCCTCCAGACATTGAGTAAATGATTGGAGAGTATAGGATTTGAGGCTCCTCTGGCAGTTTGATTTGCGCCAAGTAGTTCTCGAACAGCGCAAGAATCTCGTCGTTATTTTTCATGACAAATTATGGGAAATTATATTGTTTTCAAATCATATTTACATCTTCGTGCCCCAAATTTAAGAAAAAGTTTGAAGAAAACGAATTTTATACTTAACTTTGACCTAACAAATTTTATGATTTAACTTTTAACAATTAACCATAATTAACCAAGAAACTATGAAAAAATTGGCTATGGGTATCGACATCGGCGGTACAAACACTGCGTTTGGTTTGGTCGATGAAGAGGGTACCGTATTCTGTGAGTCTGTAATTTCAACTGAGAAGTACAAGAAATTCGACGACTATCCTACCTATGTAAAGACTTTGTGCGAGGCAATGCACGCCCTTATCGACAGCGTATCGTTCGATTTTGAGCTTATCGGTATCGGTATCGGCGCTCCCAACGCAAACTATCACACAGGTATGATCGAGACTCCAGCAAACTTGTGGAAGTTCCGCGACGATGAGCCTAATCCAGATGATTCACGCCGTATGTTCCACTTTGTGGATGATATCAAGGCTTCTTTCCCCGGTGTAATGGTTGCTATCACCAACGATGCTAACGCAGCTGCTATCGGCGAGGGCGTATTCGGTAATGCCAAGGGTATGAAGGATTATGTTGTTATCACTTTGGGCACAGGTCTTGGCTCAGGTATCGTTAGCAACGGCGAGATGATTTATGGTCACGATGGTTTTGCTGGCGAGTATGGCCACATCGCTGTTGACAGCCGTACATCAGGCCGCGAGTGCGGTTGCGGTAGAAAGGGCTGCTTGGAGGCTTATGCATCGGCTACTGGTATCAAGCGTACTGCATTCGAGTTGATGGCTAAGATGAACTGCGAAAGCGAGTTGCGCGATATTCCTTTCTCGAAGTTCGAGGCTGTTATGTTGTCAACAGCTGCCGACAAGGGCGATCCTATCGCTAAGGAGGCATTCCGCTTCACAGGCGAGGTTTTGGGTAAGGCGTTGGCTGACCTTATGGCTACTACTTCTCCCGAGGCTATCATCCTGTTCGGTGGTTTGGCTAAGGCTGGTAAGCACATCTTCGAGCCTACTCAGTGGTACATGGAGGAGACAAACCTCACAATGTTCAAGAACAAGGTTAAGTTGTTGCCTTCAGGTATCGAGGGTAAGAACGCAGCTATCCTTGGTTCTTCAGCTCTTATCTGGCAGAAGGTTATCTAACCGAGAGGAGAGTTATATAATGACAATGCCCGCCTCAAAGCGGGCATTGTTTAATTTACTGCAAATTAGGTTGATGAGATAGATAGATTTAGATATATGAAGAGACTTAGACTATTCCTAATCGTAATACTTCTTCTCCCATGTGGAGCCACAGCGCAGAATGCCGCTGTAAAGAAGATTCAGCAGATGGCTCGCGAGGACAATCGCACGATGCAACATCTCGACATATTGTGTAACCGTATAGGTGGTCGCCCAATTGGCTCGGCAGCTTACGACAACGCCGTTGAGTGGGCAGTAAGATGCTTTACCGAGTGGGGTATCGAGGTTACAACCGAGAAGGCCGGAGAGATGGGCGTAGGCTTCAACCGTGGCGGCTGGTGGGGTCGAATGATTGGCGAGGAGCAGATGACGCTACACTTCGCGACACCCTCATACACAGTCGGAACAAAGGGTATACAGACAGGCCACGTGGTAATCGAGCCTCGCACTCAGGCACAGTTTGACCGTATGAAGGGACAACTCAAAGGTGCTTGGGTATTGGTTAATGGCAAGAGTCGTGGATTTACAATTCCTCACGGTGAAAAGGCCACCGAAAATCGCAAAAAGATTATCGAAGCAAACGCCGAGGCTATCAAGTACAACCGCGAAGTTGCAGGCGAAGACGGCAAGAAAAAACCTATCGACGAGACTACTCCTGCACTCTTCTACGACGAGATGGTAGCGGCTGGTGTATTAGGATTTATCCAGGCTGCACCCGTACCTATTGCAGCAATGTACGACACAAATGTAGTACGCGAAAAACGCTCGTTCGATAACTTGGCTCCCGTGCCTGACATCAAACTCGACGAGGAGCAGTATGAGCGTATTCACAAATTGGTTACTCAGCGCCGCCAGATTCAACTTACGTTCGACATCCGCAACTACTTCAAGATTGGTCCTGTGCCTTATCACAACGTAGTAGCTACTATCAAAGGCTCGAAATATCCCGACGAGTATGTTGTAGTGGGTTGCCACCTGGATGCATACGACGTAGCAACGGGAGGTGTTGACTGCGGTTCAGGCGTATCGGCTGTGATGGAGGCCGCACGTATGATTGCTCAATCGGGTGCAAAACCTGAGCGCACCATTAAGTTTATCCTCTTTGCTGGTGAGGAGTTTGGATTACTCGGTTCGTATGCTTGGGTAAAAGAGCACGAAGATCTATTACCCAAAATATCGAATATGTTTAATCGTGATGGCGGACCTATGCCATACGTTTCGTTCTCAGTTCCTAAATCGCTGGTAAAGGAGTATGAGAAGGTGGCCGATGATGTTCGCGAGATATATCCCGACTACGATTTCAAAATTAACGCAATTGAGCCACGCGAGAAGCCTAAGCAGGCAGGAGGAACCGATGCAACTGTATTTATGACAAAGGGAATCCCCGCCCAGCAGATGAACGAGCATACCGACCCTAAGGGCTATGGTTTCAGTTATATGGAAATTTGGCACACCGAGCGTGATACTTACAACAAGAGTATTCCTGAATATCAGGAACAGGCAGCTGCTACGATGGCCATCATGGTACTCGGAACAGCCAATCTATCGAAACAATGGCCTCGCGAGGAGGTTTACAAATAATAATATGGAGGGAAGAAATGAGGTTGCAATTATTTAACATAATAACAACTTCAAAACAGCGATAAAGCAGTGTTCTTCATTCTATGGTAATGGCTATTGCGCTCTATTTGGCGTGATAGCCATATTTTTTGCTCCGGTTTTTCCACCTGTCGCACAGATAATCAACGACATATAAACTCTCTCGCCGAGTGCTTAAAATATAATGAACGGCATTGAAATAATCGTAAATTTATTAAAATTGCGCCTTGTTCTGTAATTTTTCCAACGATGAGTGTTGCAGATTAGAAAAAAGTTCGTAACTTTATATTTCGAATGCAAACACGAAAATACAAATAAGTTAAACCTATAAAACTTCAAAGAATATGAAAAATTATTCAGCAAAAGAGATTAAGAACATCGTTCTTATTGGAGCCCCAGGCTCGGGTAAAACTACCCTTGCCGAGGCGATGGCTTACGAGGGTAAGGTAATCGACCGCAGGGGTAGTATCGAGAATAACAACACTCTCTCGGACAATACAGATATCGAGCACGAATACAAGCGTTCGATCTATGCGACAACACTCTTCACCGAATTTATGGGTCGCAAGCTCAACATCATAGATTGCCCAGGTTCTGACGACTTCTGCGGCAACTTGTTCTCTGCATTTAAGGTTGGTGACGTAGGTATTATGGTACTCAACGCGCAAAACGGTTGGGAAGTAGGTGCCGAGATTCAGTCACGCTACGCTCGCATCTTGAACAAGCCTCTTATCGGTGTTATCAACCAGTTGGATGGCGACAAGGCTAACTTTGAGGCCACAGTAGAGGGTATCCGTGCTGCATCATCGGTTAAGCCCGTTATCGTACAGTATCCCGTTGAGCAGGGCGCCGGTTTCACATCGTTTATCGACGTACTTATGATGAAGCTCTATCGCTTCACCGACGAGAATGGTACTCGCGAGGAGTTGGAGATTCCTGAGGATCAGTTGGAGTATGCACAGGAGCTTAACCAGGAGCTTTCAGAGGCTGCTGCCGTTTACGACGATGCTCTTATGGAGCTCTACTTCGAGAAGGGAGCACTTACTCAGGACGATATCCGTTCAGGTTTGAAATTGGGTGTTGCTAACCGCGAGATTATGCCTATCTTCTGTGCAAGTGGTAAGCGCGATATCGGTACAAAGCGTTTGATGGAGTTCATCATCAATGTTGCCCCAGGCCCAACTACTCCTACTACTGCTCCTAAGTTCACAACTATCGAGGGTGAGGATTTGGCTGCCGACGAGACTAAGCCAGCTGTTGCATTCATCTTCAAGAGCCAGATTGAGCAGCACATCGGTGAGATTACATATTTCCGCGTAGTTCGCGGTAAGATTACCGAGGGTATGGAGCTTATCAATAGCCGTACAGGCAATAAGGAGAAGCTCTCTCAGCTCTTCGCTGTTGCTGGTAAGAATCGTATCAAGGTTACTGAGTTGTCAGCAGGCGATATCGGTTGCACAGTTAAGTTGAAGGGTACTCGTACAAACGATACATTGGCCGCAGGTGAGCACGTACGCGTAGCTCCTATCGTATTCCCAGAGCCTCGCTACCGCGCAGCTGTTAAGGCTAAGGAGCAGGGCGACGAGGAGAAGCTCGGCAAGTTGTTGAACGATATTAAGTATGAGGATCCTACAATCTTGGTTGAGTACTCTAAGGAGTTGAAGCAGACCATCATTCAGGGTCAGGGTGAGCATCACCTCAATATCGTTAAGAGCCGCTTGGCAAACGATAACAAGCTCGAAATTGAGTACTTCGCACCGAAGATCCCATATCGTGAGACAATTACAAAGGTAGCTCAGGCCGACTATCGTCACAAGAAGCAGTCGGGTGGTGCTGGGCAGTTTGGTGAGGTTCATATGGTTGTTGAGCCTTACTATGAGGGTATGCCAGAGCCTACCAAGTACAAGGCAAATGGTAAGGATATTACCGTAAATATCAAGGGTAAGGAGGAGTACGACCTCGATTGGGGCGGAAAGTTGCAGTTCTACAACTCTATCGTTGGTGGTGCTATCGACGCACGCTTTATGCCTGCTATCTTGAAGGGTATCATGGAGAAGATGGACGAGGGCCCACTTACAGGTTCGTACGCTCGCGATATCCGCGTTGTGATTTACGACGGTAAGATGCACCCAGTAGATTCAAATGAGATCTCATTTAAGTTGGCAGCTCGTAACGCCTTCAAGGAGGCATTCCGTAACGCTGGTCCAAAGATTATGGAGCCTATCTACAATGTGGAGGTATTGACTCCAAGTGAGTATATGGGTGCTGTAATGAGCGACTTGCAGAACCGCCGCGCGATGATTATGGGTATGGAGTCTGACAAGGGCTTCGACCGTTTGAACGCTCGCGTGCCATTGGCTGAGTTGTATCGTTACTCAACATCTCTCTCATCACTCACATCGGGTGCTGCAACATACACAATGCAGTTTGCATCGTATGAGCAGGTTCCATCAGATGTACAGGATAAGTTGTTGAAGGCTTACACCGATACTGACGAGGATTAATCTTTGAATAAATAGTATAGAGAAAAGGCGAGAACCAGATGTTCTCGCCTTTTTTTTGCATCTGAATTAGCACCCTGCTAACTCCTTGTCAACCTCATAGCCTCCGCTACATTAGCTGCAAATGCAATAAAAAACAGTATCACTGCAACCATACCCTCAAATAATTGTCGCGGCTCTACGACATTTTATCTCATTAACCTTTACCATATATAAAAAGAAAGTGCGAGCCTGTTCTATCCAACGGTAGGCCTTCGACTGCCCTGTAATAGATATAACGGCTCACACTCTGGCGATATATGTGTCAATCAACATATATGATACCAAAGCAGAGCGTTCTCGTTATTCCCTATTACAAATGAGTTGTCGAAGTTCACCGTTGCGGAATAAGAATACGCTTTCTTAATATGTATGTACCGCACCCTGCGGTAAGACAAAGTTACAAATAATATTTGTTATTGCTGTTATATTTATCCCATAATAGTTATTCCTATAGGCTAAAATAGGGGCTTATTGGTCAAAATAGGTGTCGCAACACAAAAAAAAGCCCACTCCTTGTGGGAGCGGGCCTTCGGTGATATATTTCACTGCGTTCTAGCGAACGCTGCAAATTACATCTTCTTACCTACATTGGTCTTCTTAGCAACGGGAGCAGCCTTTGCCTTAGCAGCTGTAGCCTTAGGTGCCTTTGGCGCCTTAGCCTTCTTCTCTGCTACAACAGTTGCGTCCTCTACTGTGTCTGTGCTCTTCTTGCGTGAACGACGAGTCTTTGGCTTAGCCTCCTCAGCAGCTACTGGGAGCTTACCAAGTGTATATGCCTCGTTGAAATCAACGAACTCGATGATGCACATATCAGCTGCGTCACCCAAGCGGAAGCCTGTCTTGAGGATACGTGTGTAACCTCCCGGGCGCTCTGCAATCTTGGGGGCAATTGTGCGGAACAACTCTGTTACTGCCTCTTTCTGCTTGAGGTATGAGAATACTACACGACGTGAGTGAGTAGTGTCCTCCTTAGACTTAGTTACCAAAGGCTCGATGAACTTCTGAACAGCCTTTGCCTTAGCAACTGTAGTCTCAATGCGCTTGTGCAGAACGAGCGATGATGCCATGTTTGACAACATTGCCTTGCGGTGACCCGCCTGTCTGCCAAGGTGATTAAAATTCTTATTGTGTCTCATAATTAGTCTTTATCAAGTTTGTAGAGTGATACGTCCATTCCGAACTTAAGATTGAGTGATGCCAGCAACTCGTCCAGCTCTGTAAGCGACTTCTTACCGAAGTTACGGAACTTCAAAAGGTCGTTACGGTTAAGCTTTACCAAATCACCTACGGTATCAACGTCTGCAGCCTTCAAGCAGTTAAGTGCGCGTACGCTCAAATCCTGATCCGAAAGCTTGGTCTTCAACAACTGACGCATACGCAATGCCTCGTCGTCCAAGGTGTCGTTATCGTTGGTGTCGTCCATATTGATGGTGATCTTCTCGTCTGAGAAGAGCATAAAGTGCTGAATGAGAATCTTGGCAGCCTCTTTCAAGGCCTCTTTTGGATGAATCGAACCGTCCGTAGTAATCTCCAAATTCAACTTTTCGTAGTCGGTCTTCTGCTCGACGCGGTAGTCCTCAATCGAGTATTTGACGTTCTTAATGGGTGTGAAAATTGAGTCAATCGGAAGTACATCCAACTCATTGTCAGCTGGTGCGTTCTCCTCCGAAGGTACATATCCACGGCCCTTACCGATTGTGATGGTAATCTGCATCTTTGTACCTGGGGCCAAGTGACAGATAACCAACTCGGGGTTCAAGACCTTGAACGATGAAAGGTAATTTGAGATATATCCTGCTGTAAGCTCTGTAACACCCGCTACGTTTACAGTTACCTTCTCGAACTCCTCGTTCTCAACGGTACGCAAAAAGCGGATCTGCTTGAGCTTCAGGATGATATCCATCATTCCCTCCATCACACCCGGGATAGCGGCAAACTCATTGTTCACTCCGGCTACCTTTACGGTCGTAATTGCATAACCCTCCAACGATGAGAGCAAAACGCGTCGCAAAGCGTTGCCGACAGTCATACCAAAGCCTGGCTCCAACGGACGGAACTCAAACTTTCCGAACGATGCAGTAGCTTCGAGCATAATAACCTTTTCAGGTTTCTGGAATGCTAATATTGCCATAAAATTTTGAATTTGTGTTAATTACTACTTCGAGTACAAGTTGACGATGAGCTGCTCCTTGATGTTCTCAGGAATCTCCTCACGCTCGGGCTTCTGCAAGAACTTACCGCTCATTGTTGCTCCATCCCACTCCAACCATGCATAACGGCTGCGTGATGCGCCTGACAAAGACTCAGTGATTACCTCCAAGCTCTTTGACTTCTCACGTACCGATACTACATCGCCAGCCTTAAGCTGATATGATGGGATATTTACTACGCTACCGTTTACACAAATGTGACGGTGCGATACCAACTGACGTGCTGCTGCACGTGTAGGAGCAATACCCAAACGGTAAACTACATTGTCCAAACGGCACTCAAGCAGCTTCAACAAGTTCTCACCTGTAATACCACCCATACGAGCTGCAGCCTCGTATGTACGAGCAAACTGCTTCTCCAAGACACCGTATGTATATTTTGCCTTCTGCTTCTCTGAAAGCTGCTCGCCATACTCAGAGTTCTTCTTACGCTTGCGAGCAAGACCGTGCTGTCCGGGAGGATAGTTACGCTTCTCAAGCACCTTATCCGCACCATAGATAGCTTCGCCGAACTTACGGGCGATCTTTGATTTTGGTCCTATATATCTTGCCATTGTTTTAACTTTTTTAATTCTTTTAACTTAAAGTTTGTCAAGTTGTCTATACGTTTGCTTCAAGCAAATTATACACGACGACGGTTAGGCGCACGGCAACCATTGTGTGGCAACGGTGTAACGTCGATAATCTCCATTACCTCGATACCTGCACCGTGGATTGTACGTACGGCGCTCTCACGACCCTGACCGGGACCCTTAACATAAACCTTAACCTTACGCAAGCCCATATCGAAAGCAACCTTTGCGCAATCTGCTGCTGCAGTTTGTGCTGCATAAGGAGTGTTCTTCTTCGAACCGCGGAAACCCATCTTACCGGCCGAAGACCAGCTGATAACCTCACCTACCTCGTTGGTGATGGTGATGATTACGTTGTTGAAAGTCGAGTGTACGAAAGCCATACCAACGGCACCAACCTTAACAACCTTCTTCTTAACTGTTCCAGTTTTCTTTGCCATAATAATAACTCCTTATTTATTACTTTGTTGCCTTTTTCTTGTTTGCTACTGTCTTCTTGCGACCCTTACGAGTACGTGCGTTGTTCTTGGTTGACTGACCACGAACGGGAAGACCAAGACGGTGACGAATTCCACGGTAGCAACCGATATCCATCAATCGCTTGATGTTGAGCTGAACCAATGAGCGGCACTCGCCCTCTACCTTCAAGCCCATATCTGCGATTGTTGAACGGATTGCACCTACCTGCTCGTCTGTCCAGTCGCTTACTTTAATATCTTCGCTGATTCCAGCTGCTGCCAGAATCTTGCTCGCCGTGCTGCGACCAATACCATAGATATAGGTCAAACCAATCACGCCGCGCTTGTTTTTTGGTAAATCTACACCAACTATACGTGCCATAAATTCTTTACTTTAATTAATCGTTTGAATATTACCCTTGGCGCATTTTGAACTTAGGATTCTTCTTGCAGATAACGTAGAGCTTACCTTTACGCTTTACAATCTTGCAATCCTCGCTTCTCTTCTTGATTGATGCTTTTACTTTCATAATTTTCAAGCAATCTTAATTATTTGTACCTAAAGGATATGCGACCCTTACTCAAATCGTAGGGGGTCATCTCCACTTTGACTTTATCTCCGGGCAGGATCTTTATGTAGTGCATACGCATCTTGCCTGAGATATGAGCCGTGATAACGTGTCCGTTATCCAATTCGACACGGAACATAGCATTCGACAATGCCTCGATAATTGTTCCGTCTCGTTCAATAGCAGTTTGTTTTGCCATAGAGTCTTTACTTAATTGTTAAGTGCCTGTTCGATTATATTAAAGTCTGTAAGTACGTCGGGACCATCTCGGCGGATTGCCACTGCATACTCGAAGTGAGCCGATGGTTTGCGGTCACGAGTGCGAACGGTCCAACCGTCGCGCTCGAAAACCACTGCCTTTGTTCCCATGTTAATCATAGGTTCTATGCAGATAACCATACCCTCCTTCAACAGTGGGCCTCTGCCGCGTGCGCCAAAGTTGGGAACTTCGGGGTCTTCGTGCATTTTTCGCCCCACACCGTGACCAACCAATTCGCGCACTACGCCGTAGCCGAAGCTTTCGGCGTGCTGTTGCACCGCTGCCGATATATCGCCAATGCGATTACCGACCTTTGCCTGTGCTACACCTTTACAAAGAGCTTCTTTGGTGACTTCCAATAGCTGGCGAGCCTCCTGGCCAACATCTCCTACGGCAAACGTATATGCCGAATCACCAACAAACCCCTTCAAAAACGTGCCTAAATCTACCGACACAATATCGCCCTCTTCGATGACTCTATCTCCTGGAATACCGTGTACTACCTGCTCGTTAACCGAGATGCAGGCCGATGCCGGGAAACCCTGATAACCGAGGAATGCGGGTTCTGCGCCATATGAGCGGATATACTCCTCTGCAATCTTATCGAGCTGGCGTGTTGTAACGCCCGGACGAATATTGCGACCCACCTCAGCAAGCGCACGGCTCACCAGCAGGTTATTCTCGCGCATAATCTCAATCTCCTCGTCTGTCTTAAGATAAATCATCTTTGGGTAATATATTTTCTTAACTTCCCACCTTCGTGGGTTTGACTTTAATTACTTTGCAGGCGCCGATTACACTACATACTTTGGAATCGGTGACTCTTAGTAGCGTCCCTGAATACGACCGGTCTTCATCAAACCGTCATAGTGACGCATCAACAAGTAGCTCTCAATCTGCTTCAGAGTGTCAAGAACTACACCCACCATAATCAACAACGATGTACCTCCGTAGAAGTAAGCAAACTGCTGCTGAACACCCAAGAACTTCATAGCCAAACCTGGCATAATTGCTACCAAGGCCAAGAAGATTGAGCCGGGAAGAGTGATTCTTGTCATAATGGTATCGATATAGTTAACGGTCTGCTTACCGGGCTTAACACCTGGGATAAAGCCGCCGTTACGCTTCATATCGTCTGCCATCATTTGAGGGTTGATGATAATCGCTGTATAGAAGTATGTAAAGGCGATTACCAACACTGCAAGCGTAAAGTTGTACCAGAAGCTCTGGATATTTGAGAACGCTGCCTGCAATCCAGGGATAAAGGCAGGAACCATTACCAAAGCCTGAGCAAAGATGATAGGCATTACGTTTGCCGCATTCATCTTCAAGGGGATGTACTGACGTACTCCGCCATACTGCTTGTTACCAATGATACGCTTTGCATACTGTACAGGTACCTTGCGAACCGCCTGAATAACGGCGATTGATACCATAAACACCAGGAAGAGCAATGCGAGCTCGACGATAAACATAATAAGGCTACCCGAAGATGTCTGAACGCGAGCTGAGAGCTCGGCCATCAGAGCTTGAGGCAAACGGGCAACGATACCGATCATAATGATCATCGACACGCCATTACCAATACCCTTATCTGTGATACGCTCGCCCAACCACATGGTGAACATAGTACCAGCAATAAGGATTACCGTTGCATACGCGAAGAAACCAAATGTTCCGCCATACACGAATGCAGTAGGCATCTGGTGATAGAGATTGGCCACATAGGCCGGACCCTGAATGCACAATACACCGATTGTGAGCAAACGAGTCCACTGGTTCATTTTGCGGCGGCCACTCTCACCCTCTTTCTGCAACTTCTGAACTGCGGGAACCATGATACCCAACAGCTGGATGATGATAGATGCGGTGATGTAAGGCATTACTCCGAGAGCAAAAATTGCTGCATTGGCGAATGCACCTCCAGAGAATACGTCAAGCAAACCCAAAAGGGTGTTGCTGTTCATCTGGTCAGCCAATGCCGATCCCGCGCCCAAAGCGTTGGGATCGATACCCGGAATTACCACAAAACAGCCCAAACGATATACAAGAAGCAAACCGATTGTGTAGGCAATACGCTTGCGCAACTCCTCGATCTTGTATATGTTTTTCAATGTTTCAACGAGTTTCTTGTTGGTCACCAGCAATAGCGCAATAACGGCTACGATGATCAGACCAGCAATCATATACACGTTCATAATTCGTTACTTTAATTAAATTACAACTTTTCTACGCTACCACCTGCAGCTGCGATAGCTGCCTCGGCGCTCTTCGAGAAAGCGTGTGCAGTAACTGTAAGAGCCTTAGTTACGTTACCGTTACCCAAGATCTTAACCTTATCGTTTGATGAGATAAAACCTGCTGCAATCAAGGTCTCTACGTTAATTACGTTAAGCTCCTTCTTTGCTGCCAACTCCTCCAATGTCGAGAGGTTGATAGGCTTAAACTCTACACGCTTCAAGTTCTTGAAACCGAACTTAGGCAAACGACGCTGCAAAGGCATCTGACCGCCCTCGAAACCAAGCTTACGTGAGTAACCCGAACGAGACTTTGCACCCTTCAAACCACGTGTAGAGTAACCACCGTGACCTGAACCTGCGCCTCGGCCCACGCGCTTGTCGTGGTGTGTTGCACCCTTGGCGGGCTTCAAATTATTGAGTTCCATTTTCAGTAATTCTTTTTTTCGTTAAACTTACTTTACCTCCTCGACCTTTACGAGGTGCTTCACGCGCTCGATCATACCCTTGATGATAACTGAGTCGTCGTGCTCTACGGTCTGGTTAATCTTGCGAAGTCCCAAAGCCGCGAGGTTCTTGCGCTGCTGTGCAGTCGTACCAATCTGGCTACGAACCTGTGTAATCTTCAATCTTGCCATAGTTGTTCGCTTATTTATTAACCGTTAAACACTTTTGTCATTGAAATACCGCGAAGCTGTGCTACACTGTGTGCATCTCGCAACTCGCACAATGCTGATACTGTTGCCTTTACGAGGTTGTGAGGGTTAGATGAACCCTTGCTCTTTGCAAGCACGTTCTTGATACCTGCTGACTCCAATACTGCACGCATCGCACCACCTGCGATGATACCGGTACCTGGAGCTGCCGGACGAATCATAACCTCTGAACCACCGAAACGCATCTCCTGCTTGTGAGGAATTGTGCCGTTGATTACGGGAATCTTAACAAGATTCTTCTTTGCGTCCTCTACACCCTTGGCGATTGCCGAAGTAACCTCTGATGCCTTACCGAGGCCGTAGCCTACAACACCATTCTCGTTACCTACTACTACAATAGCCGAGAAGCTAAAAGTACGACCACCCTTTGTTACCTTCGTAACTCGGTTGATAGCCACGAGTCTATCCTTCAACTCGAGGTCGCTTGTACGAACTTTCTTTATGTTTGTATTTGACATATCGCTTAGAATTTAAGGCCACCCTCACGAGCAGCGTCGGCCAACATTTTTACTCTACCGTGATAGAGGTATCCGTTACGGTCGAATGACACTGTTGAGATACCCTTCTCGATTGCGCGCTGTGCGGCCAACTTACCTACCAATGCTGCAATCTCACACTTATTCTTACCTGCTACCTCGGCAGCTACCTCCTTATCGAGTGATGAAGCTGTTGCCAAAGTTACGCCTGCAAGGTCATCGATAAACTGAACGTATATCTGCTTGTTGCTGCGGAATACGGTCATACGAGGCTGCTCGGGCGTTCCGTTTACGATCTTACGGATACGCATCTTGATCCTCTCTCTTCTTTCTATCTTTGTTAATGACATAATGCTTTGCTTATTTTACTATTTTGATGCAGACTTGCCGGCCTTACGACGCAAAATCTCGCCGACGAACTTAATACCCTTACCCTTATATGGCTCTGGCTTACGCAATGAACGGATCTTTGCTGCTACCTGACCTACGAGCTGCTTATCGATACTCTTCAAGGTTACGATAGGGTTACCCTTCTTCTCTGTTACGGCTGTCGCGCTAACCTCTGCGGGAAGCATCAACGCTACGTCGTGTGAGTAACCAAGGCTCATCTCCAAGATGTTACCCTTTACCTCAGCCTTGAAACCTACACCTACAAGCTCCTGCTTGATCTCGTAGCCCTTCGATACGCCGATAACCATGTTGTTGATAAGTGCGCGGTACAAACCGTGCATTGAACGGTGACGGGGCTGATTTGTAGGACGGCTAACCATTACGGCAGCGAGCTCCTTGCCCGACTTAGCATCGGTGTGAGTACCAACCTCTACCTTAATGTCTGAATCAACCTTCTGACTCAGTGTCCCAAGTGGCCCTTTCACGCTTACCGTGTTGTCTGCAGCAACCTCTACGGTTACTCCTGCCGGTAAGATTACAGGTAATTTACCAATTCTTGACATTTGTTTGTGTTTTTTTAATTAATTACTGCTTTAAGATTGCATCGATTAGTAGATGTAGCACAATACCTCACCACCTACGTTCTCCTTGCGAGCCTTAGCGTCGGTCATAATACCCTTTGATGTTGAAAGGATGGCGATTCCCAAACCGTTCAATACGCGTGGCATTGAGTCTACCGAAGCATACTGGCGCAAACCTGGACGGCTTACACGCTTCAAATTCTTGATTGCATTTGTCTTGGTTGCTGCGTCCCACTTCAAAGCGATCTTGATGGTCGGGTGACCCTTCTCGTCTGTGTCGAACTTGTAAGCCAAGATGTAACCCTGCTCGTAGAGAATCTTTGTAATCTCTCGCTTAATTTTTGAGCCGGGAGCTTCAACCACTTTGTGGTTGGCTTTCACCGCGTTTCTAATTCGCGTGAGAAAATCCGCAATTGGATCTGTCATAGTTGAATTAAAAGTTAAAAATTAATAAATCTGTTAATAATATTTTGCTTTTTCAGTGCCTTCGCCTCACCTGTTCCTCGCTCCGCTCCCAACCAACTCTCCGCCACTCATCCACCATCGTAAACCGTCAGGCCAAACGTAGCACGAGAATCTTCTGAAACTTTGCAAGTTAGGGTAAAATTCGTTGGCACCCCGAAAATGCGCGCAAATATACGCATAAAATTTCAATAAACCGCGTTTTCCGAGCTTATTATTAAGCATTTGCGACGATAAAAGCGAAAAAATAACGTAAAGATAACATTCACGACACGCGCAACTGTCATTTTGGGCACAACAAAAGGCGCAACCGAAACCATACAACATAGTACAGCACTGCCACTACCCTTCGTCACATAACCCACACATAAGATCTCACAACAACCCGACTACACACAAAGCATCATCGGCTCATTATCAATCTATGCATACGTTATTCTTCCATTATCGCCTAAGCCATCAGCTCTCGCGATCATTGAAAGTGTAACTCGATACCGCACCCTTCACTTGCGCCTGCACCGAGAAGTTATCGCCCTATGGCAACACTTTCCCCGACACCCGGCCACAAGTTACTTGGGACACTGTATCCGTATAGAACTCGCCTTTGCTATCGCAGCTTCTAAGGTCATAATTGATATTCACCTACAACCTCATCGCCTACGACATTGGCACCAATAGCACCTACAAATAGCGGATTCCAAAAAGACGACCTGCAAACTATGAGTCTACTCCTCACGGGAAGACTATATATAATATTGTAGGTCACATCAACGGGGTAAGGCTCGCACCTTCCACACGTCGATAGAAAAAAAATCGCCCGGGGCGCACCTGGCGCCCCTGCGACATAAGCACTACTACCAGCTGGCCTTCTTCACACCGGGAATCAGACCGCTTGATGCCATCTCACGGAACTGAATACGGCTGATACCGAACTGGCGCATATAACCCTTCGGACGACCTGTCAGCTTGCAACGGTTGTGCTGGCGGATAGGATTAGAGTTGCGGGGCAACTTTGAGAGGGCAATCCAAGCCTCCTCGTGATCCATCTCACCGCTCTTAACCTTTGCTGCAATCTCCTCACGCTTGTGAGCGTAGCGGTTTGCAAGTTTCACACGCTTTACCTCGCGTGCCTTCATTGATTCTTTTGCCATATCCTATTGGTTGTTCTTTTTAGCGTTCTTGAAAGGAAGACCGAACTCGCGAAGAAGAGCATAACCCTCCTCGTCTGTCTGAGCCGTTGTAACGAATGTAATCTCCATACCGAAAATCTTTGTGATCTTATCGATATCGATCTCGGGGAAGATAATCTGCTCGGTGATACCGAGGGTGTAGTTACCACGACCGTCGAACTTCTCGTTAATACCCTTGAAGTCGCGTACTCGAGGCATAGCCACTGCGATAAGACGCTCCAAGAACTCGTACATACGATCTGCACGAAGCGTTACACGAACACCGATAGGCATTCCCTTACGCAACTTGAAGTTTGAAATATCCTTCTTTGACTTTGTCTGAACCGCCTTCTGACCGGTAATCTGAGTAAGCTCTGCCTGAGCCACGTCGATAAGTTTCTTATCGGCTACGGCCTGACCCATACCCTGATTGATGACAATCTTCTCCAGTTTGGGACACTGCATTACGCTGGTGTATCCAAACTCCTTCATAAGAGCAGGAATAATCTGCTCCTTATACTGCGTTTTGAGTGTTGGTACGTATGCCATTATTTAATCTCCTCTCCTGACTTTTTAGCGTAACGAACTAATTTACCTTTTGCATCTGCCTTGCGACCTACGCGAGTGGGCTTGCCACTCTTAGGATCGAGAACCTGCAAGTTTGAGATGTGAATCGGAGCCTCCTGCTCTACGATTCCACCCTGGGGATTCTGCGCATTAGGCTTGGTGGCCTTCTTACACATATTTACGCCCTCGACGATAGCGCGCTGCTTGGCAGCCTCTACCTTCAAGACTTTACCCTGCTGGCCTTTGTTATCGCCTGCATTTACGTAAACTATGTCCCCTTTCTTGATATGTAACTTAACTGACATCTTGAAATCTGTTTTTAATATTACAATACTTCAGGGGCCAATGAGATGATCTTCATATACTGGTCACGAAGCTCACGAGCTACAGGACCGAAGATACGGGTACCACGCATCTCACCCTGATTGTTAAGGAGAACTACCGCATTCTCGTCGAAACGAATATACGAACCGTTTGCACGGCGAATCTCCTTAGTTGTTCTTACTACCACCGCCTTTGAAACGGCGCCCTTCTTTACGTCGCCTGAGGGGCTTGCGCTCTTCACCGTTACGACGATCTTATCGCCGATTGAGGCGTAGCGACGCTTTGTTCCGCCAAGCACGCGGATGCAAAGAACCTCCTTCGCACCGCTGTTGTCTGCTACTACGAGTCTACTTTCTTGCTGTATCATAACTACTTAGCTCTTTCAATGATTTGTACTAATCTCCAACGCTTGGTTTTGCTCAACGGGCGGGTCTCCATGATGCGAACTGTATCGCCCTCCTTTACAGTCTCGTCCAAACACTCAGCAACGAACTTCGTTGTCTTGTTCATGAACTTACCGTAGATCGGGTGCTTTACCTTACGCTCTACCGCAACCACAATGGTCTTCTCCATTTTGTTGCTGACAACCAACCCAATACGCTCTTTTCTAAGATTTCTTTCCATAGTGGTAATTAACATTTAGGGTTCTTTTGACGCAGAATTGTCAGCATACGAGCTATATCTCTGCGAGACTTTTTAATAATTGAAGGATTCTCAACAGGTGACACTGCGTGCTGCACCTTCAAGTTGGCGAGCTTCGCCTTCTCTGCGTCGATGCGCTCCTGCAAATCCTGAACTGACATATCCTTTATTTCAGCACTTTTCATCTTTATTCTCAATTAAGGATTATTCAACGTAGTCACGTCTTACAATAAACTTAGTTGTAATAGGCAACTTCTGTGCACCCAGACGGAGTGCCTCCTGTGCAATCTCCAAGGGTACACCCTCGGCCTCGAAGAGGATACGTCCCGGTGTAACGGGAGCTACGAATCCTTCTGGATTACCCTTACCCTTACCCATACGTACCTCAGCGGGCTTCTTTGTGATGGGCTTATCGGGGAAGATACGAATCCAAATCTGTCCCTCACGCTTCATGTAACGTGTAATGGCCTGACGTGCTGCCTCGATCTGACGACCTGTGATCCAGGTTGATTCAAGTGCCTTGATTCCGAATGAACCGTATGCAAGCTGGTTTCCTCTCTGAGCGAAACCCTTCATACGACCCTTCTGCATTCTTCTAAACTTGGTCTTTTTTGGCTGTAACATAATGTCTTTTCGCTTTAAAAGGTCCTACTTACTTGTTGTTATTACGTCTTTTACGGGGTGCGCCCTTGCCACCACGGTGCTGCTGTGAGCCACCCTGCTGCTGTGACGCTGCGCCCTGAATCTCAAACAGGTCGCGCTTGCCGTAAACTGTTCCGTGGCAGATCCAAGTCTTGATACCGAGGATACCTACCTTTGTAAGTGCCTCTGCCAAGCAGTAATCTACATCTGCACGGAATGTGTGAAGAGGAATACGACCCTCCTTTATTGTCTCTGAACGAGCCATCTCGGCGCCACCTACGCGACCCGAAATCTGTACCTTAATACCCTCTGCTCCCATACGCATTGTTGATGCGATAGTAGTCTTGATGGCACGGCGGTAAGATACACGGCCCTCCAACTGACGAGCGATATTGTTGGCTACGATTACAGCATCAACCTCAGGACGCTTTACCTCGAAGATATTGATCTGTACCTCCTTGCCTGTGAGCTTCTTCAACTCCTCCTTGAGCTTGTCAACCTCCTGACCGCCCTTACCGATGATGATACCGGGGCGAGCTGTTGAGATGGTTACTGTTACAAGCTTCAATGTACGCTCGATGATAATCTTAGAAATACTTGCCTTGGCCAAACGGACATTCAAGTACTTACGAATCTTAGCGTCTTCTACCAATTTCTCTGAGAAATCCTTACCACCATACCAGTTAGAATCCCAACCTTTGATGATACCAAGACGGTTTGCTATTGGATTTACTTTCTGTCCCATTT
>SUZC01000009.1 GCA_015060165.1 Rikenellaceae bacterium
TACTGGCAGGAGGCATTGGATGCTGTAAACGTAGCTATTGCTGCTGCTGAGAAGCAGGGTAAGGGTCTTTACGAGTACACTGACGTATATCCTTTCGGCGATGCTGATTTGGTTGGTCAGTCAGGCGTAATGAAGTATGCTTACAACTTGCGTTATATGATTTGCGAGGCTTGGAACAAGGAGCTCGTTTGGGGTTGGTCAAGCTACGGTGATGTTGGTTCAGGTGGTACTTTGACTTACGCTTCACAGTTCCGTTCTTACGCTTCACAGACTGCATCTCAGTCATTCCAGTGGTTGTCTGCTTCATTCAACTGCTTGAAGACATTCTACACAAAGAATGGTGTACCTATCACAGAGGATAAGACTTGGTTTGCTGAGGAGGATCAGATGAAGTTGGTTCCTATGCCTAACGACAACTACCACTTGGGTTATGTACAGCCAGGTGAGACAACTATCAACTTCCACCTTAACCGTGAGCCACGTTACTATGCTTGGATTATGTTCGACCGTAGTAAGGTACGTGCTTACAACAAGGTAATGGATCTTAAGATGCGTTCTGGTGAGGAGCCCGGTGGTAACAAGGGTCACATCACTGACTACTACTGGACCGGTATCGGTACCAAGAAGTTGCAGCACCCCAAGAGCCAGCACGAGCACGCTATGAATATGATTAAGTGGCCTATGCCATTGATCCGTATGGCAGATCTTTACTTGCTCCGCGCAGAGTGTGCTAACGAGGTTAAGGATAATCCTGATGCAACTATCTGGGCTGACGTTAACAAGGTACGTGCACGTGCAGGTTTGCCAGCAATCGAGAAGGTTTGGGCTGATGCCAGCATCGTAAATAGTGTAGGTAAGCACTTGACTCAGGATGGTATGCGTGAGATTATCCAGACAGAGCGTATGCTTGAGCTTATGTTCGAGGGCCAGCAGTACTTCGACGTACGTCGTTGGATGCGTGGTGTAGAGCTCTTCAACGATCCTATCGAGGGCTTCAACGCACCTGATGGTACAGCAGCTGAGACATTCAACCAGTTGATTACTTGGCAGCCACGTATCTTCAACTCACCTAAGCACTATTTCCAGCCAATTCCACAGGGTGAGATCGACCGTAACCCGAAGGTTGACCAGAACCCCGGTTACTAATAGTGAAGTGGTTATTAATTTAACTTAAAAACAAAAGAATTATGAATATTAAACATCATATAGCATTATTAGCCGCTTGCGTATTGGCAACCGGAGTAATAAGTTGTAAGACTGAGTCTGATGATGTTCGTGAGAAGGAGGCTCCAGGCCAGGTAACTTGGGCTGAGTACTCTCCTACGAATGGTGGTGCCTGGATTAAGTTCGGGGCTCCTTCAGACGAGGACTTCCTCTATGTACGTGCTGAGTATACACTTGACAATGGTCAGGTTATCTCTCGCTCAAGCTCAGTTTATTCTGATAGCTTGATGGTTTCAGGTTTTGGTTCAGTTAAGCCTTACGATGTTAGGCTTTACTCTTGCGACTACTTCGCAAATGAGTCTGAGCCTTACACTCTCTCTGTAACTCCTATGGAGCCTAACGTATTTGCTGTGGCTGCTACATTGACTCCTCGTAAGGGTTTCGCAGGTATCCTTATCGAGTTGCAGAACCCAGGTCTGGAGTCTGTTGACGTTTACGTTGACATCGAGGCTCAGGACGGTTCTGGCCGTAAGGCTACACGAGTATTTACATCGAAGGTTGCTGAGGATAAGTTGATGATCACTGATTTGGAGGCTATTCCTTACAACATCAAGATGCACGTTCGTGACCAGTATGACAACGCAACTGAGGTTGTAGACTATGGTTCAATCACTCCTATGACTGACTACGAGTTGGCTAAGGATACTTGGTCTTGGTTGAGCGATCCATTGCTCTATGGTAGCAACTGGGGCGGCTCTAAGCCTAACAATGATTGGTTGGCAGCTTATACTTTGGATTCAATGAAGAATGGTATGGAGTACCGTTACGATGGTTCTATCCACAAGTTCTGGGATGGTATCACCGATACAGGTGAGGACCGCAAGAAGGGTGTAAACAGCTTCTTCCACTCAGGATTTACCGATAACGGTGGTTATCCTTTCTCTTACTTCATCAACATGGGTCGTAAGCTCCAGGCCAGCCGTGTTCGCGTATGGCAGCGTAACGATTACTTGTGGACTACTTACGGTCCTAAGACTTTCGAGCTTTGGATTTCTGATGACTCAACTCCAGCTGACGGTATCTTGTCTGATTGGGAGTATGTAGGTATCTACTCTATTGAGAAGCCAGCAACTGATGCTGAGGCTGCTCAGGCTGCAATCGACGGTCACGAGTTCTGGATCTATCCTGCTGAGGCTGCATTTACTCGTCCATTCAGCTACTTGCGCTTCAAGTGCGTTAAGGACTTTACTGGCAAGGGTACAATCGGTTGCTTGGCTGAGGTTACATTGTACGGTCAGGATTGCTAATAACTTAAAAAGATTAAAGCTATGAAAATGATTAAATATTTAATTCCCGCTGTAGCATTGATGTTCGGTTTGGCATCATGCGACAACATGGACGAGCTTTACAAGGATTATAGAACAGATGTTTCTATCTATTCTACAAAGATCACTGGCTTGTCTGTACAGCCCGGTTTTAAGCGTGCCATCTTGACTTGGAACAAGCCTAAGGATGCTATCGCTAAGGGTATCGAGGTATCATGGAACGATGGCGAGAATGTTGTAACAATCGATTCTCTTGCTTCAACTTATGAGGTAAAGGATTTGGATGGTCTTACTTACACTTTCGTGGTTAAGTCTATCGACGCTTACGGCAACCGCTCACTTGCTGTTTCTACATCTGCTAAGGTTTACGGTGACGCTGACCTTGCGATTATGACTAAGCCTAAGTTCGCTTTTGTTGAGACAGCTAAACACACTCACGCTTTGAACATCAAGGAGGTTTCAGGAGCGATGAATATGTGGGGTGGTAAGTTCCTTATCACTTTGACAGGTGCTGAGAAGACTGTAGAGTTGGATCTTAGCCAGGAGTTCAACCCATTTGAGCAGAAGAGCTACGGTTACTACGCTCGTATGGTTGAGACTACTTACGACTTGGGCGAGATTCTTCCTGCTGGCGAGTACAAGATCGAGTATGAGATGAACACCTACGCTACTAACTTCCGTCAGAAGACAGGTGGTATCTTCTACTACAACAAGATCTGTTACGACGCTTATGATTTCTCTGGCGAGGCTACTGCTGTAGCTGAGGAGATCGTGGCTCCCGAGCCCGAGCCTGAGACTCCAGAGGAGGAGACTCCTGCTGAGTAATTACTCGGATTTTCAGGGGTGGCAGGCCCACCCCTCGAAATAAATTGGGGCCTGCTCGACATAGGTTGAGCGGGCCTTTTTTTAAGAGATGCAGAGTTTGCTACTGTGTGTGAAAGAGTGAAAGCATTTGTGTTGAACAGTGTGAGAGTGTGTAGCGACTCTGCATAAATAAGAGGGTGTATGACCAATGGTCATACACCCTCGCTTTTTATTATATAATATAAGGTATAAAACTTCTTCGCTCGGCCGCCTATCTGCCGGCCTCTTCTGTTGCCTTCACTATCGCCCTCGTTGTCGCTCTCGTAGTCGCCCTCGTAGTCGCCTTCAGGCGGGCAACACTATTGGTTTTAATCCTCTAGTCGGGTAATCTTGGCACCCAATGCGTTCAAGCGGGTGTCGATATTGCTGTATCCGCGATCGATTTGCTCGATGTTCTGGATAGTGCTTGTACCCTCGGCGCTCATTGCTGCAATAAGTAGAGCCACACCGGCACGAATATCGGGTGAGGTCATCTTTGTTGCACGTAGGCGGATGTTGTGGTCGTGGCCGATAACGGTAGCACGGTGAGGATCGCAGAGGATAATCTGCGCACCCATATCAATCAACTTATCGACAAAGAAGAGACGACTCTCGAACATCTTCTGGTGGATAAGTACCGCGCCTTTAGCCTGCGTAGCCACAACAAGGAATATCGAGAGCAGGTCGGGAGTAAGACCCGGCCACGGCGCATCGGCAATATTCATAATTGAGCCATCGATAAAACTCTCGATGCTATAATGTTCCTGACGCGGAATGTAGATATCGTCGCCTCGCTGCTCAAAGCGAATACCCATACGGGCAAATTGAGCAGGGATGATTCCAAGGTTCTCGTACGATACATTTTTGATGGTAAGCTCCGACTGTGTCATTGCTGCCATACCGATAAAGCTACCGACCTCAATCATATCGGGCAACAAAGTATGCTCTGTTCCGCCCAACTCCTTCACTCCCTCAATGGTGAGCAGGTTAGAGGCTATGCCTGAGATCTTTGCGCCCATGCGGTTTAGCATACGGCACAACTGCTGGATATATGGCTCACAGGCAGCATTGTAGATGGTAGTGGTTCCCTCGGCCAGTACAGCAGCCATAATGATATTGGCTGTACCTGTAACAGATGCCTCATCTAGAAGCATATAGCAACCCTGCAATCTCTTCGCCTCGACCGAGAAGAATCCTTCGGCCTGGTCGAAATCAAACTTTGCGCCCAATTTCTGGAATCCCAAGAAGTGGGTATCCAAACGACGTCGACCAATCTTATCCCCACCCGGCTTAGGGATGTATCCCACGCCAAAACGAGCCAACAATGGGCCAATCATCATCACCGAACCTCGCAGACGGCGGCAACGGTTGTGATAATCGTCGCTACGCATATAATCAAGGTCGATATTCTCGGCACGGAATGAATAGGTTCCCTCGGCCAGACGCTCTACTTCGACTCCTATCGACGAAAGTAACTCGATGAGTTGCATCACATCGAGAATGGGAGGGATATTGCTGATTACCACCTTTTCGCGCGTAAGTAACGTTGCGCATAGGATTTGTAGAGCTTCATTTTTCGCACCCTGAGGCACAACCTCGCCACACAAACGGTGGCCACCTTCAACCTTGAATACTGCCATAAAAAGTCTTAATTTTTATCAAAGATAGCTAATTATCGGCTCTATTCAAAGCATTGCGGGAAAAATAATTTTGTACTGCGCTGGCAAATTGCTATCTTTACACTACCTAAATGCAATGACAAACTATTAAAAACGATAAATTATGAAGAAACTTTTACTCTCAGCGCTCACGCTTGCGATAGCTGTTGGCGCATCGGCTCAACAGAAAAAGGAGTACCCCAAACCCGAGGCTATGCGTCCTGCAATGACCGAGTTCTGGACTCCGCAACCCAAAGTGGTAACGCCCGGTGATATCAAGACCGACTCGGCCCCATCGGATGCAATTGTGCTTTTCGACGGCAAGGATTTGAGTGCCTGGAAGAGTTGTAAGACAGGCGGCGATGCCGACTGGAAGGTTCACAACGGAGTCTTTACTGTCGATAAAACCAAGGGCGACATAGTTACTCGCGAGTCGTTTGGCAGCTTCCAGCTCCACATCGAATGGTGCGTACCAAAGAATATCACAGGTACAAGCCAGGCGCGAGGCAATAGTGGAGTATTTTTGCAGGATCGCTACGAGATTCAGATTCTCGACAATTACCAGAACGAGACCTATGCCAATGGTCAGGCCGGTAGCGTTTACAAGCAGGTTATCCCTTTGGCAAACGCAATGCGTAAGCCGGGCGAGTGGAACGTCTACGACATTATCTACAATGCTCCCGTCTTCAACGAGGACGGAACATATAAAGTTCCTCCCACAGTAACGGTTCTTCAGAATGGTATAGTACTGCTTAACAACTTCACAATTCGCGGTACTACCGAGTATATCGGCCACCCGCAGGTGAAGCCTCACGGCGACGGTCCTATCCGTTTGCAGATGCACGGCGATCCGAGCGAGGCTATCAGTTTCCGCAATATTTGGCTAAGAAAACTGTAGCAGGTAAAGGTGATAATTAATATACCCCTAAGGTTTTTTCCATACCTTAGGGGTATATTATTTGTTAGACTTAACCATTGTAGCTTACATCTGCTTTGTCGCAGCATCAACTAGATAGGCTATCGAGCGGTACTCCACACCCGAATGAGTCGTGAGTCCAATTTCGCAAGTACGGCTATTTGAATAGCCCTCCGAAGCCCCCGACCTCTCCACAGCAATACGCAATTTGCGCAGTGCGTATGCGTTGAGTTCGGGCTCTGTGAAACCTTTGTCACCTGCAAATCCACAACAACCTACACCCTCGGGCAGCACAACTCGCTTGGCACACATCTTGGCAAGTGCTATAATCTTGTCGGCAAGTCCCATTCGGCGCATCGAACAGGTGATATGCAATGCGACGGTCGCATCGATGGGTGTAAATGTCAATTTGTCGGCCACGTATGTCAATATAAACTCAGCAGGTTCGTAGAGCTTCATTTTGCCTATCTTCTCGCGCATACGATGCAGGCAAGGGCTCTGGTCGCAGAGTACCGGGTAAAGTCCCTCGTTGCTCGCACGCCATAAAGCCTCCTCCAATTCTGCGGTTTTGCGGTCGGCTATATCGCCCATACCCTTGCTCTCCCAAATAGTGCCGCAGCACAACTGCTCCATTCGCTCTGGGAAAATCACCTCATATCCGGCACGTTCCAAAATGGAAATCATAACCTCGACCTGCGCTGCATCGGTGCGATGCTTGTGGTCGGGTCCCATAGTCTGATTAATGCAACTTGGGTAATATACAACTTTCAAAGGCTTATTCTCTTTAACAGTTCGCGTCGAGTGGGTTTGGCGAAGGTCGTTGGAGATAGTATAGGCCAGCGGCATTGATGGTTGCCAGCGAGGCAAACCAACGCTATGCATCGCTTTGGCTATCCCCGTCATCGCGCTTTCGCCCATTACTCTATGGCCTATATCAGCAAGCGACAGTAGAGGTCGCAAGGCAGATTTTACTCCAGCGATGTGGTTGGCGGCGAACTCTCCCGCACGATAACCAAGACTCCCTTTTGGTAAATTATCTGCGCGAAGCTGATGGGTGAGTTCTCCCATATTTATCTTCAATGGGCAACTTGTCGAACAAAGACCATCGCCGGCGCAGGTCTTCTCACCCAGATATTTATACTGCTTTTCAAGCTCTTCAAGCAACGTGAGATTCTCGCCCGTAGCACTCAGGCGGGCAATCTCGCGACGAATAACTATTCGTTGACGTGACGAAAGAGTGAATCCACAACTCACACAATTCACCTCGCAGAATCCACACTCAATGCAGCGATCGATGAGGTTATGCGTGAGAGGTAGAGGCTTGAAATTTGAGAGATGACAACGCGCGTCATTGTTGAAAATCACCCCGGGATTAAATATCCCCTGCGGGTCGAACAACCGCTTAATTTCGCGCATAATCTCAAAAGCCTTATCGCCCCACTCGCGGCGTACGTATGGAGCCATATTGCGACCTGTACCGTGTTCTGCTTTCAACGAGCCATCGTAACGGTCGAGAACAAGATCGGCTACATCCTCCATCAACTGCTCATAACGAGCTACCTCGGCATCATTCGAGAAGGATTGGTTGATGATGAAGTGATAGTTGCCCTCCAAGGCGTGGCCATAGATGCAGGCATCGTCGTAGCCGTGTTTGTCGAGCAACTCGGCCAGCTGGGCCGTAGCTTCAGGCAGATGCTCAATCGGGAAGGCTACATCCTCTATTAGACAAGTCGTACCCTCTCGACGAGAGCCTCCGACCGATGGGAATATGCCAGCACGAATTGTCCAATATTTGGCCTGCTCTGCATCGTCGGCCGTAAAATGAGCCGGCACGTAGAGCTTGAATTGCTGCAACAGAGACTCTATGTGCTCTATATTTTGCTGTAACTCCTCGGGCGAATGGGCCTTCGTCTCGGTAAGTACAGCTGTGAGATTCTCTCCAGTTGGGTCATTTACCGATGCCAAAGATTTGCTATCCAGGAGCTCGGCGCTATGAACTATTCGTTGCGAAGCATTATCATACAACGGTCGCATAGCAACAACGGCCCGACACGCCTCGTCTATCGAGTCGAAGTAGAGCATTGCCGATGCTTTGTATTTATAGTCGCGCTCGTTCTGCATCGTAACCTCCGACATAAAACCGAGCGTTCCTTCCGAGCCTACCATCAGGTGTGCAATGATATCAAATACATCGTCATGCTGTACCAATGGTAGCAGATTCAGACCTACAACATTTTTAATAGAGTATTTCTTAAGGATGCGTTGCGTGAGTTCTTTGTCGGCTCGCACCCGATCGCGCAGAGCCTCTATTGCTGCAATAAAATCGTAATGGGTCGAAAAAAACTCCTCGCGGCTGCGTCGTGAACCCGTATCGAGTAGCGTACCATCGCTGAAAATTATTCGCATCGACTCTAACACCTTATCGCTATTGGCGTGCGTACCACAATTCATTCCCGAGGCGTTGTTCATTACAATACCTCCCACCATAGCACTCTTTATCGAAGCAGGGTCGGGCGAGAATCGGTAGCCATACGGCTGCAGAACTTCGCTCACCCTGGCACCGACAACTCCTGGTTGCAGACGAATCTTACGGCCCTCGTCGAGTACTTCGTAGCCTTCCCAATTTTTAGCAGCCACAACAAGCACCGAATCGCTCACCGATTGTCCCGACAGACTTGTACCTGCAGCTCGGAAGGTAAGCGACACATTGTTTTGCGCAGCTGTCGCAATTATGCGGATCATCTCACTCTCGTTTGCTGCACGCACAACAATCTGTGGCACCAATCGATAGAATCCGGCATCGGTTCCCCACGCCAAACGACGCAAATAATCTGTATAGATACGCTCCTCTGGAATAAAGGCCTTCACAGAGCTAAGAAATTTATGATGTCTCTCGGTCATACGACTTCGGGTTAATGGTTACTCCTACACAAAGGTAGCAAAAAAAACGATACCACTTCTTAAAGTAGTATCGTTTGTATAAATCTGCAGGCCGCAACCTGCTTTGGAAATTCGGATTGTTACTCCTCGTCGTCGGCCTCGGCCATTGTGGTGTATACGTTTACCACATCGTCGTCCTCCTCCAACTTCTCTTGCAACTTCTCAACAGCCTCACGCTCCTCAGCCGAGAGAGTCTTTGTGTCGGTTGGGATACGAACACCCTCACCCGATACCAACTCGTAGCCGTTGTCCTCAATCCACTTCTGGATTGCACCGAATGACTCGTAAGGTGCGCTCACTGTTACCTCGCCATCCTCAGCATAGAACTCGTCAACACCCAAGTCAATCATCTCCAACTCCATCTCCTCCAAATCAAGACCCTCTGTAGGCTTGAACTTGAACAGGCACTTGTGCTCAAACATAAATGCCACGCTACCAGAGTTACCCAATGTACCGCCACACTTGTTAAAGTACATACGCACGCTTGCTACCGTACGGTTTGTGTTATCGGTTGCAGTCTCCACCAAGAAAGCTACACCGTGAGGGCCATAACCCTCGTAGATCATCTCCTTATAGTCGGCAGCATCCTTATCGGTCGCACGCTTAATAGCACGCTCGATATTCTCCTTTGGCATATTCTCGGCCTTCGCATTCTGAATAAGAATACGCAGACGAGTGTTCGATGAGGGATCCGAACCTGCAGCCTTTACTGCGATCTCGATCTCCTTGCCGATTTTTGTAAATACGCGGGCCATATGACCCCAACGCTTCATTTTTCTCGCTTTGCGATACTCAAACGCTCTTCCCATATTGGTTATATTTTTTGTTATTATTTTCTTGCTGGTCGCAAAATTAGTAAAATAATTAGCATTAAGCAACTCTGCCCGCCAATTTTCCATTAGATAGAGGAACTGAAGTGGTGAAAAATCACTATTTTTGCATCAGAATGTAACGTTATTCAGCAATTAAATGATGTATTGAACATATAATTAAACGCTATTGGTATGAGTTATATTATTGAACCTATCTCTGTATTTTCGTTTGTTACAGATCCTAGCATCAAATTACCTAGATTCCAACGTAAAGCAACATGGACTAAAGAGCAGAACTTTGAACTGGCCATTAGTATATTTCAGGACTACCCTGTAGGAGTAGTTATTGTTAACAAAGAAAAAGACGAATCCTGGCTTCTTGACGGAAGACAGAGAAGAACAGCACTAATAGAAATGCGAGAAAACCCTATTATTCTTTATGATTGGGCTAAAAAATATATTGGATTTAAAGCAAATGAAGATCCATCTGAACTGAGGAAAAATTATTGGGGAAAAGTCGATAAATATCTTCAAAAAGAAGACACGAATGAAAAAGATTCATCCGCAGGAATATATGAAGGTGAAGAAGAACTTGAAGACTCTTTTGATAGTGAAAAGCAAAAAGAGGGGCTTCAAATTCTCTTAGACCTAATTTTGATGGTTCATCAAATTAAAAATGGTGCAAGTAGATGGGAACGAGATTTTAATTTCACTGATTTTTTCTACAAGATCGAATATGTTAATCAAAGAGAAGACAATAAAATTAATCCTGTAAAGTTGCGTAAATTTTTACTTGACTTTAAGGAAGATTTAAAGAACAAACCTGTAACAAAAGAAAACTTTACTGAATATTATCTAGACAAGTTCGCCATACGTGACAATCAAGAGACTAAATTCAGGGAAGAAATTAATCATAAATGGAACGATATTTACTTTGCAATAGAAACTATTTCAAAATCAGAAAAAATATTTATTGATGCCCGCATTGGCCTTATTAAACTTACCAATGTTTCCCCTCTTGATGCGCAAAATATATTTTCTCGAATTAATCGTGGAGGTACTTTGCTTAAGGCTGAAGAATTATTATCAGCCAAGCCTTTTTGGAATGCCAAAGTTAATAACGCAAATACAAAACTAAAAGATATTGTTAAAACTATGTATGAGCGGATTGGTGTAGAAATTCCAAAAGACATTTATCGTTGGGATATTGCAGCTACATTACTTCAACGTATAAATGATAAGGGCCTTTTTTTTGATTCCTACAAGGGAAGTGCAGAAAACGGGAAAGTAGATATTGAACAAATCACTTTAGGATTCAAACTTATTAGTTCTGTTTTTGAGAGAGGAATGTCAGGAAAACATGTTAATAATTTGGAGAAAAACACAAATATCAATTGGGAGACTAGCATAGATTATCTAATTGAAGATATAGATAAAATATGTGAGATTCTCATGAAAGACAGTTTCTTTGAATTTTTTCAATCATGGAAAAAGCCATTGGCAAAACTAATGGGCAATGCTATTGTTCTTGAATTTATAACAATAGTCCTAGAGGATTGGAAAGATTTAGGTAAACCAACTGTTTCATCAAATGCTTATAATAGATTTAAGCAGCACGCTAGAATCTTATTCGATAGATTAGTGTATGAGTACTCTACTAAAATGTGGAGAGGATCTGGCGACTCCAAAATGGCTGCAGACATAAATAACTGGAAAGAACGTATAAAGCCTGTTTCTCAAGAGACTTGGCTAGAATTCATTTCTGCTGCATGTAATGGTAAATACAAAGGAGAAAACGTCACACAACAAATCTTGACTCCTGTTCTATACTACTATTACATCCTTACCGACAGATCTCCTATCAATGCATTGAACACACAATTTGAAGTAGATCATTTATATCCACAAGAAAAGTTTAAAGATAATTGTATGGTAGATATTTCGAATAAAGATTGTCTTTGCAATTTATCCCTTTTGCCAAAAAAGGAAAATGTTAGTAAAAATAACAAATCATTGAGAGAAATTGTTGACACATGGCTCATTCAGCAAATAGCAACATATGCTGACATTCAACAACACGATTTCGAAAAATACTCGGATTTATCTAATATTGAAGAACTAAAGAGTCATCGTAAAACTTTATATGAAAAGGCGTTTAAAGAAATAAGAGATTCAAAACTAGCAAACTAAGAGCCGAAAACAGAAGCTGTAAAATAAATTGAATTTATTGTGTGACACAGTTTATTTTACAGTCTCGATTAAACAAAGTAGACCAATTTATTTAGTTCAACCTAATTTATATATACATTGGACTAAACTAAACCTCTTAAATTTTAATACGATTTTGCGACAAATTAATCAGCAATGCTAGTTGCTAAAAAGGCTTGCAAACCAATACAAATACCTTAAAAAAATCAAAAATCGCATTTTTGTATTTGATTTGCTTATTTTTGTAAAATCCTTGTCCACGCTTGTGCCCCAGTAAGGACAAAAGCGAACCGCAATCTGTTATATACAATTAAGCATCAACAGATTACAAAAGGATAAAAAATTTCCTGCGTGAATAAACAATTATTTTGCATCAGAAACATTAGATTTAGAGTATGGAAAAAGAGATATTAGCGGCACTTGAAGTGCTGCGTGCAGGAGGATTGATTCTCTATCCGACCGACACAGTATGGGGTATTGGCTGCGATGCTACAAATGCCGAGGCCGTAGAGAAGATATACAAATTGAAGCGTAGCGAGAACAAGCATTCGATGCTTGTGTTGTGTCGCGATGCCGATATGATTGTACGCTACGTAAACAAAGCTCCAGGCATTGCCTTTGAGGTAATGGAGATGAGCGAGAAGCCATTGACCTTGATTTTGGAAGGTGCAGTGAATGTCGCCTCGAATCTTATACCCGACGAAGGGACGTTGGGCGTAAGAGTCCCCAACCACGAGTTTTGCCATCAGCTATTGCGCCGTTTTGGTAAGCCGATAGTTTCGACCTCGGCCAATATTTCAGGCGAGCCCACTCCATTGAAAGGCTTGCACGATGTGAGTCGCGAGATTATCGATGGAGTAGATTTTGTTGTCAATCCCCGTTTTCAGGGCAAACCTACTTGCAGCCCAAGTTCGATTATCCGCTTTGGCGAGAGGGGCGAGGTGGAGATTATTCGTAAATAAATTGTCGCTATGGCTTTGAAGATTACAACGCCCATCCAGATGCGATTCTCCGATGCCGATTCGTTTGGGCATATCAACAATGTCGCTTTGCAGATGTATTTCGATTTGGGCAAGACCGATCTATTTAACGAATTATGGAGACTGACGGGTGTTGCCGAGCAGGTCCCAGCCATCGTTGTCTCGCTCAATACCGATTTCTACGAGCAGATTTTTTATGGTGACCAGGTTGTGGTCGAGACCTCGATTGAGTCAATCGGCAATAAGAGCCTGCGCCTTGTGCAACGCCTTATGTCGGGCGAAAAGCTATGCACACTATCGCGTACCGTAATGGTCTGCTACGATAGGCAGACCCGCAAATCAGTTGCCGTACCTGCGGAGTGGCAAAAATACGTTGAGTAATTGCCGAACGTGCGATATCGCAAGGATAGTAATGATTCCCAAAAATAGAGCCTGCCTAACTGATTAGTTAAGCAGGCTCCTTGTTTGTGATTGCTGTTTTACTTCTTAATTCTGTGCCAGTAGAGTGTAACACCCACTCCCAAAATTGTTCCGCGAAGTTTTAGCTTATCAGCGGTCTCAAACTCAGCCGAAGCATTTACCTTGATACCCTTTGTAGGGTCGTAAATCTTCGCACCGCCCCAGCTCTTCTTTGCTGGATCATACTTGAGGCCCTTTACGATTACCACCTTGTCGATATCGACGTTTCGCAAGCTTTTGTCAGGATTCTTTACATCCTTACGCTTCTTGCCATCCTTATCGTTGGGGTGCTCAACCCAGAAAACCTGAACGTCGTAAGAACCGTCTGCATTCTTCGTTACGCGAACTTTGCTTTTGCTGCCACCGCGGTCGGTAAGATACTCACCGATGATGTTGTCGCCTTTGTCGTTGATGCCCTGAGCCATCGCAGGCAGAGCAAATGCCAAGGCAACCAAAATTGATAAAACAAACTTTTTCATTTCAGTCTTAAATTAATAGTTAACTAAAATTGACGGGTCGTCTGACGCGAAAGACGTCCCTGATGTTGATTGGTTTGTTTTCTCTATTTTACTCTGCATAGGGTCTGACTGCTGGCTCAGCCATTCCTATGCAAAGGACTTATAGTGCATTAAAAATTGGCCTCGCGCAATACAACACGTACCGACTCAGGGTTAACCTGACGCACGATATGCTTTTGCATCTTCACATAGCGAGCGTAGAGGTCGTCGTTGTAGTTGCGGATAGTGAGCAGACCCACATTGTCGTGTTTCTCTACCTCGAAATCCTCATTCTCCAAGGCCTTAATCAATGCGTCAATATGCCAAGAGGCATCGATGCACAAGCCCAAATCGACAGCCGAGTTGTTGATAAGGTGAGTCTTGATGCGGAAGCGGTCGAGCAGCGAGAAAATTACTGCAAACTTCTCCTCCATCACAAATGAGAAATCCTTAGAGCGGATAATCAAAAGCACCTGATCTCGCTTATAGATAAGGATAGGCAGAGTAACATGCTCGGTCTCACCGTTAATTACAGTACCCGGTTTTGACTTGTCTCCGAAAGGACGCACGTACAACGGGATATTCTTGTTCTGCAAAGGTTTGATGGTCTTGGGGTGGATAATCTGTGCACCGCTATATGCCAACTCGATTGTGTCCAAATAATTCAGCGCATCAATCTTCACGGCATCCTTGAAGATCTTAGGATCGGCATTTAGGACTCCGTCGACATCCTTCCACACCGACATCGACTCTGCGTCGAGGATGTGAGCCACTACGGCAGCCGAGTAGTCCGAGCCCTCGCGACCAAGTGTTGTGGTTGTTCCATCAGGAGCTGCACCGATAAATCCCTGACCTACGAATACCCCCACACCTGTATTCTCCAACGCGGCCTTCAATCTTAGCTCCGAAGCCTTGATGTTTACGTTGGCATCCTTGTGTCGCTCGTTGGTAATAAATGTAGTACGCATATCAATCCAACGGTTGCGCAAGCCTGTGTGGTTGAGATATTTTGAGATAATAGTTGTAGAGATCAACTCTCCAAACGATACAATCGTGTCGTACCAAAGCTCTGCATCCGAGGGACGATAGACAATATCGTTGACAATATTGCGAAGCTGACCAAATAAAAGAGTCACTTCGTTGATATCGGTATGCTCACCCCACAACTCATCGATAATCGAAGCGTGGTACTCCTGAATCTGCTTAATCTCCTCATTGGCGGCCTCTTTCTCGACATTCTTCATATGGGTGAATACACGCTCCAATGCGTTGGTAGTCTTGCCCATTGCCGACACAATGATGAACAAATTGTCCTCGCCATCGACAATGTGGCGAAGATTTCTCACTCCGTCGGCATTACGAACCGACGCTCCTCCAAATTTATAAACTTTCATAGTTAGAGTTTGTAAATACTGAATAATCGGATGCAAAGATAGGATTTTTTGGCGTAGCGGCCCAAGTTTAAGCCAATTTTATCTATCTTTACACCACAAAGAGTGAATATTTATAGCAATAATAGATATTTTTTGCTGTATAATTGAAAATATCCTGAGTTATGAGTGTAAAAAGGCCTAAACATCGTCCGTTCAAAGTGTTGTCGAGCGAGTATCTTGCTCAGCGCCCCTGGTTTACGGTGCGTCGTGAAAAAGTTGAGCTACCCACAGGTGCAATAGTCCCCGAATGGTATATTCTGGAGTTCCCAGATTGGGTTAATGTGATTGCAAAGACCAAGCAAGGCGAGTTTGTGATGATAAGCCAATATCGTCACGGTTTGGGCGTGACCCGTTACGAATTGGTTGCAGGATGCTGCGAAGAGGGCGAGACTCCCGAACAGAGCGCACGTCGCGAACTCTTGGAGGAGACCGGCTACACAGGTGGGACTTGGCGACAGTTCTTCCTTACGTCGGCCAACCCAACCAATCATAATAACATGGTCTACACATTCTTGGCAGAGGGCGTAGAGCTTGTCGCCGAACAACATACCGAAGCGGGTGAAGATATCGAAGTGCATCTTATGAAGGCCGCTGAGGTACGAGAACTACTCGATACCGACGAGATTATTCAATGTACCCACGCTGCTCCGTTGTGGCGTTATTTTGCAGAAAATCCGATTACCAAATAGCCGATGATTTACCATTTTGACATATTACCATCGACCAACGATGAGGCTGCTTTGCCTAAATACTCTGAAGGAGATATTATTTGGGCAGATGCCCAAAGCTCTGGCCGAGGACAGCGCGGTCATAGTTGGGAGAGCCAGCGAGGTGAGAATATCACTTTCTCCGTCGTGCTGGAGCCTACTTTCTTGGCTGCAACAGAGCAGTTTCTATTATCACAAGTGGTGGCATTGGCGATCGTTGATGCTCTGAAATATTACGGTATTGATGCCAAAATCAAGTGGACCAACGACATATATGTAGGCGACAAAAAGCTATGCGGAATACTCATCGAGCATAAACTCCAAGGTAGTTCCATTGCCAGAACAATAGCCGGTATAGGACTGAATGTCAATCAAGTGGAATTCTCGAATGATATTCCCAATCCCATATCCATACGCCAGATCAAGCATTTTGAGATGGATTGCCAGGAGGTGCTGGAGCGAGTTGCCGATTCGATAATGACACGCTACGAAATGCTTCGCAAAGACAATGCGGCTCAAATTAGGATCGACTACCACGAATTGCTATACCGCCGCGATGCACTACACTGGTATTTTCTTCCAGATGGACGTCGTTTTCGTGGTACGATTCGTGGGGTGGAACCATCCGGGGCTCTGCGTATCGAGAACGAAAAGGGCGAAGAGCGTAGCTACCTATTCAAAGAAATTGAATTTTCTGTTAAAAATATAACAAAATTGTTCTAAGATTAGAAAAATAGCTCTATCTTTGTATAGATTATGCCTTCGGCATATCGTTTTGAAGCATAGATTACAAACAGAAACAAATTTATAAACCATAACGATTATGAATATTCCTTCTAATTTGAAGTACTCGAACGACCACGAGTGGTGCCGTGTCGAGGGTGAGTATGCCTATGTAGGTATTACAGATTTTGCACAGAGCCAGTTGGGCGATATCGTATTTGTTGACGTCCCCACAGTAGGCGAGACTTTGGCTGCAGGTGAAGTTTTCGGTTCAATCGAGGCTGTTAAGACTGTAAGCGATGCATTTATCCCCGTAGGTGGTGAGGTTGTTGAGTTCAACGACGCAGTAGATGCTGATCCCGCATTGGTAAACTCAGATCCATACGGTGAGGGCTGGATGATCAAGGTTAAGATGTCTGATCCCGCAGAGTACGATGCACTTCTTTCAGCTGAGGCTTATGCTGAGTTGATTGGCTAATAAAATGCTTGGAATTAGTTTAAACAATAAAATAATCAAAAAATTATGTCAAAAGTAACAGTTATCGGCGCCGGTATGGTGGGCGCAACTTGCGCGAACGTATTGGCTGCTCGCAACGTAGCAGACGAGGTTGTATTGATCGATATCAAGGAGGGTCTCTCTGAGGGTAAGATGCTCGATATGTATCAGGCATCGGCTACAACCGATTTCAAGACTAAACTTACAGGCTGCACTAACGACTACAAGAAGACTGCAAACTCAGATGTTGTAGTTGTAACTTCTGGTATTCCACGTAAGCCAGGTATGACTCGTGAGGAGCTTATCGGTACAAACGCTAATATCGTAAAGAGCGTTGTATCGCAGGCTTTGGCACACTCTCCACGTGCTATCTTCGTTATCGTATCTAACCCTATGGATACAATGGCTTACCTTACATTGAAGTCAACAGGTCTTCCTAAGAACCGTGTTATCGGTATGGGTGGTGCTTTGGATTCTTCACGTTTCCGTTGCTACTTGGCTAAGGCTGCTAACGCTAACATCCACGATGTTGACGGTATGGTAATCGGTGGTCACGGTGATACTACTATGATTCCTTTGACTTCAAAGGCTACAATCAAGGGTGTTCCTGCATCACAGTTCCTCTCAAAGAAGAAGCTCGCTCAGGTTGCTGCTGACACTATGGTAGGTGGTGCAACCTTGACAGGCCTTCTCGGCACATCGGCTTGGTATGCTCCTGGTGCAGCTGCAGCATCAGTTGTAGAGGCTATCTTGGGTGACCAGAAGCGTATTATCCCTTGCGGTGCTTACTTAGAGGGTGAGTATGGTCAGGAGGATATTATGATTGGTGTTCCTGTAGTTATCGGTCGCAAGGGTATCGAGAAGATCGTTAAGATCGACCTTACTAAGGAGGAGCAGGCTGCATTCGAGGCTTCAGCTGCTGCTGTACGCAAGGTTAACCAGATTCTTACAGACACTGGTGCTATCTAATTGAATTAGTTCAATATTAGATACGGGAGGTTGCTAAATAGTTTAGCAACCTCCTTTTGTTATGTGTAGATATATTCTTGGCCTCGACCTTTCATCATTTATTAATAGCTCATCACATTATTGCACAAAAAAGAGGTCGGTATCTAATGAACCAACCTCTTTTCTATTTATCTCGGCCTCTTAATTAATCGTTTTACGGTCTGGTGAGATATGTTCTGGTGCAGCAGCTTCCATCTCATTTTGCATCCTTACCATCTCAACAGCATCGGCTGCAATCTCGACCCCACCAATTAGAACGGGCATATTCCATGAGAGCTGTAATTTAGTGACTCCGTAGAGCATCGATTCATACTCTGACGTCCCATCATTCTCCCCCAGTACGAGCACCGCATCAACATCGGTATACTCTGCGAAGAATTGCACCGTAAGAGGAATATTATAGACCGAAGGCGAGTGACGAACAAGGATATTCTGCTCGCTGCACCCCATCAATCGTAGGCTCTCGCTCAGTGGCGATAGATGCTCGTGAGCAAACTGCGCTTGCGAGTCTACTATGATTATGCCTACTTTCAGTGACATATTCGATTTATAATAAGGTGCCGGAATTGTTTTCGCCCCAACGACAAATTACTCAGCCAATTTCTCAGCCTCACGAGCCTCGATAGATGACGAGTACTTGTTGTTGATAGTCTCCAAGCACTCACGAGCCTTATCTGCATTGCCAGCTGCCTTATAAGCCATCGCAGCCTTGCGCAAATACATAGGAGCTGTAAAGTTGTTGTCGCTTACCTTTGCTGCATTCTCGAAGATAGCGGCTGCGCCAGCATAGTCGCCCTTCTCAACAGCAATCTCACCGCGCATACCTACTGCCATAGCGTTAACGAGCTCACCGGGAAGACCATCAACCTTTGAATAGTTTGCAAGATAGCTCTCCGCCTTGTCGAACTCGCCAAGACGCAAAGCGCAAGCTGCTGCGTAGATGTTTGCCAAATTACCGGCAGGTGTGTTACCGTACTTCTCGATAACCTGTGCGAAACCAGGTGTGTTCTCGTCACCATTTAGAGCCAACGCAAAATCAGCGTTCTGCTGCTCGAAACGATACTGAGCCTCGAAAAGCATCTCCTGAGCATCGTTCAAACGTGGCTCAACGATAAGTTTCTTGTAGCCAAAAATTGCAGCTGCCAAAACAAGGACTACTACAATAGCTGTGACTACCATTTTGCTGTTCTTTTCAAAGAAGTTCTCGGTCTGTGCCTGTGCATTCTCGAGCATCTCCTCCTGGGGTGTTACTACCTCTTTTGCCATAATATTTAATAATTTCAGTTAATAATCGTCTGATTCAAAATGCAAAAATATAATAAAAAAAGTAAAAAACACATAAACAAGCTGTGAAAATGAGAATATGCCGAGAGAAAAGTCTCTAATATCGATGAAAAATTGTAACTTTGGAGTGTAAAATCCTTTTTGATGGATAAATTTTGCAGTTATGAGACTTAAAAAATTATCGCTTATAAATTTCAAGAACCTGCTCCAGAGCGAGATTACACTCTCGGAGGGGATCAACTGCTTTGTGGGTGATAATGGAGCGGGCAAGACTAATATTCTCGATGCTATATATTATCTCTCTATGTCAAAATCGGCTTTTACGATGACCGATGGCCAGAGCATTAAGCACGGCGAGGATTTTTTTGTGCTCGATGGCATATACGCTGCAGATGATAATCGTTCAGAGAGTGTTAACTGCTCATTTACGCGTAAGACCGGAAAAGTATTGAAGCGTAACGGTAAAGAGTATGAGCGAATGTCGGATCACGTTGGTAGTTTCCCTGTTGTGATAGTCTCTCCCCAGGATACAGAGCTAATAACAGACGCAGCAGAGGAGCGTCGTCGTTATATCAATGCTTTCATATCTCAGCTCGACCATCAATATATGGTTGCTTTGATGCGTTATAATGCAGTTTTAGCCGAGCGAAATCGCTTTTTGAAAAGTTCGAGTGATGAGCAGATGCTGCTTATTTACGATATGCAACTCTCTGAGCATGGCACGCGTGTGTACGAGCGTAGAAAGGAGATTGTAGAGCGTATGCAACCATTGGTTGAAGAGTATTACAGACTATTGTCGGATGATAGTGAGCGAGTAGAGATTGACTATCGAAGCGAACTTATGGAGGTGCCGTTGAAGGATGCTCTTATCCGTTCGCGCGAGCGCGATATTGTGAACCAATTTACTACGTGTGGTATCCATCGCGATGATATTGTTTTCCGTATCGCAGGTTACCCTTTGAGAAAGTATGGATCGCAGGGACAACAAAAATCATTTCTAATTGCATTGAAGCTGGCGCAATATAGGCTAATTGCCGAGGACTTATCAGAAAAACCTATTTTGTTACTTGATGATTTGTTCGATAAATTGGATATGAATCGCGTTGAGCGTCTATTGGAGATTGTATCCAAAGATGACTTTGGCCAGATTTGTATCACGGACTGTAATAAAATTCGTTTAGAGGAGATTCTAAGCCGAGCCGAGAAGGAGTACCTATTATATATAGTCGATGGAGGCGGCGTTGAAGAATGAAACGAAAAAACACAGTCCGTTTCGGTGAGATATTAGAAGAATTCTTTTCCCGTCCGTATGTCGCGGCAAAGGTAGCAGAGGGGCGTCTTCCTGATACGTGGAGAGAGGTTGTTGGTGAGCGAGTAGCATCGCTTACTTCGTCAATCAAGTTGGAAAATAGAATTCTGTATGTTTGCATCACATCGAGTGTGGTACGCTATGAGTTATTTTGTCGGCGTGACACACTGCGTGATGAGATTAATCGTATATCAGGTCTTAAACTTGTAAATAGCGTGATTGTTAAATAATTTGGGGCATATTAAATATCGCAATTTGTCATATAGTTAGGGAGGTTCTTTGCGGAATCTCTCTTTTTATTTGTCTCACTGAGGTTAGAGCAATAGTACTACACCAGCTCTGACATCACAAAAAAAAGAGCTGTCACGGAATGTGACAGCTCTTGCTTCGTTATCTTAATTCAAATTATTTTACGATAACTACACGGTTTGTGCTGTTGATAGGGAAGATGTTCTGTGAAGAACCAACACCCTTCCAAGTCAACTGATCCTTGTTTACACCCTGCTCAACGAGGTAATCGTAAACAGCCTTAGCACGCTTCTCAGAAAGTTTCTGGTTGTACTCAGGTGAACCAGTCTCGTCGTCAGCGTGACCTACGAGTGTAAATACCTGATCCTTAGGAGCAGCTGCGATAGTCTCAGCCAAAATCTGCATTGAAGACTTAGCACGGTCCAAAAGACGAGCGCTGTTGAGGTTGAAGAACAAAGCAGTTGAAGCAACTACAGATGTCTTACGCTTAGCCAACTCAGCACGCAAAGCCTCGTTGTCCTTCAAAGCCTGATCAGTAGCAGCCTTCTGAGCAGCCAAACGCTCAGCAAGCTTACCCTCGTTGCGGTGAGCCTCAGCCAAACCAGCCTCCAAAGCTGCGATAGATGCCAAGTAGCCATCGATCTCCTCCTGGTTGTAAGCCTTATCCCAGTTACGCTTGTTGAAACGGTAAGCTACACCAAGTGTTGCAGCGTAGATCTGACCATACTTGGCAGCAATTACGTCAAGACCGCGTGGCATATCACGACCAGCTGAAAGAATACCCTTCAACTCGAGGTTGATATCCAACTGCTTGCAAACACGGAATGTGTTGATCAAACCAGCAACACCAGCGAAACCTGAACCAGCCTCATCATTTACGTTTACGAAGTTTACACCTGCACCGGCAAACAACTTTGCATAGTAAACACGGTCCTCGCGGTAACCACCAATCCAGTTAGAAAGGTTGATAACAGCGTCTGCGTGAGGCATAATCCAGTTGTTCTTCAAACCATTGTCGTCAGATGCATTAAGCTGACCACCGATCAACTGTACACGTGCACCGAGAATAGGGTTGAACCACTTAGTCAAGCCACCCTCAATCTGCCAACCAAGGTCACCAGTTGCGTCCTGGTCTGCACCCAACTCATTCCAAGCTGTTGCGTTGATACCACCAGCAACACTGATCTCCCAGTTTGACCAGAAGCCGTTGTTCATAATTCCCTTCCAGCGGAGTCCCTCTGCTGAAGTCTCCTGAGCAGCTACATTAGCTACAGAGAACGCTACAAGAGCGATAGAAAGTAAAAATTTTTTCATAATTTAATTTAGTTTATTGTGCTGTGAATTAATAAACCTGTTTACACTTTAATATATTATAGCACACCTCGCATCAGTCACTTTCCTTGCGAAAAACGCGCCGAAAACGATTTAGTACCGCATATACAAATGCAAAGGTGGAAATAAAAATGTTAAAAAGCAAGAAAAATAAATATTTTTTTCACTTTTCTGCTAACTTTATTCTGCTCACAGCTATTTTTTAACCACATTTCGAGTATCCACACGACATACAAGTCAAGCAGCCGTTCTGGTAGGCCATCTCCTCCTGGCCACACTGCGGACACTTGCCCTTCGAGCGAGTACCGTCGGCAATGTACTGCTTAAGAGCTCTTTGCACACCATTTTTCCATGTGTTGATGCTTTCGCTGTTGAGGTGCAAGCCGTCAATTAGGTGAACAACCTTGTCGATCGGCATACCGTGGCGCAATACTCCCGAAATAAGTTTTGCATAGTTCCAGAATTCCTCATCGAACAAGCGAGAAATACCTCCAATTGTGTTGGTGTATCCGTAGCGGTCAGAGTATTGGAAATCATAACGTTTCGAGCCATCCTCCTCACGGACCTTGATAATCCAACCCTTGGTAATTTTGCGGGGGATATACATCGCATCTTCCTCAATTTTACCGGTAAAAATCTCATACGGACGACCATCCTGAATACCCACAAACGCGATCCAATCCTCGCTGCCATTCTTAAATCGTACGATGTCTGCAGGAATAGATTTAGGACGCTTGTGTGATGAAGTGCCTGAACCGCACTTTTTCTCCTTAGTCTTAGTATCAAGCAACACTCCGGTACGGCAACCGTCACGATATACGGTAACACCCTTACAACCACACTCCCAAGCTGTACGGTATACCTCAGCTACCAACTCCTCCGACACGTCGTTGGGGAGGTTTACTGTAACCGAAATTGAGTGGTCAACCCATTTCTGGATAGCACCCTGCATACGAACCTTTGCGACCCAGTCGATATCATTAGCTGTTGCACCGTAGTATGGTGAAGCCTTCAACCACTTATCGAGCTCCTCGTCTGAGATTGTCTGCAACTTAGATGTGTCATATCCGTTCTGCTCCAGCCACTTAACAAACTGATGGTGATATACATAGTACTCCTCAAACTTCTCACCCATCTCATCGATAAAGTCGGCCTTCTTTCCCTTGTCCGATGGATTAATCTTACGGCGACGCTTGTATACGGGACGGAACACCGGCTCAATACCCGATGTAGTCTGCGACATAAGCGATGTTGTGCCGGTAGGCGCAATAGTAAGCATTGCAATATTACGACGGCCGTTCTTTACCATCTCCTCGTAAAGTTCGGGATCATTCTCGCGGATACGAGCAATCATTGGATTGTTTGCCTCGCGTGCTGCATCAAAAATAGGGAATGCACCACGCTCTGCAGCCATCTTTGTAGATGCGCGATAAGCCTCCAACGCCAAAGTGCGGTGTACCGATACCGCAAACTCGATAGCTTCATCAGAGCCATAACGCAAGCCCAAAGCTGCCAACATATCACCCTCAGCAGTGATTCCAAGACCTGTACGACGGCCTTTCAGGGCCATATCCTTAATCTTCTTCCACAATTCAAGCTCTACACGGCGGATATCCTCCTCCTCTGGATCGCTTGCAACTTTATTGATAATCAACTCAACCTTCTCCAGCTCCAAATCGATGATATCATCCATCATACGCATAGCCTTGCCTACATGCTCACGGAAGAGGTCAAAATTGAACTTAGCGTCAGCTGTAAATGGATTCTCAACGTAGCTCAACAAATTGAGGGCCAACAAACGGCAGCTATCATATGGACACAAAGGAATCTCACCACAAGGGTTAGTTGAAACAGTAGTAAAGCCCTTATCCGCATAGCAATCAGGAATTGACTCACGGATGATTGTATCCCAGAACAATACTCCTGGCTCTGCTGATTGCCAAGCATTGTGGATAATCTTCTCCCACAACTTTTTAGCATCGATCTCAACCTCCATCTTGGGTTTCTTTGAGTTGATGGGGAACTGCTGCTTGTAGGGCTTGCCCTCCTTGGCTGCACGCATAAACTCGTCATCAACCTTAATCGATACGTTTGCGCCTGTAACCTTACCTGATTGGGTCTTTGCGTCGATAAAACGCTCTGCATCGGGATGCTTGATTGAAAGCGAAAGCATCAAAGCGCCACGACGGCCATCCTGAGCTACCTCGCGAGTAGAATTTGAGTAACGCTCCATAAAAGGAACAATACCAGTAGATGTCAAAGCCGAGTTAAGCACAGGTGTGCCAGTAGGGCGCAATTCCGAAAGATCGTGTCCCACGCCACCACGGCGCTTCATAAGCTGTACCTGCTCCTCATCCATGCGGAAAATTCCACCATAAGAATCGGCGTGCTTGCGGTTGCCGATCACGAAACAGTTTGAGAGCGATGCAACCTGCAGGTTGTTACCGATACCTGTCATCGGACCACCCTGAGGAATGATGTAACGGAAATGGTCGAGCAACGCAAATACCTCATCACGAGTCATTGGATTGGGATAGTTGTTCTCAATGCGCTCGATTTCGGCTGCGATACGGTGGTGCATATCTTCGGGTGTACGCTCAAAGATATGGCCGTATGAGTCTTTCAACGCATACTTGCTCACCCAAACCGTAGCGGCGAGGTCGTCGCCTCCGAAGTATTCTTTTGATGCCGCAACAGCGTCGGCATAGCTCACTTCGGGAAGGGAAGTGTTAGGTTTTGTCATATTTATAATGTTTATATTTAATTATTTACGTTCTGTGTCAAGGTGTCGCGACAGAGATAGTGGGGCGACCTCCACCACTACAAAGGTCTGAAAAATTAGTGCGTCTTATAACTTTTGCAGGGTCGATTTTTCGACAAGTTATTAACTTATCAAAAAAATATGCGCCGGAGGCAACTCCGACGCATATTGATGTCGTAGTGCAAAGATTTATTTCACCGCTATGGCGTCGATCTCCACTTTGGCTCCCATCGGAAGTTTGGCAACCTCATAGCAGACACGCGCCGGCATTTGCTCTGTAAAGAATGTCGCATATACTCCATTCATAGCTGCAAAATCACCGATATCGTCTAGAAGGACCGTAACCTTTGCCACATCAGCGTAGTCATAACCCGCCTCATGCAGGATGTGACCTATGTTTGTTAGAGACTGACGAGTCTGCTCCTCGATCCCTTCAGCCATTTTGCCGGTAGAAGCGTCAATAGGCAATTGGCCCGACACGTAGATAGTTCCGTTATTTTCAACAGCTTGTGAGTATGGTCCAACCGCCTTTGGGGCATTTGGTGATGCTATAATCTTCTTCATATTGTTTATATTTTTGTTTATTCTAAGTACAAAGATAACAAAATTCCCTATCTTTGTCACAATGGAATGGCGATTGAATACGTTATTTTTTTGTAAAGTGTAAAATATCATTTGCAGATAAAACAAATTTGTATGAAAAAGTTTTTTATGGTATCGATACTTACCGCAATAATCGCGGTAGTTGGTATAGGTTGTTGCGCCTGCCGTAAGGGCAAAAACAATAAGTCACTCACAGGTCAGGGGTGGCATCTGGTAAGAATGATGGAGCGTGATTTGCAAATCGAAGCCGATCAGTTTGTCTTTACATTCTTTGCCGACGGTAAGTTTTCTGGCCGAGCTGCATGTAATCAGATGATGGGCGTATATCAGCTTTTGGATCGTGGAGGGATGAAGTTTTCGAGTGTTGCGTCAACTCGCAGAATGTGCCGCGAAGCCGATTTGGAGACTCAGTTTGCTCAGATTCTCGACCGCACTACGCACTACGAGATTGATGGCGATATGTTGATGCTACTTTCAAATGGCGAGTTGCAGGCTGTATTGAAAGCAGAAGGAAAGTAACGCACACATATAATAATAGAAAGTGGTTGTCCAACAAGTTTGTCGGACAACCACTTATGTTTCAGAAGTTGTAGACAAGAGCTATTTTTAGGCCCTCGAAGCCCGATAAACCGCAGCATACTTAGCATATGTGAGGATTTTGAGGGCAAGAGAAACGACAAAAGAGCCTTACGAGACAGCTTCTTTTATTTGCGTTCAACCTCGCTCGTTTCTGATTAGTTATTTTGTCTTTGCAGGCATCGGCATAATCAACACCTCATAGTATCCGCCTTTGGCATTTGCCTCAACAGTAAAGTGGGGCTTACCCTTTATAATATCGACTCCGTTGTTGTGAACGTGACCAGAGAACGATGCCAGCAGGTTGGGTGCTGATATTACAGCCTCATAGAACTCGTAGTCGGTTTGGGAGTGTCCCTCTGCGGGCCACTGCTCACGGCGTTCAATCTTGTAGCCACCATCGTTATCTGCTCCCCAATTAGGATTGCCGATGCCATACGACACGCGTCGTCCGGGGGCATACAATGGAATATGCATCATCAAAATAAAAGGCTTCCCCGATGCTATAACTCTCTTCGTTAGAGCCAGTTGTTCTGGTAGTACATCGTATGTTGAAGTGTCGAGAATCAGCAACTGCACCCCGTTTACATCAACAACATACCCATTGGGATTCTTCCCGGAAAAGAGTGGCAACAATCGCTCCTTACGCCAAGTGTCGCGTAATGTAAATCTGTCGCCTTCCATACCTTCATAGTGCCAATCGTGGTTGCCACAGGTATAGTACCATGGAATACCTGCCGCATTCATTATCTCCTGCACCAACTCTACACCTCGCTCCGATGGATAGCTTACCATATCGCCAAGCAACGTAATGACATCGGCTCCGTTTTTCTTTGCCAAATCTACCGTAGCACGCAACGACTCCTCCGGATTTGTCGGTTTGCCTGTCTGGAAATGCGAAGTTCTATTATAGGCAGCCGCCATACGCTTGCTATTGGCACGGTATGGCTCCTCTCGCTCATCGCTCAACCACAGATGAGTGTCTGAAATTACAAACAATCTAGTTGTATCCTTCACCGCAGCCGAGTAAATCTTAACAGATGGAATGTTGTAGGAAAATATTACTTCGCACTCGGTCTTTTTACCTCTTTTTGAGTTGCCTTGTTTGGCATGTGCGGCGTTGGGTGTCAACAAGGCACCTAAGGCCAACGACAGCAACGCAACATAAAATTTTGATTTCATTTGCTTTTTATTTATGAGTCCTATATCCTTTTACAGTTATGGCTTTCAATGGTTTGGCTGGGCAGAGATACTCGCAACGGCCACAACCTATACACAGAGCCTTCTCGACTTCGGGATATGTGCGGCGATCTATTGGCGATTTTACCATCTTGATGGCCTCGGCAGGGCAATGTTCGGCACAATTACCACACTCTACATGATCTGTATTTACTATACAATGTTCCTTGTTGAATACTGCATGACCTATGAAGGTCATCTTTTTCTCCTCCCGATCTAGAAGCTCAATTGCTCCAGTCGGACAAACCTCGCCGCATAGATTACAATCATAGAGGCAATAACCTTTATCGAAACGCATAACCGGTTGCATCATACCTTGCAGCCCATACTCCATTACGGCAGGTTGCAGTACATGTGTCGGGCACTTGCTTACGCATAAGTGGCAAGCTGTACATTTAGCGTGCAGATTGCTTAGGCTCCTTGCCCCCGGAGGAGCTACCGGGCGAGTTTCGCCATTACATTTACCATCACCTTTGCCTCTGCGACGTCCTTGCGCCATGGCTATCTCAGTCGCAGGGATTGTTGCAGCAGCGATTGAGGCTATAAATTTTCCGCGAGACATCCCAACCACACTCTTGTTCGCTTGCGGAGTCTCAACTTTTGCATGCGAGTTCTGCTTTGCTATTTTAATCGGAGAGAACGATATAGCTTGCTGCGAACATACATCTATGCAGTCAAAACATACCACGCAACGAGTCGGATCAACTTTGTGATTCTTAGGATCAATGCACTCGCTCTTGCATTTACGGGCGCACAATCCACATGAGTTGCACTTCTCGGTGTCGATATCAATCTTCATTAATGCAAATCGACTGACCTCTCCAAGCAGGGTTCCCACAGGGCAGAATGCGTTGCAATATCGACGCCCCCACATCCAGGCAATGGCACCTATAATCCCCATAGTACCAAGTGCAATAATCGAACTGAGCCAAGCGATACTTACTGTCTCGCGACCAAATGTATCGCCTACCGTAAGCGCCAATGCGTTGTTCAATGCTTGCACCAAAGGGCGGAATCCGTCGTATATAATGCGGCCAAAGATGCTATATGGATCGAGCAAAGCCACCACTACACCTGTTCCGGTTGCTATACCAAGAGCCATAACAGCCAATACCAAATATCGCAGCCAATTATCAGCTTTGCGATACGCAAAACGGGTTGCGGCCTTTTTGTCATGGTAATTACGCAATGTATTTACAGCATCTTGCGCCACTCCGAGCGGACATAGCACGGAGCAATAGATGCGTCCAACGAGCAGGGTCAGTAATAGCAACAATACGATGGTAGTTCCGCTAACGCTCAAAATTGCCGGTACAAACTGCCAGCCGGCAAGCGCCGATGCTATAGTGTGCAGTTGGTCTATCGTAGGCGTTCCATTGCCCCAGTCGGCAAAGGCCACCACGAAAAGCAGCAAACATATTACCGCCACTAATTGACGTATCAGACGCAATGGATTGTATATCTTTCTTTTTTTGCTCATAACTTTTTACTCATTTAGGTAGGCTCTATCTCCACTCATCGCGTACTCTTTCGATTAACTTCTCTACTCTGCTGAGCTGCTGCGGTATATGTAGGCCCTGTGGGCATTTCGGCGAGCATTTATTACACCCCGTACATCTATCCACACGACCTCGCTCGCTTACCGCATTTTTGTATCGATTGAGCAACTTTCGGCGACGGCTCAAATACTCTTCATCGTGCTTTGCCGCAGGATTAGGTAACACTCCATCGTCGACACAACGGTTATACACTCGGAAGATACCTGCGATATCGACCCCATATGGGCAAGGCATACAATAGAGACAGTCGGTACAATCAATTCGGGTATTTGTGCGATACATATCGGCAGCACGATGTAGCATTGCCATCTGTTCGTCGCTCAGGGGTTTGAAATCGGTAAAGGTTTGGCAATTCTCCACCACGTGCTCCATCTTCGACATTCCGCTAAGGACGGTGAGTACATAGGGGTACGTGGCGCAGAATTTCAAGGCCCAAGCCGCAGGCGATAGCTCGGCATCGCTCTGCTCCATCATCTCCCTCACAGAAAATGGGACGTCAATAAGTGCACCTCCTCGAATGGGCTCCATCACAATCACCGGAATTTTGCGCTCGGCAAGCATCGTATAGAGAGTTTCTGCTTGACGCACGTTATCTTTCCAATCGAGCCAATTCATTTGAATCTGCACAAAATCCCACTCTACGGGCAGCGCCAACAACCACTCAAAGAGAGCTAAATCGCCATGGAACGAAAATCCTAGCTGGCGAATCTTGCCCGCACGTTTCTGCTCCAAGAGAAAATCGAGCACTCCTTCATCGAGGTAAAGATTCTGAAAGACATATTGGCGGCTGATACTATGGCATAGATAGTAATCGAAATAATCGACTTTGCAACGCGATAGTTGGGTAGAAAAAATCTCCTTCGCCTCGGCTAATGTTTTTGCCGTAGGAGGCATCTTGTCGGCCAGGTAGAACGATTCACGAGGGTATTGTTGCAACACCTCGCCCACCACCTCCTCCGATGTGCCTTTGTGATACATCCACGCTGTATCGAAATAATTCACTCCGCACTCATAGGCATACTCCAACATTTCTCGTGTAGGTTTGCGATCAATATCGCCGGTATAGCGATCCCCGCCCACGGTCGGGAAACGCATACAACCAAATCCGAGCATAGAAATCTCATCGCCATTCTGCGGATTACGACGGCGCGAAACTTTACCCTCAGCTGGAGTAACTGTAACGGGACTCGAATTTGACGCTCTGTCACACGCGCCAAGACCCAATGTGCCCACCGCTACAGCCGTAGCCATACGACGCAGAGCCTCGGCACGCGAGATGGGCTCAGAAAAGATATATCGGGACTGTTTCATCGCTTTTTATTATGTTCTGACTCTATACGAGTGATAAATTTAAGGAATAACGGATAGGCGGGTTCGCACATGGCGTGTCCATACCCATCCAATTCATACAACGTAACTTTTTTATGTCCTGCCAAGCGCAACATTCGCCACAGATATGCATTCTCCTCATAGCGGCCAAGCATCTCCATCTCCCTATCACCCGTGATAAGCAGTATGGGCGGGGCATCGCCTCTGGCGTGATAAAGCGGAGCAAGGGAATCGATAATTGGCTGCTTGTTGTGAATGCCGCGTGAACGGCGCTCCTCGAAGTGGGTTATTACTTGACCACTGAATGGAACGATTGCGCGCATCGAATCGGCATCTACGCCATAACGTGCCAAACGACTCTTGTCAAGTCCTATCATACTCACCAAATAACCACCAGCGGAATGGCCGGCAAGGTAGATTTTTGATGGGTCACCACCATATCTCTCAATATTCTTTACGACCCACGCCACAGCGCAAGCGGCATCGTCGATAATCTGATTGACGTTCACCTTTGGAGACAAACGATAACCGACCCCCACAACAACTGCCCCTCCCGTCATAAGTTGAGCAGGGATTTGCTTCTTGCCACCTGTAAGACCTCCACCGTGAAACCATACAATAACGTGATTTGAGGCGGCCTGCTCGGGCGTTGCAATATCCAAACGGCATTGCACAGCAGAATATGCATCATCGGAGCGGTAGTTTATGTCGCGCTCTATTTTGTATTGAGATTGCGCCATAGCTGTAGAAATCATCAACAGCAGGGCCACGATAGTAAACGTTGATTGTCGCATAGCGGGGTACTTATGTGGGTTGACTGTATAATTTGGATGTCCCGTACTTATTGAAAAATGATAGTTTATCAGGCCCGGCGCAACATCTCTATAAATTCGGGGGTAGATGCCATCAGGGGTTCCAACACAAACCACAATTCTCTGGCTTCGGTTGTGGCGGTTGGTTTATCTTTACGACTATCTTCCAAATACTCTGAATCAACGGGGTGAGAGTCTGCTATAAACTCTGCGAACCACGCCTTATGGCGAGTACGTAGCTCGCGCAAAGCGTCGATATCAAGCCCCTTTGAATGGAAATACTCTTGCCACAAAATTAGTAGATGATACTCTGGTCTTTTGGGTGAGATGTCGAACATAGACCCTTCCAGGCAATCGAGATCCTCCAACACCACATAGCAGAATGCCAGCGGAATATTCACGCTCATATGGTCTTCAGGATCCATTGCCAGTAGGTTTTCCCACAAAGCTGCCGCCATCTCGACCTCGCCGATGTTCAGATAGTCGGTTGCCGAGGCATAGATGGTCTCGATTGCCGAGCGAGTGTTGGCATGCTCCCAATCGAGCTGCATCTCCTCATCGCCGATGTAATCAAACAGCTGCTGCACAGACTCAAAACGCATCTCAGCGGCCTGCTCCCAATTGCTCATCTGGCGCGAGCGACGTAGCAAATCGCCAAAATTAGGGCTGTCGATCTGGAAATTGCCCAAAGCTGTGGGTGTTATTATAATATCTTTCATAGCAACTATTGCTGTGGTGATTTACGAATTCTTGACCACATAAATAGCGAGAGCGCAATTGTAACTACTCCGGCCAAAATGTAAGCCAACGTGCGATTGGGCATACCTATGAATTGCTTCGATACGAACACAAACGACGTACATATATAGGTCATAAAGATTGCAGGCGGAATGGCTACCCAAATGTTTCTCTTATACTTATGCAGGTATACTACAATCATCCATAGAGTTATTACCGACATAGCCTGATTAGTCCACGCGAAATAGCGCCATACAACATCAAAATCGACAAATATCAGAACTACTCCGATAGCGAAAAGGGGCACAGCAATAGCAAATCGCTTGAGGAGTGACCGCTGCTCGATTTTGAATATGTCGGCTACGATAAGACGTGCCGAGCGAAATGCGGTGTCACCCGAGGTGATAGCCGCCGATACAACACCAAGCAAGGCAACCATTCCTCCCACTACGCCCAATGTAGCATTGGAAATGGTACTTACTGCCCAAGCGGCATCGTTCTTATGCTCAGCGAGTGTTGCAACCAAGGCATCGGGACCGTGGAAGAAAGCCATGCCGATAGCAGCCCAGATAAGTGCGATAATCGACTCTGTAATCATCGAACCGTAGAATATCATTCGGGCCTCGCCCTCATTGTTCATACATCTTGCCATCAAGGGTGACTGAGTGGCGTGAAATCCCGAAATTGCGCCACACGCTACCGTGATAAACAGAGTTGGGATAATAGGCATATCTGCAGCATTGGCCTGATAGTTACGTAAAGTCTCCATCGTAAGATTGGGGATTGTGTAGTCACCCGTAATAAGAGTCACGAAAAGCCCCGCAGCCATAAATATCAACGCCATTCCGAACAGTGGATATATCTTGCCGATAAGTTTGTCGATAGGCAACATCGTAGCGATGAAATAGTATACCAAAATAACAACGATCCAACCCCAATATGGAATCGATTCAAATATTCCGCTAAGGATGCTTGCAGGTGAACGCATAAACACCACACCAACCAGCACGAGCAACACCAACGACAATGCGCGCATAAAGATAAGCGCATTTTTACCCAAATAGCGACCTATAATCTCCGGAAGACTCAGACCGTCATTACGCAACAGTATGACGCCCGACAAATAGTCGTGCATGGCACCTACAAAAATTCCGCCGAATGTTATCCATAAAAATACGACCGGACCAAAGCAAGCTCCCATTATAGCTCCGAATATAGGACCTACGCCAGCGATGTTGAGCAACTGAATCATAAAAGTACGCCAGCGAGGCATCGGGATGTAATCCACTCCGTCGTAGAGTGTAGCTGAGGGAACAGCCGCTTTTGTATCGATTCTACACACACGGTCAAGATATGCACCATAACCAAAATAGGCTGCTACAAGAAGCGATAAACAGATTAAAAAGGTTACCATATTATAATCAACAAATTTTTATATTAATATCCATATTTCCAAGCCCAACCAAATCAGGCTCTAAAATGCAAATTTACTAATTTTCCTACGAAAATAATCAATTTTTTACCATCAAGATTAACCAACTTGCAAAATTATTGCGATATTTGCACCCGAAATAGGTCACACACATGACCCTCAAGCTGAATTAGCTCAGTGGTAGAGCACTTCACTCGTAATGAAGGGGTCCCGAGTTCAAGTCTCGGATTCAGCTCCATGAAAGACAACCTCGCAGTTGTCTTTTTTATTTTAATATAATCTTGCAAATCAGTGTATTATAAGCTTGCACCCCGCCGATACAACTCGTTTTTAGTCCTTAAAATTACTAACAGACATTTGGTTTTTTACTTAGAAAATAGTAATTTTAAGCAGAGAAAATTCAGAGTAAAAAAATAAAGGAGCGCGATTGCACTCCTTATATTTTTTTGTTCTTTTGCGGAAAAAGAGGGATTCGAACCCCCGGAACAGTTGCCCGTTCACCGCATTTCGAGTGCGGCCCGATCGACCACTCCGGCATTTTTCCAGTCTCGCTCAACGGACACAGAACCAGCCGTACATCCTTTAAGCGTGGCAAAGATAGTATCTTTTTTGCAAAAGTGTTCTTTCGCGTGTGAAAAAATATTAACTTTGTCGTTGGCCTGTTGTCGCTATGGCTAGGCCTACAATATTTTGCATTATGGCTACAATTCGACTAACAAAAGAGTTTACATTCGAAGCAGCTCATTCTCTGGAGGGATACGACGGTGCGTGCCGCGAAATACACGGTCATTCGTATCGTTTGATGGTCACAATCAAAGGTGAGCCTTCACAAGATTCGTACGACCCCAAGCAGGGTATGGTAATGGACTTCGGCTTGCTCAAACGTATTGTTAACGAGCAAATTGTATCGCAATTTGATCACTCGTTTATTGTGCGACGTACCCAGCAGGGCTTAGCCTTGCGCGATATGCTTTCGGAACATTACAGCAATCTTGTTATGGTTGATTATCAGCCCACCTGCGAGAATTTGCTGGCCGATTTTGCCGAGCGACTGCTTGAATCTCTGCCCGACGAGGTGGAGCTCTATTCGTTACGCCTGCACGAGACAGCCACCTCGTATGCCGAGTGGTACGCCGAGGATAACCTTTAACAGTAAAAAGTACGATTTTGAAACGACTCTTTCTTATCGACGCCTACGCGCTCGTATTCAAATACTACTATGCCTTTATGGGGCGTCCTATGCGCAATCGCCAGGGGATGAACACATCTATTCTGTTTGGATTCACCAAGTTTCTGCGCGATATTCAGAAGCGTGAATCACCCGACTTGCTAGGTGTAGCGCTCGATCCCAAGGGTGGCTCCTTCCGCAACCAGATGTTTGCCGACTACAAGGCTAACCGCCCCGAGACTCCCGAAGATATTATCGCATCGGTGCCATATCTGTGCCGCCTGCTCAAGGCTATGCGTATTCCCGTTTACGAGATTGATGGCTATGAGGCCGACGATGTTATTGGAACATTGGCATTTCGCGGTTCGGAGGCGGGCTACGATGTCTATATGGTCACTCCCGACAAGGATTATGGCCAGCTTGTGGGACCTAATCGAAAGCTCTACAAACAAAAGGGCGATGGCGTGGAGATTATCGACTCGGAGGCTATTTGTACAAAGTATGGCATTTCAGATCCTATTCTGGTGCGCGATATTCTGGCTATATGGGGTGACGCATCAGACAATATTCCAGGAGTGCCGGGCATTGGAGAGAAGGGAGCTTGTAAATTGGTTGGCGAATGGGGTGAAGCCGAGAACATCCTTGCCAATGCTCACAATATAAAAGGAAAGCAGGGAGAGAAAATTGCTGCCTGGGGCGATAAGTTACTCCTGGCAAAGCAGCTCACGACTATATGCACAGAGGTGCCAGTGGAATTCAATCCCGATGATTTGGCTATCTGTCCGCCCAACGTAGAGGAGCTTAAGGCTTTGTATGCCGAGCTCGATTTTACCATGTTCATGCGTGAACTTCAAACTCTCGCGCCAGTTGCTGACGTCCCTATCCCAAATCAAGCAGCGCAGCGTCAGGTTGCCGAGGTATCACCTGTCAAATCAACGGACAAGAAGCGTCAATCGATGGCCGAACAAGGTGATTTGTTTGCAGCCTTTGCTGCCCCAGAGCCTGCCCCAGTGTCAGTCGCAAAGTCGGAGATGGTATCTTCGGATTCCACAGCGACTGTTCCCGTTGCCGATTTGTTCTCGACAGTCGATTCTAATGTAAATATTGCAGCTACAACCATATCTGCACCTTCACCAGCAACAACGGTTAGCTCAGAAACTATTTCTAACGAGGAGAATCCTGTTGAGCCATTTGCGACGGCAGCTTCAACACCTCATACATATCATCTCATTACCGAGATTGCTGATCTACAGTCACTTGTGGATCGATTGATGAAATGTCGTGAATTTTGTTTCGATACCGAAACTACAGGTTTTGATATCTTCAACGATCGTATTGTGGGTATGTCGTTTGCCATAGAAGCTCACGAAGCGTGGTATGTGCAATTTACACCCGTAAATAGCTCCGCGTTTGCCGATGTTGTGCGACCTCTTTTTGAAGCGGAGCATATCACAAAGGTTGCACAAAACATTAAGTTTGATATTATGGTGCTCTCGCGTTTGGGCATAGAGGTTCGTGGTCGCAAAATCGATACTATGATTCTACACTATCTGCTGGATGCCGAATCACGTCATAATATGAACTATCTCGCTGAGAGATATCTCAATTACTCACCAATAGCCATTGAAACACTCATAGGCAAGGGTACGCGTCAACTCACTATGGATCAAGTCAACATAATGAACGTTAAGGAGTACGCTGCCGAGGATGCCGACATCACAATGCAGCTCAAAGAGGTGCTGTGGCCCGAGGTTGTGGCTCAGGGTCTTGAAGAGTTATATTTGAAGATTGAGGAGCCAATGATTGATGTTTTAGTCGATATGGAACTTGCCGGCGTGAAGATCGATTCACAAATTTTGGCTGACTACTCTGTCGAACTCAATAAGATGCTTGAGGAGTTGGAACGCGAAATCCGTGAGATTGCAGATGAACCTACGCTTAATGTCAACTCTGCCCGCCAATTAGGCGAGGTGTTATTTGCCAAGCTACGCATCACTGACAAGCCTAAGATGACCAAGACCCGCCAATTCAGTACCGATGAGGATTATCTGCAAGGCTTTGCACATTCGCATCGAATCGTGGAGTTGATTTTGCAGTATCGTGGTGTGAAGAAGTTGTTATCGACCTACATCGAGGCTTTGCCATTGCTGGTTAACCGTTCAACGGGGCGCATACATACATCGTTCAATCAGGCAGTTACCGCGACAGGCCGATTATCATCAACCAATCCTAATTTGCAAAACATTCCCGTTCGCGATGAGTTGGGCCGCCGTATCCGCGAGGCTTTTGTTCCTGCCGATGACGAGCATCTACTCTTCTCGGCCGATTATAGTCAGGTGGAACTTCGATTGATGGCGCATCTGAGTGGCGATGAATCGCTCATTGAGGCTTTTGCGCAGGGTGAGGATATCCACTCTTCGACTGCCGCAAAACTATTCCACAAGGGTATCGACGAGGTCACATCGGAGGAACGTCGCCGAGCCAAGACAGCCAATTTCGGTATAATCTATGGTATTTCAGCATTTGGCCTGAGCCAGCGATTGGATATTCCTCGCAAGGAGGCTAAGGAGTTGATTGAAGGATACTTCGCCACCTATCCCAAAGTGAAGGAGTATATGGATGGAGCAATTGCTGATGCCCGTGAGAAGGGATATGTAGAGACCGCTTTCGGTCGTCGTCGCGCATTGCGCGATATAACATCCCGCAACGCTGTGGCCCGAGGTGTTGCTGAGCGAAATGCCATAAATGCGCCTATCCAAGGTAGCGCTGCCGATATTATGAAGCTGGCGATGATTGAGATTCGCCGCCGTTTCCGCGAGGAGGGCATCCGTTCGAAGATGATTTTGCAGGTTCACGATGAGGTTATTGTCGACCTTATCATATCAGAGCGCGAGGCTGTTGAGCGTATCGTGAAGGAGTCGATGGAGGGCGTAGCGAAGTTGCGAGTACCGCTTATTTCGGATATGGGTGTAGGAACGAACTGGCTGGAAGCACATTAAATAATAAAAAAAAGAGTAGGATTCAGCCTACTCTTCTTTTTTTATAATATCCTTCCAGAATTTCCACATACGGGGTTTGGTCCAGCTATGGCAACCCATGGGCAACTGTTTGTTACACAATTTATAGCAATAGGCGGGGTTGGTGTCGAATGCAAATTCCAAAGCCTCACGCCACTCCGGATAGCGGAAATGTTGAGGTACGGTGGCCCAAAAAACATCTTCGTTGAAGAAGTGCCCCGATGTGTTGTTATATTGTTCTATCTGCGCGCCGCACTCATCACAAGCCTTGATAAAACTACCCACTCGACGCAGGGTCAATCCTCCATTACCTACTCGGCCATACAAATCGGAGCGGCAAGGTTCGCCCTTGCGGTGTTTGGTCCAAGCTCTGAGTGCCATATATTGCTTAATAATCGGCAAGTCGTAAACCGCACGTCGCACCCACGGTGCAGCCACGCAGTCGTAACCTTTGGCGGTCCACTTGCTCAGCTCGTCGCGGAAAATCCAAGCGTCGTTGTGGCAAATAAGCATATAATCATACCCCTCGAACATTCGGTAAAACTTCTCCGAGAGCATCATTTTATTATAGCCTGCAATGCCGTTGCGGCTACCCAACCACTCATCGCTCACGCGGATAATCTCTGTTGCGGGACATATCTGCTCAATTCCTTCCAAGTCCAAATCTTCGGGAGCAACAATTGCGTGGGGCCATTTGTTGAGTACCTCACGGTTGTGTCGCATAGCACGTGCCTCATCGGGCGTGGGTCGGCGATATATGGGAATTAAAACTATGGTCTTCATTATCTTCTGTTCTACTCTACAATTATTGCTACTTTCGTTTAGCATCGTGTCAGGCAAACGGCTTAATTTGCCGACTCTATTTCCTCTTGCGGCGGGCAGCTCGCAATCTATAACTCAAATACTTAAACGGCAACGCCCACGAGGAACTCCGAGTTGGATAGCGGACGATGTGGCGCAATCCGTTAGAAAAACTCTGCTTGTCGAAAAATCCCTTTTGCCACATAAAACGCATATATGCGTAATCGCTATCCTGATGAAAACGCCTAAGCTCGGCCTCGCTCATCGGATAAGCCACGATTGGCAGATGCTCACGCCACTTGTCGCACAACTGCTGCATAGTCTTGAACCACGCATCCGAATAGGCTCCTTCGGAGTAGTGAACAACATCAACCAAGTTGCAGACCCAATTCTTATGGCTCTGCGCAACCGACAACGTGAAGTCGATGTCGTAGCCGTGAAATCCATCTAACAACACCTCGTCGAAACGATGCTCGGCCCACACTTCGCGCCTTACAAACAGGCACATTCCATCGAGTGTCACCACCTGCGAGTAATCCTCCTTTGCCGAGCTCTCGCTATGCTTCTTGTGGAGCTTGCCACGCATAAACTGCACATAGTGTGAGCGGGTATCACGTCGGCCCAATCGCCACCCAATCGGGCAGTCGGTCTTGATAATACTTCCAGCAAATCCCACCACTCCGCAGCTATCCTCACTGAGTTTCTCGGCAATCACGCGACCCCAATTCGGGGTGAGGAACTCGACATCTTCGTGAACAAAGCAGAGATATGGATAGCGGGCCTGCTCGGCACATCTATTATATATACGACAAATGCCATCGCCTACCTCACGATTGTCGAATGCAATCATTTGGTACTCCACGTCACCTATCGTTTGAGCAATGTTTTCGCTGAGTTTTGCCACCCTTTCGGGGCGCACAGAGCAGCAAATAATGGTAAACACTATAATTGAAAGTATTTTGTTTTGGTTGTTTTCGTCTAAATGCGGCAGCTACTGCATAACGTATCGAGCTACAGCATCGGCTACACGCTCTCCGTCGAGTGCCGCCGAAACAATACCTCCGGCATAACCGGCTCCTTCGCCTGCGGGGAACAATCCTCCAAGTTCGGGGTGCATCAAGCTCTCGCTGTCGCGTGGAATACGCACAGGGGTAGATGTTCGTGACTCCACACCCACGACAATCGCCTCCGAGGTTACATAACCTCTCATCTTGCGGTCAAACGATGCAATACCTTTACGCAGAGCTGATGCCATGAAGTCGGGCATCCATTTATCTAGTCGTGAGCAACATAATCCTGGAATGTATGAGGTCGACGGGAGCGATGAAGATGCTCTTCCGGCGACAAAATCCGAAACTCGCTGTGCGGGTGCAATCTGCTTGTCTCCTCCGTTTTTACGGGCGGCTTCCTCGACCTGCTGCTGGAATACCAATCCAGCCAAAGGGCCATGTTCTGCCTGCAAATAGGCATAATCCTCAGGGCGTACTTCGGTTACAAGGCCCGAATTGGCCCAACGCGAGTTGCGCGAGCTGGGAGACATGCCGTTTACGACCGATTGTGCCGAGTCGGTCATGGCTGGCACGATAAATCCACCAGGGCACATACAGAACGAATATACACCTCGACCGTCAACCTGATTGACAAGCGAATACGACGCTGCTGGCAAGTACTCACCTCTCTCGGGCATATGATATTGTATGGAGTCAATCAAGCGCTGCGGATGCTCAATACGCACACCCATCGCCAAAGCTTTTGCCTCCAAACGTACTCCATCGCGGTGGAGCGTATAGTAAATATCTTTTGCAGAGTGGCCTGTGGCCAATATCACTGCGGCTCCCTCGATTAGATTGTCGCCCACCCATACTCCGCAGAGTCGCTCTCCTCGAATCTCGAATCCCGTAACCTTGCTGCAAAAATGAATCTCGCCACCACAGCGAGTGATGGTATCACAGATGTTGCTAACTATACGGGGCAATTTATCAGTTCCGATATGCGGATGTGCTTCGTAAAGAATGTCGGGTGTTGCTCCGTGGAACACAAGGGTCTGCAAAGCTTTATTGTAATCGCCACGCTTCTTACTGCGCGTAAAGAGTTTTCCATCCGAAAATGTTCCTGCACCACCTGCACCAAAAGCGTAGTTCGAATCTGGATTGATATCAAGATTACGATTGATAAGTGCGATATCCTGCTTGCGCGGCAGCACCTGCTTGCCTCGCTCCAAAAGAATCGGTTTCAGACCGAGCTCGATAAGCCTAAGTGATGCGAATAATCCCGCAGGACCTGAACCCACAACAACCACTTCGGTCGAGTGGCTCACATCGGGATAATCGAAATGCACGGGCTCTGGCTGTGGCTCGCGGTCAACAAATATCTCCAACGTAAGATTGACCTTCACAGGACTGCGGCGTGCATCGATAGAGCGTTTTATAACCCTCACCATAGCCACATCATCGCGACGCACTCCCACTTGGCGTGCGGCAAGAGCAGTATAGAATTCGGCATCGGCCGACTGCTTGGGCGATAGTTGTAGAGTAGTTGTTACGGGCATAAACGACACTTTTGTTTACACAAAATTAACAAAAAAAAGATAAATCACTAAAAAATTACCATTTTCTCTCGGATTTAGTTTTGCTTATCGATATTTTTATTACCTTTGCACAGCATTTGGGACTAATCTGCCTGTGCAATTGCAAGTGAAGGGTGTCCAGAATGCTTATAACCAGTTGCGGATATGGTGTAATTGGTAGCCACGTCAGACTTAGGATCTGATGCCGAGAGGCGTGGGGGTTCGAGTCCCTTTATCCGCACGAGCGACTGCATTTGGCAGTCGCTTTTTTTGTGCGGATAAAGGGACTCGTTCAGCGTGTTGCGCCTCGGCAGACTTGTCTATGGTCGGTTGTTGTTTGCTATGCAAATATTCGTGCTTGCTGTGCGATTGTGTCTGAAAAGAGATTTTCGCCACATCGCCCATCAATCCCGACAATCTTTGATTGCAACAACCTCCCTTCGGTCTGCTCTCGGCTTCTGCCGCCGTTCGAGTCCCGCTGCTGCGTGTTCGATAATCTGTCACGATATTGCATATCGCAAAAAAAGAGGTCAATCGACCTCTTTTTTTGTTATGCTTTTATCCTTAGAATCGGAAGGTACAACTTAGGCCAAAGCTTCCAAAACCATCGCCCCAGCAATCATCAAATAAAAATACAGTCGGACGATAATCTACTGCCAAAGTGATTGGAGCCCCATTGAAATGGATACCAAAGGCAACATTACCTGCTACGCCCAAATTAAAATTATCTTTCCAAATACCTACGGCACCACCAACACCGGCCTGCAAGAACCAATCGCCTGCTCGTGGAGTCCAACTTCCCCAATTGAAGCACTCCCAATCATAAATCACCGTACCAAATAGATTGCCATCAAAGTCAAAAAGACCGACATTTGCCTTCAATACGTTGCCAGAGCCAAAATATCGTTCATACTGCAACTCTGCGCCACTTCCAATACGAACTCCCAAACCGTTATTCTGGGCAAATGTTGCCGCAGTCAACATGCAGAAAATAGTTGCTAAAATCAGTTTCTTCATACTCATTTCATTTAAAAGTTATACACTACAAATATAATAATTCTTTGTGAAGAATCAAAATAAATTAGACCCAATTATAATTCATATAATTTCTCTCCTCTACACTTTTTTGATACCCTATTACTTATGAACACATTATAAGAGAATTATAGTATTACGAAGAAGATCTTATTTACGGCATATCTTCTTAACAGTTTGCTATGTTATTCTACTGGGCTATACTTTAATAATATAGAATCGAGAGGCTTGTCGAGCGAGAGGGTGATGCCCTCAGCAAGCTGCTGGCCGCTTAGAGTCTGCTCCTTGCCATCGTTCTCGTTGCGCACTACATAGTTGGTGTTAGGATCAAGACCTCTGAGTTTCACCTCTATAGAGTTCTGCTTATTGTCCTTACGGCGGAATCCTACAACAATACCGGTCTTATCCGATGGGCGGTTTAACTGATATGCCAACCACACGTCGTCACCTGTCAAATCTCCTAATCCGGTAAGCGGATAGTAATCCTCCATAAAGTACGGACGCAGCAATTTGAATTCAGCCAAAACCTTCTGCATATCGCCTATCGAACCGCGCTTTGCCGTAAGCTCCCAGTTCGTCACCATTGCGCTGCTCAAACTTGAGCGGAAGTTATAATTATCAGCTCCGTAGACTCCCGTGCCGTGCAACGGCAGGAAGAAGTTGAGTCCATAGGTGTGGCATTGATAACCATTCACCTCGCCATAGCGATAATCGGTACGCCACAATGGAATAGAACGGCTAGTGGTTTCGAGGTCAATTCGGCGGCCACCCGATGCGCAGTTATCGATAATCATGCCAGGGAATCGCTCCAGCAGATAATCCCAATACGCATAGAGTCCCTCCACATAACGAATCTCGCGCATGCCTACTCGCCCTGGCTCATCGTAAGCCTTCCAGAAACGGGCAATCGGCATATTGAAATCCTGACGATAATAATCGATACCATTCTCCTCAATCATATCGCCAATATATTTGCAAAGCCATTCGTTTGCCTGCTTATTGCCCAAATCGAAGAGGTAATTATTCTTGTCGGCCTCAACCTTCAAAAGCCATTCGGGATGCTCTTTGCGGAATTGAGTACCCTCGAATGCACGCTCAGGCTCAAACCATACCATAAACTTCGCACCCACCTTATGAGCAGCGTCTGACAAAGGTTTCAAGCCGTTGGGAAAACGTGTTTTGTCAACTCTCCAATTGCCCGCATTAGTCCACCACGAGCCACCGCTGAAATCTGGGCCACCACAACCCTCGTACCAGCCTGCATCCAACCAAAACACCTCAGGGACGATTCCAAATTGCTTGTGACGATTGATAAGCGCAACGGCAAAATCTTCCGTCAAACAGCTGTACTCGTTGCAAGGAGCTGGGTCACCCCAGTCGAATCCTCCACACAACGGAGCGTGAGCATAGGCATTGTCGACCTTGCGAGTATGATGTGCAAGAATAAATCGACGGAAGAGGTTGTTGCCTGTCATAAAATCATCTCCCTGCCAGAAGAGCATAGCCACAAGCGGGGTGCGGATACTTTCGCCCGGATAGAGGTGCAAATCCATTGTTTTCATTCCCGAAGAGAGGTTTACCCCCTGCTTGCCGGTGAGTGCAATATCGGCAAACCAGGTGCCGGTCCAGCCAATACCTACCACAACACCAGCCTTGTCGGGAGTGATGATATTGAAGAACGGGTATGCCGAGATATCTGATGGACGACCATTTTGAGGCGACATCTTCAATGGTGCGTCGGCTGAAAGTGTGCTATATAACGGACGGAAATCGGCTCTCGATGCACTGCAACCCGCTGAGTGAAGGACATCGAAATTTCCATCAATCACGCTTCGCAGAGTAAGGTCGGTAACCTTCACATCGCGAATCTGCTTTGTGTTTGTCTTAGAGGTGTTTGCAAAATGCAGCACCCACTCTACGGCTCCAAACCACTCAAAACCCTTGATGTCGCACTTCACCTGCAATCCCGACTGCGGATCGAGATACGTTACAGTGTATGCTACAACACCCTCCTGCGCCGATTCCTGACGACTGATGGAGTGTCTCCATTTACGAATAAATTCTGTCGAGGGTTTCCCATCGTAGACAAACGAGAATGGAGGCACTTTGCCTCGTGCAAAAGTTGAAGTTATCCACTTTCCTACATCGGTCGGAACAGCAATCTTCTGCGTTGTCTGCGCAAGAGCGTCATTCGGCATCAGCATAAACGCTGCTGCCAGACACACCACCAGGCGCAAGACTCTTTTCAAATTGGGTTTCATAGTTTTATTATTTTGTTTTTTTATCGTTACTTAATCAATCCCGCTGCCGCATCGGGGTTCTCCTTAAGCCAGCGACGATACAACTCGAAGAATGTAGGCGCATCTAGCAGTTCGATACGTGGCTCAAGTTCGTTGATTTTAGCCATCACCTCCTTGTGCCAGGTTGGGCTCTTCAAAATATCACGATACCAAGCAAATGGCGTTGGGTTGCGACTCATCATATCCCACACTATAAACTCCGCATTCTTCTCTGGATTCTGCACCAAATCATCACCCGAACGCAACACAGGCATATTACCGAACAGACGTGTACGAGGAGTCTTCTGAGGCACAATACCATCGGGGCTAAACGAAGCATAACAAGCCAAACCCTTCTCATTCAAACCTGGAGCAAAGCCATCAATCACAAAACCTGTAATTGTCAAGCCCCACTTCTCATACATAGGCTTGCAGTGAGCTGCCCAGGCATCCAAACCACAAGGGAGTCCCGACTCTCGTGGTTCTTGTAACATACCTGGCATAAGATATCCCGCGCCATTATCAGCAGCCGCAAAATAGTCGTTCGCCGATGCAGTCTTGCGTACATAATCCAAGACCATTGGAGCTCGTCGCGCCAACACAGGACTGATACACCACATCAGAGGCAAATCGCCTCTACCCTCATCGTTCCACAATCTGGGCAACACCGACGTAACCCACGAAGAGGCATCGTAATCACCCACATAGAAAATCATAAATTTTCTATCGCCAATTATTACCTTGCCATTCTCATCGAGGTACCCTCGCTGCTTGAGTTCCTCTTCGCTTACCCACTTCTGTGGATAGCTCTGCTCCAGCGGGAAGTGCTGCCAAAAAGATGCGTTAGCCATAGCTCCATAACCAATCGCATCGGCATCCTTGAAAGCATTGTATGCACTTATGATTCGACTAAACTCCCACTCAGTTGCCACCGGCGCATGGCTACCGCCCACTCTTGTCGTATATTTATATGCCCACGCTGGGAAGCCGCCAATATGACAGAATTTCTGACCCTTATTGATACGATATGCTTCGGCGAGCATCTTCTTCAACGTAACCAAATCCTGACCAGCCTTCTGAGTAGGCTCATCGGTTGCAGGCTCGTCGCTCCAAGGAGACAGATCAAAGAAAAAGGCACCCTTGCTTACAAAGAAATCGTGATTGGTAAGGCAATGGGCATTCATCACGCTACAACCAGCGTGGTCTCGCCAATACTGGTCTAGATAGTATCCTGCATACTCAGCATTACAACGATTTGAATCCATATAGTTGTGGATATACCACTCATATGCATCGTTCTTTGCCGAACCCGTACTCTTTTTGTCGGTCTGAGGGATAGTGCCCTCGCCTGTAAACATCGATGAGCCATCTTTGTTTACAAGCCACACCTTAACTTTCAATTCTGGGCCATTCAGAATCAATCGACTATACAAACTCTCAGGCGAGGTATCATATCGCACCGCAATTAGATTTTCCACACCTGCCACAGCCGATGCCACACACGATGTAGATGCAACATTCGAATCGTAGACTACAGCACCATTGATGTAATCTTTATAATCCTCCACCAATTTCACAACATCGTTGTAGACAACTGTATCTCGTTCCGAGAGCCAACGCCCCTCCTCGCGATAATAGTTCCACCAAAAACGGTCCACCTCCAACTTATCGGCAACCACATACTCGATATAAATTTGTGGCGATTCACGGTTTACAATACCCTGCAACGTTGCCGTAGTATGCAACATATCCCACATATGAGGGAGATGCTCCTTATCCTTTGAATTATACTTTCTCAGATGTGTAAAATCCACATAAGCCACAGGATTGTCACCTTTGTCACACGATGGCAAAACAAACATTGCTGCCAACAATGTTGAGATAATTATAAAAATTCTGTTTATCATAATCTCGTCTAAAAATGTTTCTATACAAATATAGAGTTTTTTATTTGAAATCACTATCTTTGTTATAATTAAAAACCCATCTACGATTATGGAAACATCAATTTACCTCATAATACTCGTTGTCGCATTGGTCGTGGCTCTTGCAATTTTCATCACATTGCACATCATTCAGCGTGGCAAGATTATGCAGCTCACCAACCAAATTACCGTAAACAAGGAGGAGTTGCAGATTGCAAATAACCATCTGCAGAGCGAGATAACGGCCCACCAGCAAACTCAACAGGCTCTACAAGAGGAGAAGATTGCCCACATTAAAATTGCAACCGAGCTGGAAGCCGAGCGTCGCTCAATAGACGACAAGGTACGTTCGCAGCAAGATATGGAAAAAAGCCTACGCGAGGAGTTTCGCAATTTGGCAGGTGATGTATTAGGCGAACAGAGCCGCCGTTTCAAGCAGGAGAATCAGGAGTCGATAGATGTGATTCTAAAACCTTTCAAAGATAACATCCGCGAATTCCGCGAGCGAGTTGAGAGCATATATAGCCACCAGAACGAGCAGAGCGGAGAGTTAAAGAACGAACTCAAGCGCCTTCGCGAACTCAACTCTCAGATTACAACCGAGACAACCAATCTCACCAACGCTCTCAAAGGTAATTCCAAGGTTCAGGGTGATTGGGGCGAAGTTATTTTGGAGACCATACTCGATAACTCCAACCTTATTCGTGGCGTTCACTATTACACGCAACATAATATCAAGGACGAACAGGGCAACAATCTACGTCCCGATGTCATCCTGAATCTACCCAATAACAAGCAGATAATCATCGACTCTAAGGTGTCGCTAACGGCTTATGTCAACTCTTCACAGGCAGAGACCGAGATTGAACGAAAGACCGCATTGGCTGCCCATATAGCTTCAATGCGCCAACACATCAAGGAGCTGGGCAGCAAACGCTATCAGCAGCTGGTTCAGTCGCCCGATTTTGTTATAATGTTTGTCCCCAACGAGCCGGCGTTCCTGCAAGCACTCCAAGAGGACCATTCGATTTGGAACGATGCCTACGACAAGAAGGTGATTATATCGTCGCCAACCAATCTCTTTGCATTGTTGAAGATTGTCGATGATCTGTGGCGTCGGGATGATCAAAACAAGAACCAAGAGAATATCATCAAATATGGTGTAGCTCTTTACGAGCAGTTGGTAGCCTTCACTTCGGCACTCGAAGGAGTGGGCACAGGACTCGACCAGGCTCGAGCTAAATACGAGGAGGCATACAAACGTCTGTTTACGGGCAATAACAACATAGTCCGTACGGGTGAGCGTCTGCGAAAACTGGGTCTTCCCACTTTGCGTCGCCAATCACAACGGATATTGGAAGAGTGTGAAGCAAAGGAGGCAGAGCAACTTCTGGAACAACAAAATAGTGATAACGATGAGTAACAATAAAAGCGTATTTTGGCAGCGATTGGACGAGTTGCTTGCCACTTCTCAGATTGTGATCGACCGACCAAAGGGCTCTTGCCATCCTCGTTTCCCTGAGATTGTATATCAACTCGATTATGGATATCTCGATGCCACCACCTCGAACGATGGTGAGGGACTGGATGTGTGGCTCGGCTCGGAGCCCGATAAAGGATTGGTTGCCGTAATATGTACGGTAGACCTCGACAAGCGCGATGCCGAGATGAAACTTATGGTTGGTTGCACCGAAGAGCAGATGCGATACATCGAAGACTTCTACAATAATTGGCCCGATATGGGCGGATATATTGTGCGTAGATAATGGTTTTATAAATAGCTGCCACATTGTCTAAATGTGGTCAAAATGTAGCCGGGAATGATCAAAATCTTCTCGGCTGTTTTTGTATTATGCTGAAAAATAGTGAAATGAAAACACTCTTTTATTTTTATTTTACAAAATTTATAAAAATAATTAAAAAATTGTTGTATTTCTCGCCCATACTATATATATTTGTAAAAGGATATTTAAATTTAAATAGCAGAGAGATATATGGCATCTTTAACCGAATTTTTTAACAATGAGCCTAACGAAAAACTCAAAGGCGTCACCCATAAGAATATTGCAATTAAACGCAACATCATTGCCTATATGGCAATCAACGGCGAGTGCTCGCACTCGGAATTGACCAAGGAGTTGCACATCAGTGTACCCACAATCACCAAATTGGTCCAGGAACTTATCGATGAAAACATTGTTGTTGATTTGGGTAAGGTAGAGACCCCTGGAGGTCGTCGACCCAACGTCTTCGGTCTGGCTAATTCGGCTATATACTTCGTGGGAGTCAACGTCGGTCGTGATAATATGACCTACGTGGTTACCGACCTGCAGAATAATATCATCAAGGAGGTTACCGATAACTCTTTTGAGCTGCAGGATCGCACCCAGTGCCTAGAGAAGATTTGCAGCAACATTGAGGAGTTTGTCGACACTTGCGGAATTGACCGCTCAAAAATTCTTGGTGTTGGAGTCTCAATCGTGGGTCGAGTAAATCCCGAAACGGGCCGTAGCTATGCCTATTTCACTTCAAGCGAAGAGTCGTTGCGTGATATCATCCAGGAGCGAATAAAGATTCGAGTACTGCTTGAAAACGATACCCGTGCTCGCTGCTATGCCGAGTATAACTGTAGTCGCTCAAAGGTAGTCAACGATTTAATCTATCTGCATTTGGGTCGTGGTGTTGCGATCGGAATCGTAATCGATGGAAAACTTTACTATGGAAAGAACGGTTTCGCTGGTGAGTTTGGTCACATTCCGTTCTTTGACAATGAGACCATCTGTGCCTGCGGAAAGAAGGGCTGTTTGGAGACTGAGGTTTCGGGTATAGCCATTGAGGAGAAGATGGTCAAGATGATAAAGAGTGGCGTAAATACTATCCTGCGCGACAAATTTGACCGCGGCGAGCAGATTCATATCAACGACATTATTGCTGCAGCCCGCAACGATGATAACCTTTCAATCGAACTTATCGAAGAGGTAGGAGAGAAGTTGGGTAAGGCAGTCGCATTCCTAATCAATATTTTCAATCCCGAGACAATCATCGTAGGTGGAAATTTGGCAGCTGCCGGCGATTACATTATGCTTCCGCTCAAGGCTTCTACAAACAAGTACTCGTTGAATCTGGTTTATCGTGATACCAAGTTCCGCCAGTCGAAGATGTCGGAGAATGCTTGTGCGTGGGGCGTAGCAATGCTTATCCACAATAAGATTATCGGATTGTAATAGTTCCAGGTGGATCATAAGGGGCCCATTGTCGAGGAGTTAACAGAGAAAATAGTATGAATATTGAAGGCTCTATATGCCGACTGAGAGCATTGGAACCCTCCGATTTGGAGGCAATGTATGGCTGGGAGAACGATGTGGAGTTGTGGCGCACCAGTGGAGCCACAGCCCCATTCTCGCACCATCAGCTCTCCTCGCTAATCATCGAGCAACAATACGATATCTATGCCACTCGTCAACAGAGATTGGTTATCGATGCTCAAATCGATGGCACGCAGGTAGCTGTCGGCGCTATCGATCTGCTCGATTTTGACCCCAAGAACCGACGTGCAGGCGTGGGAATTATAATCTCTTCGGGGTATCGTCGTCGGGGGTATGCAGCCGATGCTTTACGAAGTATTGAGAGATATGCCCGCGAGATATTGATGTTGCATCAGTTATGGTGTAGCGTAGCAGAAGACAATCAGGCGAGTCTGGCCTTGTTCGATGGTGCTGGCTACGAGCGATGCGGTATTCGCCGCGATTGGATTATCACTCAGCAGGAGGCTCTGTCGGAGATTCTTTTTCAGAAGATTTTGTAATTCTATTTGGGTAGATTGAACATAACAACCAGCCCAACGGCTGAAGTCTGAAATTGTGATAAGACAGGAGAAAGAGAGAATAAAAACGAAACCAATACTAAAACTTTAAAACTATGAAGAAGTACTTATTTCTTTTGATGGCCGCTGTCGGATTGGTAGCAAACGCTTCGGCACAGCAGGCGTTGTGGGGAGCCTCGAAGGTGGTATCTCCCGAACTCAACAAAGATAGAAGTGTTACATTCCGTTTGGATGCACCCGATGCAAAGAAGGTGAGTGTGGTGGGTGATTTCACCACCCTTGATGGCAAGAGTATCGCACGTGCCGATATGGTACGTGGCGAGAAGGGCATCTGGGAGTGGACCTCGCCAGCGCTTATTTCAGAACTTTTCTATTACAGTTTTGTTGTCGACGGCTTGAAGATTAATGACCCTGCCAACGTCTATTTCAATCGCGATTTTGCTTCTATGGCTAATATCGTGATTGTAGGCGGTGGATATGGCGACAACTATGTGGCTCACGATGTGGCACATGGTAGCTTGAAACGCGAGTGGTATCATAGCCCTACTCTCGGTTTCGACCGTCGTGTTACTGTATACACTCCCGCAGGCTACGAGCAGAGCAAGAAGAAGTATCCAGTACTCTATCTGTTGCACGGTTCGGGTGGTGATGAGGAGGCCTGGATTATTCAGGGCCGCACTCAGCACATCATGGACAACCTCATCGCTCAGGGCAAGTGCGAGCCTATGATTGTCGTGATTACCAATGGTAACAATTGGCAGCAGGCAGCTCCCGGCGAGACCGCCGAAGGTTTGGTTTACCCATCACGCAGAGTGAGAATGAAGCCAAAGAATGATGCAAGTTTCGTCGATTCGTTTGGCGATATTATCAATCACATTGAGTCGAACTATCGCGTAATACGCAAACCCGAGGGTCGTGCTGTTGCAGGATTGTCGATGGGTGGTGGCCACTCATTCAGAATCTCATACTCTTATCCTAAGATGTTTGATTATGTAGGTCTGTTCTCGGCTTCTGTAAACAACGTAACCGACGAGAAGGTTGCTGCTCAGTTGGCCGCACAGCGCGATAATGGATTTAAGCTCTATTGGATTGCTTGCGGCAAGACCGACTTCCTTTATAAAAACAACATAGCATATATGAAGTATCTTGACAAGATAGACTTCCCATATGAGTATCGCGAGAGTGAAGGTGGTCACACTTGGCGTAATTGGAGAATGTACATTTCGGAGTTCGTACCGATGCTGTTTAAGAAGTAGTTCTCGCATCGCAACCTACTTAAAATAAAACACAAAGAGAGCCAACCCAATCAAACAGGTCGGCTCTCTTTGTGTTATCTTGCACCAGACTATCGCTGGAAAATATCCTTATACTTATAGATAAAGTATACCGGCGTACAACTCCACGCGTGGCAATAACTATTCATCGGATAGTATTTATATGGAGACTTGTAATCGTCATTGGGGTCGTATACCTCCCAGAATGTATCAGCACCCTTGTTGACCATATCACCCCAATATGTGATAAGCATCTCGCGTGCACGCTCCTCCATTCCACTCTTGATCATTGCCTCGATGAGGTAGTGGTATGCATACGGAGAACCGATGTAGCAGGTCGAATCATCAGCCAACACATATTCCAAGGCACGGACAGCCTCCTTTTGGGTTAGGGTCTCCGAGAGAATCATCCACACCTGCGACAGATATGAGATCTGAGCATCGGGGCCCGACTTCACAACACCCAACTTCTTGTCGTAGAACATCGCACGTGAAGCCTTTCGCATATCCTTCACCACCTTTGGCCAGTCAGCGACCTCTCCCTCGCATCCAAGCATCTTAGCCAACTCGTAGCTCTGCTCGATGGCGAAAGTCATAAGGCCCTGCATCGAGGCGTGGCGATCCAAATTATCCTTCCAATCGAATACCAACCACCACTCGGGCTGTTTCTTTACATCGTATACATTATCTTTCAAATATGTGCGAGCAAACTCCACCTGATACTTCACCACGGGCCACAAATCCTCTGCCGTAGCTCTATCGCCGGTCTCCTTGAGATACTCCAACAGCGCCACACCATATAGCAAGCTATAGTCCATACAGTTGACTCCAATCTTCGGACGCTCTGTGACGTGCTCATATACGGTAGCACGCAAGAATCCGTCATCAGAAGACATTCCTGCCAACAGATATAAGCAGCGGCGTGTAAGATCGTGGTTCTTATACGAATATGCGTTGGCCAAAGCCTCCAAATAGAGATCACCAATCCACAATCGCTGATCGCGCTTTGGGCCATCCTCATATACGGTCTGCATACACTCGGCCAGAGTTTTCAAACCAATCTCGTTAATCTTCTTAATCATTGGATCGGTACCTTCGGCGAGTTCCGCAGCCTTGCCACGAGCCGATGTTTCGGCACGGAAATTAAGGTCGGTGAATACAAAGTCGTAATACGACTGTGCCAACAACTCAATCTTCACATAGCGACAAGCTAATCGACGCTCAATCGTCACCTCGCTTGGCATACGCATTACGGTAATTATCTCGTCCTGCAACCATGCGCGGCTCAAGCTATTTGCAGGGCAGTCGTCAAAATTCGCATTCAACTCACCTGGTACCTCGGCAAATGTAAACCTGAAACGTACAGGAGCGTCGGTTGGCATATCCATATCCTTCACTTTGAATGAGAAATATCCCGTATAGTGATCACCCAAGTCGAGGATGACCTCCTTGCGAGACTTGAACGACTGAGTGTACAATACATCCACAGGCTCGTTGGTACGCTCCATGCGCCAACCCTGGAAAGCGTTCTTATCGGCCACACTACGCACGATAGCCACAGGCTTGATATCTTGACGGATAAGTTCCGGTTTACTCTCGGTTGCCTTCTGAATCCAACCATCTCTTTTGTCGGCCCATCTTATGGGGCTCTCAGCATTTTGAGCCATCAACTGAGTTGTGAAACACACAGCTACAACTGCAAATAGGGTTTTTAACACTCTACTTTTCATACTATATTTTTTAGGTTTAAAATTTTTGCAAAGATAGGGTTATCTCAGCGCGTAATAACTTTTGCTTTTGATAAAAACAATTTTCGTTTTAACCTTTATCAGCCCGATTTTCAACAACGTTGTCGGGAGTGGGTTGTTGCTTGGTTTGCGGATTATTTCGATTCTTGCCAGACTCCTTCTGTGTATTTATTCTGATTGAGTCGCGTCGGCCCTGCATTCGAGTAATGGTGCGTGTAAGATAATCCTGAATATCATTCTGCAATAGCGCATAAAGCGGGCACGAAGTGTAATTCTCGTTATCGAGTAGCACATCTCGAATCGAACGTAGCGAATTGACATAGTTGCTCATCTCGTTTTTCAACGGGAGTCCCGTTTTGTTCGAAGAGTTAATCTTATTAATCGACATAGTTCGCAACTTGTCGCAAACCGAATTGAGCATAATCATTACCACGTTATCCATCAGCGTGTGGCCGTGCATAAACAGATAGGTGTTTTCTGGTGTCACGCCTTTCTCCTGCAACCTTTCGGCAAATTCATCGAGCCCTCGCGCGATTTGTGGATGGTCGAGTTCGAGCCGTTTCAGTCTACGCGTAATGTTGCGTTCGAGCCACGCCAAAGTATCGGCACCGTTGTTCTCAACTTCCAAATATCCCAAACGCACTGCATTCTTGAAGTCGACTAGTGGCAAGGCCGACTGACAGGCCTGCTGAGCTGAATAGGAGTACCACAAGAACATAGGGTATATTATTCGTGAGTACTCGGCCATAAACTCCACGAAGTCGAATATATGGCTATCGTTTTTTGTCGCCTTCACACACACATTGTGCAACGATGGGGCGTAGCACAGATAGTTCTCTGTAGCGTAGGTGTAAGTGTGAAACATATACTCCGCGCTGTTGATGATGGCCGACTGCTCGGTCCTGTCGCCAAACAGATAGTCGAAATCGGAGTCAACACAAAGCAACATCTCCTCCCCTGATTGGGGAATCATCGACATCAACACCTTTTTTCCTTTTGGCAGGTCCTCGCGATTTGGCACAGAGATCTCGAAACGCAGAAATGGATTATCGAAATGGTCGAAAATACCTCGCCAGAAGGCCACATCCTCGTAGCCTTCGACAAAGACCTTCACAACGCGGCGACCATCATCGAGCGGTTTAGGCAGAAGCATCTCGCTCTGATAACGATGCCATTGTTGGGCCTCATTTTTCAATTTTTCGATTGTTGCTCGTTTCATAATTTGTTGTAAATATAATAAAATAGTAAATTTGCACCAAACATTAACCGACGTTTTGCCACATTAATACCGAAAACCGACTATTTTTTGATGCCTAAACGCCCTATTTGGGGATGGAAGCGAGATGGCAAAACGACAAGCAAACAAACAGAAACAGTATGAGCGACTGGAAACAACGACTCGGTATGGTCTATTCGACCAATCCCGATTTTGAATATACCACACAGGAACCCGAGCAAGCCGAAACCCTTCCTCCTTCGCAGCAGAATCTGCGCGTATGGCTCGACCGTAAGCAGCGTGGTGGCAAGCAGGTAACGCTGGTAAAGGGCTTTGTGGGTAGCGACGACGACCTTGCAGAGTTAGGCCGTATGCTCAAAAGTCGTTGCGGAGTGGGTGGTTCAGCCAAGGATGGTGAGATTATCATTCAAGGAGACCATCGCGACCGCGTAATAGAGCTTCTTGAGGCTGCGGGGTATCGCTGCAAAAAGGCCGGCAGTTAATCTTTATGCCCCACCGAGATATTTGGAATTTTTCGATATGCGACAGCGACTCTTTACATATCTGATGATTACCGTCGTGGCACTCTTTGTGGTCCAACGGGTCGAAGCCCAGTATTATAGTTGGGGCGCCGACCCTGCGCGCTTCAAATGGAATGTTGCATCGACCGACAATGTAAAGGTCATCTATCCACGACATACCGAACAGATTGGCCTTTCGACACTATATTTCGCCAATCGACTGTATCCCTACATATCGTACGGGTTCAAGCGTCCTCCACTCGAATTGCCGTTTGTAGTTCACCCAGAGAATATGCGTTCCAACGGACTCGTCATGTGGTTGCCTAAGCGTATTGAGTTCCTCTCATCGCCAGCCATCGATAGCTACTCAATGCCTTGGATCAAACAGCTTGTTGCCCACGAATATCGCCACGCGGCGCAATACCAAAATCTCAACGTAGGATTTGTCAAATTTTTGAGCTATCTGTTAGGTCAGCAGGGTTCTACCATCGGATTGGTATATATGCCATTATGGATGATGGAGGGCGACGCCACGATGTTCGAAACCGAAGCCTCATCGTTTGGCCGAGGCAAGCAGCCCCGCTTTACGTTGGAGTTCCGAGCTATGGGCGATATAGCGAGCAAATACCGCAATATGGATAAATTCTTCTGCGGCTCATACCGCGACTTTATCCCCGACCATTACCAGCTTGGATATCAGATGGTTGCTCACGGCAATCACATCACGGGCCGAGTTATGGCCAATGATATGGCAGCCTATGGCCCACGCCATCCGTGGACCATCATCTCTGAGAATTGGCGTATGAAACGACTCTTTGGTTTCAGCACACACGATCTCTTTGAATCAACTTTTAACACTTTGGTCGAGTATTGGAATTCGTTGCCCAAGCTCGATAATAGTAGCATGATGTTGCCATCGCCGCGCACCACGAGCTACACCACATATCGCTATCCCGTAGGTATCTCTCGCGATAAAATCCTTTTATTGAAAGAGGATTTCGACACTCCGTCACATTTCGTAATGCTCAACCCCTCGACCGGAGTCGAGCAGCGACTCTCCTTCACAGGGTCTGTAGCCACACGTCCAGCCTACGACGCCTCATCAGAGAGAGTTTATTGGACTGAGTATCGCCGTAGCAATATGTTCCAGCAGAAGGTGACCTCCACCCTTTGCTATATGGATCTTGACAAACAACGACCTCGTACGGTAGGCTCTCGCCGACAGAATATCTTATATCCCACACCCGATCAGAAGGGAGGTTTGGCGTGGGTGCAATATTCCCCGCAGGGCATCTATTCGCTACATTACCGCGATAAGCAGGGTATTGAGCGCATATCGTCGCTCCCCTTCGGCCAGGAGATTCACTCTCTGGCGTGGGATGATCTCACCCAGCGATTCTACTGCATTGTTACCGCCGACGAGGGTATGTGGATTGCCCGCAGTGGCGAGCAAGGCGATATCCGCAAGGCTTTAGAGCCTGTAACGCGCCCAGCCTACATTACCATCAGCGACCTGCGAGCCGCCGATGGCAAACTCTATTTCGGCTCTATCGCATCGGGTCGCGACGAGGTTCATTATCTGGATTTGGAGAGCGGCAAAGAGTATCAGCTCACCGAGTCGACCTATGGCTCGTTCTCACCAGCCACTGCAGCCGACGATATGGTAGTGATGACCACCTACGACTCTATGGGTTACCATCCTGCTATACAAAATATCAAAAAAAGTATCCGCGAGGTGGAGTATTCGGCTCTGCCCAGCGATATCCTGTTGCCCAAACGCAGGGGATGGAATGTAATTAATCTTGACTCCATTCCAATAGCCTCGATCGACACTACGCAGACCAATCTGCCACGCCGTGAACGACGCTACGGCAAAGCATTGCACCAATTCAACTTTCATAGTTGGGCACCTCTTTCGTATGACCCATTCGGGCTGAGCGAGGAGGGTACAATCGTGATGAATGCAGGCGCAACCTTGATGACGCAGAATCTACTCTCGTCGTTGCAGGGATTTTTCACATACGGGTACGGCCGGAAGGAGGGGCATATCTTCAAGACCTCGTTGAGATACTATGGTTTAGGCCCTACCATCAGCTTCAATGCCTCGTACGGAGGTAGTCAGAATATCTATCCGATTTATGTCTACAACCCCGAAAAGCACGCTATCGAATTCCCGATTGCTCCGACTCGCGGAAAATACTATTCGGTTGGCTTGGATGTCTCGTTCCCGCTCCTCTTCCAGCGCGGATATCATACTCGCTATCTTATCCTGAATATGGAGGGCAACTATTCGAATGGCCTTGTCGCCAATACGGGTCGTCTGAAATTCGATGACAGCATCAGCAATGTGGCTACTATCGGATATAGCGAGGGTTTGTATCTGACCTCATTCTCTGTTGGATTCCAGGATATGGTAGCCCGATCGCATCGTGACTTCGCACCGCCTTGGGGCGTGGTAGCAACAGCCAACTATGCGATAAATCCTGCCAATGGAAGTTTTAGCGACCTTTTGGCATTCTACACAAAATTCTACACCCCCGGATTCTTTGCCCACAATAGTTTCAATGTGGCGTTGGCTTATCAGACATCGATTGGCGGATTCAAGAATCAGGATGCACTATCGGCGCTTACCTTTAAATCGTCAAATCTGCTCCTCCGCGGATTCGATTCATCGCAAATCGAGAATAACCACTATATGGCAGCCTCGTTCAACTATCAATTCCCTATCTGTTACCCCGATGGTGGAATCCGAGGCATATTCTATCTGAAGCGTATGCGAATGAATTTGGGATTCGATGTGGCCCAATATAAGCGTTCGACCATCGACCGCCCCAATGATATGATTCGCTACGATTGGCATCGTCTGAATTCTTGGGGTGGAGATTTGATCTTCGACCTTAACATCCTGAGCCAACCCGCCTCGGCAACCACAGCGCTGAAACTCTCGTTCTATCGACCCAGCGAGGGCGGATTCTACTTCTCGGCAGGTGTCGAGTTGCCATTCTAATTCAGAGGAACACGGCCTGAACGAATAACCGCCAAGTAATAACACAACCAAAACCTTAAACAAAATGAGAAAACGCAGCAGTTCGATTTACATAATAGCCACTCTGCTATTATTGTTGGTAAATAGCACCGACGCTTTTGCCGCCAAAAGGAAGGTCTACATGAGTTATATACTCCACGGCAATATGAACTACGACCGTTATGTACGCCCCACCATATGGCGTGATTTCCCTATCATCTACGACAATCTGCTGGATTTTATGGACGAACACCCCGACTTCAAGGGGCAACTACAATTCTCAGGTCAAACCCTGAACTCGATGCGACAAGCCGCGCCCGAAGTTTTGGAGCATGCGATGAAGATTCACAAGCGAGGACAACTCAACTTCACTGGAACATTTTACTCGGAACCTGTGAATGTGAACATGGACGGCGAGACTAATTACCGCTGTGCGTGGCTCGGCACCAAGATTGTCGAAGACTTTGTTGGGCAGACCGATGGATTCTACTTGCAGGAGCGTGCATATCACCCTCAGCTCCCATGGATATTAAACAATGCCAATGTTTCGTGGACTCCCGTTATTACGGGTGATGATTCATACTTCCCCTTCCGTCTGCAAGGAATGGATGGCTCGGTATCGGTGTGTGTGCCCATCACTCGCCAACACATAATTGAGAAGATTAAATCTGCTCCAGAAAATAGCTTGGTCGTCATCGAGGAGGACTATGAAATCCCATCGAGTTTCACCAACACATACAGCTCTATAGCCAAATTCAATGCCGAGAATGATGAAATCGAGGTTGAGTGGATTACCGTGAAGGAATATATCCAGAAATTTGGAATTAAGGAGCTGAGATATGTTGACCACTCGGCAAAAGCCACCAATCGCGATAATGGCACCTACTCTCGTTGGACTGCGGATCCCCTCGATATTATAGTTCAGAATCACACCAATCGAGCGATGGCAGATTTCAGAAGCGCCAAGATGATAAACGCTCTAATGAACTACCATTACAAACACCCTATCGACGAGCCTTACTCATCGTCTGATGTATCGTTGATAGAAGACCCGCTCATCTGGAATATTGAAAGAGCTGAGCTCTATCCCGATGTAGAGCCCAAATATCTGGCACGCAACGGCTCAACCACTCTACTCAGTAAGGCCGAGCATCTACTTCTATGGGCCGTAAATAGTGATTCCAAAGGGTGGTTCCCGCTCTATGAGAAGCGCAGAGAGCGCATCAACTCTTTTGAAAATTGCAGCAATTTATCCCAAGCGCTAATCCACAAGGGAATGGATTGGATTGGTAGCCAAATCAAGCTTTCGGGTTACGACAAATACTTTATGGTGTGCAACTTGGAGCCACAACGTCATAAAACAGTATCGATTCAAACAGAACAGCCCTATGAGTTTTTCGACTATGAAAGTGGCCAAAAGTTAAATAGCCAAACTCTTAATATTGGCGGCAAGTACTCTGCCAATATTCAAGTTTCGCTACCCTCATACGGCTATACAGTTGTGGCGGCTAAGCGTTGCCAAAATATCGAACGAGCAGAATGGCAAGAGGGAAACACGATCACCGCCGGCAACATAACCCTTACAGCCCAAGACGATAAGATTACTCTAAAAAATGAGTCGCAAAGTGTTGATATATCGTTTGACTCATTCCAAATCAAGGCGTTGGCCGAGGTGACAAGTGGCACAGACGATAGTCAGTGGCGCGATGCCAAAGAGTATGGCACACCTCGCATAAGCATAAAAGAGGGACTCTACCCCCAACTTCGCGTAGAGCGCCAATTGGATTGGTTGTTACATGTGCAGCAAATATACACCATAACAAACGGGCATATTGTCTGCGATGTTAGATTTGTATTTCCACATCCTACTCTGATTCGCAAAGTTGGTGAGGCCAAAGGTACTACATTTGATCCTCGAGGTTTGAATATGCTCTTCAAGACCAATCAAAGCGCAGAGGTTTACTACGATATCCCCTTTGGCATATCCCACTACGCACAACCAGGCGAGAGCTATTTCTGTCCGCTCAGCACATGCTTCCTACAAAATCAAAATGGAGGATTTGTGGTGTCGCCTCAAACTGGCGAACAGGCCTTTGCTGTAAATGCCGACACCGGCCAAATGACTCTGTTCTTGGGTGCATCAACCACTTCAGGTCCTATTAGTGAAGTCTATATGACCATCAATAAAAATTCAGTGAATCACCACACGTCTTGGTATTCCGAACCATTCCATGGGGAGTATTCTCACCAAATTGTACTTCACTCTTATGAGGGCGATTGGCGAGATGCACATATTCCATCTCTCTTCAGAAGTTTCACTCAGCCCGTTTATGTGCGTGAGTGCCATTCGCAGAGCCGCAAAGGTAAACTGCCTGCCAGCGACTCTTGGATTGAGTTATCACAACCCAATATCGAGATTACATCGATTGACACTACTGCCGATGGCACAGAGCTTAGAATCAACGAGAAAGAGGGACGTGAATGCGAGGCTAAAATAAAAGTTGGTAAAACGAACATCAACCTCCCCATCAAGGCCTATGGCATAGAAACGCACAAAATGCAATAATCGGAGCTATTGGCAAGTGTAAAATAGGCTAAATGAGCGATTAACTGACATATATTTTGTCAAATGAGAAATAATTCATACCTTTATCCGTTTATAGTTGCAAAAGATAGAAAAGATGGATTTCAAGAGATTTTTTAACGACAAGAACAGAGTAGTCAAAGCGATGTGGGTGGTATGTATGGCCCCCGTTGCTCTGATATTTATTATGTTGGCATTGGCTGCCTTCGGAGTCTTCGGCCGTATGCCCTCGTTCGAGGAGTTGGAAAACCCGAAAAGCAACCTTGCAACCGAGATTTATGGCGACAATGGTCACGTTATCGGCACTTTCTTTGTCGAGAACCGCTCGTACGTTCAGTATGAGGAGCTTTTTCCGCAGGATTCCACAGCTCATCTGGAGTTGGATGGCCACAGAGTACCGCCCATCGTAGCTGCACTTATTGCCACCGAGGACGTCCGTTTCCGTAACCATTCAGGAATCGACATTCCATCGTTGTTCCGTGTGGGAATCAAGACCATCGCACTTAGAAACTCATCACAGGGAGGTGGTAGTACCATCACTCAGCAGTTGGCCAAAAACCTCTTCCCGCGCGATACTGTTCGTAATCGTGGAAAATTGGGTCGCACGATGAAGCTCGTGCAGTCGAAATTCAAGGAGTGGATTACTGCTTTGAAACTTGAACACAACTACACCAAAAACGAGATTGCAGCTATGTATCTCAACACCGTTGGTTATGGTTCAAATGCCTATGGTATCAAATCGGCCGCCAGTACCTTCTTTGGCAAATCTCCCGATGAACTGAATATTCAGGAGGCTGCTGTGTTGGTGGGCGTGGTAAATGCCCCCACGCGATACTCTCCGATTATCAACCCGGAAAATTCGTTGGCCCGTCGTAATGTGGTCTTAAGCCGTATGCGTAGCGCAGGAGCTATCTCGCGCAAAGAGTGCGACTCGCTCTCGGCGTTGCCCATCTCGCTCAATTATAAGCCTATTACCCACAATAGCGGCGAAGCTACCTATTTCCGTGAGATGTTGCGCAATACGATGAACGCCAAGCGTCCGGTACGTCGTCAATTCCTCACCGACTGGGATTATGAGCAGGCCATTAAAGAGTACGATGAGAATCCTCTTGTTGGTTGGTGTCACAAAAACAAGAAGGCCGACGGTAGCTCATACAATATCTATCGTGATGGTCTGAGAATCTACACCACCATCAGCCCCGCAATGCAGAAGTATGCCGAGCAGGCCATTCAGAAGCAGATGGAAACCGTCATCCAGCCACGAATGGATCGCCAGGTGAAGGCCACAGGAGTCCTTTTCCAGGATACCAAACCCGAGGAGAGAGAGGCTATCATCAAGCGAGCAATGAAGAATTCCGACCGCTATCGCGAAATGAAGAAGGATGGTGTGGCCGAGAAGGATATTTACGCTTCGTTTGAGAAGAAGTGCAAGATGCGTATCTTTACTTTTAAGGGTGAACGCGATACTGTGCTCACTCCGCGCGATTCAATCCTGCACCACAAGCGAATTATGCGAGCTTCGTTTGTGGCGATGGATCCCCGTTCGGGTCACGTGAAAGCCTATGTGGGCGGCCCTAACTTCCGCTACTTCAAGTACGATATGGCCAAGCAGGGTAAGCGTCAGATTGGTTCAACGGTAAAACCGTTTATCTATACCTTTGCGATCGATCAGCTGGGTCTTACACCTTGTACCTACGCTCCTAACCTGCCGGTTTCAATCGAAACTCCCGCAGGCATCTGGTCGCCCAAGGAGGCCGGCAAGGTGGAATACGATGGCGTACAGCACCCACTATATTGGGGATTGGCCAACTCGCGTAACAACTACTCGGCGTGGATTATGAAGCAGGCTAAGCAGCCTGAAACGGTAGCCGACTTCCTTCATAATATGGGAATCAACAGCTACATCTATCCCGCTTATGCGTTGTGTCTGGGAGCCTTTGAATCGAATGTATACGAATTGGTTAGTGCCTATTCGACTTTCGTCAACGAGGGAGTGCATATCGATCCGATTTTTGTCACCCGTATCGAGGACAGGCAGGGCAACCTTATCTCGAGCTTCGTTCCGCAATCGCACGATGCGGTCAACAAATATACGGCTTATACTATGCTCACAATGTTGCAGCGCGTAATCACAATGGGTACAGGAGGTCGCCTCGGTTGGCAATTCGGTATGAAGGATATGGAGATTGGCGGTAAGACGGGTACTTCAAACGAAAACCGCGATGCATGGTTTATGTGTGTCACACCTCATCTTGTGGCAGGCTCGTGGGTAGGTGGCGAGGATCAGTCGGTTCACCTTTCGTATAGTGCCGAGGGTAGTGTTATGGCATTGCCTATCGTTGGAGAGTTCCTTACCAAGATTTATGCTGACCCATCACTCGGTATGAATCGCGAGGCCCGTTTCTCTCGTCCTGAGGGGTGGCAGTCGTATGATTGCCCGAAGGAGATGGCAGCCGACGGAGTTGTGGTTGAGCAGGCAACAGAGGCCGATGAATTCTTCGACTAGGCCTGCGGAGTACGCAAGTTAGAACATCAGAATAGAAATTAGGTTAGAAAGTCTCGGCCATTGGCCGAATATAAGATTTAGGTTAAAAGATATGAAAATTGCAATTGTGGGCGCGAGTGGCGCCGTAGGTCAGGAGTTTCTGACCATCCTTAACGAGAGAGTAGATTTCCCCGTGGACGAGCTTTTGCTGTTCGGATCGGAGCGCAGTGCAGGATCGAAATATGAGTTTCGTGGTAAGCAGATTGAGGTAAAGTTGTTGCAGCATAACGACGACTTCAAGGGTGTCGACATCGCCCTCACATCGGCTGGTGGCTCAACTTCAATCGAGTTTGCCGAGACTATCACCAAGCACGGCACATTGATGATTGATAACTCGTCGGCATTCCGTATGGAGGCCGATGTGCCATTGGTTGTGCCTGAGGTTAATCCCGAGGACGCTCTCAATGCTCCACGTCGCATCATTGCTAATCCTAACTGCACTACAATCCAGATGGTTGTAGCGTTGAACGCTATCGAAAAGCTCTCGCACATCAAGCGTGTTCACGTTGCTACCTACCAGTCGGCAAGTGGTGGCGGTGCGCAGGCTATGGCCGAACTTAAACACCAATACGAGCAGTTGGTAGCAGGCGAAGAGCCTACGGTAAACAAATTCGCTTACCAGTTGGCCTATAATGTAATTCCGCACATCGACGTATTCACCGACAACGACTACACTAAGGAGGAGATGAAGATGTTCAACGAAACCCGCAAGATTATGCACTCTGATATTGCCGTTTCGGCTACATGTGTGCGCGTGCCTGTTATGCGCGCTCACTCTGAGAGTATATGGGTTGAGACCGAGCGACCAATCTCAATCGAGGAGGCTCGCGAGGCGTTCTCAACGAGCGAGGGTATCGTGCTGATGGACGAGCCATCGGAGAAGGTCTATCCAATGCCTCTGTTTATTGCGGGCAAAGATCCCGTATATGTGGGCCGTATCCGTAAGGATCTCACCAACGAGAATGGCCTTGCGTTCTGGTGCGTAGCCGACCAAATCAAGAAGGGCGCAGCTCTCAACGCAGTGCAGATTGCCGAGTGGATTATCCGCAATAAGAAGTAGTCAAATAACGTTGGCTTAGGCCAAATTTATATCGTAGATATAGAATTAGGGCGTTGCAATAATTTGTGACGCCCTAATTGTTTGATGATTTCACATTTTTTTATTAGATTTGCAAAGATTATGGCCTGCTGTATGCTTACAGCGAATTGCAGCAGTGGCCGAGCAAAGAGAAAATTTCAATAAAACAGATAAAATAGATTCAATTATGGCTGATTTCATCTATCAGGAGCCCTATCCTATCGAGAAGGATACCACCGAGTATGAGCTTCTCACCACCGATTACGTGAAGGTCGTAGAGTGCGACGGACGTAAGATTTTGAAGGTTGACCCCAAGGGTCTTGAATTGCTCTCGAAGCGTGCATATAGCGACGTATCGTTCTATTTGCGCCCTGCACACTTGCAAAAGCTCGCAAACATTCTTGAGGATCCCGAGGCATCGAGCAACGACAAGTTTGTGGCCTACACAATGCTTATGAATCAGGCCGTAGCTGCCGAGGGCGAGCTCCCAACTTGCCAGGATACAGGTACTGCAATCTGCATCGGCCATAAGGGCGAGGACGTCTATACAGGTGCCGACGATGCCGAGTGCATTGCAAAGGGCGTTTACGAGACATACAAGGAGCGTAACTTGCGCTACTCTCAGGTTGTGCCATTCACAATGACCGACGAGAAGAACTCAGGAACTAACCTCCCCGCTCAGATTGACATCTATGCAGGTCACCCAGGCTCAATGGAGTATGAATTCTTGTTCATCACCAAGGGCGGTGGCTCTGCAAACAAGACATTCCTCTATCAGCAGACAAAGGCTCTCTTGAACGAGAAGTCACTCGTTGCCTTCTTCCAGGAGCACTTGAAGGATTTGGGTACTTCGGCTTGTCCTCCTTACCACTTGGCAGTCTGCATTGGCGGCACATCGGCTGAGATGTGTTTGTCAACAGTGAAGAAGGCTTCGGCTGGTTATTTGGATCACCTACCCACATCGGGTAACGAGGGTGGTCGCTGCTTCCGCGATTTGGAGTGGGAGGAGAAGATCACCAAGATGTGTCAGGAGATGGGTATGGGAGCCCAGTTCGGCGGTAAGTACTATGTTCACGATGTTCGCGTTATCCGCGCTCCTCGTCACGCTGCAAGTTGCCCCGTAGCTATTGGTGTAAGTTGCTCGGCCGATCGTAACATCAAGGCAAAGATTACTCCTGAGGGTATCTTCATCGAGAAGTTGGAGAAGAATCCAGCACGTTTCTTGCCTGCTCAGGCTCCTGCGATGACTCCTGCTGTGGATATCGATCTGGATGAGGGTATGGACAAGGTACGTGAGATCCTCACTCAATATCCTATCAAGACACGACTCAACTTGAAGGGTACACTTATCGTAGCTCGCGATATTGCCCACGCTCGCATCAAGCAGATGTTGGACGAGGGTCAGCCTATGCCCGAGTACTTCAAGAAGCACCCCGTATATTACGCTGGTCCTGCCAAGACTCCCGAGGGTATGGCATCAGGTTCATTTGGTCCTACAACAGCTGGCCGTATGGATCCATACGTTGACCTCTTCCAGAAGGCTGGAGGCTCAATGGTTATGGTAGCTAAGGGTAACCGCTCGAAGGCAGTAACCGATGCTTGTAAGGCAAATGGAGGTTTCTACCTCGGCTCAATCGGTGGCCCTGCTGCCGTATTGGCAAAGAACTCTATCAAGAGTGTTGAGGTTGTCGACTTCCCCGAGCTCGGCATGGAGGCAGTGCGTAAGATTTATGTTGAGAACTTCCCTGCCTTTATCATCGTTGACGATAAGGGTAACGACTTCTTCGCAGATTTCGCACACTAAACAATTTTACAATAGTTGGTTTTGCGCCTCAGTAAGGGGCGCAAAACTTTGTTTTTCTACCTTGCGTTAATTTTTCTCAGATGCAGTAAAATAAACGCGAAGCTTATTACGTTTTACGGATGTTGTCGCGTATGCGCGCGCAAGAGCAGGAGACTTTTCTGTGTAAGACGAAACCAGGAATTATGACAAAGATTGAGAGATTTTTCAAACACATTACACTAACTTTTGCCGCTATTGTGTTGTGGGCAACGGCTCTGGCCGATGGTACAACCACTTTTGAGGTTAACACCCCGATGATGGTTGCTGCCGGCGAGATGTTCCGTGTAGAGTTTACGCTTACTAATGGCGACGCTGAGAATGATTCGTTCAAGGCCCCCGACTTCGGAGGGTTGGACGTATTGGCAGGTCCTGTTGTCTCGACAGGTCGATCGATGCATATCGTCAATGGCAATAGAACGACCACCACATCGATGAGCATCTCCTATACTGTTGTAGCACAAAAGGAGGGCAACATCACTATCGGTGCAGCTGAAATTACATCCGACGGCAAAGTCTATAAAACCAAACCCACCCCTATCGAGGTGGTTAAGCAGGATACCCGCCAGCAGGAGGCAGCCACCTCGCAAGGTACGACTGTCCAGAATCAGTTGGCTGAGGACGATATCCTGCTTAGAATGAATCTCTCGCGTTCATCGGTTTATAAGGGCGAGCCTATCCGTGCATCGCTTACGCTCTATACCCGAGCAAATATCGCAGGATTTGAGAATGTCAAACTTCCTTCGTTCAATGGCTTCTGGTCGCAGGAGCTACCGACCGACAACTATCAGGCACAACGTGTTAACGAGAATGGCAAGATCTACAACTCTCAAATTATCAAAGAGTATTTGCTATACCCGCAGCAGGCTGGCGAGATTACTATCGAATCGACCGACCTAACGGCTATCGCACAAGTTGTTGTGCGCAACAACCGCAATTTCGACCCATTCTTTGGTGGTGGTAATGAGGTCTACAACGTTCGTCGTCCTCTTTCTACGGGCAAAATAACTCTTTCGGTAAAGGAGTTGCCCGCAGGTGCTCCCGCATCGTTCAAGGGTGCAGTTGGCTCCTTTGACCTTACCTCGACACCGCCCACATCAGAGCTTAAAGCCAATTCTGCAGCGACCTATACGGTTCGTATTTCGGGAACGGGTAATTTCTCATTTATCCAGGCTCCAACGCTGTCGCTACCCACATCGTTCGAGCAGTATAATGTCCGTAATACCGAGTCGATACGTTCTACTACGGCCGGAATGACGGGTTATCGTCAATTTGAATTCCCATTTATTGCTCGTGCTGAGGGAGAGTATACTATCGTTCCCGTGGAGTTTACCTATTTCAATCCCGAGCGAGGCGAGTATATAACTCTTTCGACCAACCCAATCGAGATGAAGATTGCGCCCGATGCTTCAGCTGGGGCTAATCAGGCTCCGCAGGTTGTGACCGCTACGAACTCAAAGGAGGATGTCCAGCAGCTCGGCAGCGATATCCGCTTCATTAAGTTGGGAGCCCCGGTACTGCGAGCTTCGACCACTCCGCTGATGTTCAGCAGCACATATTTCCTCTTTATCGTGCTGATTGTGGCATTGTATGTTGTCGCATACTTCACTCTTCGCCGCCGAATCCGCGACAGTAAAAATAGCGTGCTTGTTCGTAACCGTCGAGCCAATAAGGTTGCTGTACAGCGATTCCGTGCCGCCGAGAAATTTATGCGCGATGGCAATCGTCACGCCTTCTTTGAGGAGATGCTGCGAGCTTTGTGGGGCTACATAGGTGACAAACTCAACATTCCGGTTGCCGATCTTACCAAGGAGAGCATCCGCGAGGAGTTGCAACGTCGTGGCGTAGATACCAAGCAGGCTCAACACTTTTCCGATATCATCACCCGCTGCGACGAGGCTCAATATTCGCCTGCCGAGTCGGTACAGATGAACGACGTATACGCCGATGGTGTAAATATCATTTCACACATTGAATCGAAAATTAAACGATAGCAGATATGAGACTTCTTTCGATTATACTTTGCACGCTGCTTGCTTCGGGTGTGGCATATGCACAAGATACACCTCAGCAGCAGGCTGATGCGACGGTCGCAGTTGAGGCCCTGTGGAGTACTGCCAATGCTGCATACAGCGAGGGTAACTTCGATAAGGCAATTACCGATTACGAAAAAATCCTCGCTCAGGATCTCCACTCTGCTGCACTCTATTACAACCTGGCCAATGCATACTTCAAAAAGGGAGAGTTGGGCAAGGCCCTGCTTTATTATAACCGGGCATCGCGCATCGCTCCGGGTGATGAGGATATCCGCCACAATCAGGAGTATGCCGAGAAGATGACCAAGGATAGCATTGAGAAGATTCCCGAATTTTTCCTTGTGACGTGGATAAAACAGGTGCGAGGCACATTTAGTTGCTCGGCCTGGACGGTTTTCTCGCTTGTGATGTTGGTGCTGGCACTAACTATGGCTCTTGTCTATCTGCTTGCGCAGCGTATGTCGCTCCGCAAGGTGGGATTCTATACTATGGCGGCGGCAGCATTGCTGTTCGTTGTAACCACCGTCTTTGCCATCAGTGAGCGAAACGTATTGACCAAGCGTAGCGAAGCTATCGTTATGAGTTCTGCGGCATCGGTTAAGAGTTCTCCCGACCGCTCCTCTACAGAACTGTTCGTATTGCACGAAGGTACAAAGGTTACAATCGGCGAGACCACCGACGGCTGGGCCGAAGTGCGTATTGCCGATGGTCGTAAGGGTTGGATTGAGGACAAACGTATAGAACGCATCTAAGCGGTATAGGAGGGGAGAAGATATGTCGAAACTACTTCAAGATGCCGTTTCTGAGTTCTCGCGTCTGCCGGGTATAGGTCGCCGTACAGCATTGCGTTTGGCTATGCATCTGCTTAAAATGGACAAAGAGTCTGTTGAGCAGATGACCTCGGCCATATCACGTTTTCGTAACGAAATTCGCTACTGTTCGGAGTGTAACAACCTCTCCGATTTGGAGCGTTGCCCCATCTGCTCAAATCCAGAGCGTGACCACTCTACAATATGCGTTGTAGAGCAGGTTGGCGATTTGATGTCGATTGAGAATACCCACCAATATCGAGGTGTATATCACGTTTTGGGCGGTGTTATCTCGCCTATGCAGGGCATCGGTCCATCGGATCTGAGGATAGATATGTTGGTCGATAAAGTGGCCGCAGGAGGTGTGAAAGAGGTTATTTTGGCCATATCTACTTCTGTCGAAGGCGAGACCACACTATTCTATATAATGAATCGCCTGAAAAAATACCCCTCGGTTAAGGTCACAACCATCGCACGCGGTATTGGCTTTGGCGATGAGTTGGAGTATGTCGATGAACTTACCATCACCCACGCCCTTCTCAATCGCCGCACAGTAGAATAAAAATCCACTCACGCAAAATACTCAAACTTTAAATGCAATTGCCTGAAAAGAAGCGCGATTGTATTTTTTTTACAGTTTTTTGTATTTTAGATGTTGCAAACCGCAACTCTCTCCGTATTATATACGAGCTGAGAGCCGAAATTTGCACCCCAAAGCAGCAGAATAGAGACACGAGATGAATATTGAAGAGTTTAACACTGAATTTTTGAGATTCAAGGATGCCGCATATCGTTATGCGGTTGCGATTCTTCACGACCGCTCGGCTGCCGAAGATGCAACGCAGGACCTCTATGAAAAACTGTGGCGACGACGGCTCTTGATTCGCCACGCACGTTTCAAATCGCTACTGCTGGTCGCTATGAGAAACATTTGCCTCGATGTGGTGCGACAACGAAGCCGCGAGCGTGAGAGGTTTGTGGCGGAATCTCACAACCTCCCCGACAACGAGGATTTCGCCCCACAGGAGCTATCAACCAGCGATATGGCGCAAATAGCACGAAGGCTTATCGCCACCCTTCCAGAGCGAGAAGCCGAGGTGATGCACCTGAGGGATTGCGAGGGTTTGGAATTCTCCGAGATAGCCGCCATTACCCACCAAAGCGAGGCAGCCGTAAGAATGGCTCTGAGCCGAGCCCGACAAAGAGTAAAACAACAACTGTTAAAACGTATTAGCAATGGACAATAGATTACTTTCAGAGCTTTGTGAGCGATATTTTGCTGGCACAACCTCGCTCGACGATGAGCGTGTCTTGCGCCAAGCCTTGTCGTGCCTCGATGCTGATATGCTTAGCGCCGAGATGCTAGCAGTAAAGGCTATGATGGAGATGTCGGCCGTAAGCGAGCAGGAACGAGTAAGCGTGAGGCTGCGTCACACTGTAACCCCTTCGTGGCGACTGAGAGTGGCAGTGGCAGTGGCGTTGTTGGCGATTATTCTCATACCTATTTATAAACTATCGCAACCCACCGTCTATGGCTACTACAACGGAGAGCCCATCACCTCGCTTGCCGAGGCCGAGGCTCGCGCACAGGATATATTCAATAATTTGGCTCAGGCCGAGTTGCCGCAAGTGAACACAATTGAGAGCCTGTTTGAATTGAACTAATCACGCAAAAAACAGTGTAAGATATTAACAATCAACTCATAAATATAAATCAGATTATGAAAAAGATTTTTCTTCTAACCCTCGTTGCCGTCTCTTTTATCGGCATCAGCAACTTCGCCCAAGCACAAAATTTTAAGTTGGGCATAGATGGTTTGACCTTCAAGTACAACGACAAAGATGTTCCACTCTCAGAGATGGCTGCCGAGGAGACATCCGAGAATAGCAACTCCAACGTACGACTGACACCCTGTATAAATGTGAGCAAGACAAAGCTTTATGTCTGGACAAATGGCATTTCATCGATTCCTACGCTCGAATTGGGTTGGAACGTACTCTCAAATGTGGGTTACAGTGCCTATGCTGATGCTTCGGTCGGCGATTTCTTCAACATTCGCGAGTGGAAATCGATGCAGGTGACGGTCAATCTGCTTAACTTCAACGCCTACAACAAGCTCCACAAGGTGGGATTCTCGACAGCTTTGGGTATTCGAGCCAACAACTATCGCCTAAGTGCTGGCCAATCGTTGGAGAAGGTCGATGGCGTTGTGATGCCTTATGCCATCGAGCCATACAATGGCCACTTGTCGAAAAAGAGTAAATTCAACATTGCATCTTTGCATATCCCTATGGAGGTGACATTTGGTAACCCTCGCAGATTTGCATTCTCGGTGGGTGGCTATGCCGATTTGGTGATGAACTCACACACCAAAATAAAGTATCACGGTGGTCACAAGGAGAAGGTGCATAACCTCCCTACCAACTTTATTCAGGCGGGTGCTACGGCTCGCGTGAGCTTCCGCGATATCTCGGTATTCTGCTCATATCAGCCCACCCAAATATTCAAAACGGGTCGTGGCCCCGAGGCTCAGCAGTGGACAATTGGTATAGGATTCTAAAACAGCGCAACTATGAAAAGAATTTTTATTATATTTGTAATGCTTGCGGCTATTTGTTCTGCGGCCGAGAGTCAAGCGCAAAAAAAGGTTTTCCTTAATGAATACAACCGTTTACTGCAATTGCAAACCAACCCAACATATGCCCGAACAATAGAATTAACCCATTTTACGGGTGAGATGTTGCAGATGATGGTTAAAAGCGAAGACTCCAAAACCCAAAATCTGATAAAACGAATAAATTCGATTTATCAAATAAAAATAATAGACAATACATTGGCTGTAGGCGGCGGTGTTATTCGCACATTTAAACGTGTCACTCGGGAAGGCAAATATGATAGTGCTGGAATATTTACCACCAATGGTGTAAAATATGAGATATATAGAACTGCTCTTAGAGATTTGAACGAGTATCTGATATTTATAACAAGCGGCAAACAGACTCTTGTGTGCGATATCTATGGAGCCGTTGGCTACAAAGAGATACTTGCCATGATTTTCCCTTCGCAGCCGAAGATTGAAAATATGGATATTATAGATACATTAAAAACTCAATAGAATGAAACGACTTTTCTCTCTTATTCTCTGCGTGGCCTTGTGTGCCATCGCTACCGATGCCTCGGCCAAGCGTAACCCCGATGCTAATGGCGATGGAGTGCTTCGCATATTGGCCATCGGTAACAGCTTCTCGGACGATGGTATGGAGCATCTGCCCGCCTTGTTGGAAAATCTGGGTATCAAAAAGGTTGAGTTGGCTCGCCTCTATGTGGGTGGCTGCTCGGTGGAACGCCATATGCAGTTCTTCGACAAGCAACAGTCGGCCTACACCTTCTATACCTCAAAGGCAGGCGAGAATAAGTGGGTAAAGCACGCCGAGAAACGCTCTATCCAGTCGGCTCTTGCAATGGGCGAGTGGGACGTTATTACTATGCAGCAGGCATCGGGCTATTCGGGTCAGTACGAGACCATCAAGCCCCATTTGGAGCGATTGGTAGCAGTTGTAAAGAAGGCCCAACCTCAGGCCCACCTCGCGTGGCATATCACTTGGTCTTACTCCACTGCGAGCAAGCACCAGCACTACCACCACTACGACAACTTACAGGCGAAGATGGACACCGCCATTATGCAGGCCGTATTGCAGATTCGCAACGACTTCGATTGCTTCGACTACTTTATCCCGTCGGGTACAGCAATTCGTATGTTGCGCCTTTCGCCAGTGAACAATGCTCCCAACGACTTCACTCGCGATGGCTATCACCTCGACTACGGAGCGGGTCGCTATGCAGCGGCTTGTGTATGGTACGAGACTTTGGTACGCCCATTCTATGGCGAGAAGGTTTCGACCTCAACGCTCGAAATCCACGATAAGGGCATCTTGAAGGCCGAGGGCAAGTACGCCGCCTACTGCCGCCGTGCTGCCGAGCTGGCCGCAAAGAAACCATTTAAGGTGAGAGAGATAAAGATTAAGTAAATATAAAATACGTCATTCCGCATTTCTTCATTTGCGAGAGTTGGAGAAGGGAAAAGCAGCTATGAAGAAATGCAGGAATCTACCTTTGGGAATGATGCCTTGCTAAGAAGGACTCTGGGGCAAAGGTTGTTCTCTGGAAGGTTCTTAATAAGCGGTTGATTAATCCGCTACGCGGCTTTTGGTTGCTATGGTTCGGCAAAGTGTGTAAACACACTCTGCTCTCACCTTAATCGCAACCTTCCAACATTTTCGCATAGAGCCTTATTTTATCACCGATGGCCGTTGATGCGAAAATATAGAATGACGATATATTGAATAATAAAAACTCTGTCTAACACTTAGTTAGGCAGAGTTTTTCTATTTATTATGCACTATACCAATAATGCATATAATGAGGCTAATTGTGGAACACCAATCGCTCCCCATCGGCATCGATAACAATCTCTCGCTCGCTCGACACCTCACCCGCAAGTATTCGCTTCGACAGGTCGTTGACTACCTCACGCTGAATCACTCGCTTTACAGGTCGTGCGCCATACATTGCATCGTATCCCAAACGCGCTATGAGTTGCTTGGCCGCAGGGGTGTAACTCAACGTTATGCCGTTCTGAGCCAACATACGCTTTATAATACCCATCTGGATATCAACAATCTGCTCGATGTCGCTACGGGTAAGCGGCTCAAACATCACAATCTCGTCGATACGATTCAAGAACTCAGGTTTCAGTTGTGTTTTCAGAAGCTCCACAACCTCATCGCGGGTACGCTCCACTACATCTGCCGAGATCTGCTCACCATCGAAGGAGCGTGAAAAATTCTCCTGAATGATGTGTGAGCCCATATTCGAGGTCATAATTATAATCGTATTGCGGAAATCCACAGTACGCCCCTTATTGTCGGTAAGGCGACCATCGTCCAGCACCTGCAACAAAATGTTGAACACGTCGGGGTGCGCCTTCTCGATCTCATCGAGCAATACCACCGAGTAGGGTTTGCGGCGAACAGCCTCGGTCAGCTGACCACCCTCATCGTAACCCACATATCCCGGAGGAGCTCCCACCAATCGTGATACGCTGTGACGCTCCTGATACTCGCTCATATCAATTCGTGTTAGCATCGAATCATCATTAAAGAGAAACTCTGCCAACGCCTTTGCAAGCTCTGTTTTTCCGACACCCGTTGTGCCGAGGAAAATAAACGAGCCAATTGGTTTGCGCCCATCGCTCAATCCTGCGCGAGAGCGACGCACAGCATCGGAAATGACCTCTATGGCCTGCTGTTGACCCACAACTCGGCGATGCAACTCCTGCTCCATATTGAGCAATTTCTCACGCTCCGAAGCCAACATTCTCTGCACGGGGATTCCTGTCCAACGCGATACAACCTCGGCTATATCCTGCGAATCAACCTCCTCCTTAATCATAGCATCGCTACCGGCTGTTGTCATTCTGAGCTGCTCCTTCAATGCCTCAATCTGCTTCTCCGCCTCGACAATCTTACCATAACGAATCTCGGCTACACGACCATAGTCGCCTGCTCGCTCAGCCTGCTGAGCCTCGACTTTCAGATGTTCAATCGAATCTTTGTTCTGCTGAATCTTCTGCAGTAGGTCACGCTCTCCCTGCCATTTGGCTCTAAGAGCAGCCTCCTTCGACTTCTGCTCCTCAATCTCGCGTGTTAGATTCTCCATTCGAGGCTCATCGTTCTCGCGGCGAATAGCCTCACGCTCGATTTCAAGCTGGCGTATCTTACGGTCGAGAGTATCTATCTCCTCTGGAACAGAGTTCATCTCCAGGCGCAAGTGGGCCGCAGCCTCATCAATTAGGTCAATTGCCTTATCGGGCAGGAATCTTGATGTGATGTATCTGTGAGAGAGCTCCACCGCAGCGATTATCGCCTCGTCCTTGATACGCACCTGATGGTGATTTTCGTATCGCTCCTTCAAGCCTCGCAGGATAGAGATGGCATCTTCGGTTGTAGGTTCATCGACCAGCACCTTCTGGAAACGACGCTCCAAAGCCTTATCCTGCTCAAAATATTTCTGGAACTCGTCGAGTGTGGTAGCTCCAATGGTGCGAAGTTCTCCACGCGCCAATGCCGGTTTGAGGATGTTTGCAGCATCCATCGCACCGCTTGTCTTACCAGCTCCAACAAGTGTATGAATCTCATCGATAAAGAGCAATATCTCGCCATCGCTTGCGATAACCTCCTGCACAACTCCCTTCAAACGCTCCTCGAACTCTCCCTGATACTTTGCACCAGCCACCAAGGCTCCCATATCGAGCGAAAATATCAATTTCGATTTCAGATTTTCCGGCACATCACCATTCACAATACGGTGGGCTATTCCCTCGGCAATAGCGGTCTTACCTACACCAGCCTCACCAACAAGGATAGGGTTGTTCTTGGTACGGCGAGAAAGAATCTGTAACACACGACGTATCTCCTCATCACGACCAATTACTGGGTCGAGTTTGCCGTTACGAGCCATCTCGTTGAGGTTTATGGCATACTTGCCCAATGCATTAAACTCCTGCGAAGAGGTCTGAGAATCGACGGTTGCTCCCTTGCGGAACTCGCGAATAGCAGCAATCAAATCTTTCTCGGATGCTCCATTTCGTTTGAGCATATCGGCCGTAGCTCCTCGCTCGGCTATAAGACCTAAAATCAGATGTTCAACCGATGCATAACGATCGTTAAAGGTTCGTGTGAAATCCACCGCACGCTGAATCACCTTCGATGTGTCGCCCGAAAAATATTGCTCTCCATTGCCACCCGATACCTTAGGCATCGATTCCAACGTAGAACGCACTTCTTCGCGAAGCATCTTCACATTTACTCCAACTCGGCCGAGCAGGAATGCTCCGAGCGAGTCATCTTCTGCAATAATTTTCGAGAGCAGGTGCATAGGCTCGACTGCCTGTTGGCCACGCTCACGAGCAAGCGATACCGCACCCTGCAATACCTCTTGCGCTTTGATGGTTAATGAATTAATGTTCATAATATATCGGTTTTTGTTGTTTTACATTTCCGTTTGCTGATTTTATCTGAGCAAAATTTTTGCCATGACCCCAAATACGACATCAAACCGTCTGATTGGCAGATTATGGCAGATAGTTTATGCCCTAATACGACATTTTGGCATATATTATTTCTCTTTTATACCGTACAGGTAGTTTTTGTGAATGGCAAAAAAATCCCCCTGCCCGTAGACAGAGGGAACCACAAAAAACCGACATAGAGTATCTTATTTCTAAGCAAAAGGATAATAATTGCTATCCAAAATACCAATACTCTATTTCTTTATTCCGCCGGCCCATTGTCTTGGTTATGGCAGAATTATTCGTTTTAATTGAAGTCGCACTTTACATATAGTTAAAGTGCCGCTTGAGTTAAGTTTGTAATTTTAGTGTTGTAGACGGCGCTCATTCATCAAGCGATACTCTTTACCCCAAGTAATCGCACATATTGAAGTTGCTATTACACAGCCTATTGTAAACAACCAAAAGGTTGCGCTCCAGCCCAAATGCGCACTGCCGGCAATCTGACCTACGACAATTTTCGAAAGCAGGGCATCGCCTAATAGGTATCCGAACAGGCCCACAAATCCTGCGGCTGTACCTGCAGCATTCTTTGGTACAAAGCTAAGAGCCTGAATACCAATAAGTGCAATAGGACCATACACCGCAAAACCGGTCAAGCTAAGTGCTCCATATACTATCGATTTGAGCAGGGCCTCACCACCACCCAGCATCATCGCGATACTTTCGGCTTGCCAATAGCATAATATTCCAACCAGAACCATCAACATATATATCACATTGACAGGTGCACATCTACCATCGAAGAACTTCGACGACAACCAACCGCAGATAATCGTACCAGGAATACCCGCATACTCGAAGAGCGAGAAGGCAAGACGGCTCTCATCGGGCGAGAGGATCTGCATCTCCTGCAAATAAGTCGGAGCCCAATCGCTTACTCCGTAGCGAATGAAATATACAAATACGTTTGCAATGGCAATCATCCAAAGCAGGTGGTTTTTAAAGATGTAATCAACAAACAAGCGACGGAACGGAATCTTCTGTTCCTCACCCTTGGCAGCCTTGCGGCTTGTGTAGTCGTTACGATACTCTTCGATGGGTGGTAATCCGCAAGACTCGGGAGTGTCGCGCAGAGTCCACCAGCAGAATGCTGCAAAGCAGATGGCAACAACCGATGGGAAGATAAACGCAGCTCGCCAGCTCTCCGTAATGCCCATCGCTGCAAAAGTCGCAATTCCCAACGACACAAGCAATCCCAACGAGCCACCTCCGATGTTGTGAGAACAATTCCATATCGACATCTTAAAGCTGCGTTCGTTCTGCGAGAACCAATGAGCCATAATTCGTCCGCACGGCGGCCAGCCCATACCCGACAGCCAACCTACGGCCAGCATAAAGGCAAACAGAACTCCAGCATTCACTGCTATCGAAGAAGAGTAAGGGACCAAACCCACGGCCATCATCACACTCGATGCGATGATAAGTCCTACAACAAGGAACTTGCGGGCGTCAGAGTGGTCCGAGAGGCTTCCCATCAAGAATTTGCTAAATGCATAGGCAATAGGGATACCCGCCATTGCAAAACCTGCACTCTCCTTATCCAGCAAACCCTCGGCCATCATCCCAGGAGCTGCCAGCGACAGATTTTTGCGAACGAGGTAGTAGGCGGCATATCCGAAAAATGCACCCAAGAATACCTTCAATCGCATACGGCGATACTCCTTATCAATCTTATCAGCGGCCAAACGCTCACGCGGCGCAGGCGGAGAGAAAAATTCTAACATAACTCAAAGTTTTAATTTGGGACTGTCCAACAAATATATTGGGCAGCCTACGTTGTTAGCAAACGATATAATTGTTCGATACGCGGGTGAACGACTCAACCTGTGCATCAATCCACTCCTTATCCTTGCCCATCTCCTCGGCCATAACCTCGGCAACCTTACGAGCAGCCTTCTGAGCCTCGCGGGCATCGACAAACAACAGGCGCACACGACGTGCCAAAACATCCTCTACGGTCTGCGCCATCTCCTTGCGGATAGCCCAGATAACCTCGGCCAAAGTGTAACCGTACTTGTCGCTGATAAGCTCGCCCAATGCAGGATTCTCCTTAATCATAGCGCGGATTGCAGGCTCGTCGCTACCATAAACGTACATATGGTCGGCCAAATTGGGGTTAGGACGCCAGCCGTGAACTTTGAGCTTGCGAGTTACGCACTTGCGCTTCTCGATTTTGCCCATCTCGATCGCTTTGTCGACTGTATCCTCAGCCATACGGCGATATGAGGTCCATTTTCCTCCGGTGATTGTAATAAGATCGTGATCCGAAACGATAATTTTATGGCTACGAGATACCTCCTTTGAGCTCTTACCCTCCTTCTTGGGCGCTGCCAATGGACGCTGGCCAGCGAATACAGAAACGATATCTTTGCGAGTAGGTGCAGGGCTCATATAAAGGCCTGCTGTGCCAAGGATAAAGTCAATCTCCTCATCGAGAGGCTTAGGCTCGCTCTCGGCTGTAGGGCGCTGGATATCGGTAGTACCAACTACAACCTTGTCGTGCCAAGGTACTGCAAACAATACGCGACCATCAGATGTCTTGGGGACCATAATAGCATAGTCGCTCTGCAAGAACTTCATATCGAGCACAAGGTGAACACCCTGACTAGGAACAACCATCTTGGGCATATCGGGCTTGTCCATCTGCATTACTTCGTCAACAAAGATACCGGCTGCATTGATAACAGCCTTTGCCTTTACGGTGTACTCCTTGCCACTCTGCAAATCGCGAGCTACAACACCGCAAGCCTTACCCTCGCTATCGTGCAAAACCTTCTCAACAGCCGTGTAGTTAGCAACAACGGCACCCTGCTCAACAGCAGTCTGTGCAAGGTTTATGGCCATTCGAGAATCGTCGAACTGACCATCGTGGTATACAACGCCACCCTTCAAGCCTTTGACTGCCGATGTGGGGAGATACTCCAATACCTTCTTGGCTGAGATAAAGCGTGAGCGACCATAACCGAAACCAAATGAAAGGATGTCGTAGAATAGCAAGCCACAGAAATATAGGAAATTATCCCAATGGCTGTAGTTTGAAATTACGAAAGCCTGATCTTTAACCAAATGAGGCGCATTCTGCTTCATTAGACCACGCTCGTGGAGTGCCTCGCGTACCAAATCAACTTCCAACTTCTGCAAATAACGTACACCTCCATGAACCAACTTGGTAGAGCGACTTGAAGTACACTTTGCGAAGTCCTCACGCTCAAAAAGAGCCACATTGTAGCCACGAGATGCAGCATCGACAGCACAACCCAAACCTGTTGCACCACCACCAATTACGACGACGTCCCATACCTTGTCGGCATCGTCAAGACGAGATAAAAGTTCTGTTCTTTTCATTTGTGTATTATCTTTTGTATATCTATTCCGAATATGGTTGCAGATGATGTGACTCACCGACTGAGCGAATCTGAGAGCTGGTTGCGAAACAAAACTCTCGTTATGAGGGCTGATTTAGTCGTTATTTTCAGCAATTTATGCCAATCTACGGGCAGAAAGAGTAATCGCAGACTTTCGGTTTGTTTTCATTGCGAAACAAAAGTAGTATTAATTCAAAACATTGACAAATATTTCGGCAGGAAATATCTGATTTTATGTTATTTTTCTGTTGTTTAAGCCTTGGATTATGCTTTTTTGCGTGATATTTACTATCTTTACACATCGAAATATAAAATTCAACGGTTATGACCATCAACGAAAGACACGATTTGATTATAAAAGAATTGGACTCGAAGGGACAAGTTAGTGTGACCGAGCTGTCTACTATGCTCAATGTCTCGGAGGTTACGATTCGAAAAGATCTCACACTGCTTGAGCAGAGCAACCGATTGTATCGTGCCCACGGCAAGGCTATCAAAATGAGCCCATACATCAACGACCGCGATGTAAATGTAAAGTTTTCGCAATATCCGGCCGAGAAGACAGCAATAGGTAAAATGGCCGTATCGCTCATCGAACCCAACGACTCGATAATCATCGCATCGGGTACGACAGTGGAGTATTTTTCTCGCGAGGTATACGCCAATGAATCGTTGGGACGTCTGACAGTTATCACATCGGCCCTTAACGTGGCTTCGATTTTGGCCAAAAACCGCAATTTCGAGGTGGTGCAATTGGGAGGTATTGTGCGAGGTACGGCGCTCTCGGCTGTAGGTAGTGATGCCGAGCATATGCTGGAGAACTTCAATAGCAGCAAGCTCTTTATCGGAGTCGATGGTATAGATTTGGAGTATGGCCTTTCAACGACTAACCTCCTGGAAGCCAACCTTAACCGCGTAATGATCCGCTCATCGCAGAAGACTATTGTTTTGTGCGACAGCTCGAAATTCGGGCGTCGTGGATTCAGTCGAATATGCGAGATTGACGATGTCGACCAGATAATTACCGACGCAGGAATTCCCACACACACATTGGATGCGCTGCAACAGCGTGGAATAGAGGTTACAATTGTCGAGTCGTAAAAAAGCTGGATTCAAGGCCTATCCTTAGAGAAAAATTATTACCTTTGCGCTATTATGAGTGAATTTATCGTTTCGGCACGCAAATATCGCCCTGCTACGTTTGCTTCGGTAGTGGGTCAGCAGAGTATCACCTCGACGTTGAAAAACGCAATCGAGCGTGGTCAGTTGGCGCACGCATACCTGTTCTGCGGACCTCGCGGTGTAGGCAAGACCACTTGCGCCAGAATCTTTGCCAAAGCGATAAATTGTATGAACCCCAACGGAGCAGAGGCTTGTAATGAGTGCGAGTCGTGCCGGGCGTTTAACGAGGGTCGTTCGATGAATATCCACGAGCTTGATGCTGCGTCGAACAACTCGGTTGACGATATCCGTAATCTAATTGAGCAGGTTCGCATCCTGCCGCAGGTGGGGCGATATTCGCTGTTCATCATCGATGAGGTTCATATGCTTTCGCAGCAGGCTTTCAATGCCTTCTTGAAGACATTGGAGGAGCCACCCAAGCATGCGGTATTTATCCTCGCGACTACCGAGAAACATAAGATTATCCCCACAATTTTGTCGCGTTGCCAAGTCTATGACTTCAAGCGAATCAGAGTGGAGGATTCGGTGAAATATCTGAAATATATTGCTGATAACGAGGGTGTGACGTGCGATGAAGAGTCGCTTAACCTCATTGCACAAAAGGCTGATGGAGGTATGCGTGATGCGTTGTCGATGTTCGATAAGGCTGTTTCGTTCTGTAATGCCAATCTGCAATACAAGCAGGTGGCTGAGACGCTCAATGTACTCGATTACGATACCTACTTCTCGATGACCGAGTTGCTACTCGCTGGAGATTATACATCGGCACTTATCCGCTACGATGAGGTGTTGTCGAAGGGCTTTTCAGGTCAGACTTTCATGGCCGGTCTGAATCAGCATATGCGAGATTTGCTCTTGGCAAAAGGCCCTGCAATCTCGCTGATTGAGCTTACGGGAACTCTATTGGACAGATATCGCCAACAAGCAGCGCAATGTTCGCCAGAATTTCTTTTCGGAGCTATTTCGTTGCTAACGGAGGCAGATGGCAAAATCAAGCAGTCATCTAACCAAAGATTGCTTGTTGAGCTGGGACTAATGAAGATTGCAGGTCTCGGCAAAAAAAAAAATAACGACAGCGATATAGCTTCTGCAGAGGATTATCCCCTGCCCGAACTACCTCAAAACATAACACCGGCAGTAGCAACTGCGCCAACATCGGTTGTTGGGACAACGGCAACGGTTAGCCAGGTGCCAAATGTCGATAGCGCACAACAGATAGCTGCGCAGGATACACCACAGCGTCCGTCTCGGAATTTATTGCCGAATGCTATAAATGTGGATGAGCCAGTAAAGACGCAACTTGTTAATAATAACCCAACAAGCTCGCAAGTGGCAGCCGCACAACAGTCGAAAAGTGCCTCTTCTGAGTCTTCGCAGCAGCCCACTCACATCCCGCCGCGTCGTTCGGCACTTGCCGGATTTTCGCTCTCGGAGTTGCTAAGTTCAACATCGACGCTCGTAGAGCAGGCTGAGGAGAAGAAAAAGAGTGCCGAGCAGATTGTCATTGATCCTCAGAGCGAGTGGAAACTCAACGAGCATCGCAAGCAGGTTGTAGAGTCTATTCTTCATGAACGTCCGCGTTTTGTTGTCGCATTTGAGTCGATGCAGGTGGAGGGACATATCATTAAATTGGAGGTGCCGTCACAAACTCTCTACGAGGAGATTATGCGCTCGAAGACCGAGATTCTGATGCAGATGGCTCGCACGGCAGGAGTCGAGGGAATGTTGGATATGCAGATAACCGTGAATGAACAAATTAAGGCCTCTCGCCCTATCAAGTTGGAAGATAGGATTCACTTTATGACCGAGAAGAATCCTCTGCTATTGGAGCTGAAAAAAGCTCTGGATATGGAGTATGAATAGCACCGAGACCAGAGGTGGGTGGGGATATGATTATATTATATATTAAGGTATATAACGAATAAAATATATAGAAATGGCACAAAAGAACTTTGTAGAGGAGTTGGAGTGGCGTGGTATGATCCACACGATTATGCCTGGAGCCAAAGAGCAACTCGAGAAGGAGATGACAACGGCTTATTTGGGTATCGATCCCACAGCCGATTCTTTGCATATTGGTCACTTGGTAGGAGTGATGATTCTCAAGCACTTCCAGATGTGTGGACACCGTCCTATCGCATTGGTCGGTGGTGCAACAGGTATGATTGGCGACCCCAGCGGTAAGTCGCAAGAGCGTAATTTGCTGGATGAGAATACATTGCGTCACAATCAGGAGGCTATCAAGCGCCAGCTTGCTAAACTTATTGATTTTGAGTCGGATGCCGAGAATAAGGCTCTTTTGGTGAACAACTACGACTGGATGAAGGAGTTCTCATTCCTCGACTTCGCTCGAGATATCGGTAAGTGTATCACTGTAAACTACATGATGGCGAAGGACTCTGTTAAGAAGCGTTTCAGCGGCGAGGGCGATGGTATGTCGTTCACCGAGTTTACCTACCAGCTTTTGCAGGGTTATGATTTCTTGCACCTCTATCAAACCTTGAATTGTAAGGTTCAGTTGGGTGGTGCTGACCAGTGGGGTAATATCACCACAGGTACCGAGCTTATCCGTCGCAAGTTAGGTTCTGAAGCTGAGGCATTCGCAATCACATGTCCGCTTATCACAAAGGCCGATGGCACTAAGTTCGGTAAGACGGAGAGCGGTAACGTATGGCTCGATGCTCGCTACACCTCGCCATACAAGTTCTATCAGTTCTGGTTGAACGTAAGCGACGACGATGCAAAGCGCTACATCAAGATCTTCACATTGCTCGACCGCGAGACTATCGAGAATCTTATCGCTGAGCACGAGGCAGCACCCCATATGCGCGCATTGCAGAAGACTTTGGCAAAGGAGATTACCACAATGATTCACTCTGCTGAGGAGTATGAGAAGGCTGTTGAGGCTTCGCAGATACTTTTTGGAGGTGCAACATCCGAGGCATTGCACAAACTCGATGAGCAGACTCTTTTGCAGGTGTTTGAAGGTGTTCCTCAGTTCTCTATCAAGCGTGAGCAGTTGGGCGTATCGTTTGTTGACCTCTGCGCTGACCTTACAAAGGTATTCCCATCGAAGGGCGAGTGCCGTAAGATGATTCAGGGTGGTGGCGTGTCGCTTAACAAGGAGAAGGTTGCCGATCCTATGCGCGAGGTTACAGAGAACGACCTTATCGCTGGTAAGTATATGATTGCTCAACGCGGTAAGAAGAATTACTACCTGATTATCGTTGAATAAGCGGTTTATCAACGACAAAGACGACTTATTAACAACGTTATACGCTAAAAACAATGCTTTACACTATTCGTCTCGAACAGATGGAGTTCCGTGCCTTCCACGGCTGCTACGATTTGGAGCAGAAGGTGGGCAACCGCTTTAATGTTGAGCTAACTATCACTACCGAGCTGGGTAGTGTAGCCGACGAGGATGCAGTTGAAAAGGCTGTGAATTATCTTACTGTGTATGAGGTGGTTCGCGAGCAGATGGCTATAACGCAGCGCACCATTGAGCGAGTTGCTCAGAATATCATTCGAGCTGTGAAGGAGAATTTTCCACAAGTTGTCGAGGTGGAGTGCTGCGTTTCAAAATTGGCGCCACCGTTGGGAGGTAAAATTGGCCGAGTGAGCGTAATTCTCAAAGCATAAGTAGCTGGTTGTTAACAAACATAATCAATATTATAAGAGGGCTAACACTTTTTAGTGTTAGCCCTCTCTTCCCTGAAAGTAACGTAGTCATATGCTGTTGGCGCATATAATGTATTAAAATGACTCTAATCGGCTGCTAACCACTGCATTGTCGCCGCCATTCACCCCATATTCAGACCTTTTATCCCGAATAATTCTTCGGAATCAAAATTTTGTGTTTATCCCTATAGATTTTGCAACTACGTTCCAACTCTATTTGTCTCATAAGTAGAACGTTAAATAAAAAAGAGTCTGCCCGACTTATGTCGGGCAGACCTTCATTCTATTTCAGCTGTACCTCCCTTGTGGGGTGTACATTAGAAATCCGAGTAATTACTCAGCAGGAGTCTCCTCTGGAGTCTCAGGCTCTGGCTCTGGCTCGGGAACAACAATCTCAGAAGCTACAGCAGTAGCGCTATCTGAGAACTCATATGCATCATAACAAATCTTGTTGTAGAAGAAAATACCCTTGCTCTTCACCAAGAAGTTAGTTGCATAAGTGTTCATTGTGTACTCGATCTTGTACTCGCCAGCAGGAAGAATCTCCTCCAAGTCAACAGTCTTCTCAACGGCACGGCAATAGTAAGCATTACCCTTACCAGAGTTCTTCTTCTCGAAAGGATTGAACTCGATAGAGAAGTCCTTCTCAAGAGTTGCGTCAGCACCAGTCAACTTGATCTTAAGCAAGCCACCCCACATGTTCATCGCACCAGACATATTCTTGATGAGCAAACCGTGAGTATGGTTCGCAGTCTCAACGAACGCAAAAGTAGGAATTGTCATAATGGCAAGGTCAGCCTGACCATATACCTTAGCATCAACTGAAACGGGGAGTGAAAGGTTGCCGTAAGCATCCTTAGTCTTAACTACAAAAGTATAAGTAAATGACTCCAAGCCCTCTACGATATACTCAGAAGCAAGAGAATCGATTGTTACAACATTCTCACCATCGTTCCATGAAATCTCAATACCCTTAGCTACTGAGTCCTCAGGCTTATTCCAAGTAAGAATAGCTCGCTCAAAGCCAGGCTGTACAGAGAAACCGGTAACTTTAGTAGAATAAATAGAAATATCAGTTCTATAATCCTTATAAAGCTCGTCCATGTTGTCGCACGATGCCAAACCGAACATCAATGCTACAGCGGGAATTAAATATTTAATCATTTTCATAGCTTTAATCTTTTTAAGTTATTAGCAATCCTCGCCATACAATGTAAGCTCAGACAAGCAACCAATTGTACCCTTACCATTGAAGTCAGTGATACACTTGAAGCGCAAGTACTGGAACTCACGAGTAAAGTCAACATCAGCAGGATACATCCAGAACTCGTGACCGTCGATTGCAGCCTGAGTAGCCTCAGCATCAGTTGCTGGCTTCTCGATTGTATAACGGCCTACCAACTCCCAATCATCCAAGATACCGTCAGCAGGAGTTGAGTCGTTTGAAATCCAGATATCAAATGTCTTAGGACCATACTGCTTGTAGAGGTAGTCATAACGCTGCCATACTCGCATACGGCTGATCTTAATCTTACGACCCATGTTGATGAAGTAAGAGAAAGGATAACCACCATTCTCAGTAAATCCTGAGTGGAAGAAGCTGTTCATACCCTTCTTACGATCCTCACCTGTGTCAGTTACACCATCCCAGAACTTGTGGATAGAACCATCGTAACGGTACTCCATTGCGTTCTTCATTGAGTCCAAGCGATACATACCAAGGTGATCAGCATCAGGCTTAGAACCAGCCCAGTAGCTACCGTAAAGCAAGTTATCGCTCAAGAATGACCAAGTATCCTTAGCCAACTCGTAGTCAGTCATAGAAGTGATTGTACCATAGTCTACAACCTCAGTTGCGTTGTCATACTGGTCACGAACGTGCATCTTGATGCTGTAAGGAATAGCCTCCAAATCAGTGATCATCAACTTATCCTCAGCCAACTTAGATGTGAAGATACGAGTAGCCTTACGGCCAGAACCGTCCTGAGCCTCGATGTCAACGTAAACGTCAACAGACTCCATTGCAGGGTTCTGCAACTCAACTACGATACCTGCGAAACCCTTACGAGGAGTCAATGTAGCAGCCACAGCAACTACGTTAGGCTCCATAGGAGTTACAGAGAGGATGTAAGGCTCAGACTCATTTGCAAAGTAGTCGCAAGAGTAAAGCCTAACATCGTAAGGCTTAACTGAACCAAAACCTGAGATAGACAAACTGTCAGTATAAACTGAGCTTGAGCGAGAGATAACCTGACCATTGTCAAGTGTATACTCAGCACGTACATAGAGGAAGTCCTCGT
>SUZC01000003.1 GCA_015060165.1 Rikenellaceae bacterium
CATTATGACAACATCAAGCGTATGGTCAAGGAAAAGACCGGGCGTGCCATGCAGGAGAAGGAGCGTGAACGCAAAGGCAAAAACGGAAAGATTATCAAAGTGGCGGGGTGTTCTCCTATCCGTGAAGGTGTATTGCTTATCAAAGCAGATACTACCTTGAATGATCTTCGCAGATTTTGTGATATATGCGAACAGCGTTGGGGTATCACTCCGATACAGATTTTCATGCACAAGGATGAAGGGCATTGGCTCCCTGGCGAACCCGATGCAGGCGATAAGGAGAGCTTCAAAATTGGTGGCAGATGGTTCAAACCGAACTACCATGCCCATATCGTTTTTGATTGGATGAACCACGAAACTGGCAAGAGCTGCAAACTCAATGATGATGACATGATGGAAATGCAGACATTGGCATCCGAGATTCTATCAATGGAGCGAGGACAATCCAAAGCCGAGACTGGCAAGGAGCATTTGGAACGTAACGACTTCATTCTTGAGAAGCAGAAATCCGAACTCCGTAACTTGGATGCCGTAAGGCGATACAAAGAGTATCAGGTGAAGGTTGCCGAGCAAGAGGTTCAGGAAGCAGAGAGTATAACACAAGCCCTACGTGATGAAGCCCTGCAAAAAGAGAAGCAGAATGAAATGCTCGACAAGACTATCAGTGATAAACGCTCCAAGTTAAACAAGGAGAAAGGAAGTCAATTGCTCGGTGCTGTTGCAGATTGGGCTACAGGAAAGTCCAAAGCACTGAAAGGTGATATAGAGGACTTGAAACTTGATTTGGCGGAAGCACACGAAGCCATAGCCGAAGAACGCAAACGAACACAGGCAGAAACCGCCAAGCTCGAAGCCTATAAGAAATCAGTTGCACAGCAGATGGAAAGTGCCGTTCGCAATGCTGTACTTAAAAAGGATGATGAGATTCGCAACTTGAAAGACCGTCTTTCTTGGAGAGACAAGATGCTGAGGATATTTACAAAAATCCTAATGCAAAGTAATGGGACTTTCAGAAAAGCTGTCGATTCAATCATCAGTTTTGCCAAGGATACATATCGCAGCATCTTCAACAGAGAGGAGACAAAGACCATCAAGAGTGTAATGGAAGCCTTTGGGAAAAATAAGGAGGATTACAGAGCTATCGGAACTTTCCTTGTGTTCACGGCTGACAAGAAAGAGAACCTATCCAATAGCGAGTACAGCAAGGTCTCCCGTGAAGTGGATGATGTTGCTATAGGCAGATATGAGCAAGCTCAAAAGCGTGGGAACTCAATGAAGTTGTAAATTGATTACTAAGCAGGTAAAAACGATGATTTAGATTGATTTTTACCTGCTTTTACTTTTAAGTCGAAAAAAAGCAGTATTTTTGCAAAAAATCATCGCATGACAGAAAAGGATTTAATTGAATTGAGGAATGGAGCTGAAGTTACTAAGGCTCAGTTCAAGGAACGTGTGTTGGATAAATACGATACGGCATGCGAGTTGGTCGCATTCTCAAATAGTCGCGGAGGTAAGATCGTGGTTGGTATCAATGATAAGACAGGGCACATCAACCCATTGTCTTTTGTGGAAATACAAGAAACCACAAATCTGCTGACAAATTTAGCAAGTGAGAATGTCTTTCCTAATATCTTAATCAGTGTAGATACCGTCAAAGTTGATGGTGGACACGTTGTTGTTGCCACTATTCCCGAAGGTAAAAACAAACCTTACCACGATAACAAAGGTATTGTATGGGTGAAAAATGGCTCTGATAAACGCAGAGTATTTGACAATGCTGAATTAGCAGAAATGATGACAGAATGTGGCAGTTTTCATCCCGATGAAGCCGCAGTAAATGACTCGTCTATTGATGACCTTGACTTGGAAACCGTTAAGGCATTTCTCTTGGGCCGTTTTGCTTCCCGCTTTGAGAATGTTGGTTTATCCGAAATAGATTTGCGTAAACAGCCTATTGAAAAGTTGGTTGATATTATCGGTGAAGGTTTTACATTAGAGAAATTGTTTAGGAATTTACGTTTTATTCGTCCTGATGGAAAACTTACAGTCGCATCAATGCTGTTGTTTGGTAAAGCACCTCAGCGTTGGCTTCCTGTTCTTACCACTAAATGTGTTTCTTTTTATGGAAACGATGAAAGCGGTATGACTTTCCGTGATAAAGTGGATGGCGAGGCTATGGAGGGTAATCTTCTTCATCAATTCAGCTACGTTATGGACTTTTTCCGCCGGAATTTACGAATGATTCAAGACGGCGAAGAGTTTAATCAGCAAGGCAAAATTGAAATACCTATCATTGCATTGCAAGAATTGGTGGTCAATTCAATGGTTCACCGTTCGCTCGTCCGTCAATGTCCGATCCGAATCTTTATCTTTGATAATCGAGTGGAAATCCACAGTCCGGGCACACTTCCGGGTGGATTAACAGTCAAGGATATTGAGGCTGGCACATCGTTACCCCGTAATAATTTCTTGTTCAGTAATGCTATTTTCTCATTACCGTATGCTGGTATAGGTACGGGTATCAGACGATGTATAAGTCTCGGAATTAAACCGGTGTTTAAGAATGATGAAAATCTGAACGAGTTTGTTATTATCATTCCTCGATTAGATGAGAATGGTAACCAAGTAACTAAGTCAGATGAAAAAAGTAACCAAGTGCAGGGTGAAAAAAGTAACCAAGTAACCAAGTCAGACGAAGATAGTAACCAAGTGAAAGGCGAAAAGGAACTAAGTCATCCTAAATTGACAAAGCAGCAAGAAGATATACGAAATTTCTGCTCTATACCACGCACTGCACAAGAAATTATGGATAGATTGGGCATTACCAACCAATCCAAGAATCGTCAAAGACATATACAACCACTTTTGGATATGGGCATTTTGGAAATGACAAACCCAGAGAATCCTACGGCCAATAATCAAAGATATCGAAGAACTCCCAAGAAATAGGAGTTTGAACCAACCCCGAAATAACAGAACCCGTCAGCATCCCGTAAGAACTGCTGGCGGGTCACGTTTTTATGGCTATAAGTCAACTTCCGAATGAATTGTTCCAATCCCGCACTAAGAAAAGAAACTTTTGCAAATAGACGTAATTAAACAGCTTTTGGACGATAAAATACATAACTTCATACATCAGTTATTAGATAATAAAAGCCAAAGGGTTGCATTATGATTTATGTACACCTTTAGCTTTTATCTCCCTTAAGTGGATATTCTTGTAATATGGTGGATAGAGGTCAGCTAACATTCTACATATACTTTATTTTGGTGTGTTTTTGAAAAATATTCAAAAAAAATGAATCAAAGTAAAAGTGAAAGCAAAATTACAAAAGTGATTACAGTGAGTGGAAATGAAAGAGTTACAGTTTTGGATTTGCCAGCACAAAAAGACCTATTGCTTGAAATGTTGGAAAACCTATCCTCTGAAACAAGATTCGAAGATTATGTTTTCGTAAGAAAAGGGTTTGGCCACAAGAAAGTAAAAGTAGTGGATGTGATATATCTTGAGGCACAACAGAATTACTGCAACCTTTTCATGATAGATGGCACCAAACTGACAGTCACAATGCCAATGAATGAGGTGTATGAGTATTTTAATCCAAGGTGTTTCAAAAGAGTGCATCGTTCGTTTGTCGTCAATCTCGAACACGTGGAATCATATGAAGGTAACATGCTTGTGATGGATGACAGCAGAATAATAACCATTGGTCGCAATTACAGAGAACAGGTTGCAAAGGAATTCGTTTGCATTGGTTCTCGAAAGCGTGTTAGAAATAAGAAAATGCCGTTTGGTGGATGATTCTGCTGTTTAGTGAATTGATTCATCAGACTACAACCTTAAGGATAATTTTGCAGTATCGGAGTTTATAAACTTAATGTATAACTTAAAACATCAGTATTATGAGTGAGCAAAATGTAACAGGTTTGCGTGGTGGTGTTAACATCTACGACGACAAGTTGGTAAACAAAACCGGATTGGGATGTGGTTGTGATATCACAGGGGAAATCGGAAATTGTAAAACACAGATTCTTGACTTTGAGAAGTTGAAGAATGCTGGTGCTGTTGAAATTGACGCAACACAGGAGAAACTCAAAATTATCCGTACGGGAGAAAATTATGCAGAGATGACAAAAAATGTCAATGGTGCATTGGCGAATGGTTGTGCATTGGATTTTGTAAAGATGGCCTTCAGTTGGAATTTAAGTTCTTCCTTGAAATCAAAAACAAGGAGTCTTGATATATACGAGTATGGTGTGACGATGATTGTAAACAAAATGTATGCAATGAATATCAAGCCCGAAATGTATTCGCAACTGAAAAACTTCATCAGTGATACAGCATGGGCAGAAATCAATGCTACAGGAGATGTGAACCGTACAGACATTTCTAAAATTATGAAATTGTATGAGAAATACGGTACACACATTTCCACACAGGCATTTTATGGCGCACTATATCAGTACTTCATGTTCCGTGAATATAGTGAATGGGAAAGTAGTATGGAGTCCCAAATGAAGATTGGTATGAATGCCAAGTGCCCTATTCCAGAAACAGGAATGACAGTCAGTGGCAACAATGAAGCTTCAACGTCTACTGCTGATACCGAGTGCTACAAGAATTCCACAAAAGAGGAAATTGAACGACGAATTGGCGGAAATGTCAATATTGTTGATATGAATGAATGGTTCAATTCTTGTACGCCGGACAATCCCGATTCATGTGCACTTCTTGGATATTCTCTTTGTCCCGGTGGTTCAGATAATGGCGGTCTTGTTGCATTGTACGACTTGTTTGAAGAAAGTGACCCCCGTAGAAAAGCTATGCAGGATGCATTGGTGAAGTATGTTGAGGCACATGGAATTATTCTAACATGTTCAGAACTGGTAGTGATTGATGCTTTCGGTAAGCATTTTGCGGACGGAAATGCTCCGGCTTATCTTTATCAGGATTATAATGGTAAGAGACTAAAATACTATCGAATTGATGAAGAAATCTCAAAGCATGTAAGAGGTGTAACTAAAGGCAAATTCCATTTCTATTACTCATTAGGTCACCTCGTAGATAATGCTGTAGTTGATATGAAATTTGCAAACAGCGGAGATATTGATGGTGACTGGAAGGTTCGTGGTGACCATGCCAATGTAGGTGTTAGTGGTGATGTAAAGAACAGATATCTATGCACGAAAACTAAGAATTTCTTGAACAATGATGTACCGCGTAGCGAATTTGTTACTGGTTTTGGTGTCAAGGTTGATGGTAAAATCAAATCAATTTCAAAATATACCGAAACAGGCTACAATTGGAAGCAAAATGGCGACAATTGGTATAAGGGACTCGTTCACGATGATGTCTATTGTATTTACACAAAAGACAAATTGAAGGATTTCTAAAATAATAGTGATTATCCTCCTATTGCCTTTGGTCTTGGGAGGATAATCTTTTATACACAATTCGCATTGCAATAAACTCATAAACAAAAAATGCGCTGCAAATGCTAAAAAATGCTTTCAAAAATGCCGTTTGTGCGAAAATTTAATTACTTTTGCGTAGAGAAATATGCTTTAACAGAAAAGAATGAACAATTATTCAATGACATACAGCCAATTTGGGTGCTGCGGGAATCATCAGATTTCTGCAAATTATGTCGTGGATAATTTGGTTATGTGCGAAAATCGTGTAAACACACACACACACACACACACACACACACACATTCTCATCGCGCGTATTTTACAGAAAATATCTTAAATGTCAAAGAGTTAGCAATTCCTTTTTCTCCGGTTTTGCTAACCGTTTCCTCAGACTTATATCTACGCAATGGTGCTCCGCCCCTCCGTGTGGCGGCACAAGAAGCATTGCATCATCATATTACGGCGTTACCAGTCGGCACTCACCGTGCCATATTGGAAACGCCGTATTTTCATTTCAACTATTTACACTAAAAAACAAAATGATTGCAGAAGGAAAGAAGCGTTACGAACATCCAAGTATGACTATCATCAACTTGGAGATTGCACAAATGATAGCCACAAGCGGAGATGTTACCGTAGGTGGCTGGGGCGATGGTGGAAGCCTCGGAGGTGGTGAAGCGGAGGAAAGTGCGTCTCGCCGTGGTGAATGGGGTAACCTATGGTATAACAAATTATAGAAGAATATATGTATAGGAATTGTAAGATATACGAAGCTCCGCAGGTGGAGGTTATTGAAGTGGCCGTTGAACAGGGATTTGCTGTTAGTAGCGTGGATGTCGATCCGTGGGGTGACGGTGGACACCTGGGCGATTATGATGTAGAATAAAAGAGTAAAAACAATATAAAAATTTAAGAAGCAATGAAGACTAAGTATTTAGCTTTTGCAGCGGCTGCCTTTATGCTGGCAAGCTGCTCGAACGATGAGGATTTTGTTCCACAAGACAGCCTCAAGGACACGCCCATCACCGTTACAGTCGGTGTGGAGGGAATGTTGACCCGTGCAGGGTATGACACCGAGATTCTGCCTATTACCTTTTACTTGACTGTTAATCAGGAAGGGACGAATTATGATTACACCAACGTGCTGATGACAAAGAATGCGGGTACCGCCACTTATTCTGCTCCCGAAGGTACTACGCTGTTGTGGAAGGACGGAAATCACGAAGCAGCGGTAGTGAATGCCTATACCACCAATGCCACAACCTTCACCGTACAGACCGACCAGAGCACAACAGATGGCGTACTTGCCAGTGACTTGCTGGGTGCAGTAAAGACTGATGAAGAAGCAAGCGATATAAACATTAGTGGCAACAACATCGCAGTTGATTTCCGTCACTTGCTCTGCAAGTTCGATGTAACCTTTTCGTGGGGTTCGGAACTTGAGGTGGAGACTATTACAGACAAGAGTATCAAGAGTGTCAAGTATGTGGGCTTCGGTTCGGAGGTGTCGCTTGACCGTGAGGCTTGCACTGTTACAAACGGAACTGCCACTGACGACATCAAGGCATACGCCACCACTGCCGACGAGGGTGTGACTTACCTTTCCGAAGCCATTTTTGCTCCTTATGTGGGTGAAACTCCCAAGATTGTCATCACCATCGAAACAACTACCAGCGAAGACGGAGCAGCTGTAACAGCAGAGCGTGTGTTCTCCATCAATGTGAATGCACCGACTGGCGGTTTTGTTTCGGGTAACCGCTATACTATGAATGTGACTATCGGAGGTACAGCTGCCGAAACAGGTGAAATTGGTATAGCCGAAGGTTGGGAAATCGGGGATGCCAATGGCGAAGCGGATGGTACAACAGGAAATATGGCAACTAACTGATAAATCAAAGAAACAATGAAGACATATAAATACATCACCCTTGCGGCCCTCGCCCTCGGCTTCGCAGCCTGTACGCAGGACGACAACTTCGCGCCGCAGCAGGAGGACATCGTAAAGATTGCGTCCGCCAACATCGCTACCGAGGTACAGACTCGTGTCAACACCCTCGCAGATGGAACAATCTTTGAGAATACCGACCAGATTCTCATGGTAAACAACAGCCGTACTACCAACAAGAACAGCGGCACATATACTTACGACGGTACTAACTGGAACCTTTCCGAAGGAGTGGTACTCTACGCATCATCAGGCACGAATGATTTCACCGCTTACTATCCGGCAAGCGTAGATTTCACATTGCCTACCGACCAAAGCACAGAGGCTGGCATCAAGTCTGCCGACCGTATGGTAGCCACTACTAACGGTGTAGCCAAAGGTGATGCCGTAGCACTCAGTTTTGAGCGTCAAAATGCCAAGATTACGATTTCGCCTATTTTGGCAACGGAGTTTACAGGCAAAAGCATCAGCAATTTGTTAATAGCCGAGGTTACACCTTTTCATCCTGAAGGAGCAACAGACTACTCAGCCATTATTACCCCTTCAGAAACTGGCTTTACCGTTTCTGTTACTGTGGATGGCCAGTCGCTCACTGCCACATCTTCCACTAAGATAGAGGTGGGCAATCACTACACATTTAATCTGAAGGTGGGTAAAGATGTAGTAGAGATAACGAACGTCAGTGTCACAAAGTGGACGGAGCAGCCCATAAGTGATGTGGAAACAGATGAAACGCTTGAGGTATCTACACCCGAAGACTTTGAAACGGCCCTCGCAAGCGGTGGCAACATTGTACTGATGGCAGATATCGCGCTAACAAATAATGTAAAAGTGAAAAAGAACACTACCATCGTTCTTAACGGTTACACTCTCACCCCTGGCTCATTAGGATTAGGCGTTGAGAGAGGCTGCATGCTGACCGTGACTGGTGATGGTGCCGTGAACGGTGATGAGGGTCTCTGGGTATTTGCTGGAACTTTGAATCTGCAGGGTGGCACTGTTGACTGGCTGAATGTTTGTGAAACTAGCAGCACAGCCAACATATCTGATGGTAAGGTTATAATTCTAACGGTATTTGCCGGCGGTACTGCTAATATTTCCGGAGGTTATGTGGGCGAACTTGATTATGATGAAGGCACTCTCATCATCACCGGTGGCACCTTCGGATTTGATCCTTCCGCTTATGTGGACACCTCAAATTACACTGTAACCGAAGCTGATGGCATTTGGACGGTTGCACCATTAAATAACTAACCCATAAATAGCATTCAATATGAAGAAAACATATCAATATATAGCCTTGGCAGTGCTGACACTTGGAATGGCAGCCTGCTCGCAGGAGGATGACTTCATTCCTCAGGGCAATCAGAAAGGTGCTCTCCTTGCCATTGCTTCGGCTGGCGTGGCAGACCTTACTACCCGTGCAACCATCACAACGATAGAAGAAACGGACTACCTTACAGGTGGCAGCATGGGTGTGTTTGTGAAATCCGATAACACCAATACCCGTTATAAGGGTGATAACCTGGAATGGAACTATAACGGCAGTTGGAAACCGGCAAGTACCACCGTACTATATGAAGCGGACGCTACGAAGCAGACCATTGGTGCATACTACCCTTACACTACGGAACTGACCGATGGCACCTGTGCCATTGAATTGCCCGAAACATTCGGTGATGACTACGAAGATTACGACTATCTCTATGCCGACCATGTGGCAGTCTCTACCAACCCGATGAGCATTCAGATGAATCACTTGTTCTCCAAGGTAACGGTAAGTGTTGCAATCAAGGGAAGCACTATTGACAACAATGATGCCGTAAAGAGCGTATCCTTGTCCAATGTTCCTCGTACAGCTGTTTGGGCTGTACCTACCGCTATACTTAGTAACTACGGCTCTGCTGACCAAATGACGGTATTGTATGCCAACGATGTTGATAACAATGAAACCGTTGATAATTATGTGGGCTTTGCTTTTCCTAATGAAGCCACCACACTCAATCTCCGCGTGGAGATGGAGAGCGGTCGTGTTTTCAGGGGAAAGGCTTCTATATCCGGTGGTATGACCGATGGCGTTCACTATGAAATCGGCTTGAATGTGGGCAAGGATAAGATGGAAGTGAGCACAGTCAGTGTTGTGCCTTGGGGTACAGGTGCTGATATTGAAGATGGTGTTGCGAATGAGTACCTCCCAAACATCGAAGGCACTGAGTATGCGTCATTGACCGACCTTCAAGATGCGGTGAAGGATAAACTTTCACAGGAAGGCGTGACCTCTGTTACAGTCGGTGGATATCTGTCTGAAGGAATGCACGCTGCCATTATTTCGGCGATTAACGAGGTGAAAGACGAAGGAGCGGTAACGAATGGTTCTCTGTTAGCAGGCTCGGTTACATATACGGTGCATGCAACCTTTGCTGATGCGCTGACAGCTTGGACGGATGGAACTACTCTGACGCTGCTAAGCAATACAGATGAATATCCGGACGATGTGACGATTGAAAACAAAACGATTGCACTGGATTTGAACGGATATAAGCTGTCCTTCAATTCTACGGACAACATGTGTATTATGATCGAAGAGACTGGTACACTGACCATTCGTGATATCAGGGGCGGTGGTGAATACAGTGCTTATCACTTGGCTTTTTTTGTAAATGGAATCCTGAACATTGAGGGTGGCACAATCCACAATAGTGTGGGTATCCAACGTCCCGGAATCGTCAATATGACCGGCGGTATGCTGTACGGAAATAACAAGTATGGTTCGCATGCTGGAGCGGATAGCTATGGAACCTTCAATATGTCGGGAGGCACAATTTCTTCGGAATATGTCGTTTGGGATATGTCGGGAAGCGTTGTGAATATTTCAGGAGACGCTATTCTGACTGCCACAAGTAGATTGTTCAGTGGAAATGAAGGCTCCGTTATTACGATTACCGGCGGAACCTGGTCTCACGACCCTTCGGCTTATGTGGATACTGAGAATTATATTGTAACCCCAAACGAGGATGACACTTGGAGTGTCACGGCAAAAGAATAACTATTTTTATAGGGCAGTCAGCGTTGGTTCGCAGTCTGCTCACTAAACTCCCAAGCCGAGCGGGAGTTATAAGTGCTCGGCAAGAGTATTAACATACTCAAAAACACGCCAGTCCCCATCGTTTCATTACGGTGGGGATTTTTCTTATGTCGTTTAGTGGATTGTACTGCTGTATAAAGGAAATATGTATAACATCACAATAAATCTCCGTACTTTCGCATCGTAGATCTACACGGAGAATCCGAATATCCGAATAGTAAATAGAGTAGGAAAAAATATTAAATAATTATGCAATTAAAAATGCAAACTATTAATGGTACTGCAGAAGTGTTACCTATCAATGAAGAATGTCTTGTGACAGGTTATATGGGAGACTGTGTTTCAGCCATAGTCTTAGCAAAAAAAGGGGCTAAAAATAACTATGAAATAGTTCGAGGATATCATGGCTTTGGGGGAGCAGAAAATATAAATTTTAATTCTCTTTTTGCAGGTTTACAAAGAGAAAAATCAATATTATACATATTTAGAGGAACTCTTCAACGTTCAGATTATGCCAAAAGTAGAATTCAAGATATAGTTAAAGAATATATAACCCAACATCAAATAATTGCAGAAGTACACTATTTTGACTATAGCAATGCTAGTGTCAATAGGACAAGTGAAATAACACCTATTTGCTATTAGGTAAAAAACTTTTATACATCAAAATTTAGTTGTAATAGAACATTTAATCACTCATTTATCCCATTGGCGGATGCAAAGGAAGCCAAATCTAATTTAGAATAAGAAAAGGTCAAGCGGTAACCCGTTTGGAGCAGTTTCTTCCTCCGTTGGAGAGTAAACAGCTCCAAAACCTTTTCCTATTCATCGGTTTGGCTTGAATCTGCATCCGGCAACGGAGATAAACGACTGACGAAATAGTAGAAACAAAGAACAGCATAAATAATAGGTCTTTACTTGGCAACCTATCATTCAAACTGTTCTCAAATCTTTCAGAGGCTTATTATTTTAGACAGAGAGAAATTTGGCAAGCGGCAGATTTCACTCCCTCCAAAATAATAGATTGATAAGAGTGTGCTTTTGCCGTTCTTGGAAATTGTCGTACCTTTGTGCCGAAAACGTGGAATGATGGAAACATCAAACTGCAAATAGCACTGAAAAGAGAAGAAACACCCTTTATTGATACGCTTTGAGCGTTAAGAAACAATAAAAATGTTAAATCTTCACCTTTTAGAATGCACCCTTAAAGGTTATGACCATATTTCTGACTTATTACTCGCAAAATATTGAGTAATAACCGGTTGTAAATACTGTAATTGAAAGCAAAATTTAAATACATTACATTGGTGGCAGTAGGTTTGCTATTTGCAACTTCGTTTACAGCCTTTGCAGCCGACCAGAAGGCAAAGAAAGAGAAGAAGCCAAAACAGGAGATGATTGTTTTACACTTTTCTGATGGTAATAGTCCTAGTACAGTAAAGTTTCCTGTAGCTCCCGCTGATGTTTATTTAGAGTTAAAGAGTGGAAAACTCAATTTAATGAATAGGTTTGGAGAGGATTTCGAGGTTAGCAACCAGGCTTATCGGCGTTTAACAAAAGTGTTTGATAAAAAGATAGGCTTTGTCTATGTTCAGAAGTCGGGTAAAGAGGCTAATATGTCTGAGGAGTTATATCAACAACTCGTGGAATTTAATGAAAAACAAAATGAATATCTTAGGAATGTAGTATTTTAGTTTATCTTTTCTCGGGTAGTATTTTATTACTATCTATAAATAAGTAAAGAGGTTGTGGGTAGAATTCTACTCACAACTTTTTTGTTAAATTTAATTTTCATTACGAAACCCAACCTTAAAAAATCGGTTTAAAATTTCCTATTCCATCGAAAAAATAGTAATTTTGGGATTGATTATGTTTAATTTGCAGTAATGTGGCAGTATATGCTTGATAGCGAGTGAATTATATGACCTATGAGTCGTATTGCCACCCATTGTGATGAGTAATTGAGAATAAATAATTATAGATTTACTTATGAAGAAGGAGTTTAAACGTTATCTGATTACATCGGCTCTGCCCTATGCCAATGGCCCTGTTCATATTGGTCACTTGGCGGGTGTGTATGTGCCGTCGGATATCTATGCGCGTTATTTGCGTTTGAAGGGTTATGATGTGATTTCGGTTTGCGGTAGCGACGAGCACGGTGTGCCCATCACCATCAAGGCCCGCAAGGAGGGTATCACCCCACAGCAGGTGGTAGACCGTTATCACGAGATTATCAAGGATGCCTTCAAGCGTTTCGGTATGTCGTTCGACATCTACTCGCGTACTTCTTCACCCACTCACCGAGTGACAGCTGCCGATTTCTTCCGCAAGCTATACGATGAGGGTAAGTTTATCGAGCAGACCTCGATGCAGTTCTACGACGAGGAGGCCAAGACCTTCCTTGCCGACCGCTACATCGTGGGTACCTGCCCACGTTGCCAAAGCGAGGGTGCTTATGGCGACCAGTGCGAGAAGTGCGGCTCTACGCTCTCGCCCGATGAGCTTATCAACCCCACATCGAAACTCTCGGGTGCTGTGCCCGTGAAGCGTGAGACAAAGCATTGGTATTTGCCTTTGGATCAGTACGACCCCTTCCTCAGAGAGTGGATTCTGGAGGGTCACAAGGAGTGGAAATCCAATGTGTATGGTCAGTGTAAAAGCTGGCTCGATACAGGTCTGCAACCACGTGCCGTAAGCCGCGACCTGGATTGGGGTATCCCCGTTCCGGTTGAGGGTGCCGAGGGTAAGGTGTTGTATGTATGGTTTGATGCTCCTATTGGCTATATCTCTGCTACTAAGGATCTTACGCCCGATTGGGAGAAATATTGGAAGAGCGAGGATACCAAGATGGTTCACTTCATCGGTAAGGATAACATCGTATTCCACTGCATCGTGTTCCCATCGATGTTGAAGGCTCACGGCGACTATATCTTGCCTGAGAACGTACCTGCCAACGAGTTTTTGAATTTGGAGGGTGACAAGATTTCTACCTCGAAGAATTGGGCAGTGTGGTTGCACGAGTATCTTGATGAGTTCCCGGGTAAGGAGGATGTATTGCGCTATGTGCTTTGCGCCAACGCCCCTGAGACCAAGGATAACGACTTCACGTGGAAGGATTATCAGGCCCGCAACAACAACGAGTTGGTTGCAATCTTGGGTAACTTTGTCAACCGTGCATTGGTGCTCACCAAGAAATACTACAATGGGGCCGTTCCTGAGCGTGGAGAGCTTACAGAGTATGATTATGCCACCATCAATGAGTTGAGCGGAATTAAGGCCTCTTTGGAGGCAAATATCGAGTCTTATCGTTTCCGTGAGGCTTTGAAGGATGCTATGAACTTTGCTCGCATTGGTAACAAATATTTGGCCGATACCGAGCCTTGGAAGGTGGTAAAGACTGACCCTGAGCGAGTTAAGACTATTTTGAACATCGCTTTGCAGATCACTGCCAACCTCACAATCGCCATCGAGCCATTTATGCCGTTCTCGGCCGAGAAGATTCTCTCGATGCTTGCAGTTGAGAAGTTCGGTTGGGACAATTTGGGTAATATGGAGCTTATGAAGGCAGGTCATATCATTGGCGAGCCGCAGCTCCTGTTCGAGAAGATTGAGGACGATGTTATCGAGAAGCAGTTGCAGCGTTTGGAGGATATCAAGAAGGCTAATGCCGCTGCTGCCGCTGCCGAGCACGTAACCGAGCAGAAGGAGGAGTGTACGTTCGATGACTTCCAGAAGATGGATATCCGCGTGTCGACAATCCTTGCTGCCGAGAAGGTTGCTAAGACCAAGAAGTTGTTGAAACTTACTGTTGATACAGGTATCGACAAACGCACCATCGTATCGGGTATTGCCGAGCACTTCACTTGCGAGGAACTCGTTGGTCGTCAAGTACTTGTGTTGGTTAACCTGGCTCCGCGCGAGTTGAAGGGCATTCTCTCGCAGGGTATGATTCTTATGGCCGAGGATGCCAGCGGCAAGTTGGAGCTTTTGGCGCCTGAGCATAAGACCAACAATGGTGCTATGGTAGGATAAAGCGATTGTAGGCCTGTGTAATGTGTTTTGAGTATGGATAAATCGTTCATTTACATACTTACAAACAAGGATAATAATGTTTTGTACACAGGCGTTACAACCGATTTAACGTTAAGAATAAATCAACATCGTAATAAGACGTTTGGTGGTTTTTCGGCGAGATATAATTTGACAAAGCTCGTCTATTTTGAGGAGTGGCCAAATATTACTTCTGCCATACAACGAGAGAAGGCTATCAAACGTCTGCCGCGTAGGCGTAAGATTTTGCTTATAGAGCGAATGAATCCTATGTGGCGTGAGTTGATGCAGTAATTATAAATACGTCATTCCGCATTTTTATATTTGTTTGCGTGATTAGAAATAGTTAGCAAGTATATAAAAATGTAGGAATCTACCTTTGAAAATAGTTCGGTGCAAAGAATGACTTTGCGACAAATAATTTTATCAAAGGTAGATACCCATCGTCGGCTACGCCTCCGGGGTATGACGTATATAATTGATTTATAAAAGTTTGCGTATTTGTAATAATATAATCAAATAGATTTATTATGGTAAATATTGATTGGAAAAATCTCGGTTTCGATTATATGAAGACCGATGTCAACGCCCGATTCTATTTCAAGGATGGTGCGTGGAGCGAGATGGAAATAACTGACGATGAGTATATTAAGATGCACATGTCGACCACCTGTCTGCACTATGGTTTGGAGTGCTTCGAGGGTTTGAAGGCATTTCGTGGTGTGGATGGTAAGGTGCGTATCTTCCGTGCCGACGAGAATGCAAAGCGTATGCAGTCATCGGCTCGTAAGTTGTGCTTGCCGGTACCAACAGTCGAGATGTTTGTAGAGGCGTGCCGCGAGGTGGTGAAGCGTAATATAGATTATGTACCACCCTACGAGTCGGGAGCGTCGTTGTATCTGCGTCCTGTGCTTATTGGTAGCAAGGTTGGTTTGGGTGTGAAGGCTTCGCCCGAAGCTATGCTGATTGTCTTCTGTTCGCCTGTGGGCCCATATTTCAAGGGCGGTATGAAGCCTATCAAGGTGGTTGTTGACCGTATGCAGGATCGTGCTGCTCCACGTGGAACAGGCGATATCAAGGCTGGTGGAAACTACGCATCGAGCATCCTTTCGGGTGAGAAGGCTCACGATATGGGTTATTCTAATGTGATGTATCTCGATGCAGCGGAGCATAAATATATCGAAGAGTGTGGTGCTGCTAACTTCTTTGGTATCAAGAATGGTACCTATGTAACTCCAAAGTCGCCTTCGATTTTGCCTTCGATTACTAATAAGAGCTTGCGTACGTTGGCTGAGGATATGGGTTTGAAGGTCGAGGAGCGTCCTATCGCTATCGATGAGATTGGCGAGTTTGAGGAGGCTGGCGCTTGCGGAACAGCAGCGGTTATCTCCCCTATCGAGTCGGTTTACGACTTGGATACTGATGTAAAGGTTACCTATGGCAGCGAGGTTGGCAAGGTGTCGCTTGCATTGTACAACCGCTTGCAGGATATACAGTATGGTCGTTCTGAGGATAAGTTTGGTTGGAATATTATTGTAGAGTAATAGAAGCCGTCTAACAAGGCTCTTTTGGCATCTGCCTTGAGTCTGAATTCCTCACATACACTTGGTATGCTGCGGATTCAGTCTCTGCGAGCAGCTTCAAAATAGCTCTTGTTATACAACTTCTTTTGTAGTTAAATAAAATTAGGGTTGTCCAAACAAAACGGACAACCCTAATTTTTTTGTTCCACGTGGAACAATTATCTCTTCACTACCCTACTCTATCGGCCAAATTTTATTAGCAAAACGTTGATGTCGGCCGGGCTTACACCTGGTATTCGCGACGCCTGACCAATTGTGCGAGGACGAATTTTCGTGAGTTTTTGGCGTGCCTCAATCGTAAGAGCGTTCATCTGCATAAAATCAAAACCATCGGGAATCGAAATATTTTCCAAGCGATGAAGTTTTTCGGCCAATAATTTTTCGCGTTCGATGTAGCCTTTATACTTAATTTGAATCTCGGCCTGCTCGATTATTTCGGGAGTGATACAATGTTCGTCAACAAATTTTTTCAGTCGCGGCAACTCGTCGACCAGCTCCGCAAACGAAAATTCATTGCGCGAAACCAGAGCATAGAGCTTTCTTCCTTGTGAAATTGGCTCAAAATTGTTGCGTTTTAAATAGCTCTCAATTTCCGATATTTTGACACTCAGGTTGTGCGCAAATGAAATAAGCGATTCTACGAGCGATTTTTTTTGCTCAAAAATTTGCCACATTTCATCGCCTACGAGTCCAATTTCGCGACCAATAGGAGTCAAACGAATATCGGCATTATCTTGTCGGAGCAGGATTCGGTACTCGGCACGCGAGGTAAACATACGATACGGCTCATCGACTCCCTTCGTCACAAGGTCATCGATCAGCACACCGATATATGCTTCATCGCGCTGCAAGACAACTGGCTCCTGACCATTCAACTTTCGGTGGGCATTGATACCCGCCATCAATCCCTGAGCTGCAGCCTCCTCATATCCCGTAGTGCCATTGATTTGGCCTGCGAAGTAGAGATTGTCCACCAGTTTTGTCTCCAGCGAGTGGTATAGCTGTGTGGGTGGGAAGTAGTCATACTCGATGGCGTAGCCGGGGCGATAGACGTGTGCCTGTTCCAGACCCTTTATCTGGCGAAGTGCGGCAAGCTGTACCTCCTGCGGCAACGATGATGAGAAACCGTTGATATAATATTCATTTGTCTCCCAACCTTCGGGTTCAAGAAAGAGCTGATGCTGCTCCTTCTCGGCGAAGGTGCGCAACTTGTCCTCGATGCTTGGACAGTAGCGTGGCCCGATGCCCTGAATTGTGCCGTTGAAGAGTGGCGATAGTGCAAAACCGGTGCGAAGTGTGGCGTGAACCTGAGGTGAGGTATAGACCAAATAGCACGATTTCTGCTCCTTAACAGTCTCAGTATCAGGAGAAAAAGAGAATTTAGATGGTTTTTCATCACCTGGCTGCTCCTCCAACTGAGAGAAGTCTATCGAGCGGGCATCGATACGTGCGGGAGTTCCCGTTTTCATACGGCCTACCTCGAATCCAAGCTCGCGGAGCGACTCGCTGATGCCGTGCGAAGCGGCATCGCCTGCTCTGCCACCCTCGGCGCTGTTGGATCCGCAGTGCATCAAACCACCCAAGAAGGTGCCGTTTGTAAGCACCACGGCCTTCGCTCTGAACTCCACTCCCATCTGTGTGCGAACACCTGCTATACGGGCTTTTTCGGCCGTAGAATCGAAGATAAGTTCGGTGGCGGCATCCTGCCAGATGAAGAGGTTGGGTTGCTGCTCCAGCTCTCGGCGCCATAGTCGGCTGAAAAGTTCCTTGTCGCACTGTGCGCGTGGGCTCCACATAGCTGCTCCCTTCGAGCGGTTGAGCATACGGAACTGAATGGTCGAGCGGTCGGTGATGCGACCCATACGGCCACCCAAAGCGTCAATCTCGCGTACAATCTGACCCTTTGCTACGCCTCCCACTGCGGGATTGCACGACATAGAAGCCATCTTCGACATATCCATCGTGAGCAGCAGCGTGCGTGAGCCCAATTGGGCAGCCGCAGCCGCAGCCTCGCAACCTGCGTGGCCAGCTCCTACGACTATGATATCGTACTCGTAGAGATTTGTATTTGGTTGAGCAATAGCCATTTACGATGTTTTAAGTTTGCTTATTTTTCCAATTCGGCTATCAGTTGTGCCAGATATTTATCCTCCTTACGGTGCATTTGGCGCTCGGCCGAAGGGGTCTTGTCCTTCTGACCGCACAAGTGTAGCAGGCCGTGTACAACCACGCGGCGCATCTCGTGGAGCTTTGTAGCACCATAAATGCGGGCATTGTCGGCAACCGTTTCGACATCGATAAATATATCGCCTGCAACCACTCGTTCACCCTTGCGATCGCTGTAATCGAAGGTGATAACATCGGTGAAGTAGTCGTGGCCGAGGAATTGACGATTCATCTCCAACAATCGCTCGGCGGAGCAGAAAATGTAGGTCACATCGCCAAGCGTGTAACCCTCCTGCTCGGCAACACTTTTGAGCCAAGCCGAGGTGAGTCGCTTTTTGGGCAGCACATAGCTGCACGAATCGTTGTAGTATCTAACCATAAGATTATCAGTTGTTTACTCTCTTGCCCACGCAAGCAGGTTACCCAGCGTAGCTATGTTGTCGGCAATGATGTCGGGTTGGCGTGGTGCCTGGTCGGCAATCTCCAAAGTGGTCTCACCAGAGAGTACCAACACACCCATAGCTCCCGCATTGAAGGCCATCTGAACATCGGTATAGATGCGGTCTCCCACCATTGCTATCTCGTTGGGTTTCAAGTCGTAGCGATGGCAAATGCCTGTCAGCATATTGGGGTCGGGCTTGCCCAGCGTGATATCAGGCTGGCGGCCTGTGGCGTGCTCAATACACTTGCATATAGAGCCGCAGTCGACCAGCACAATCTTCTGGTCGGTGGGGCATACTCGGTCGGGGTTGGTAGCAACGTAAGGGATACCCTGCTGCGCCCACCACGCTGCGCGGCACAAACGCGAATAATCGAGCGTCATATCGAATGCCACAACCATAGCGTCGGGCACATCGTTGGCATCGTCGGAAGTGGGTTCAAAACCCGCCTTCACGAACTCCGAAACCATACTCGGCGTGCCCAGCATAAAGAGTCGCTTGGCATTGGGGAGGTTGGTTTTCAGATAGTCGATGGTGGCCAATGCTGTGGTGTACATCTCCTCCTCGGTGGCCTCGATACCCATCGTGTGGAGCTTGTGCAGATAGTCGGCAATCGACTTCGAAGGGTTATTTGTCAGGAAAGAGTAGCTCACCCCGATTTGCTCCAACTGCTTCAAAAAAGGTTTTGTATAGTCGAACAATGACATACCCATATAGATAGTGCCATCCATGTCGAGTGCCACGTGGCGTATGCCTTGGAGCTTGGTCTTAAGCTCGTCGGTTGAATAGACTGAACGATAGAATTCCTGTACCATATTTTTTTATAATTCAAAATTCAATATTGGCTAATTCTCTATCGAACATCGAGTTATATAGAGAATTTATATATATCACGTCATACCCCGGAGGCGGAGCCGACGATGGGTATCTACCGCTGGTCTCTTACGACACTTTTATGATTCCTTTGACACAAGTCGCTCTTTGTACGGCCGTAATTCCAAAGGTAGATTTCTGCATTTCTTCATAGTTACTAATTACTTCTCCAACCCTCACAAATGAAGAAATGCGAAATGACATTTTTATTTTCTTTCTAATTCAAAGAACAACCCTGTGGTGCAAGGTAAACCATAAAAAGGTTTTCAAACCTCATTTTGAATTTCCTCCCTTTGCCTCTACTTCTTTTTGAAGCAGTCGGCGGCACGCATAGTCTCTTTGGGCGATGGTGAGTAGATGCCGAAAATCATCTTATACTCGGGCTCCATTGTTGTGACGTTCACCGATGAACCGATCACTCCCAAACGGCCGTTTTTGGCCACTTTTGCGTTCTTCTCGACACTTACGGCATCGAGGTTGGCGTACGATGTGATGTACTCTCCGTGAGCCACAAAAACATCGTATTTGCCCGATATACGGTTGCGGCGTACATCGACAACCTTGCCTTCGTAAATCGAGCGTACGGCGGCTCCTCGCTGACCCACAATCTCGGCCATATTACCCTTGTACCTACGCACCGAACCACCCACAACAGGTAGGTTCAGGTTGGATGTCTTACGCGAGAATGAGGCTCCTGTGGTGTTGCCCTTTGTGAGCTTACGCAGCTCGCTGATGGCCACATCCAGCTGCTCCTCACGCTCCATCTTGGCACGCAGGGCTGCCTGCTCGCGAGACGATAGTTGCTTCATAGTCTGCTTTGCCGATGCCACATCGCTACGCAGTTTGTCGCGTTGCACCTCGGCCTTGCGCTGCACTTCACCCAGCTCCTTGCGTCGCTCGGCAAGGGTTGTCTGCTGTCGTGTGAGGGCTGCATTGAGCGAGTCGATGCGTTGCAATCGTATGGCACGCAGCGAGGCTACGGCTCGTATGTTGGCTATGCGACGGGCAGCATCGGAGAAGCTCTCCGAGGCCAGGATATATGTCACATAGTTGTTCTGCTGGTGGTTACGATACGCCTCGCGTACCATCTCGCCATAGCGCTCACGTTCGTAGTCAATCTGGCGCTGGGTCGATGTGATGAGCGAGTCGTTGCGGCTGATGTCGCCCTCGATATGGTTTATCTCGCGCTCGGTGCGGTTGAGCAGCTGGTTACGCGAGTTGATCTGGCGGGTGATCGATGTCACACGCTGCTGGGCAGTTGATTTATCCTTCTTGATTGATGAGATACGTTTCTCATCCTGCTCGATTTTCTGCTCCAACTCCTTGATTATGCGGCGCTGCTCCTCGATGCGGGCCTTCTCCTCGGGTGAGACGCTCTGCTCGGTCGATTTTTTGTTCTGGCTCTGGGCGTACGCACCATCCGACAGCAGGCTCATAGCCACCGCCATCGCTACGCAAAGCACAATTTTTATGGAGTTTCTGCTCATCACCATCACTATCTCTTTTTAGTCTTTTTGGTTGCGCTGGTGGACTCTTTGGCCGACTTGGTATCGGTGGCCTTCACGGCACTGCCATTTGCCGCTTTCGCCTGCTCCATCTGCTGTTGTTTCTGTAGCTCCTTTTGTAGCTCCTCGGCTGCGCGTACACGCTCCATACGCTCATCTATTGCAGCCTTGTCGGCGCCCAGTTCGAGTGCCTTGCTCCAATAGGTGCGGGCCATGAAATACTCGCCCAATTCGAAGAGTATATCGCCATAATGTTCGGGCAGAGCCGGGCTCTTGCTTGTGTCGTACGAGAGGGCCTGACGCATATATTTGCGGGCATCGTCGTAGAGTCCCTGCTTATAGAGAATCCAGGCATAGGTGTCGAGGTATGTGGAGTTGTTACGCTCCAATTCGATGGCTCGGGCCGACATCTTCAATGCGATGGTCAAATCACGCCCCTCCTCGCTCAGGTAGTAGGCGTAGTTGTTGAGCACCGAGGCGTTGTCGTAGTGCAACTCCAGAGCCTTGTCGTAGGCCTCGTAGCACTGCTTCGCTGCCGCTTTGTGGCTCATCTTGACGTGATGGGCCAGCGTGTCGGCCTTCAGCTTCTTCTGCTTGATTAGCTGGGCACGCTCGGATATGAGGTGATAGGTGTCGCCAATGTAGCCCCACAACTGACTGCGCAGGGTGTCGTTGTCGGCATAGGGGAGTGCCTGATGGAAGGTCTCGATGGCACCCATCAGATTGTCCTTAACGTAGAGACGGTTGGCCTTGCGGATGTAGAGCAGGGCGTTGTCGGGGAATCGTTCCACCGCCATAGCCACATATCTGTCGACCGAATCGGGACGCTGTTTGTAGTCCTCGATATCGATTACGGCCATATAGTAATCCATCTGTGGCGGTTCGTCGGTAATGTGGGATTTGAAATGCTCCAGAGCACTATCCAGATTACCTCCTGCAATCAGGTGTTCGCCATATACGTCCACCACGCTCTTCTCCTTGGGATAGTGAATAGCAAGTGTAGCTGCCAACTGTCCTATTTTGTGGAAGTTGTTGCCGTAGAACCGGCGATCCTCCATAAATCGTTTTAGCATATCAACCTTTCGCTCCAGCGGAAAACCCTTCTGCGCATATAGCTGGCGCATAGTACCCAGATAGGAGTCGGAGTCGTTCTTGCGAATGGCATAGTCTATGTAGGCGCTGAGTGCCTCGATATTGGTGGAGTCCATATCGACAGCCTGTTTCAGTGTCACCCTCGCCATCGAATCCTCGCCGGCGGCCGAGTAGGCCTCGCCAAGCTGAATCACCAGATTCTGATCGTAGGGGGTCTCGTCGACAGCTTTTTTGGCCTCGTCGACAGCACGGTCGAACTGACCTGCGACCATATAGAGGCGGCGTTTGAGAGCTGCCAGCTGTGGGAACTTACCCAATCGCATCTCGGCCGAGTCGATTATGGCAATGGCCGACAGCGGCATCTGTTGCTGCTGGTAGAGCATAGCCATAATGCGATAGTGGTCGGGATTTTTGTGGTCGACGCGGATGAGTCGACGATAGATGGGGATAGCCTCAGCGTAGTGGTTGTTGATGATGAGGGCCTGTCCGTAGAGGGCCATATACCAACGGTTCGTAGAGTCGGCCAGATAGCTCTTGCGGGCGGTTGTGAGTGCCAGCTTGGGATCGCTGTCGAGCAGTATCGAGGCCTTCTCGTAGAGGGCCGGGGTGAGTGTGCTGTCGATGGCGAGGGCCTCGTCGTAGAGTTTCAGTGCCGAGGTGGTATCCTTGTAGATGGTATACTTTTTCAGACCCTCCGTATAGCGGTAGAGGGCCTTCAACGAGTCGGGAATGATTAGTTGGGGTTTGGGCCTCTTCTCCTGCAGGGTATCCTGCTCGGTGCCTCGGTCGAGCGATGAGAGCATAGCTCCCCCCGCCCTGCCACTTACCGTGGCGAGCGTAAGGCACAATGCTATGGCCAACACTATCGGCTTAAACCCCAATCTCATTCTATAGTGTCAATTTTTCCTTTGTTAGGCACATTAGAGTGCGCTGTCAAACTGGTGCAGGAATCGTACATCGTTCTCGAAGTAGAGGCGCAAATCCTTTACGCCATACTTCAACATTGCGATACGCTCAACACCCATACCAAACGCGAAGCCCGAGTACTTCTTCGAGTCTATGCCGCTTGACTCCAAAACGTTGGGATCGACCATTCCGCAACCCATAATCTCCAACCAGCCTGTACCTTTGCAGACGTTACAGCCCTTGCCGCCGCATAAGTTGCACGATACGTCCATCTCAGCCGAGGGCTCGGTGAAGGGGAAGTACGAAGGACGCAGACGAATCTGAGCGCTGTCGCCAAACATCTCCTTGGCGAAGTAGAGCAGAGTCTGCTTCAAGTCGGCAAACGATACGTTCTCATCGATGTAGAGTCCCTCCACCTGGTGGAAGATGCAGTGTGCGCGGTACGAGATAGCCTCGTTACGGAACACACGACCCGGGCAAACGATACGGATAGGGGGCTTCTGGTGGTCCATAGCACGCACCTGAATCGACGATGTGTGAGTACGCAACATCACATCCTTGGTGTCGGGCTCCGATGAAGCCTTCTCAACGAAGAATGTATCCTGCATATCGCGTGCTGGGTGCTCCAATGGGAAGTTCAGAGCCGAGAATACGTGCCAGTCGTCCTCGATCTCGGGACCCTCGGCAACGGTGTAACCCATACGTGAGAAGATCTCTACAATCTGGTTCTTCACAATCGAGATGGGATGGCGAGTACCATCGGCCTCGGCTGAGCCAGGGCGTGTCATATCGCCCACAGCAGCCAACTTGGTGGCAGCCGAGTCGGCAAGCGAAGCCTTCAAGGTGTTGATACGCTCGGTGGCTGCCTGCTTCAAGGCGTTGATTTTCTGGCCAAGCTCGCGCTTCTGCTCTGCAGGTACGCTCTTGAACTCCTCCATCAGGGCATTCAATTCGCCCTTCTTGCCGAGTACTTTGATACGGAACTCCTCAACCTCGGCCGCTGTGGCGGGTGAGAAAGCCTCTACACGTTTGAGTAAGTCGTTAATCTTTTCAATCATCGTTTTTATGTTTTAATTATCTTATTTTTTCAGCTCAGTGCAATGCGGGGAGAGTTGCTAATTTTACCGCTGGTAATTACGCACTTCCCGATTGCGTATGTTATCCTCATTGCGTGAGATTTTGGTTTATATTGTGACTCACCGCATTTGAGGCTTTGTTTTTTTGCTCAAAAATCAATATTTTTGTGATACGGTAGATTTCTACGGTATATATAACGTGCAAAGTTACCAAAAAATATGAAAAATAACCGCTTTTTTTTGCTAATTGTGTTGTTGGTTGCAATGTTGGCCAATTATCCGGCCATATCAACCTATGCACAGCCCACCCTCGCACAGCCCAATGCTAAGGGTGAGAATGTTGCTGCCGCAAGCTTGCCCGATACGTTGCGAAGTGGCCGCCGTCGCGGTGCGAATCGTCGCCGAGCGCGAGCTATAGCCGATTCAATCCGTCGACAGCAGGAGGCTCTGCAACGTGACGCAAAGAAGTCAACAGATGGAAAAATTGGTCTGGTGCTGGCGGGTGGCGGAGCAAAGGGATTGTATCATATAGGCGTGATTAAAGCGCTGGAAGAGAGCGAGATACCAATCGACTATGTGTCGGGAACATCAATGGGAGCCATCGTCGGTGCGCTGTATGCCGCAGGTTACTCGGTCGCCGAGATGGAGGCTATCGTTGCTTCGGGCAAGGTTGAGGAGTGGGTCTCGGGTGTGCTCGACCCTAAGTATAAATTCTACTACACTGAGCGCCCCGATTCGCCATCGATGCTCTCTATTTATGCCGACATCAAGCGCGATTCGACAAGTGACCGTGGCTCGTTGAACTTGGCCTTGCCCCACGCATTTGTCAATACAGCCCAGATTGATTTGGCTCTTATTGAGCTGTTCTCGTCTCCCTCGGCCGCTGCCGGAGGTAATTTTGATAAGCTGATGGTGCCCTATCGTTGTGTGGCAACCGATATGAATCGCCACGAGGCGGTGGAGTTTTCACAGGGCGATTTGCCCTTTGCTGTGCGAGCCTCGATGTCGTACCCTATGCTCTTCCGTCCGGTGACCGACGACAAGGGTCGCGTGTTGGTCGATGGTGGCTGCTACGATAATTTTCCGTGGCGGGTGTTGGAGCGCGATTTCAATCCCGATTTTCTGATTGGTTCGCAGTGTCTCGATGGCGACAATTCGGCCGATGCAGAGTCGCCCGTTCAGGAGCAGGTGATTGCGTTGGTGACTATGCCGACCGATTACTCGCTGCCCGAAGGTAAGAGTATGCTTTTCAAGCGCGAGGTTACAGCTGGATTGTTGGATTTCGCCGCAGGAGAGCAGACCATTCAGGAGGGTTATGACGATGCTATGAGCCGTATGGATGAGTTGAAGGCACGTGTGTCGCGCCGTCGCACTGTTGCTCAGACCGATAGCCTGCGTGCGGCCTTTCGTGAGCGATGCCCTGAGTTGGTGTTCAGTGGCGGAGAGTTGAAGGGTCTGCGTCCGCGTCAGAAGCAGTATGCCCGCACCTTTATGGACTTCGAGCAACCCAAGCGTGACTCGACCCAGCGCCAGAGGCGACATATGTCCGAGGTGCGCGATAGATTCTTCTCGCTCATTGCGTCTAACGATTTCAATATCAACTCATTCCCGAAGGTTTGTTATGACTCGTTGTATGAGGATTTCAGCATCGAGTTCGACCTCTCGACCAAGCCCAAGATGCGCTATTCGTTGGGAGCAAACGTATCGTCGACGACCAACAACCAGGTATTCCTTGGATTTAACTACTTCACCATCGGCCGCACCGCGCAGACCGTTTATGGTGACTTCTTCCTCGGTCCGGCATCGGTCATTCTCCGAGGTGGAGGCCGTACGGTTATTTTGGGTCGCACGCCGATGTATGTCGACTACTCGGTCTCGATGGTGCGCCAGTCGACTCTGAAAGGCTCTTTCGGAGCGATTACCCCTATGCGCAACACCATCGATGCCCGCACCATCGATGTCTTTGCCAATGCGGCATATGGTGTGACTGTGACCCGTAAGAGTATCTTCGAGATGGCGGCCAACGCAGGCTATAACTACTACGTTTACGAAACTCCGTTCGACGATGATATCCCCCACACCCACGACCGATTCCGTTATGTGGCGGGCCGTATGCTCTTCGAGCGCAGCACACTCAACAAGATTGTCTACCCAACAAACGGCACGAAACTCTCGTTGTCGGCAATCGCTGTTATGGGTCGCGACGGCTACGATGTGCCAACAGGCGAGATGTTTGAGTTCGACAGAGTCTACAAACAGCGTCGTTGGCTGGGAGCCAAGGCTACGTGGGAACACTATCCGGGCGATTGGCGTCGCACGTGGTTCTCGATGGGTTATAATATCGAGGCGGTATATACCGACCACCCCACCTTTGGCAACGAGTATTCGACAATCCTCACCTCGCCACGCTATGCCCCGACAGCGCACTCGAAGATGATATTTATGCCCGAGTTCTACGCCAATCGTTATGCGGCTGTGGGTTTGATGCCTACCTTCTCGCTGGTGAAGAATTTCTACCTGCGTGCAGGATTCTACGCTATGCTGCGCGACCCATTGGGTGTCGACGACTATATGCACTATATGACCGACCTGTCGTTTGTCTATCATACCCGAATAGGCCCTGTGAGTGTAGCCATATCGAAGTACGACATAGATACCACCGATAACTTCTATGTGACTTTCAATTTTGGATATCCCATCTTTGGTAAGCGCGGATTGTTCTACTAAAATCGTCTGATGCGGTCTTTGAAGACGCCGGACTTGAGAAATTTAAAATTGGTTAAATATCCTGTCTAACATTGAGTTAGGCAGGATATTTTTTATATAAATACGTCATTCCACATTTTTACATCAATTAACTTTTGGTGATAATATTGCGGTCTATGTAAAAATGCTGGAATCAACCGCTTATTAAAGACCTTGCAAAGACCAATCTTTTGCTGCAAAGTCTTTCTTTGAAACATTGTTCTCTGTCAGAATGACGTTTTTAAACAATTTTAATAATTAGCTTTTTCGGGGTAAATTCTAAGAAAATCCACCCGAAAACGCAAAAAAATCAAAAAATTTCGTCAAAATATTTGCCCCCCCCCTAAATTTTTTATTATCTTTACATCGTGCGAAAGTATTCGTGAGAAAGAAGTGTATAACCTAAAACTAAATTATTATGAAAAAACTACTACTTATGTTGCTCGCTGTTGCAGCGTTTGCAGGGTGTAGCAAGGAAGAGAAGCCTGACAAGCTGGGAATAGAGAGAGGTGTTGTATTCGAAGATTATATTGGTAAGGAAATTCCACCTGTTCCAGATAATATAATTGAATTATTAGCAGAATCACCTTGTTGGGAGGTGGAAAAATATGAACATGCAGATGTCATAGATGGTAAGTATTATTTTCCATCTGCCAACCCCAATTTGTTTCTTGGAATTGGTTTTGGTGGAAAAGGGTATATAAATTCAATTTTTACATTTAATAAAGACGGCTATGCAAATATGTATTATTATGGACAAATAGGTAGGCCCTCTGAGAATAATAAAGCGAAACCTTTTATGGAAGCTTTAACGAAAGCAAAAATATCAAAGATTCTCTATTATGATGGAGAGACGATGATTTTCACTCGTTATAATGGAGATAATTCCGAACTTGGACCAGCTATTTTCTTCACAAAACGCGGTAGCCAAGAACTTCTTGATAAGTGGGTTAAGCAGGTGGATGATTATTTAAAGAGTAAAGAGAAGTAAAAGATTGATTGTATAGCTCGTTTCATAGCCGCTGCGCCGTAAGGCGTGGCGGCTTTTTATGAATTACACAGCCCCCAAGTCGGGGGCTGTGACCGTTATTTATGTTTCTCGATGTGCGTTTGATGGCGGAAGTGGAGATACCACCTCACATACTCCTCGCAGTGGCGTTTCGAAAGGCCGCGATGTAGCGATATGTTCTCTTTGAGCTGCCCGAAGAACGACTCCAGGGCGGCTGTGGTACGAGGCACATCGGGGTGCTCGACAAATTGGAACATATTGGGCAAGGCACGCCGCAGGTGGGTGTAGGCCTTGCACACCATTCGATGCTCCTTCCACTCGATGCCCGAGGTGAAGGGGCCGCTTTTGCGGGTGACGTAATGGCGGTGTGTGGCATACCACTCCTTGAAATGGGCTATCCATTCGTCGCGTTGGGTGTGGTTGCGAATAGTGCATATACGTCCGGCCAGGCGCCGAAGCTCCTTGGCGGCGGTGCTATGCGGGAAACGCGTTATCCAGCTCTGACATTCGCGTTGAATGTGAGCCACACAGCGTTGTCGCACCACATCGGGGCACGCCTCTTCGACCGCTTGGATGATGGCGGGGCTGCCGTCGGTTGTGACGCTCTTAATATTTACGCCGGAGTACTTGATTGTGTTGAGATCTTCGACTATTTCGCACGCTCTCTCGTCGTCGGTAATTCTGTAAAAGAGAGTTGTTTTTATGGTCTCGTCTCTGTACACTACAAGACACACCTTATTGGGGAACCAGGTACCGTCAATCGAAAGGTTAATTCCTTCCTCACAATTAAAAATCTTCCACACAGGATACGACCGCAAATAGGTGTCGAACCATCTCGATAGCTGGCGACTGCTATGACCGCTCATCTGCGAGATCTCGGCAATAGTCTGCTTGCGTAATATCCACCACTTAAACCATATAAATCGATTGGCACTACTTACATCCTTTCTGCGCGATGTGAAACAAATGCCGCAATTTTTGCACTTGTATCGCTGATGCCCTCGCTGTCTTCCCCATTTAATCGTCTCCAAATAACCACAGTGGGGGCACCTTTTTCGCTTGGGTGCTGCCATAAAAAAACCTCTTTCGGTAAAAAGTGTACTCAAATATAGTGATTATTTCGCTGCGAAAGGGCAACTTTTGTTCTTTTGAGAGGAATTTGTCGGTGCAATTTAGCCGTTTTTAGTTGGTGAAATCGACACTTAAGAGTTGGTATAGGCGCGTGGTTGCGGAATCCGAATTGCACACATAAAAATTTCAGATTCGGCCTGTTGACCGGTATGTCTATATTTTAATGCGCAAAAAAAATGAATAAACAAAAAAACTTGCAAAATTATGTAAGTTTCTCGCCCTTTTTGCGACTATTATAGATAGATAAATTTGACATTTGAGATTTATTCGCTACATTTGTATCAAATTGCGGGCCGTGGGCAAAATCCCTTTGTGCCGCTTATGAATTTTAAATTCAAATGTTATGAGAGGATTTTTGAAAATAGCAAAATTATTATTGGTGGGAGCTTTGTGTTGCGCCTCTATGGCCGCTTGCTCGAAGGATGATGACGATAATCAGAAGACAGAGGAGCCCGATGTTGACCCGCACTACGAATTGGCTATGCTCGAGACATATTTCTATGCTACCCCGAGTGCCGATTTGTTGGAGATGGCCGATGTTAAGTGTGTGGTTACCGACTACGAAGGCAAAACCAAAACCCACGACCTCAATAAGTACAATATGATTGAGATCACGGTGACTGCCGAGCGTCCTTTCGATCCCGACATGTATAGCGGTACTCGCTCATCGTGGATTAACCTGCCCGTAACGGCAAAGTTTGAGATTCAGGTGACTCCTAAGTCGGGCGTCACTCCCGACCCTGAGCGCACCTACGAGGCTGCTTTGGAGATGGGTGGTATGATGGTTGCGAATAACAACTTTGCCTACGCTCTGAGCGAGATCAAGACCTCGGACAGCTGGTCGAAGTCGCTGGTGGGTGGCGAGGGCCTCAATGAGTGGCTTGGCTCGACATTCCCACAATCGATGGGTTTCAAGTGCGAGTTTGTGAATGGCAAGTATAAGACTTCGTTGGTGAAGTAGCAGGGAAGCGCGGAGCGCAAAGTCGGAACGTTTGGGAACAAATGTGATATATTTTTGAGAGTTAAGAGGGAAACAGAATCAAAAAACTATATGGAAGAGAATAAAATTAATCAAGGGGCCAATGAGGCATCCGAGATTGTAAAGGAGCAGCCCGAGCAAGTGAAGGATCAGGCCGCAGAAATTGTAAAGGAGCAAGCAGCCGAGCAGGTGAAAGAGCAGCCCGAGCAGCCAAAGGAGCAGGCCACAGAGCCTGCAAAGGAGCCAGTAGCGGCAGCTCCCGTAGCAGCATCGGCTAAACCCAAAGCCAAAAAGGCAAAGGCCGGCAAGGGTGGAGCATCGTTTGGTAAAATATTTTTGGCGGCATTGTTGGCTGTTCTGGCAGGTGGAGTGGTTACATCAATCTTCTTTGCAATCCTATTCTCGGGATTCTCGGCATTGATGCAGCCTACGCAAACAACTATTCCAGAGAGCGCAATCTTGCGTATTGATTTAAGCGAGAACTTGGTTGAAGCACCCACAAAAGACCCAATGGCGATGTTCGACTTCGCTTCGATGACTACCAGCGGAGAGCTTACGCTCTACAACGCTCTGCGTGCTATCGAGAAGGCATCGACCGACGAGCGTATCAAGGGTATCTATATCAATCTAAACGGTGCCGGCTCGGCATCGATAACCTCATTGGAGGAGTTGCGCGCCGCTATCGAGACATTCAAGCAGAGTGGTAAATTTGTGGTTTCATACAACGAGGTTTATTCTCAGATTGCATACTACTTCTGCTCGGTGGCAGACAAAATCTTTATCCAGCCCGAGGGTTCATTCGAATGGAAGGGTTTGTCGGTTGACAATATGTTCTTCAAGGGCTTAATCGATAAGTTGGGTATCGAGGTAAGTATCTTACGCCCTACGGTTTGTAAGTATAAGAGTGCCGTTGAGCCATTCTTCCTGACAAAGATGTCTGACGCCAACCGCGCACAAAACCAGCAGTTGGCCAACACTATGTGGGGTATTATTACAGAAGCCGTATCGAAATCGCGTGGCATAAGCGTTGAGGCACTCAATAAATTGGCCGACGATTTGGCTATTACTCTGCCTTCGGAAGCCGTTGAGCATAAGTTTGTCGATGCTACATTGTATGCCGACCAAGTAGAGGAGCTCTTCAAGAGCGAGTATGGCATCGAGAAGCCCGAGTACGTATCGTTGGGCGAATACGCTTCATCACTCGTTCCAAATGCCGCGAAAGCCGCAGCTCCAAAGGTGGCTATCGTCTATGCACAGGGTGATATTGTTGATGGTAGTGGTAGCGACGACAATATCTATGGCTACACACTCGCCAAGACCATCAAAGGTGTGGCCGAAGACGACGACGTGAAGGCTGTTGTGTTGCGTGTCAATTCAACCGGTGGTAGTGCTTTGGCATCGGATATCATCTGGCGCGAGATAAAGCTCTTGCAGCAGAAGAAGCCTATTATCGTATCGATGGGTCACACCGCAGCCAGCGGTGGATACTACATTTCAGCTCCTGCCGACGCAATCGTTGCAGACAAGTTCACGCTCACAGGTTCAATCGGTGTGTTTGGTATGTTGCCAAGCTTTGGTGCAGCTTTGGAGAAGAATTTGGGTGTTACAATCGACGGTGTTACAACCAACAAATATTCAAGTATGGGCAATGGATTCTCGCCCCTTGCAGCTCAGGAGCATCAGGCACTTATGCGCGGTGTGGATAGAGTATATGAGCGTTTCACTTCGCTTGTAGCCGAGGGTCGTAACCTCACAATCGAGAAGGTATTGGAGATTGCCGAGGGTCGCGTTTGGACAGGTGTCGAGGCGCAGCAGAACGGTTTGGTTGACACTTGCGGAGGCATTACTGCCGCATTGGCAATTGCAGTAGAGAAGTCGGGCTTGGGCGATAACTTCCAAATCGTGGAGGTTAAGGAGGAGCTCACAGGCTTTATGGCAATGTTGGAGAGCCTCAACGTGAGGATTCGCGCAGCATTTGCCCCACAAGGCGAGATTGGCGAATTCTATAAACAATACAAACGAATCGAGAATATGCTCTCGAAGAAGGATATCTACACATACTGCCCCTACATCTATCGTGTTGAGTAAGAACCAACCATAAGACAATTAGCATAGTGAACCCGAGGAGTCCCGTGATGGTAGCCTCGGGTATTTTTTTGCCTAATGGTCTGCTTGGGCAAAAGCGATAGGAATTCAAGATTCAAAATTATATTCCCGCCCGAAGGCCAATTTTTAATTCTGAATTCCCCTCGCCCATCTCAAACGTTTTTAAACAATTTTAATAATTAGCTTTTTCGGGGTAAATTCAATGTTTTTACACTGAATTTTGCGAAATTATACACTGGATAAAAAAAATATTTGGCCAAATTATTGTGCGAATGAGAAATTGTAGTTAATTTTGTAATGTGCGAAAGATTATTGTGAGAGAGAAACTTTGAGTATTTAATTTAAAATTAAAAAAATATGAAAAAGCTTTTAAATTTTTCTCTGGCAATAATTGCGGTAGCTTTTGTTGCCTGCTCTTACGAAGATGTAGCATTGTCTACAAATGAAAGTCCCTCAAATCCTTACGAGGTTACACCCGATGAGGCCGTTCAGTTGTTGCAGACTGTAATGGGCGGAGAATCTACCCGAGCCATATCTGTTGGCTCGATTCAAACCCTGAGAAAAAGTGATTTTGTTCCCACCACTCGCGGAGCGGAGGATGGAGATGTTGTCTACATTGTCGATTTGGAGGATGGCGGAAGTGCTATTATGGGCGCCGACAAACGTATGGAACCCATCTATGCTATTCTCGATGAAACAAAGATTTCTCCCGAACAATTAACACTCTCTGCTACTCGCTCAGACGATGGCGAGCAGGATATCGAGGAGTATGTGATGGGGTTGGTGAATAATAAGATACAAGTAGATGTAATGGGTTTTGAGCATACGCTTCCTGAAATGCCGATGATTCCAAGAGACCAAACTTGGACAGAAACTACGGTAATTGGTCGTCAGTCCCCTTTGCTTAGAACAAAATGGGGGCAGGACCATCCGTTTAATTTGCGTTTTCCTTTGATTGATAACTGTGTGTTCAACCGAGAGTTTGCAGGGTGTGTGACAGTTGCAGTTGCACAAATTATGTGTTATAATAGATTTCCCAATCTTGTGGGTAATCGAGCTATTTCATGGAATTTAGCAAGTCAATATGATTTTGAAAACACTTCCCCATCTGATGATGTTATAAATGCAGTTGCATGGCTTATGTGGGCAGTTGCATTGGAATTACCTGCAGATTGGGGTGGTACGGATACTCGTGATGATGGAACAGCTTCAAGTATAGAAGATGCGGCTGCATTAATGACAAGACATGGATATTATAGTGTGCAAATTATCAACGAACTTAATACAACCGTAGTAATTGATATGTTATGCGATAGGGAGCAGCCCGTTTATATTAGGGGTAGAAGTGAGGTCGATGGAGAAAGTGCATATCATGCGTGGCTTATTGATGGGTGTAATGTTTATAAAGAAGATTTCTGGGTTAGGCATTATATAGATTCTTTTAGGTTTAACGAATATATAGAAAATACAAAAGAATATAATTTATTGCATTGTAATTTTGGTTATGAAGGGAGATGCGATGGTTATTACTCTTCAGGGTTATTCAAATTATATCCAGCTCCTAGCTTAGATGATGAATATATTGATAGTTCTGTTGGTGATTTGCCAGGTAGTAAATATGAAAATTATGCATCTGATTTTAAAATAATGGTATATGATTTATAGTAGATAAATTATGAAAAGAATTCTATTTATGATGCTCGCCGTTGTAATGTTTGCAGGGTGCAGCAAGGAAGATGAAAATCAAAATCAGTTGGAAAATATTATCCAATCGATGGGCCAAAGCCAACTCTCTGCTATGGATATTATGAAATCAGCCGAGTGTTGGCAGGTAAAAATCATATATCAATATACCGAGGCTGGTGGTAAGGGTGATAGTAAATTGTATTACGACCCTGAGAATATGAAATTGGAAGGAGGAAGTCGAGGCGCGAATTACAGAGTAGCCGATGGTAATTTTTATGAATTGCGCTCTCACCCTCTAAATTCTTATCCATACTATTATACTTATGCCCTTTCTGGTGCTGGCAATAGTTTTTCACTTGTTCGCAAGCACGATAGCCTTGTTAAAACAATGAATATTGTGGCATACGACGATAAGAGTATGGTTATAGAATTTTACAATCCTGCCATAAAGGAGTATCCCTACTCGCGAGAGTATGTTGTCCGTTGGAGTCCGAGCGATGAATATTGGGATATGTTAACAGCCTACGAGGATTTGCCAGAAGATGAAAGACCATAATTTGAATTTTAAGGCCGCCGCCTGAAAAAGGGTGGCGGTTTTTTTGAATTTTGAATTCCCCGCGCCCAACCCAAAACGTTTTTGAATAATTTCAATAATCGGCTTTTTGGGGGTGGCGATTTTTTTATGAATAAGAGGGGTGGCGTTGGTTATAACTTGTGTGGAGATAAGTGCTTTGCGTACAATTTTAGTGAATATTTATTACCTTTGTGCCGCAATTGCGGAGTTTGCGCCGTGGCGAAGGACGCCGTATATTGGTTTACATCATTGTAGATTTTTGAAAAACAATAAGAATGAAAAAGTTATTATTAACCATCACAACAATTGCAGTTATGGCAAGTTGTAAGAATGCGGCCGACGAGCAGCGTCCTGCTATCGACCGTGCTAATTTCGACGAGAGCGTGGCTCTCAACGAGGATTTCTATCAGTACGCTACGGGCGGCTGGCAGAAGGCCAACCCTATGAAGCCTGAGTTTTCGCGTTACGGCGTGTTTGACATCTTGCGCGAGAACAACGAGGTGCGTCTTAACGACCTCTTCTCATCGATGACTCAGTCGAAGGCCGAGAAGGGCAGCGTCGAGCAGAAGATCGCCGACCTCTACACTATGGGTCTCGACTCAGCTCGTCTCAACAAGGAGGGTGTGGCTCCATTGAAGGCCGACCTCGACCAGCTTATGCAGGTGTCGGAGTTGCAGCACGTTACAATCGCTTTGGCACGTATTCATATGGCTGCCGGCAATCCATTGTTTGGCATCGGCGTGAGTGCCGATTTGATGAACTCTAACATCAATGCTCTCTATGCCGATCAGTCGGGTCTGGGTATGGGTAACCGCGACTACTATCTCGACGAGGAGCACGCATCGAAGCGCGAGGGTTATGTGGAGTGGCTTACCAAGGCCTTCACATTGTGTGGCATCGCCAACCCTGCCGAGTCGGCTAAGGGTGTGTTGGAGTTCGAGACCAAGATGGCTAAGTCGTTCCGCTCGAATGTGCAGTTGCGCGACATTGCATCGCAGTACAACCCAATGACAAAGGCCGATTTCGTGAAGCGTTACGACGCTATCGATTGGGCTACCTATTTCCGCGATATGGGCATCGGCGAGTTCGACAAGATTATTGTGGGCCAGCCTGAGGTGTTGGACACTGTCAACGGCTTGCTCAAGAAGGAGCCTCTCGCTACCATCAAGAACTACTTGGCTGCCAGCGTTATTTCGAGTGCAGCGGGCTATGTGGGCGATGAGCTCTACACCGCACACTTCGATTTCTTCGGTCGCCAGATGTCGGGTCAGCAGCAGATGCGTCCCCGCTGGAAGCGTGCTATGGCTGTGCCCAACGGAATCCTGGGCGAGGCTGTGGGCGAAATCTATGTGAAGAAGTACTTCCCTGAGAGCGACAAGCAGCGCGTATTGGAGCTTGTGAAGAATTTGCAGACCGCTTTGGGTCAGCATATCGACGCTCTGGATTGGATGTCTGCCGAGACCAAGGCCAAGGCTCGCGAGAAGTTGGCAACCTTCACTGTGAAGATCGGCTACCCCGACAAGTGGAAGGATTACTCATCGCTCTCGATTGACCCTGCATACTCTTATTGGGAGAATATGAAGCAGGCATCGGCGTGGTATACAGCCGACAATATCTCGAAGCTCGGTAAGGAGGTTGACCGCGACGAGTGGCATATGACACCCCAGTATGTCAACGCATACTATAACCCCACAACCAACGAGATATGCTTCCCAGCGGCTATTCTTCAGCCACCGTTCTATAACTCGGCTGCCGACGACGCTGTAAACTACGGTGCTATCGGCGTGGTTATCGGCCACGAGATGACTCACGGCTTCGACGATCAGGGTCGCCACTTCGACAAGGTGGGTAATATGGCCAACTGGTGGACCGATGCCGATTCAGAGGCTTTCAAGAAGAAGACCGATGTGTTGGTTGAGCAGTTCAACAAGGTAGAGTGCCTTCCAGCCAAGGATGGTCAGCCTGCGATTATGGCCGATGGCGCATTGTCGCTCGGCGAGAATATTGCCGACCAGGGCGGTTTGCGAGTGGCTTACACCGCATTGCACAACTCATTCGAGGGTAAGGGCGAGCCTGCACCTATCGATGGCTTCACTGCCGATCAGCGCTTCTACCTCTCTTACGCTACAATCTGGGGTCAGAACATCCGCGATGAGGAGATTGCACGCCTCACCAAGACCGATGTTCACTCACTCGGCAAGAACCGTGTGAATGTTACCCTGCGTAATATCGACACCTTCCACAATGCCTTCGGCATCACCGAGGGTGCTATGTTCCTGCCCGAGAACGAGCGAGTTATCATCTGGTAGTCGAAGGAATTGAGAATTCAAAATTGGTTAAATATCCTGTCTAACATCGAGTTAGGCAGGATATTTTTTATATAAATACGTCATTCCGCATTTTTACATCAATCAACTTTTGGTGATAATATTGCGGTCTATGTAAAAATGTCGGGAAGGTTGCGATTAAGGTGAGAGCAGAGTATGTTTGCATACTTTGCCGAACCGTAGCAACCAAAAGCCGCGAACGCGGATTAATCAACCGCTTATTAAAGACCTTGCAAAGAACAATCTTTTGCTGCAAAGTCTTTCTTTGAAACATTGTTCTCTGTCAGAATGACGTTTTTAAACAATTTTAATAATTAGCTTTTTGGGGGTAAATTCTAAGAAAATCCACCCGAAAACGCAAAAAAATCAAAAAATTTCGTCAAAATATTTGCCCCCTCCCCTAAATTTTTTATTATCTTTACATCGTGCGAAAGTATTCGTGAGAAAGAAGTGTATAGCCTAAAACTAAATTTTTATGAAAAAGCTATTATTTATGTTGCTTGCTGTTGCAGCGTTTGCAGGGTGTAGCAAGGAAGATAAGCCTGACAAGCTGGGAATAGAGAGAGGTGTTGCATTCGAAGATTATATTGGTAAGGATATTCCGCCTGTTCCAGATAATGTAGTTGAGTTGCTTGCACAGTCGCCTTGTTGGGTGACAGAGAAAGTGGAGTATGCCAATGTGGTCGACGGAAACTTTTATATTACAGATTTTTCAAAGTCTGGGTGGCTTGGAGTGGACTTCATTGGTTCTGTATATGATATTGATAATGAAGGAATTGTAACTTGGTATTACAATACGGTAGTAAGATATCCTTCCACTAACCGGCCTAATATTGAATTTGCTCCTAATCGTAGAATATTTGAAAAAGGGATTTCTAAATCTAATATACTCTATTTTGATGGAGATGAGATGGTTTTTACCACACATTGTTTGCAAGCAGGAGAGACCGGAGGACTCACTTTGTATTTTGTTAAGGTAGGAAATAAAGAGATACTTGACGAATGGAAAGAACAAATTGACAATTATTACAGCGATTAAAATTATAGACTGATTGTCGCCACCTTTCGGGGTGGCGGTTTTTTTTATGCCTATAATCTTCGATTATCAATTTTTGTTTCACGAGCGTCGAGTTATCAACAAAATCGGAGGTTGTTAACAACCATTCTGTTCATAAATTTTGCTCGGCAAATCGTTGCGGATTGACTATTTTTGAGTAAATTTGAAATTTGAAATACCCTGCAATTGCTCGTTTTGTGGTAAAAATGGCATCGAAAAGGGTGTAAATAGCTAATAAATAGCATTTTGTATTTACCTTACGAATAATAATTATAAACATATGGCAAAGGACTATACTCCATCGGCAGCCAACCGCGCTGCGTATGAAAAATTGAGCGAGGCTCCCATCGTCGGCACCGTTCCACCTCAGGCTGTTGAGCTCGAGGAGGCTGTGCTGGGTGCGTTGATGCTTGAGCGCGACAGCATCATAGCCGTGCAGGAGTATGTCCGCCCCGAAACCTTCTATACCGAGGAGCACCAGCTTATTTACAAAGCCATCGAGTCGTTGTCGGCCGAGCTGAAGCCCATCGACCTCTACACCGTGACCGAGCGTCTGCGTTCGCGCAAGGAGCTCAAGAAGGTGGGTGGTGCGGCCTATCTGGCTACCCTCACCCAAAAGGTAGGTTCGGCAGCCAATGTCGAGTTCCACGCCAAGATTATCGCGCAGAAGTATGTGCAGCGAGAGCTTATTCGTTCGGCTACCGAGATTCAGCGTCGCTCGTACGATGAGGAGCAGGATGTGACCGACCTTATCGGTTATGCCGAGAGCGAGATCTTCAAGGTGGCCGAGGGTCACGTGAAGCGCTCGGTGCAGAATTCGAAGGATATCCTCGCCCGCGCATTGAAGCAGATTGAGGATGCGAGCAAGAATACAAGCGCCTTTGTGGGTGTGCCGTCGGGATTTGTCTCTATCGACCGCGTGACACTCGGCTGGCAGCCCAGCGACCTTATCATCATCGCGGCACGTCCGTCGATGGGTAAGACCGCCTTTGTGTTGTCGATGGCGCGCAATATGGCGATCGACCACGAGTCACCCGTAGCGTTCTTCTCGCTTGAGATGTCCGACGTGCAGCTTATGATGCGACTCATCGTTGCCGAGACGGGATTGAGCGGTAGCGATATCAAGTCGGGCCGACTCACGCCTGAGCAGTGGCGTCACCTGGAGAGTGCCACCAAACCTTTGGGTACAGCGCCGTTGTATGTCGACGATACGCCGGCCTTGTCGGTCTTTGAGTTCCGCTCGAAGGCCCGTCGTTTGAAGATTCACAACGATATCAAGATAATCATTATCGACTATTTGCAGCTGATGACCGGCAGCACCGAGTCGAAGGGTAACCGTGAGCAGGAGGTGGCTTTCATTTCGCGTACGTTGAAGGCCATTGCCAAGGAGTTGAATGTGCCCATCATCGCCCTCTCGCAGCTCAGTCGTGCCACCGAGACTCGTGGTGGCTCGCACCGTCCGCAACTTTCGGACCTTCGTGAGTCGGGAGCTATCGAGCAGGATGCCGATATCGTGGCATTCATCCACCGCCCTGAGTATTACGGCATCAACCTCGACGAGAATGGTATGCCGACAGCAGGTTTGGCCGAGATCCTCATAGCCAAGCACCGTAACGGAGCAGTGACCGATGTGAAACTCCGATTCTTGAAGGATCAGGCACGTTTTGCCGATATGGATGCCGACGAGAACTCCACTGCGGCCGATCCTATGGGTACGCAGCGTAAGTACAACTACGTGCAGAGTAATATGCCCGATCCTGATGACGATGGCTCAGGACAGATGGGAGCTATTGGTGGCGGCTTAGGCGCAGCTATGGGTGGCGGCGAGTTTGATCTGGGTATCAATCAAGGCCCTGCCAATATCGACAAGCAGGCTCCGCTGACCGACGAGGTGCCATTTTAGGGTTGTGGCCGATTGATTCGATTCGTAGATTTGAAACGATATAATGAAAACCGACAAGCGAGAGTCGTAAAAATCGCAAAATAGATAGTAAGGAAATAGCAAAATGTTTGTTCGCACTTATACGGGAGCCGTTGCAGGCATCGGGGCTGTCGGAGTGACAGTCGAGGTGAGCATCACAGGAGGAGGCGCAGGCTTGTTCCTTGTGGGTCTGCCCGACAATGCTGTAAAGGAGAGCGAGCAACGCATACGCTCGGCCTACGAGAATTCGGGATTCCGTATGACCCAGCGCAAGTGTGTGGTCAACTTGGCTCCAGCCGATTTGCGTAAGGAGGGGTCGGGATTCGACCTGCCTATTGCAGTGGCTATTCTGGCTGCTATGCAGCAGGTTATGCCTGAGTCGCTCGACGAGGTGGCCTTTGTGGGCGAATTGTCGCTCGATGGGTCGGTCAGAGCAGTAAAGGGGGTGTTGCCCATCGTGGCTGAGGCTCGCGAGCGAGGATTCAAACGTATATATGTTCCCGAGGAGAATGCCACCGAGGCTGCTGTGGTGGATGGCATCGAGGTGTTGCCTGTGGTGTCGTTGCAACAGGTGGCAGCTTCGCTCAATGGCCAGGCCGAGATTGAGCCTATAGAGGCTGTGGTTGCGGCCGAGCAGGAGCAGAGCGAGTATGCCGAGGATTTTGCCGATGTGAAGGGTCAGGCACACGTCAAGCGTGCATTGGAGATTGCCGCAGCGGGAGGTCATAATGTGATTATGATAGGCCCTCCCGGTTCGGGAAAGACTATGTTGGCAAGGCGTATACCTTCGATTTTGCCGCCTATGACGCTCGATGAGGCGTTGGAGACCACCAAGATTCACTCTGTGGCAGGTAAGCTGGGTACGCATCGCGGATTGATGAATCATCGTCCGTTCCGGGCCCCACACCATCTGGCGTCGCCTGTGGCGCTGATTGGCGGAGGTCAGAATCCACAACCCGGCGAGGTGTCGCTGGCACACAATGGAGTGTTGTTTCTCGACGAGATGCCAGAGTTTGGACACTCGGTGCTGGAGGTGTTACGACAGCCGTTGGAGGATAAACACATCAGTATTGCCCGTGCGCGATATGCGGTGGATTACCCCTCGAATTTCACACTTGTGGCATCGATGAATCCCTGCCCCTGCGGATATTATAACCACCCCACCAAGGAGTGTACCTGTTCGGCTGCGGCCGTACATCGCTATATGGGCCGAATATCGGGGCCGTTGATGGATCGAATCGACCTTCACGTTGAAGTCATTCCTGTGTCGAGGGAGGAGATGTCATCGGAGGTGCCTGCCGAGAGTAGTGCCGAGGTGCGACGTCGTGTGATGGCGGCTCGCAAGGTGCAGGCCGAGCGATTCCGAGGTACGGGGGTGCATACCAATACGATGATGACATCGGCTATGTTGCGACGTTTTTGTCCGCTATCGGCCGAGGTGCGTGCTCTGCTCGATAGGGCGATGGAGCGATTGCAGCTCTCGGCCAGAGCCTACGACCGCATAATCAAGGTGGCTCGTACGATTGCCGATTTGGATGGCGCGGAGGATATTGCTCCGTCCCACATATCGGAGGCCATAGGTTATCGCTCGCTCGACCGCGACAGTTGGGGACGATAGAGAAATTCAAAATTAGGTCTTACGACCTTTTTATGATAGGTTAAGAGATAAAGGAAGATATATGAAACGAGTAATTCTTTCGGGTGGCGGTACGGGAGGCCATATATATCCCGCAGTTGCCGTTGCCGAAGCATTGAAAAGAAAACATAAAGACAAGGTGGAGATTCTCTTCGTCGGTGCCGAGGGCAAGATGGAGATGGAGAAGATTCCCGCTTTGGGCTACGATATAGTGGGTCTGCCTGTGGCGGGCTTGCAGCGCCGATTGGATTTGAAGAATCTGCTTGTGCCGTTCAAGGTTGTGAGCAGTGCTATGCGTGCCCGCAAGGTCATCCGCGACTTTTCGGCCGATATAGCCGTAGGTTTTGGTGGCTATGCCAGCGCACCCGTGCTGTGGGCTGCACAGCAGATGGGCGTGCCGACAGTCATTCAGGAGCAGAACTCCTACGCAGGCCTTACCAATAAGTTGCTCTCGCGTTCGGCAAAGCGTATATGTGTGGCCTACGACGATATGGAGCGTTTCTTTGCTGCCGACAAGATTATCAAGACGGGTAATCCGCTGCGTGGTACATTCTCACGTACGAAGTCGAAGAGCAGCGAGGCTCTGGCATATTACTCTCTTCGCGAGGATTTGCCTACGTTGTTGGTTGTGGGCGGCTCGCTCGGTACACGTACGCTGAACGAGATGATGAAACGTTGGGTGGAGCAGCTCGATGGCCAGCCCTCGCCCATTCAGATTATCTGGCAGACGGGTAAGTTCTACGAAAAGGAGATGCGTGCCTTCTTCGAGCAACACAAGGTGGAGAACATCTGGCAGGGGGCTTTCATCGACCGTATGGATTATGCTTACGAAGTGGCCGATGCCGTAATCTCGCGCAGCGGTGCTTGCACTGTATCGGAGCTGTGCCTGGTGGGTAAGCCGACGATTTTCGTTCCTTCGCCCAATGTGGCCGAGGACCATCAGACCAAGAATGCTATGGCTCTGGTTGAGCGTGATGCTGCCCTTATGGTGCGCGATGCCGAGGCTGCCGCAAAAGCTATGGCTGTGGCGCAGGAGTTGCTATCGGACAAGGAGCGTCTGGCTCAGTTGAGTCGCAACATCTCGTCGCTCGGTATTGCCGATGCGGCCGAGCGTGTAGTGAGGCAGATTGAAAAGGAGTGGTAGGCCCTGTTGGGAGATAAGAGATAAAAGAGCAAAGAGCAAAGATAGACTTTGAGGCAAAGAACTGTTCTTAGGTAGGCCCTTAATATAAGGTTGATTCCTACATTTTTACATATATCCTAATACCATCACAAAAAGTAGGTTGATGTAAAAATGTGGAATGACGGATATGAAAATAAAAAAACGCACCGATGAATTTTAGGACTCAGGGCAGACGGGGAAATTTCCGTTAAGAAACAGAGACCTTTTGATTGCTTCAAAAGTGCGAAGCATCTGTTTTAGGAAATTTCGGTGGCTGACCCCTAAAATTTATCATTGCGCCGCTTTTTGCTCCACTTTTTACGGCTAAAAAGTGGTATAAAACATAAAGACTTTGCGACAAAGACTGCTCTTGGGCAGGTATTAAATAATGGGAATGACGGAGATATATAATTTTGAATAAGATATGACAAACAGCTACACCAACATATATTTCCTCGGTATTGGAGGTATCGGAATGAGTGCTTTGGCGCGATACTTCCTGCACGAGGGCCGAAAAGTGGCGGGCTATGACCGTACACCCACACCTCTTACCCACGCTTTGGAGCAGGAGGGTGCCGAGGTGTGCTACGACGATGAGGTGGAGAATATCCCTGTGGCGTTTCGTGACCCCGCAACCACGATGGTTGTCTTTACTCCAGCAGTGCCGAGCGACCATCCGCAGATGTGCTTCTTCCGCGAGGGCGGTTTCCTGATGGAGAAACGCTCGCAGATGCTGGGTCACCTCTCCGAAGGGAAGTATGTGATGGCTGTGGCGGGTACTCACGGCAAGACCACAACATCGACCCTTATAGCGTGGCTTAACCACGCCTGCGACTGCGGTGGCAATGCCTTTTTGGGAGGTATCTCGAAGAATTTCAACGGCAATATGGTTTTGGGCGAGGGTTGTCGTTTGGCGGTTGAGGCCGACGAGTTCGACCGTTCGTTCCTGCGTCTTAAGCCCGATGTGGCAGTAATTACGGCTGTGGCTGCCGACCACCTCGATATATACGGTACCTACGAGGCTGTGGTCAAGGCTTTTGGTCAGTTTGCTGCACTTATCAAGCAAGGAGGTCATCTGATTCTGAAAAAGGGTGTCGAGATAACTCTGCCCGGCGAGGGTGTGAGCGTATGGAGATACAGCTACGATGAGCCTTGCGATTTCTATGCTCGCAATGTGGAGTTGCGCGAGGGCGGATATTACTATTACGATATTGTGACCCCCAGCGGCGTCATCGAGCGATGCACGTTGGGTATTCCCGGCTGGGTTAACATCGAGAACTCGGTGGCTGCGGTGGCTTCGATGTGGTGTGCCGCGAAGAGCGAGGGCCGTGAGATGGACCTCGATTTGTTACGCAAGGCATTGGCCGAATACTCTGGTGTGAAACGCCGTTTCGAGTTTTATATCAACACCCCACGTCAGGTATATATGGACGACTATGCACATCACCCCGAGGAGTTGGAGGCGACACTCACTTCGGTGCGAAAAATGTTCCCCGGCCGCAAGGTGACGGCTATTTTCCAGCCCCACCTCTACACCCGTACCCGTGACCTATATAGAGAGTTTGCCGAGGCGTTGTCGAATGCCGACGATGTGGTACTTGTGCCGATCTATCCTGCTCGTGAGCTGCCCATCGAGGGTGTATGCTCCGAGATGATTGGCGAGCTGGTGAAGGCTCCGTGGCAGATGTGCGAGAGAGAGAATTTGGCCGAGTTGTTGGGTGCGGCCGATACTGATGTGGTGGTAAGTTTTGGCGCAGGAAATATCGATGCCTATTGCGCTGCCATAGCCGAGCGTTTGCAGGAAAAAGCGTAGCGAAACAGAGTAGAAAACGAGAATATTATCGTAAGAAGTTAATGCACAAAGCTATAAGGATAGTGTTGCTCACCTTGTTGTGGGTCTTTGTAGTGGGTTTTGTGGTGCTGTTCAACAGCCGAGCAAAGCACCACCGATCGGTCGCGAAGGTACATAGCGTGAGCATCAATATCACCGATAGCCTGCTCGACGAATCGCTCCTCACGAGTGAGGGTGTGCGTCGTTGGATTGCGCAGAGTAAACTTCAAACCATCGGCCAACCAATCGACAAAGTCGACCTCGCAGCCATTGAACAGGCGATACGTCGCAACGGTTTTGTGGAGCGTGCGAGTGCTTATGTCACCTACGATGGAGCGTTGCGTATCGATGTGAGCCAGCGCCGTCCGATGCTCCGATTGCTGGTCGACGGGTTCGATTCGTATGTCACCGAGGATGGTTATCTCTTCACCGCGCCACGTGCGGCATCGGTCTATGTGCCGGTGGTTACGGGTGACTACAAGCCTCCATTGCCTGTGAAATATGTGGGTTCGGCCGGGGAGCATATCTCGAAGCTGATAGCCGACTCGGAGCAGCGTATAATGGAGTTGCAGCGTGAGAAAGTGCCTCTGTTCAAGCAGGATAAGGTTATCGACGACTCGCTGCGCAACGTGCGCCGAATGCGTACAAGCAAAGGAATTTTCGAGTCGTACGACAATTTCGACAAGCGTGTGGCTCAGTTGAAGGCCCGCAAGGCGGCTTTGCGCAAGAAGTATCGATATATGATTCGTGAGAACGATAAAAAGATCGATGCAATCACGCTCAAACAGCAAGCAGAGCGCGACAAGCAAAAAAAGTTGCTCAAAAGGTATGAAGATTTCCTGAAACTCATTAACTTTGTAAAATATATCGAAGATGACCCATTTTGGAGAGCTGAAATTGTTCAGGTGGTGGCGTCTACGATGACAAGTGGCGATGTGCGACTGGAGTTGATCCCTCGCACAGGTCGTCATATTGTTCAGTTTGGAACGTTGGATAACGCCGAGGCCAAGCTCGAAAAGTTGCTGTCGTTCTATGAAAAGGGCCTTAAAAACATCGGGTGGGATGTCTATCGCACCATTTCGGTCGAGTATGAGGGTCAAGTGGTCTGCACCAAGTGAGGCCAGAATGAGAATTAGGCAGTAGCGCAGGCATCGTTGGTGTGAGTTAAAGAGAACCGGTGTGAGTTAAAGAGAAGAAAAACAAGAAAACAAGATATGGAGAAGAAGAGTTACATAGTAGCCGTCGACGTAGGCTCATCGGAAGTGGTGGTTGCCGTAGGTTCGTATGCCGAAGGTGGTGTCATCAACATCGAGTGTGTGGTGGCCGAACCAACCGAGGGTGTGACCGCAGGATTGGTCGACAATAATCAGATCGTGGCGTCGGCACTTATTCGTGCCCGTCAGGCTGCCGAGCAGCAGGTGGGTGTGGCTATCACCGATGCTTATGTGAGCATCTCAGGTAAGTTTGTGCGTTGCGCACGCTATACCGATCACGTCTTTGTCGAGGATGTCGAGAACTGCATCTCACAGCGCGATATCAACGCTTTGCGTGAGCGTATGGAGAATGTCAAGGCTGCCGATGGCGAGATAATTATGGATTTTTTCCCCATCAACTACAAGAGCGATATGGGTGTCGAGATGAAGAACCCCGAAGGCTCTTATAGCAAGCAACTCTCGTCGACCTACAACTTCATCCTCTGCGAGCGTTCGGCCAAGGATCGTTTCCGCCGAGTATTCCTCGATGCGGGTATCAAGATTCGTGGTATGTATGCCAGCGCTGCTGTGGTGGCCGAGTCGGTCGTTAATAGCGACGAGAAACAGGAGGGAGTAGCTGTGGTCGATATCGGTAGTGGTGTTACCGATGTTGCAATCTACTATGGCGGCGTGCTCAACTACATCGCGTCGATTCCTATCGGTGGTGCTGCTGTGAATAACGATATTCGCCACTTCAACGGATATATCCCTGCCAAGACTGTCGAGAATTTGAAGAAACGTTACGGTTCGGCCGTAGTGAGCCTCACTCCCGACGAACTTATTCAGGTGCGTAAGGGAAGCCGTGCAATCAAGCCTATTCCGCGATTGAATCTGGCTGCCGTTATCGAGGCACGTATGACCGATATCGCCGAGTATGTGTGGAACGAGATTCGCGAAGCAGGATTTGCTAAGAAACTCTCGGCCGGTATAGTACTTACGGGTGGAGTGGCCGATTTGAAGAATGTGGCCGACCTGTTCAACCGTGTGACCGGTCAGGAGACTCGCGTGGCGTGTGCTGAGATTGGCGTTTCGACTGAGTCGCTCGAGAAGGTTTCATCGCCCAACTTTACGTTGGCTGTTTCTATGTTGTTGCGTGGTGCTAAGGTGGGTGCTTGTCCAGTGGGTGTTATTCACTCATCTGCGCAGCCCGTTGAGCGTGAGCCTATGGTTCACCCTCATAACGGTATTGCCGCCTCTGCCGCCCAGTCAGCTTCGGCAGCAGGTGCAGGTATTGGTGCTGCTCAGGCAGCTCCGGCACAGCCTACCCAGCCTCGTACTGTGAACGAGAGCTTCGGTGCTCCGGCAGCTGGTGAGACCCCGGCTCACTCTACTGCGCAGACCCTCACAACGCCCAATATCGCAACTCCTGAGCCCAATGATTATGAGGACGACGATGATTTCGACGACGATGTAAAGAGAAGCGGCGGATTGTTTGGTAAAATCACAAACTGGTTCAACGATGCCTTCCGCAATCCCGACGTGGGCGATGATGACGATAATTATTAATAGAGCTTCTTAGAAACGATTTGAATATTTTTCGAGATGGAAGATTTGATGAACGAACTCTCGATGCCCAAGCAGGCATCTTCAATCATAAGTGTAATCGGTGTTGGTGGTGCCGGTGGTAATGCCGTAAACCATATGTGGAACACCGGTATCAAGGGTGTGAACTTCTTGGTCTGCAACACCGATCAGAAGGCGATGGATAATTCGCCCGTGAAGGATAAAATCCGTCTGGGTAAAGATGGTCTGGGTGCAGGTAACGATCCTGAGCGTGGCCGTGAGGCAGCTATGGAGTCGCTCGAGCAGATTAAGCAGTATATCGAGGCATCGGGCACCCGAATGATTTTCGTCACCGCAGGAATGGGTGGTGGTACAGGTACAGGAGCCTCACCTGTGATTGCCAAATTGGCGCACGAGATGGGATTGCTTACTGTGGCTATCGTTACTTCTCCACTTGTTATCGAGGGTCCGGCTCGTTGCGAGCAGGCAGCACGCGGAATCGAGGAGATCAAGAAGTATGCCGACTCGTTGCTTGTAATCAACAACGACAGCATCCGCGAGATGTACGGTAAGCTCTCACTCCCGCAGGCATTCCGTAAGGCCGACGATATCTTGGCAATGGCTACAAAGGGTATCGCCGAGCTTATCACCGTCGAGAGTGCTTATGTGCGTGTCGACTTTGCCGATTTGGAGCGTGTGATGAAGGGTAGTGGTCGTGCCCATATGGGTGTGGCTTCGGCCGAGGGCGAGGGCCGTGCTTTGGAGGCTGCCCGTCGTTCTCTCTGCTCACCACTTTTGGACAGTAACCTGATTGCTGGTGCTAAAAATGTGCTTATCAATATCTCGGCTGCCGATATCGATAGCGTAAGCTACGATGAGACGATGGAGATTTTGAATTATATCCAGAGCTATGCAAGTTATAAGGATGAGGATGGTATTGAGCATCGTGCCAACCTTATCTGGGGAGCAAGTTCGAAGCCTATGGGCGAGAATGTAATCGAGGTAGTTGTTGTGGCGACAGGATTCAGTGCCGATGAGTTTATCCCTCGCGCTATGCCTCCTAAGATTGAGATAGCGCTTCCTGAGGAGCCGGAGACCGAGGAGGAGATTATCTCTACGTTGGAGCCTGCCAAGAAGCCACTCGATGCAGCACCTCGCGCACCTCACGCTTCGATGCCTGCAATTTTGGATCGTCGTCCTTCGAAGTATGCCAATTTGGAGGCCGAGTTGCGCATCCCATCGTACCGCCGCCGTAATGTGGAGCTTGTTGTGGAGAACGACGGCACTGCACGTCGCAAGGAGGTATTCCGCGATGAGCAGGAGCAGGAGCCCACAATCAATACAGGCGAATTGTTCAAGTAGCTTGCAGCTCGAAAGGGCGCATTAAGTGATAAGGGTTGCCCAACATCAGTTGAGCAACCTTGTTATGTAAAATATAAACAACGAAAATTTGGAAGAGTTGGCAATTACATATTTGGGTTTTGCCCCCGAGGTCGGTATTATGCTGGTGGTGATGATTCTGCTGCTTATGATATCGGCGTTGGTGTCGGGTTCTGAGGTGGCATTCTTCTCGCTATCGCCCAGCGAATTGCAGCGGATGCGCGAGAAACCCGATGCGCGGGATAGTCAGATTCTTGCACTATTGGCCGATGTCGATAAACTGTTGGCTACGATATTGGTTACCAACAATTTGGTAAACATCTGTGTCGTTATCATCTCGTCAAACATCATGGATAGGCTCTTTGTGTTCAATCGCTTTGAGTTCCTGTTCAAGACGGTGCTTGTGACCTTCTTGTTGCTGCTCTTTGGTGAGATTCTGCCCAAGGTACTTTCACAGGGCAATCCGCGCGGATTTGCCCGTATGGTGGTCTATCCGGTGAAGTTCTTTGGTTGGATTACTTCGCCGTTGTCGTATGTGTTGGTGCGTACGTGTGGCCGAATAAGCCGTTTTGCAACGCGTAATGCCGAGATTTCAATGGAGGAGTTGGCCGATGCGGTCGATTTGGCTAAGGGCTCGGCGCAGTCGCAGCAGGAGCATCAGATGCTGGAGGGAATTGTCAATTTCGTAAATACCGAGGTCGAGGAGATTATGCGTCCGCGAATCGATATCGTGGCTTTGGAGATTACGGATACTTTCGAGCAGGTGAAGCGCACTATTATAGAGTCGGGTTATTCGCGAATTCCTATCTACGATGAGGATCTGGATAATATCAAGGGCGCACTCTACGTGAAGGATCTTTTGCCGCATATCAATTCGGGCGATGAGTTTGGTTGGCAACAACTTATCCGCAAGATTTACTTCGTTCCCAAGCATAAGAAGATTGACGATTTGTTGCGCGATTTCCAGGAGAACAAGATTCACGTCGCTATTGTGGTCGACGAGTATGGAGCAACGCAGGGATTGGTGTCGCTGGAGGATATCCTGGAGGAGGTCGTGGGCGAGATTTCCGATGAGAGCGATGTGGAGGAGTCGTTCTACGAGCGTCTGAACGCCAACACCTACATCTTCGATGGTAAGACCCACATTGTCGATTTCGAGCGTGTGGTCGATTTGGGAGAGGATATCTTTGCCGATGTGCAGGGCCGTGCCGAGACGCTGGCAGGATTGATGTTGGAGCTACGCCGTGACCTCTTGAAGAAGGGCGATATGGTCGAGGCTCACAATATACGTTTTACGGTAAGCAAGATGGATGGCCGTCGTGTCGACAAAATCAAGGTCGTTGTGGGCCATTCTGCAGGTTCAAATCAGGAGGAGTAATGGACAACTCACTATCGCTAAGCCTGCCCGAGGGGTTACTCGTTGTTGAGCCTATCGGGTCGCTGGCAAGCCTGGAAGAGGAGGCTACGTTTGCCGATCGAGCGTCGCTTGAGGGCATAACATCGTCTGCGCGCCGAGCTGAACGATTGGCGTGGCGAAGGGTGCTGCGTAGGGTCGAGGGCGAGGCGTGCGAAGTTTTCTATACGGAGCAGGGGGCACCCTGCCTGAAAAATTCCCATTATCAACATATCTCGGTGTCGCATTGTGCCGACTTGGTGGCTGTGGTGTTTGCGCAGTCGCCTTGCGGGGTCGATGTGGAGCGTGTGGAGCGTAATTTTGAGCGTGTGGCACGTCGCTATGTCTCGGCTACCGAGCAGGCTCTTGTGACCGGAAAATGCGATTTGGCAGCCATCTGGTGCGCCAAGGAGGCTATCTATAAGTTGATGGGCCGCGTGGGGGTCGATTTTGTTAGGGATATAGAGATTCTATCGATTGACTTCCCGCAGGGCGAGATTGTGGCCCGGGCGAGCGATATAGGCGAGATTAGACTGGGATTGATGCAGCCTGATTCGGAACATATATTGGCCTATACAAAATAACGGAGCTGCATATATATACTAAAAAATTGCATATTATTGCACGCGGACTCCGTTTTGCATATATGCAATTTTTATATGCTGCGGGCTAATTTTTCCCAACAGAAAGTGTAGCTTTTTTGTGGGGTGGTGCGACTATATTTTAGCAGGGTTTCCTTCATAGCACTATGTGTTAATGAAGACGGCAGTCGAAGAGTGATAGCATATAAGTGAAGAGAGACAATAACAGAGAATAAAATATATCAGTTGTATGGATATTTTACAAATCGAAAACGTCACGAAACGTTATTCAAAACATACGGCACTCGACAATGTGTCGCTTAGTGTGCCACGAGGCTCAATCTACGGATTACTGGGCCCCAACGGTGCAGGAAAGACCACGCTTATCCGCGTAATCAATCGTATCACATTGCCCGACCAGGGTCGTGTGATATTCGATGGCAAGCCCATCACTGATGAGGATATCTACCACATCGGCTACCTGCCCGAGGAGCGTGGATTGTATAAGAAAATGAAGGTCGGCGAGCAGGCTTTGTTCTTTGCTCGCTTGAAGGGATTGTCACGCCGTGAGGCTCTTACTCGCCTGAAAGAGTGGTTTGTACGTCTCGGTATCGAGAGCTGGTGGGATAAGAAGGTTGAGGATCTGTCGAAGGGTATGGCCCAGAAGGTACAGTTCGTCACTACGGTGCTGCACAACCCTAAGTTGCTCATTTTCGATGAGCCATTTTCGGGTTTCGACCCCATCAATGCCAACATTCTCAAGCAGGAGATTCTGCGTCTGCGCGATGAGGGGGCAACGGTGATCTTCTCGACCCACAATATGGCCAGCGTTGAGGAGATTTGCGACCACATCACTCTCATCAACAAGTCGCACAACATTCTCTCTGGTTCGGTCGATGAGCTTCGTCACCGTTTTGGCGAGAATGTGTTTGAGGTTACCTATGGTGGTCAGAGTGCCGATTTCGAGGCTGCGATGGCTCCGTTGGCCGACCTGATGGGTACGGTTGAGGTGGCCGATACTCCCTACCACACTTCGCGTATTCGCTTGAAGGACGATGCCACTGTACGCCAGAGCATTGCTATGGCCAACGATAGCGTCGAGCTGCGTTCGTTCCGCGAGGTGATGCCGAGTATGAACGACATATTTATTCGTGCCGTCGAAGGAACTTTGTAATTAACCGTTAAACTCAATAGCGATGAATAAGATTGGAATCATTATAGCTCGTGAGTTCAACGAGCGAGTTCGTAAAAAGTCGTTTATCATTACGACTATACTTATGCCGGTGTTGATGATCGGTATGATGGCAGCACCCACGCTGATGATGCTCTTTGCCAAGGGCGAAACCAAGGAGTTGCTGGTTATCGACCAGAGTTCGCTCATAGCACCCAACCTCGAAGGCGATGGAGAGCTTGTCTTTATCCCCTCGACCGAGAGTTTGGAGCAGGCCCGTGCCAACCAGGATGTCTTTGGAGTGTTGTGGATAGGCGAGGATATTGTCGATAACCCATCGAATGTGAAACTCTACACCAACTCCTCATCGTCGATGTCGCTCGAGGAGAATATCTCGTCGCAGATGGAGCGAATCATCGAGCACGAGCGTCTGCAACGCTACGATATCGAGAATCTGGAGCAGATAATGAAGGATGTGAAGGTCAACGTTACCCTCACTAACTTCCGTAACGACCTGGCCGAGGAGGGCAAGGACGAGGAGGCTACTTCGTCGGTGATTGCTTACCTGCTGGGATTGGTGTTGGGTATGATGCTCTATATGTTCCTGATTATTTACGGCTCGATGGTGATGACCTCGGTTATCGAGGAGAAGGGTAGCCGCGTGCTGGATGTGCTGGTGTCGAGTGTGAGCCCATTCCAGTTGATGATGGGTAAGATTTTGGGTGTGGCTGCTGTGGCTGTGACTCAGATTGCTATCTGGGGCGTGCTGGTGTGTGGCTTGGGTTCGGCTTTGCTGCCGGCGTTGATGCCGCAGGATGTGATGCAGAGCGTCGAGGCGGTGCAGGCAGGCGCTATGACCTCGGCACAGGCAGGCATCGATGCCGATATGCTCTCGGCAATCTCGTTTGCTACCGATACAGGTCGCCTGGTGATGATGTTCGTGTGGTTGCTCCTCTTCCTGGTGGGTGGTTTCTTGTTCTACTCGGCAATGTTTGCTGCCGTAGGCTCGGCTGTCGACTCTATTCAGGATGCCAACCAGTTGCAGACCCCTATTACTGTGCCTATCATCTTGGCGCTCATCCTGGCTATGTCGGTCTTCAACGACCCCAACTCGCCACTCGCATTCTGGGGCTCGATTATACCGCTCACATCGCCTGTTGTGATGATGGCCCGCATTCCGTTTGATATTCCTACATGGCAGATTCTGCTCTCGCTGGTGTTGCTCTATCTGTCGGTTGCCGGTATGGCGTGGGTGGCAGGCAAGATATACCGAGTGGGAATATTTATGCACGGCAAGAAACCTTCGTTCAAGGAGTTGCTTTCGTGGGTTAAGCAGTAATTGGAATTCAAAATTCAAAATTGGTTAATCCTCTGTCTGATGTCGAATCAGGCAGAGGATTTTTGTATTGAGTCAAAGTAATCATAAAACAGTCGTAAGACTGCTGTCTGATGTCGAATCAGGCAGAGGATTTTTGTATTGAGTCAAAGTAATCATAAAACAGTCGTAAGACTGCTGTCTGATGTCGAATCAGGCAGAGGATTTTTGTATTGAGTCAAAGTAATCATAAAACAGTCGCAAGACTGCGTCATTTATTTATATACATGTCATTCCACATTTTTACATTAACCTACTTTTGGTGATAATATTGCGGTCTATGTAAAAATGCTGGAATCAACCTTTTATTAATGACCTTTCAAAGAACGACCTTTGCTGCACACTCTTTCTTTGAAACATTGTTCTCTGTCAGAGTGATTTTTTAAACAATTTTAATAATTGGCTTTTTCGGGGTAAATTCTAAGAAAATCCACCCGAAAACGTAAAAAAATCGTCAAAATATTTGCCCCCCCCCCTAAATTTTTTATTATCTTTACATCGTGGGAAAGAAGTGTGTAACCTAAAACTAAATTATTATGAAAAAACTACTACTTATGTTGCTCGCTGTTGCAGCATTTGCAGGGTGTAGCAAGGAAGAGAATGTCATCTTATCGGAGGGCGATAAGATAACTCGAAGTATCGAGCAGATAAATACCCCATTATTGTCAGTATTGCAGAGTTATCGATTCTGGGAGGAGTCAAGGACATTTGCCTACACCGAGCCTGATGGTAAGGGAGAGGAGATAGCGGTGTTCGATGCGGCCAAGGTAGCCAGCTCCGAGGGGGTTGATTACAAGCAAGACCCTTGGGGTAATTGGCAACCTTACGAGGTGTTGTCGTACCGTGATGATCAGTTTGTGAAGTATATCCCAATGACCAAGCGAGTAAGGACATATCACTATTACGATTTCGATATTGTCGATTTTGAGGATGGGATATTTACATTTACTCGCAATTCAGAGGAGTACTATCTAAAGGTTTTGGCATACGATAATAATAACTTGTGGATTGAGACCAACTGTTATGATAAGGATAAGAATTATCAGAAGGAGTTTGGTCGAGCCGATTCGTATCCCTATGTGAGAATTCTTTATACGGGCTTGCCGGAAAAGTCGTATCCGCTTGAGGGATGGGCATCGGAGGAGGAGATAACTCCTTTCGAGGTTGGGTATCCTGTTGTGTTGCCCGAGAATTTCTTTGATATTGCTGAAGATGCTCCAATTTGGAAGGCGACTAAAAGCTATTCTCTTGTGTATGATAGAGATAATGTTATGTTTGGTAAAAATCTCGTCGTACATAAAGCTCTAGGTGAGAAGCCTTGTGTCGAGAACTTTGATCCTAAGAGGGGTTATTCTTGGTACAAATTTGTGGATGGAACATTCTACAAGATATCATACGAGCTAAAAGCAATTGGTTTTGGTGTGGTTCAACCTTGTTTGACGATAAGTAAATGTGATAATCCTTTTAACTTCCTGTTGGGTATAACGGAGAATAATCAGATAATAATTTCAGAGAGAGATTATAAAGTCTTAATAAACGAGCCTTATTATCAGTCGGGCGATTTCAGAGAGTTAACCTGTTATTATCTTTCTGAGGGTACGGAAGAGGATATTGAGCAAATAAAGCAGTTGCTTGAAGATCCTGATATTAAAAAAGAGTAATGTCTAAAATTTCGTTTCATAGCCGTTGCGCCGTAAGGCGTGGCGGCTTTTTTTTGTGGGGGGGGGAGATAGCCTCGGAGCGGTCTGAAAGAAGAAAATTTTGATTTTTGCATTTTCTTTGTTATATTTGCATTATAGAAAATGTGCCAACAGGTGTGCCTATCTGGCCGAGAAGGGTGTGGAAGGTGTGGTGGTGATTTTCTAATATGGTGAAATACAAGCTATTAGCTTGTTGAATGTTGAACTAAACTGAATACTGTATGGACGATGGTTACTATTCCAAGCATAGCGGCTGTGTCGTATCTCAATACGATACCGTTCATCTACGGTATTCGCCACGAAGGTAATCTTCGTGCCAATCTTCTATTGGCTCCACCCGCTGGGTGTTATGCCAATTATGCCGAGGGTCGTGCCGACATCGCTCTGATGCCATCGGCTATGATTCCCACCCTCAAATCTACCAATATCATCACCGATTATTGTATAGGCGCTTCGGGCAAGGTGCGCACTGTGGAGCTATTCTCGAATGTTCCCATCGATAAAGTGCGTCGCATCTTCCTCGATGCTCACTCGCGTACGTCGGTGCAGCTGGTGGGTTATCTGGCGGCCAATGTGTGGCACATCACCCCTGAGTGGTACGATCTTACCGACTACACTCAGGTGGCCTATGCCGAGCCTACGGATGCATTCCTGCTTATCGGCGACAAGGTGTTCGACCACGAGGAGCTGTTCAACTACAATTACGACCTCTCGGAGGAGTGGCACAAAGCCACAGGCCTGCCATTTGCATTTGCTGTGTGGGTGGCTCGCAAGGGTACGCCGTACGAGCATATTGATGCTCTGCAACGTGCCTTGACCTTCGGTGTGGAGTCGGTGTGGGAGGCTGTTGTCGAGGAGGGATTCGACAAAAAGCCTTATAACGCCTATGAATATCTGACACAAAACATAGATTTCGTCTTTAATGCCGAGAAACACGCAGCACTGCAAAAGTTCTGGGACGCAGGTGTGAAGGTCACGCCTCGCGCCAATCCCGGTTGAAGAGAGTAGGAGCCTCAGAGAGAGGCTGCGGAGACCCTCGCTGTGGGTGTGGCGAACGCCCATAGCGTAACTTAACAACGAGTATGTGCCGTAAGGTAGTCGGCACAAGGAGTTCAACCCGTAAATTGAGTTTTGCAGCTATGCTTACAATCTACTTAAAGCAATACAACAAGATTATTCGTAACGCCGAGCCCGAATTGCTGGACAATTTGGGTTACGATGATATTCTCTGGATCGACCTGCTCTCGCCTTCAATCAAGGAGCAGAAGGCCGTGGAGAACTTTATGGAGGAGAGCCTCCAGACTCGCCAGCAGGTCGAGGAGATCGAGTCAACTTCGAAGTACTCGGAGAACGAGAACTCGATTATCTCGAATACCAACTTTTTCGTGCCGCAGGGCGAGACATTCTCGGTGGAGCCCGTCTCGTTTATCATTTCAAACGAGGGTGTGCTGGTGTCGATGCGTTCGGCTGAGTCGCGCACATTCCGCGAGGCCGAGAAACGCTTGCAGATGAACTATCGAGGTTACTCGACCGGATACCATATCTTCATCTCGCTATTGGAGGTGCGTATCGACTTCGATGCCGACCTTGTGGAGTTTGTGGCCAAGCAGGTCGCAGCCTTGAGTAAGGCAATCACCACCGAGGACTCTATCGACAAGGATGTAATCTATCGCATCAGCGCCTTGCAGGAGAATACTATGGTCTTGCGCGAGAATATCTTCGACCGCCAGCGTATTCTGTCGAGCATCTTGCGAAGTGAGCGATTCCCCAACGATATCTATCCTCGCCTGCAGCTGATGATCAAGGACGTGAACTCGCTTATCAACCACGCCGACTTCAGTTTCCAGCGATTGGACTATATTCAGGATTCGGCGCTGGGCCTTATCAATATCGAGCAGAACGAGATTGTGAAGATCTTCTCGGTGGCAGCCGTAATCTTCCTGCCCGCAACACTTATCGCGAGTATCTATGGTATGAACTTCCGTGTGATGCCTGAGCTCGATTGGGTGTGGCAGATAGGCGATTTGACCCTGCCGATGGGTTATCTGTTTGCCATTCTGCTGATGGTGCTCGCCTCGGGAATTACAATCTGGTTCTTCCGATATAAGAAGTGGTTGTAGGGAAATTTTGAATTGGGTTTTACAACCCTTTTATGATTACTTTGATACAATATTATAAAGGGCCGGTTGGCCCTTTATTTCGTTTGCATATATACAAAAAAGAGTGTGCCCACGTGGAACACACTCTTATAGATATTTGTATGACGAAGAAATTACCTCGTCAGGCAGTTTTTATTAGAAGCCCTTACCGATAGCGAGGAAATCCTCAGCCTTCAAGGCAGCACCACCGATCAAACCACCGTCAACATCCTCCTTAGCGAAGATCTCAGCAGCGTTTGAAGGCTTGCAAGAGCCACCATAAAGGATTGGGCACTCAGCAGCAGCTGCGCCAAACTTCGATGCCAACACCTCGCGGATGTAAGCGTGAATCTCCTGAGCCTGCTCTGCTGTAGCAGTCTCGCCTGTACCGATAGCCCAAACTGGCTCGTAAGCGATTACGAGGTTCTTGAACTGCTCCTCTGTGAGGTTGAATACTACCTCCTCGATCTGAGCCTTGCAAACGTCGAAGTGCTTGCCAGCCTTACGCTCCTCCAAGCTCTCACCTACGCAGTAGATAGGCTTCAAACCGTTGGCATAAGCCTGAACCATCTTCTTGTTCAAAGTCTCTGAAGTCTCACCATAGTACTGGCGACGCTCAGAGTGACCCAAGATAACGTACTCGCAACCCAAAGCTGCAATCATCGAAGCTGCAACCTCACCTGTGTAAGCACCCTTAGCCTCGGTAGCGCAATCCTGTGCACCAACAGCGATTGATGAGCCCTTAACAGCCTCAACAACCTGTGAGATGTGAGTGAAAGGAGGGCATACGATGAAGTTTACGCACTCGCAAACCTCGCCACGACCAGCCACTACATTCTTTGCCAACTCAACGCCCTCAGCGGGGAGAGTATTCATCTTCCAGTTACCTGCTACAATCTTTTTTCTCATTTTTCTGTAAATTTTTTATGTTTTTAATATGTATGTTTTTCTTTTCAAAAAATCTTCTTTTGGCCTTATCCCAAAGAAGTTGTATAACAGAGGGGATTTTTAGGCTTGTGAAGTTCTTAGACCCGCAGCATACTCGGCGTATGTGAGGATTTTAAGGACGAGCGTAACGACAAAATCACCCTGTTAGAGGCTTCTTACTCGGCCTTCTGCGCATCAATCCAAGCCTTCACCTCGGCAGTAGCCAGGCCCAACTTGTTCTTCTTGTTGAAGCCGCAGAGGTCGTTGAAGAGCTTACCGCCACCATTGGCTGCTGTGTTCTGGAACGACTCAACGGTGATGTAACCCATCTTCTGGATTGCCTCAACCCACTCGGCGGGGATACCTGCCTCGACATACTTCTCGGCATCGTCGGCCACAACCTTCTTCTCGGGGCGCATAGTGGGGAAGAACAACACGTCCTGGATAGATGGCTGGTTGAGCATAAACATCGTAAGGCGGTCGATACCGATACCCATACCTGAGCAAGAGGGCATACCGTACTCCAAAGCACGCACAAAATCCATATCGATAAACATCGCCTCGTCGTCGCCCTTCTCCGAGAGCTTCAACTGCTCCTGGAAACGCTCCAACTGGTCGATAGGATCGTTCAACTCCGAGTAAGCGTTGCAGAGCTCCTTACCGTTCACGAACAGCTCAAAACGCTCGGTGAGATCCTGATTGTCGCGGTGACGCTTGCACAATGGCGACATCTCGCGTGGATAGTCGCACACGAAAGTAGGCTGAATCAAATCGCCCTCGCAGTACTGGCCAAAGATAGCATCGATGAGCTTACCCTTACCCATCGTATCGTCAATCTCGACATTCAAACGCTGGCACGCCTCGCGAAGCTGCTCCTCCGACTGGCCTGTGATATCGTAACCTGTCTTTTCGAGGATAGCGTCGGTCATAGTAAGGCGGCGGAACGGAGCCTTGAACGAGATCTGCTTGCCGTCGATCTCCAACTCGGTGGTGCCGTTTGTAGCCATTGCCACACGCTCCAACATCTTCTCCGTAAACTCCATCATCCACTTATAGTCCTTGTAGGCAACATAAATCTCCATACAAGTAAACTCTGGGTTGTGGGTGCGGTCCATACCCTCGTTGCGGAAGTTCTTACCGAACTCGTAAACTCCGTCGAAACCACCCACGATAAGACGCTTCAGATAGAGCTCTGTAGCAATTCGCATATAGAAATCGGTATCCAAAGCGTTGTGGTGAGTGATGAACGGACGAGCCGATGCACCACCCGGAATGGGCTGCAGGATTGGAGTCTCAACCTCCACATAGCCGTGCTCGTTGAAGAACTCACGCATAGTGGCCATAATCTTGGCACGCTTGACAAACACCTCGCGAACGTGGGGGTTCACTACCAAATCGACATAGCGCTGGCGATAGCGTACCTCGGGGTCGGTCAGAGCATCAAACTGCTTGCCGTCCTTCTCCTTGACGATGGGCAATGGGCGGATTGACTTCGAGATAACGGTCAACTGCTGGCAGTGTACCGACTTCTCGCCCGAATTGGTGATGAATGCAAAACCCTCGACTCCCACAAAGTCGCCAATATCCAACAACTTCTTGAATACTGTGTTGTAGAGCGTGGGGTCGCCCTCCGGGCAGATATCATCGCGGCGGATGTATACCTGAATACGGCCCGAGTGGTCCTGCAACTCGAAGAATGAGGCGCTACCCATAATGCGGCGGCTCATAATTCGACCTGCGATACGCACCTTAGCGTACTGCTCTTTGTTCTCCTCGGTGAGGTTTTGTGAAATCTCGGCAGCTGTGGCCGTCACATCGTACATCTGGGCCGGATAGGGCTCGATGCCCAACTCGCGCAATGCTGCGAGTGACTTACGGCGCAAAACTTCTTGTTCGCTGAGTTCCAAGCTCATATATTTCTCTTTTTATAAATTTTGCAATGGTGAAAAACTCCAATAATAGCTTATTGCCCTTGGGCATATGCGCTTTTCAGCGCAAAGTTACCTATTGTAATTCAAAATTCAAAATTCAGAATTCAAAATTTACTAATCCTCTGTCTGATGTCGAATCCGGCAAAGGATTTTTTGTTGTATCGCGTCAAAGAGTCATAAAACAGTCGTAGGACTGCGTCATTTATTTATACACACGTTATTCCACATTTTTACATCAATCTACTTTTGGTGATAATATTGCGGTCTATGTAAAAATGCTGGAATCAACCGTTTATTTTTGGCCTTACAAAGAACTTCCTTTGTCGCAAAGTTCATGAGCCACCTTTTGGGGTGGCGATTTTTTTGTTTTCCCTGCCGATTTTCCTGCAAAAAGAGGGCTTGTGAGGTGCAGCGATTCGGCGGAAAAATTGCGAAAAGTGACCACTCGGTAGTTCAATCAAGAAAATGGATGTTAAACTTAACGTTTTGTTAACATTTACTTAATGGGCAGACAATCAACGAAATAGCACGAAAAATACTTGAATTATTCAAAAATTTAAACAATTTATTAATTTTTCTTATTAAATTATTTGCACCGAATTATTTTTCGCCTTATCTTTGCAGCGAAGTTTTAAGGTTCATTTAGGTTAGTAGTTTTAGGTTGGTAGAGGCTATCGGAAGGTTGTAACCCCGGAGTGATGTTTCTGTGGCACACTCGGTTACTAAGACAATAAGCGGTGCTCGCTTTGCGTCGAATACCTCCGAGACCTCGGTTTTTTTTTGCCCTTTTGCGAGCGATTTGCAACCGATTTTACCATTTTGTCGCCCTCATTCTACCGCCCCTCGAAGCCGATTTTTTCAATCACGCAACACTTTTTAATAGTTTTTAGGCAGCCAATATTGTATCTTTTTTGTATCTTTGTATGACTATGGCCCTGCGGCTTGGGTCGAAATGGCTACGGACTAATTCAAATTTACAATATTACTATGACTACGGAACAGGCAAAAAGTTTTAAGTACTGGCAGTACCGCACCATCATCGCAACGATGATTGGCTATGCGTTGTTCTACTTCGTACGCAAGAACTTCTCATTCGCCATACCCGGCTTGGCTGCCGAGTACGGCATCTCGAACACCAGCTTTGGTCTGATAATGACCATCGTGGGTCTTATCTACGGTTTTTCGCGCTTCCTGAACGGATTGTTGGCCGACCGTGTGAACGGTCGCTGGCATATGTCGCTCGGATTGTTGTTGTGTGTGCTGGCGAGCTTCGCCTTCGGCTTTAGCCCCACGATTCTGGGCGTGAAGTTGGGAGTTGCGCCACACTCGCTTGTGGTGTTGTTTGGTGTGCTTTTGGTCTTGAACAACATCTTTCAGGGTAGTGGATTCCCTCCCTGCGCGCGATTGCTAACTCACTGGATTCCACCTCAGGAGTTGGCTACAAAGATGTCGGTATGGAATACTTCGCACTCTATCGGAGCGAGCCTTTTGGCTATCCTCTGCGGATATATTATGGGTACGCTGGGTAGCGATATGACGGGCGATGCCGCCACCGTCGAGGCTATCCGCCAAAACCTTGTCACTCTGAACCCCGCTCTTGCCGACGACCCCGCCGCATTGAGCGAGAAGGTGGCCGCATCGGCTGCCCACGTGGGAGCTTGGCAGTGGTGTTTCTGGATTCCTGCACTCTTCGCATTGGCAGGTGCCGCAGGCTTGGCATTCTTCCTGCGCGATACACCTAAGTCTGTAGGTCTGCCTGAGTTGGAGGTGGCACATACAAAGGTCGAGGATAATACCAATTCGGCCGAGTATAAGGCATTCCTTCGCGAGAAGGTGTTCCGCAACCCACTTATCTGGATTCTGGCATTTGCCAACTTCTTCGTATATGTGGTGCGCTTTGCGGTACTCGACTGGGGCCCGAAATTCTTGCAGGAGGCTCGCGGTTTGGACCCAATGGAGGCCGGTTGGATTATCTCGATTTCGGAGATTATGGGTATCATCGGTATGCTTGTGGCAGGTTGGGCAACCGATAAGCTCTTCAAGAGCAAGGCTCACCGCACTTGCGTATTCTGTATGTTGGGTGCTGCTGTATTTATGGCAATCTTCTACTTTATGCCAGGCACAGCCCCCGCGCCGCTGTTGGCAGGTGTGTTGGGTATGGTGGGATTCTTCATCTATGGCCCTCAGGCACTTATCGGTATCGCTGCAGCTAACCAGGCCACCAAGAGCGCTGCCGCAACAGCTAACGGCGTTACGGGTATCTTCGGTTATCTGAGTACCTTCGTGTCGGGTTTGGGTATCGGTGCTATGGTCGACTGGGTTAACCGTGTGAACCCCGGCCAGGGCTGGAACTATGTCTTCCTGATGATGATTGCTATGGCTGTGGTTGGTATGCTTATCTTCCTGTTGATGTGGCGTGCCAAGGCCGATGGTTATGACGAGAAATAGTTAGAAAGCCGTCTAAGATGGCTATTTCGGCGGCTGGCAAGGGCAATTCAATATTCAAGATAGCATGGTTATGAAGAGATTATTATTTTTGATGTTAACGCTTGCAGCATTGGTTAGCTGCGAGAGCGAGTACGACAAGATGTCTGAGTACGAGAAAGTCGTTTATGAAATAGGTACAAATCCGAATCTTTCGCTTGAGGATGTGTTGAAAAACACACCAATATGGACAGAGGCAAAAGTAATTAGGAGCTCTCAGCCAGAGGGTAATGGTGATGTGTCGGTACAAGATTTTGAGGGAGAAGTTATTCCCGCTGGAGGAGTGCGCTACTATTTCGTATTCGGTGATAAGTTTAGATATTATACTACTTCAACAATTGGTGTTGGTTATCAAGGCTACTATGTCGATTATGATTATAACATAGGCAAGAGTAATATAATCGGTTTGGAGAATGGTCTTAATGTGGAGGATTACAAAGTATTTGGAATCGCTTTTGATAAGATAAATGTTGTGGCTTATAGCGAGAATCGTATTGTGATTGACCTTTACGACAAACTCTATGCAAAGCAACCTTATGTGACGTTTGTACTTAAATCGAATACACAGGCTCTTAAAGAGAAAAAAGAGAAATATTGTACTGATATTAAGACCTATGAACAAGCCTTAGTGGAGTTAAGTCAAAAATAGATATTTATTCTGCACCATATTCGCCACCTTTCGGGGTGGCGATTTTTTTAATAGGGAATTTAAGGAATTTAGTGAGCTTTTCCTTAAATTCCCTAAACTCCTTAATTTCCTTATCTATTAACTCTCCTTCTTGTTTGAGATTACAAATTGTAATCAGAATTCTCTTTTTGTGCAAAAAACTATTGCGTGGAAAGATTTAATTTCGTAATTTTGTGAGAAATTGTAAGTTTGTAGGTCTCGTTGGGAGCGTAATTGCAACTTTGTTGGGCATTTATAGCGGCGGGCCAACGACGATATGCATCAATGCAAGAGAATTTTACAAAGTTAAACATATAAATTTTTAAGCTATGTACGGAAAAATCAAAGAGCATCTCCAGCAGGAGTTGGCCGACATCAAGGCTGCCGGTCTCTACAAAACAGAGCGTATAATCGAGTCGCCACAGCGTGCCGAGATTCAGGTTGCAGGCAAGCCTGTACTTAATTTCTGCGCTAACAACTACCTCGGTCTTTCGGACAATCAGCGCCTTATCGACGCAGCTAAGAAGGCTATGGACGAGCGTGGTTTCGGTATGTCATCTGTTCGTTTCATCTGCGGTTGCCAGGATATGCACAAGCAGTTGGAGAAGGCTATTGCCGACTACTTCGGAACTGAGGATACAATCCTCTATGCAGCTTGTTTCGATGCCAATGGTGGTGTGTTCGAGCCATTGCTTACCGAGCAGGACGCTATCATCTCTGACGCATTGAACCACGCCTCAATTATCGACGGGGTGCGTTTGTGCAAGGCTGTGCGCTATCGTTTTGCAAATGCCGATATGGAGGAGTTGGAGGATTGCTTGAAGCGTGCTCAGGCTCAGCGTTTCCGTATCATCGTAACCGACGGTGTATTCTCAATGGATGGCAACGCAGCTCCGTTGGATAAGATCTGCGCATTGGCCGAGAAGTACGATGCTTTGGTTATGGTCGACGAGTGCCACTCGGCAGGTGTGTTGGGTGCCACAGGTCGTGGTATCACCGAGCTCTACAACTTGCGTGGTCAGGTGGATATCCTCACAGGTACTTTAGGCAAGGCCTTTGGTGGTGCTGTGGGTGGTTTCACAACCGGTCGCAAGGAGATTATCGATATGTTGCGCCAGCGCTCACGTCCATACCTCTTCTCAAACTCATTGCCACCCGCAGTCGTAGGTGCAAGCATCGAGATGTTCAAGATGTTGGAGGAGAGCAACGAGTTGCACGACCGATTGGTTGCCAACGTAGAGCACTTCCGCTCGAAGATGATTGCCGCAGGTTTCGATATCAAGCCTACTCAGTCGGCTATCTGCGCCGTGATGTTGTACGATGCAAAGCTTTCGCAGGATTTCGCTGCCAAGTTGCAGGAGGAGGGCGTATTCGTAACAGGATTCTACTACCCCGTTGTGCCAAAGGGCCAGGCTCGTATCCGCGTACAGGTGTCGGCAGGTCACACAACCGAGCAGTTGGATCGCTGCGTCGAGGCCTTCACTAAGATTGGCAAGGAGTTGGGCGTTTTGAAATAATCGGCAGAGATTATGGCAAAGAGTTCATTGGACGCAATCGATAAAAAGATACTTCGATTCCTTATCAAAAATGCCCGTACACCGTTTTTGGAGATTGCCCGCGAGTGCGGCATCTCGGGTGCAGCTATCCACCAGCGTATCAAGAAGCTGGAGGATATGGGCGTGATTCAGGGTAGTCGCCTGGTTGTGGCTCCTAAGTCGTTGGGATTCGATGTGTGCGCTTTCATCAGCATCCGCGTGAGCGATATCACTCGCCAGCAGGATACTGTCGAGCAGCTGCGCAAGATTCCCGAGATTGTCGAGTGCCACTACATCACAGGCTCCTACAACCTGATGGTTAAGCTCTACTGTATTGACAACGAGCACTTGATGCGTACCATCTTCGATAAGATTCTGCACGTGCAGGGTGTGTCGAGTACGCAGACCTATATGTCGCTCAACGAGTCGTTCCAGCGCGAGATTCACGTCGATTGCCTGCGCGATTAAGGCTGGCGGTCGACTCCTATCCTCTTGCGCAGGTTAAGCAGTAATTGGAATTCAAAATTTAGAATTCAAAATTTACTAATCCTCTGTCTGATGTCGAATCAGGCAGAGGATTTTTGTATCGCGTAAAGAGTCATAAAGCAGGCGTGGGACTGCGTGTGTTATTTTATATTACCACCAGAAGGCCAATTTTTAATTTTGAATTCCCCTCGCCCATCTCAAACGTTTTTAAACAATTTTAATAATTGGCTTTTTGGGGGTAAATTCAATGTTTTTACACTGAATTTTGCGAAATTATACACAGGATAAGAAAAATATTTGGCCAAATTATTGTGCGAATAAGAAATTGTAGTTAATTTTGTAATGTGCGAAAGATTATTGTGAGAGAGAAACTTTGAGTATTTAATTTAAAATTAAAAAAATATGAAAAAGCTTTTAAATTTTTCTCTGGCAATAATTGCGGTAGCTTTTGTTGCCTGCTCTTACGAAGATGTAGCATTGTCTACAAATGAAAGTCCCTCAAATCCTTACGAGGTGACACCCGATGAGGCCGTACAGTTATTGCAGACTGTAATGGGCGGTGAATCTACCCGAGCCATTTCTGTTGGCTCGATTCAAACCCTGAGAAAAAGTGATTTTGTTCCCTCCACTCGCGGAGCGGAGGATGGAGATGTTGTCTACATTGTCGATTTGGAGAATGGCGGTAGTGCTATTATGGGAGCCGACAAGCGAATGGAGCCTATTTATGCTATTCTCGATGAAACAAAGATTTCACCCGAACAGCTTACCCTTACAGCAACTCGTTCTGACGATGGCGAGCAGGATATTGAGGAGTATGTGATGGGATTGGTGAACGATAAGATTACTTATGATATGAGTGAAATGATTCCAATTGTAAGAGATTCTTTATTGCCTGAGATGCCAATGATTCCAAGACCTCACGAAGTCACAATGACAACAATGTTGGGTTCAAAATATCCAATGCTTAGAACGAAATGGCATCAGAGGTCTCCGTATAATGATAACTATCCTCGAGGTGAAGGTCCGTATTTTGAGGATGGCGTTATGCTTGCAGGTTGTGGCCCAATTGCAGTGGCACAAGTATTATATTTTCTCAGAACACCAAATAGTTGGAGTGGTGTGTCAAATTATTTTAATTGGGATCTAATATCTGAATGTGAATATCAAGGCGAATTTTCAGATAATGCTTGTAGTGAGGTTGCGAAATTTGTAAGCCAAATATCAGGAAAAATTTGTAGGGAAAAATGGCATTCGGAACAATATGTAAATCCTGGTGTTGAGCCCGAAAATCTTATTTATGATCTTGAGGATTTTGGGTTGGAGGTTGATTCATTAGGTGAATATAACTTTGATTTGATAAAAACATTGTTAAATGATGATTTACCTGTAATAACCAGAGGGGAATTTTATAACCAATATACAGGAACTTTTAAACATATGTGGGTTATCGATGGTTATAAATCTCATAGAGAAAGTACATATCTTAGAGAGTATTTTGGAGAAGGACCGAGGGATTATACGGATACTTTTATAAGTTCTACGGATTACAATTTAGTTCACTGCAATTATGGCTGGAATGGTGATTGTGACGGCTATTATTCTTCAGGAGTTTTCGATGTAAGAACTCGACTAGAAGATGATATGATTATTGATGAGGTAGGAGATGTCGCATCCTCAAAATTATATAATTTTGAAATTGATTTAAAATATATACACTATAGTTATGAATAATAATATTTTTAAGTTAATTGTTATATTGGGATTTGCTTTTGTCGTCTCTTGCGAAAAGGATGAACCAACTATTTCTCCAGAGCCGGAGCCTCAGAAATATTGGAGAGTGTGGGATTATGGCTCAAAAATGCCGGAAAATAAAAAGAGTGAATTGATTGATGTCCCATGTTGGGAGGGAAGGAGATATCTGGCGAAAATGTAAAATGGCAAGATAATCGTAAAAGATAATTCGATTGGCCGAGATGGCGCAGAGGCTGGTCTGGTGTTCAAATTTTTGCCAGATAGGTATCTTACTTATGTGATAGTTATCTATCCCCCTAAACATTCGGATAGTTTGGAGTTTTCGGTGTCTGAAATAGCGAGGGAGTGGTCGAGATTGGAATTTTTAAGTCTTGAGAATAATGAGTTAGCTTTTGTTCATAAAAGCTCCAAAAAGTACGAAGAGGGTGGTAAGATAGATGTGTATATAGTTTCACCTGGCACTCAGGAACGATATGAATTAATAAAAAGCCATGTAGAGTGGCAAGATAACGAGGTGCCTGAATAATTAGAGCTCATACACTAGTTCAACTTAGCCGCTGCGCCGTAAGGCGTGGCGGTTTTTTTTGAATTTTAAATTCCCTTTAGCTTGCTGATTGAAAAAAATGTTGCTTGGTAGCTAAAAAAGCGTGTGCGAAATTTTGTCATTCCACAATTTTATGCGTAACTTTGTGCGCAACTAAAAACCCACGTACAATATGTCATTTGTAGATGAAAGGGTACAGTCGACCGGTTTGACCTTCGACGATGTGTTGCTAGTACCCGCTTACTCAGAAGTCCTTCCGCGCACAGTCTCTACCGAGACCCGTTTTTCGCGCAATATCAAGTTGAACATACCCATTGTGTCGGCCGCTATGGATACCGTAACGGAGGCTCCATTGGCTATCGCGTTGGCTCGCGAGGGTGGAATAGGCGTTATTCACAAGAATATGTCTATCGCCGAGCAGGCTGCCCACGTACGCCGAGTGAAGCGTGCCGAGAGCGGTATGATTTATGATCCTATCACCATCACCAAGGAGCAGACCGTTGGCGATGCGTTGAAGTTGATGCACGATAACAAGATCGGTGGCATTCCCGTTGTTGACGACAACAATATGCTCATCGGCATCGTGACCAACCGCGATTTGCGTTTCCAGCGCGATATGGATCGTCAGATTGGCGAGGTGATGACCAAGGAGAATATCATCACTACCCACTCTACCGAGTTGGAGAAGGCTTCGGAGATTCTGTTGGCAAATAAAATCGAGAAGTTGCCCGTTGTGGACGACAACGGCAAGTTGATCGGTTTGATTACATATAAGGATATCACCAAGATCAAGGATCACCCCAATGCTTGCAAGGACTCGAAGGGTCGTTTGCGCGTGGCAGCAGGTGTGGGTATCACTCCCGACGTGCTGGATCGCGTGAAGGCGTTGGTTGCCGAGAGTGTCGATGCTATCGTGCTCGACTCGGCTCACGGCCACTCGAAGAACATCATCACAACACTCAAGAACGTGAAGTCGCACTTCCCTGAGTTGGATGTTGTGGTTGGTAACATCGCCACTGCCGAGGCTGCCAAGATGTTGGTTGAGGCTGGTGCCGACGGTGTGAAGGTTGGTATCGGTCCGGGTTCTATCTGCACCACTCGTATTATCGCAGGTGTGGGTGTTCCTCAGCTCACAGCCATCTACGACTGCGCCAGCGCAGTGAAGGGTAGCGGTATCCCCGTTATCGCCGATGGTGGTTTGCGTTATTCGGGCGACTGCGTGAAGGCGTTGGCTGCCGGTGGCGATTGCGTGATGGTGGGCTCGATGTTTGCAGGTACAGAGGAGTCTCCCGGCGAGACAATTATATATAATGGCCGTAAGTTTAAGACTTATCGCGGTATGGGTTCGATTGACGCTATGAAGGCCGGTTCGAGTGACCGTTACTTCCAGGGTGGCGAGAAGAACGATATGAAGCTTGTTCCAGAGGGTATCGTTGGTCGCGTGCCGTTCAAGGGCTCACTCAGCGAGACAGTATATCAGTTGGTGGGAGGTATCCGCGCAGGTATGGGTTACTGCGGTGCTGCCAATATCGCCACACTGCAGAAGGCTAAGTTCGTACGTATCACGTCGAATGGTGTGGTTGAGAATCACCCCCACGACATTACAATTACTCGTGAGACTCCGAACTACACTCGCGGTGAATAAGCATAAGGCTCGCCACGCACTATAGCGGGCGGGCCTTTTTTGAAATAAAAATCCACATATAGTGGTTCTTTTGGCATCTGCCTTGCGGCCGAAATGCTCACATACGCCAAGTATGCTCCGCTTTCAGCCACTGCGAGCAGCTTCAAAATAACCTACTATCTGTGAATTTTGGCCGAGGGAAAAGAAACCGTCTGATGCAGCTCTTTTGGCATCTGCCTTGTCTTCGAATTCCTCACATACGCCCAGTATGCTGCGGATTCTCAGACTGCGAGCAGCTTCAAAATAGCTTGCATCATACAATTTCTCCCCGAGGAGGCAAGGCTCTCTGTGAATTTTGGCCGAGGGGGCAGAGGCAATTCAAAATTCAAAATTGCGAGTTTTGGGTTGAGGCGGAAAATTAGAAAAGAAGAACAAATAAATACAAGAACAATGAAGCAGGATATGATTGTTATTTTGGACTTGGGTAGCCACGAGAATACAGTGGTAGCCCGTGCCATTCGTGCGTTGGGTGTGTATAGCGAGATTTACCCCCACGACATTACAGCTGAGGAGTTGAAGGCATTGCCCGGTGTGAAAGGTGTGATTATCAACGGTGGCCCCAACAATGTGATTGATGGCGAGGCTATCGACGTATGCCCCGAGATTTATGAGACTGGTTTGCCTATTATCGCAGCTGGTCACGATAAGGCTAAGTGCGAGGTTAAGCTCGCACAGTTTACCAACGATGAGGAGGCTATCAAGGCTGCCGTTAAGTCGTTTGTATTTGACGTGTGCAAGGCCGAGGCCAATTGGAATATGAAGAACTTTATTGCCGATCAGGTGGAGCTTGTACGCCGTCAGGTGGGCGATAAGAAGGTGCTTTTGGCATTGTCGGGCGGTGTGGATTCATCGGTTGTTGCAGCTCTGTTGTTGAAGGCTATCGGCGACAACTTGGTGTGTGTGCACGTTAACCACGGCTTGATGCGTAAAGGCGAGTCGGAGGCTGTTGTTGAGGTCTTTGGCAAGCAGCTGAGCGCAAACTTGGTATATGTAGATGCTACCGAGCGTTTCCTCACTAAGCTGGAGGGCGTTGAGGACCCTGAGCAGAAGCGTAAGATTATCGGTGGCGAGTTCATCCGCGTATTCGAGGAGGAGGCACGTAAGTTGGACGGCATCGACTTCTTGGGTCAGGGTACAATCTATCCAGATATCGTTGAGAGCGGTACAAAGACTGCAAAGATGGTGAAGTCGCACCACAATGTGGGTGGTCTGCCCGAGGATATGCAGTTCGGATTGGTTGAGCCTTTGAAGCAGCTCTTCAAGGACGAGGTTCGTGCTTGCGGTGTGGAGCTTGGCTTGCCATACGAGATGGTTTACCGTCAGCCATTCCCAGGTCCAGGTTTGGGTGTTCGTTGCTTGGGTGCAATTACTCGTGACCGTTTGGAGGCAGTGCGTGAGTCAGATGCTATTCTTCGCGAGGAGTTTGCAAAGGCTGGCTTGGATAAGAAGGTTTGGCAGTACTTTACCATAGTGCCCGACTTCAAGAGTGTGGGAGTGCGCAACAACGCTCGCTCGTACGATTGGCCGGTGATTATTCGTGCCGTGAATACTATCGACGCTATGACCGCAACCATCGAGCATATCGATTGGGAGATTTTGGACCGCATCACAAAGCGTATCTTGGATGAAGTTCCAACCGTTAACCGTGTATGCTACGATATGTCGCCCAAACCAAGTGCTACAATCGAGTGGGAGTAGTTTGAAATCGTATTAAAAAGGTGTTTTCTGCGTTATGCATGCCCTTAAAATGCTCATTTACGCCAAGTAAACTCCGCTTTTGCGGGCTTCACAAGCCTGGAAAACCCACTTTTTAATACAATTTCAGTGATACATATATAAAAAACGACCTCGGAATTTTCGGGGTCGCTTTTTTTGTGTGGAGAAAGATAAGGAGAATAGAAATTATAGGTGAGAAAGAGAGAAAAAATGAAGAAGCCGTTTTTTGAACATCATAACGATATTATTCGTATATTTGTAATACATTCGGAGGTTTTCGAATGTGAACATATAAAATATAGCGTTTAGCTATTGTCAGTTGCTCTGAGAAACTACCACTTTATCAAAAGCATACACACGACAATAGGCACAACGCCTACGCACTTGCGTGGGTGGTGTTTATCTGTGTATGCAAGTATGTGGTAGTACTTTCAGAGCGTGATAACCCATTCGCGCTTTTTTATGTTTAAGCGTGAAGATAGAGTGAGCTTCTAAATGTTTAACCATAAAATTCAAGACCTATGAATGCTAAAGTACATGAATTCATCGACAAGATGAAAAAAGAAAAGAAGGAGGAAGAATTAAAAGAGAGAAAAAGGCATCTTATATTACTTGGGTTAGTTGATGATAACAAAAAAGATGAAGGAATAGTATATCTTGATGCTTGGGATGGAACTAAAGAATGTAAATGGGATAACAATGCACAAAAGTACTATAAAGAGAGGATATATAATCCAATAGAAGTAACAGATGAAGAATATCAAGAAATATTAAAATATGCCCCTATTCCCAAAGAAGAAGCTTTAAAACCAGAACCTGAGACACCGTCAGCAAATACTATAAAATTAATTGCTAATATTCTCCTTTTTCTTAATTTAATAGGAGGTTTAATACTTTCTATCATACTAGAGAATTGGATACCGATAGTTTCTGCTATTATATATAGCATATTATTATATCCTCTAATCATTGGCTTCTCAAAAATTGTAAAGGCTGCAGAAAAGCAACTTTAATATAAAAAAACGACCTCGGAATTTTCGGGGTCGCTTTTTTTGTGGATAAGGCGATAGGTGGAGCTGCTGCTACGGGTGAAAAATAAAGGCATCCCTGAGAGGAACCAAAGACTATCGTAGTAATTTTGAATCTTGCATTCTTAATTTTGAATTATAGATTGTATCTTTGTAGCTATGGAATCGAAGATACTACAAGGACTCAACAAGGCGCAGTATGATGCGGTTGTGAATTTTCAGAATCCATCGCTAATCATTGCTGGTGCGGGTTCGGGAAAGACTCGCGTATTGACTTCGCGCATAGCATATATGTTGGAGCAGGGTGTGAAACCCTATAACATTCTGGCTCTGACCTTTACCAACAAAGCTGCCTCGCAGATGCGTGAGCGTATCGAGCAGATGGTCGAGGGGTCGGCCAGCCGTTATATCTGTATGGGAACTTTCCACTCGGTCTTTTCGCGCATATTGCGCGAGAATGCCGAGCGCATAGGCTATACCCAGAGCTACACAATCTACGAGCCGTCGGATTGCAAGAATCTCATCAAGTCAATCTGCAAGGAGCTGAATTTGGCCGACGATAAATACAAGCCCAACAAGATCCTCTCGCGCATATCGTTTGCCAAGAACTGCTTGATTACCCCTGGAGCCTATGCTGCCAATGCGTCGTATGCGGCCGAGGATAGGCAGATGCAGATTCCCCGCTTTGGCGAGGTTTACGATCTCTACTGCCGTCGTTGCAAGCAGAATGGAGCGATGGATTTCGACGATTTGTTGTTGCAGACCAACATTTTGCTCCGTGATTGTCCTGATGTGCTGGCCAAGTATCAGGAGCGATTCCAATATATCCTGGTCGATGAGTATCAGGATACCAACTATGCACAGTATATCATCATCCGCCGCCTCTCGCAGTTGCACGGCCGAGTGTGCGTTGTGGGCGATGATGCGCAGAGTATCTACTCGTTCCGAGGTGCAAAGATTGAGAATATCCTCTCGTTCCGCAACGATTATCCTGCGGCTGAGGTCTTTAAGTTGGAGCAGAACTACCGTTCGACCCGAACAATCGTAAATGCCGCCAATTCGGTCATCGAGCATAACTCGCGCCGTATGAAGAAGGTTTGCTTCTCGGAGGGTGATGCTGGCGATAAGATTCGTGTGGTAAAGAGCTATACCGACCGCGAGGAGGGCGATATGGTGGCTCAGGCTATTCGTGACCGCCTGCGTGAGACGGGTGACGGCTGGAATGAGGTGGTGGTGCTCTACCGTACCAACAACCAGTCGGCTGTGATGGAGTCGGCCCTGCGTAAGCGTGCCATTCCGTATCGTATCTACAAGGGAAGCTCGTTCTACGACCACAAGGAGATAAAAGATATGCTGGCCTATATTCGTTTGGTTATCAACCCCAAGGATGATGAGGCTTTCAAGCGTGTGGTGAATTACCCTGCACGAGGAATTGGCGATACTACCGTGGGCCGTATCGAGGAACTTGCGCGTCAGCGAGGTTGCTCGATGTGGGAGGCTGTCGATACATTGGTGGCCGAGGCTGCCACGTTGGGTGATGCTATGCAGCGTACCATTGCCCGCAAGGTTACCGAGTTTGTGAATCTGATTCGCTCGCTCGGAGAGGCTCGCCGCGAAAGGACGTTGTACGACTTCGGTTTGGAGCTGGCATCGCGTACGGGTATCTTGGCTCTGTATCGTCAGGAGAACACCCCTGAGGCTGCCAGCGCGATAGATAACATCGAGGAGTTGTTGAACTCTATGCAGTTGTTCCGCGAGCAGCGTGAGGCCGAGATTCGCAATGGCGAGCGTGAGGAGAGTGAACAGCCAACTGTCGAGGAGTGGTTGCAGAGCATTATGCTTCTGACTGATATGGACAATGAGTCGGAAGAGGAGGGTGAGAAGGTGACTTTGATGACCGTTCACTCGGCTAAGGGATTGGAGTATAAGTATGTCTATATAGTTGGTTGTGAGGAGAATCTATTCCCTTCGCAGCGAGCTATGGAAACCCCCGACGGTTTGGAGGAGGAGCGCCGTTTGTTCTATGTGGCCTTGACGCGAGCCAAGCAGGAGGCTATGCTCTCGTATTGCGAGATGCGTTTCAAGTGGGGAAATATGGAGTTCTCGTCACCGAGCCGATTCCTTAAAGAGATTGATGAGCAGTATATAGATTGTGATGAGGATTTAAACGCTTCGTCGCGTAACCGCTTTGGTGTGGGTGATGACGATGATGATTCTCGCCACGAATTTGTGGGACGCAATGGTAACTTCAAGAGTAGCAGTAGCTATGCCGGTCGTGAACGTGCCTATGCCTCGCAGGGGGGAGGAGCTACGCGTGATGGTCGCTCGGCAATCGAGGAGTTGCGTCGCCGATTCGATGTGCGCTTCCAGCAGAAGCGTGAGCAGGAGGGTCGCAGTGGTCAGCGAGCAGGAGTGCATAGTGGTCCTGACCCGAAGTTGGTGCAGAGTGTTCAGCCACGTTCAACCGAGGGTATGCGCCGTGTGCCCGTAACACCTCGCAACGATGCCGTTGCGGCAGGACCGTGCATATATAGTGTGGGCGATAGAGTGGAGCACCCGAAATTTGGTGTGGGGGTGATTAACCGCATAGAGAATATGGCTACCGACCATAAGGTTGTGGTTGATTTCGGTGGTCAGTATGGCGAGAAGACCCTGCTGGCGAAGTTTGCGAAGCTCACCAAGTTGTAGATATAGAGTCAAGTGAAATTATAGAGAGGTCGCAAGACCTAATTTTGAATTTTGAATTTTGGATATCCCATATTAGTCTCGGTCTGCGTCACGACCTACAACCACGCCCCATATTTGGAGCGTGCGGTGGAGAGTTTCCTTGCGCAGAAGTGTGATTTTGGGGTGGAGATTATCCTGAGTGATGATTGCAGCACGGACTCCACACCCGAAATATGTCGCGCCTATGCAGAGCGTTACCCCGACCGAGTTAGGTTTATAACCTCTTCGCAGAATGTTGGTATGCGTGCCAACTATCGTCGTACGTTCGAGGCGGCGCGTGGAGAGTATGTGGCCTTGTGTGATGGCGATGATTGGTGGTGCGATGAGCAAAAACTCTCGCGTCAGGTGGCCCTGATGGAGCTCAACAAAGAGTGCGGAATGTGCTACACCCGAGCTCGAAGGGTACAGGGTGATAGGGAGTGGCTCTATCCTGCCGGCGAGATGTACACCGACTTCGATAATATGCTCTTCAATAATACTGTCGAGAACTCCTCGGCTGTGGCTCGCAAAGATTTGGTGATGCAGTATTATGCCGAGGTGCGCCCCGAGGAGCACCCCGAGTGGCTAACGGACGATGCCCCTATGTGGATATGGTTTGCGGCCAAGTCGAAGATGGTGGCAATCGACGAGCCTATGGCGGTGCATCGTCTGTTGCCGGAGAGTGTGAGCCAGAGCGGTAACTATGAGCGCAGAATAGCGTTTTGCGACTCGCTGGTCGATATATCGCTTTGGTTCGATGAGCGTTACGCCGAGGGCAAGCATCGGCAACGACTATGGCGCAAGCGTATGGAGGTAGCCTTGTGGGTACTTTCGCGTGATGGCTCGACGGCAGAGTATCTGGAGCGTTGGTTGCAAGACGTAAGGCGCACTCCGCGACTGCTGCTCAATGCGGCAGGCTATGGTCTGCTTGTCAAGCGACTGTTGCGTAAGATGAAATTGTTAAAGTAGATAATTATGACAATAAAAGAGCGATACGAGGGGATAATCGAATATTTCAGTCGCGAGATGCCGGTGGCTGAGAGCGAACTGAATTATGGTTCGACTTTCGAGTTGTTGGTGGCGGTGATTCTATCGGCGCAGTGTACCGACAAGCGTGTCAATATGGTCACTCCGGCCCTGTTCGAAGCCTATCCTACCCCGCAGGCTATGGCCGAGGCTACTGCCGAGGAGATTTTCCCGTATATCAGCAGCATCTCATATCCCAATAATAAGGCGCGTCATCTGGCCTCGATGGCCCGTATGCTGTGCGAGGAGTTCGGAGGTGAAGTGCCAGCCGATTTGAAGGAGTTGCAGCGTCTGCCCGGTGTGGGTCGTAAGACGGCCAATGTGGTGGGGGCTGTGGTTTGGCAGAAGCAGGTTATGCCGGTCGATACCCACGTCTTTCGTGTGGCGGCACGCATCGGCCTGTCGCACAATGCCCGTACCCCGTTGCAGACCGAGCGTCAGTTGGAACGTCATTTCCCCGGTGAGCTGCTGCCTGTGGCGCATCATTGGCTGATTTTGCACGGCCGTTATGTCTGCACTGCACGCAATCCGAAGTGTGGTAAGTGCGGTATCAGAGAGTGGTGTCGTGACTTTTCTCGCAGAAATAGCGCGAATTAAGAAAAGTTTTACTATCTTTGGAAAATAGTTTACATATTTTAAAAAGTTAAGTTATGAGAGAGATGGCAATTGTATTGAAGGGGTCGGCTGCGGCTCGCCTGTTTAATATGTTTTTGGTGATTGCTTGTGCGACTATGTCGCTCTGTGTTGTCGGATGTTCGAGCGACGAGAAAGAGGATATCGATAAGTCGTATGTAGAGGGTGTGAAGATGGCATCTAATAAGTCGGAGGTGTGTAATGGTTCGGAGCAGATGTTGACCATCACATTCGAGACTGATAATGGATATGCATTGGATACCGATAACTATTCGATGATTAACTTCTTCGATGGAGCAAGCAGTAGCAAGGGCGGTAAGCATCAGGCTCGTATTCAGGTACGCCAGAATACTTCGGGGCAGACTCGTGCGGCCGAGATTTATATCGCTGTTACAGGTCACAACCGCACCAAGTTGATGGATATCACTCAGAAGTCGGGTGCCAGCGACGAGGTGGTGGTTTGGATTGACGAGCGTTTGCAGGAGGAGTATTACTGGATGGACGAGTATAACCAGAAGCACTCTGATTTCGATTTCACGTTGGCTTACGATAAGTTCTTGTCGCAAACCCTGCTCACTCTTACTACCAACCAGATGGATGGTGGTGTGGATTCTCGCGGTAACCGTTATATATACTCATATATCGAGAAGTTGACCGATGGTCGCGCTTCAAGCGTATCGGGTTACGGATTGTTGTTGGCTTCGACTGTGTGGACTCTCGACGAGGCTGGTTCGCTCGGTTTTGCTGTCGAGCACGTTTATCCAGGTTCATCGGCCGAGAAGGCTAATATCCGACGTGGTGATATCATCTCACAGGTAATGGGTAATGACCTGACCGAGAGCAATATCAACGACTATTGGTATAACTTGCAGTATGGCTCGTTGGGTGCAACTATTGAAGTGAAGAAGCTCGATGGCTCCTCTCTCGAAGAGGCAAATATAAGCTTGTCGATGGGCAACTATCAGGAGAATCCTGTGGCATTCTGCGGTGTTGTGGAGTTGCCGGAGGCTGTGGCCGATTCTGGCAAGAAGATCGGTTATCTGAGTTATCTGTCGTTCGATGCCGACTTCGATACCGAGCTTATTGAGGCTCTGGAGGCACTCAAGAGCGAGGGTATTACCGACCTTATCCTCGATTTGCGTCTGAATGGTGGAGGTTCGGTGAATTCAAGCATCTTGTTGGCAAGTTCGATTTTGGGTAACAAGTACGAGGGCCAGATCTATGCTACATTGAAGCGTCATCCAAATAACAAACATGGCAATAGCGAGTGTAAGATCGTGAGCAAGGCAGGCTCTACCGTGTTGCCAGCGTTGGATATGCCAGCATTGTGGGTAATTGCAACGGGTAATACCGCATCGGCGAGTGAGATGGTTATCGCAGGTTTGCGTGGTTTGGATGTCCCTGTTACAGTTGTGGGAGCTCAGACCGAGGGTAAGAACTGCGGTATGGATGTTATGGAGAAGACTATCGGCCAGGCTACATACTCTTACGCTCCGATTACCTTCTTGAACTACAATGCAAAGGATTTCACCGATTATGCCGATGGTTTCGAGCCAGATATCGATATCAATAGCTACTACAATAAGTCGAGCAGCGAAAGTATCAAGTATTTCGCTCGTATCTATCCTATGCCATCAGGCCCATGGGGTGCATCGAACAAGGATTTGGCACTCTTCGAGACCGTATTGCAGATTTGCGGTACAAGCGTACTCGATCGTGAGAGCGGCGAGAGTACAGCTTTCACAGCTCCTCGTTTGAATATCGCCGAGTCGGCAACCCGTGCAGGCGAGCCTATCAGGTTGCAGCACAAGCGCAAGGTGTTTGGTGCTACACTCTCGGCATTGGAGCGTGAGCAGTTGGCTCGTCAGGAGTAGACCGAATTTATTGATATAACCCTATGCAATGCATCCCTTTGCGGGGGATTAACGGATTATACATTATGAGAAGAAACTTAAAACTCTTTTCGGCTTTATTGGCTCTTTGCGTAGGCATGGGGCCAATGACCGTTTTTGCGGAGCGAGGCAGTGAGGACTCGCATAGTGTAGTTTCGGGTAGTGGGGTGACAGTTGAGGCCAATTCAGCTCGGAACGCAGCTCAACAGAACTACTCGGTCAACCACGGCCCCTATTTGCAGGGTCTGTGCTACGATGGTGTGATAGTGGTCTTTACCACCTCACATAAGGGATTTTCCAAGGTTGAGATTCGCAAACGTGGCCAGAGTGAGGTGAGGGTGTGCGACAGCCGCAAGGATGGTCTTATTATGGCCAACAATACTCACAATGTTATCCGCATCGATGGTCTGGAGCCTGCGACCGATTACGAGTATCGTATCGTGTCGACCAAGGTCGAAGATTTTCAGCCATATAAGGTAACTTTCGGTGAGTCGATCTCGACTCCTTGGTATGAGTTCCGTACCTTTGACCCGAAGGCTCGCGAGTTTAACTTTGTGGTTCTGAATGATATCCACGACGATGCCAAGAAGTGCGATAAGCTGCTCTCGATGCAGCCGATGGATAAGGCCAATATGGTCTTCTATGTGGGTGATATTATGAGCTACTTCTCATCGCCCGACCAGCCTTATACCAGCTTTATCGATGTCTCGGTGAATCGCTTTGCCAAGCATAAGCCATTTGCTGTGGTACGCGGTAATCACGAAACTCGCGGCTATTTGGCTCGCACCTACGACCAGTTCATTCATAACACCCGCGACGGCAAGTATTACGGTTTCTACACCTTCGGCTCGACGGCTGTGGTGATGCTCGACTGTGGCGAGGACAAACCCGATACCCACCCTGTCTATGCAGGTTTTGTGGCCTTCGACGAGTACCGTTTAGAGCAGATTGAGTGGCTTAAGGGGGTGCTCAAGAGTAAGGAGTTCCGTCGTGCCAAGAATCGTATCGTGTTGCTTCACATTCCACCCGCAGTAGAGGCTATGAAGCAGCAGGATGAGAAGGCTGTGAAGGATATGTTGGAGTGGCACGGCAATGTGCATTGGGGTCAGATTCTGTTGCCTTTGCTCAATAAGGCCGATATCGACCTTATGATTTCGGCTCATCAGCATAGCTTCCACTACTTCGCTCCGCAGAAGGGTGTTATTGAGTTCCCGTTGGTTATCAATGACAACCACAGCGCAATGTATGTCAGCTCGAACGACGATGGCATCAGCGTAAAGGTTACCAATCAGTCGGGCAAGGAGTTGATGAATCGTAAGTTTTAACCATAAAATGGTCGATTAGTATACTTCACGGGGCATAATGTGCCCAAGAAAAATAATTATTATACATTTGCATACGAACGAGCAGATGTTCACGAAAACCCACTTTTATGGATTTATCGCAACAAAATATCGCAAAACTGCGTGAGATGGTCAATGGCGATCAGCAGCAGATAGTCATTTTGTCACACACTAACCCCGATGGCGATGCCTTGGGCTCGTCGTTGGCGTGGGCTGAGTCGCTTCGTCGTGCTGGCCACAAGGTCACCTGCATTGTCCCCAACCGATTCCCTTACTACCTGGATTGGATGACAGGAGTGAAGGATATCGTTGTATTCAAGGGTGATCGCGAAGGTGTGGCTACGGCCGCTGTCGAGCGGGCCGATATGATTTTCTGCCTTGATTTTCACACTCTCTCGCGTCTGGACGCACCATTGAGCGAGCTTATCGCCTCGAATACCAAGGCCAAACGAGTGCTTATCGACCACCATCTCAATCCCGCGGAGTCGTTCGATGTGATGTTCTCGCATCCTGAGGCATCTAGCACCTCGTATCTGGTATTTCGCCTGATTGAGGCTCTATGGGGAGCCGATAGTGTTACAGCCGAGCAGGCCGAGGTGATTTATGTGGGTATGATGACCGATACGGGAAACTTCTCGTTCTCGTCGCTTACGCCCGACTTGTATCGCACGTTGTCGATTCTTTCGGCTACAGGCATCGATATTCCACAGATTTACAACAACGTATATAACTCCTTTACCGAGGGTCGTGCGCGATTGTTCGGCTATGTGATTAACCGTAAGATGAAGCTCCTCAATAAGGGTACAGTGGCTCATATGTCGCTCACCGAGGAGGAGATGCGTCGCTTTTGGTTTCAGCAGGGCGATAGCGAGGGCTTTGTGAATTACCCGCTCACAATCAAGAAGATGCGTATGTCAGCAATCTTCATCGAGCATCACGATTTCATTCGCGTCTCGTTGCGTTCGCGTGGCAAGGTCGATGTCAACCTCTTCGCAGGTCGTTATTTCGAAGGTGGCGGCCACAAGAATGCGGCGGGTGGCAAGTCGTTTGTCTCGATGGAGGAGACCATTGCCCGATTTGAACAGGCTGTCAAGGAGTATACTGCCGAGGGACTGCTGTAGCCAGTAAGCCGAGGGACTGCTGTGGGCAGTAAATAGATTTAGCATCCGGAAGTAACAGAAACCTAATTAATTAACCCTACTGTGGGACTGAAATTAGCTCGATAGATTGATGAAGAATTCGATGATGAAGACATATATGCGACTGCTGGGCTTTGCTTCGCCGCTTAGTCGCTATACGATACCCTATTTTTTCTATTCGGTATTTCATGCCATTTTCAACACCTTTACCTATACGATGATTATCCCCATTGTGGGTACACTCTTTTCCGAGGGTTACGAGTTTAAGCCAACGTACGAGCTGCCGGCTTTTGAACTCAACACCGAGTTCCTGAATGGTGCAATCAGCTATGCCTATACCGCAATCTTCGGTCCTGAGTATATGATTACCAAACTGTTGGGTTTGTTGTCAGCTATCCTGATTCTGTCGAATATGCTCAGCAACCTATTCCGCTATCTGGGTTCGATGACTGTGGAGACTCTGCGTACGCGTACGTTGCAGAATATGCGTAACCGTATGTTTGAGAGTACGATGGCTATGAATGTGGGTTATTTCAGCGAGCAGCGCAAGGGCGATATTATGTCGAAGATTACCTCCGACGTTATGGTCGTGCAGTTCTGCATCACCAACACCTTGCAGGTCGCTTTTCGTGAGCCGTTCCTCATCATCGGTTACTGCGTGATGATGGTGAAGATTTCGTGGGAGCTCACCGTATTCTCGATTCTATATCTGCCTATTGTCGGCCTTGTTATTGGCTCTATCGTCAAGCGCTTGCGCCATCCTGCACAGCGTGGTCAGGAGCGTATGGGCGATTTGGTGAGTGTGATGGAGGAGTCGCTTACGGGTGTAAAGGCTGTAAAGAGCTATAACGCATTTGATTATATCCGCAGAAAATTCCGAGCAATCAATGGCGAGATGTCGAATATCCTGCTCTCGATGGCGCGCAAGCAGCAACTTGCGTCGCCTATGAGCGAATTTTTGGGTATTACAGCTATCTCGGTGGTGCTGGTGTTCGGTGGTGCGTTGGTGATGAATGGCTCAATGACGGCATCGGGTTTTGTTGCATATATTGCTGCATTCTCGCAGCTCACTCGACCCCTGCGCTCGTTTATCGACCAGTTTGCAAATATCAATCAAGGTATTGCTGCCGGTGAGCGTATCTTCTCGATTATCGATGCCAAGAGTCAGGTGGAGGATAAGCCTAATGCCTTGAAGTTGGGAGAGTTCCGCGATAAGATTGAGTTCAAGAATATCTCGTTCAGCTATGATGGTCAGCGCGAGATTCTGCATAATATCTCATTCGAAGTACGTAAGGGCGAGACGGTTGCTCTCGTGGGCCCATCGGGAGGAGGTAAGTCGACTCTCAGCGAGCTTATACCTCGTTTCTACGACCCCGCTGCGGGTGAGATTCTGGTCGATGGTCACCCTCTGACAGACTACGACCAGGAGAGCGTACGTGAGCATATGGGAATCGTATCACAGGAGACAATTCTCTTCAACGATACCATCCGTAATAATATAGCTATGGGTCGTGAATCGGCAAGTATCGAGCAGATTGAGGCCGCCGCACGTGTGGCCAATGCCCACGACTTTATAATGCAGACCGAGCAAGGTTATGATACCAATATCGGCGATCGCGGTATGAAGCTATCCGGTGGTCAGCGCCAGCGACTTAGCATAGCTCGTGCAGTGTTGAAGAACCCTGAGATACTTATCCTCGACGAGGCCACTTCGGCACTCGATACCGAGAGCGAGAAGCTGGTGCAGGAGGCTCTCACATCGTTGTTGGAGGGCCGCACATCGGTGGTTATCGCCCATCGACTCAGCACCATCCACAATGCCGACCGCATTATCGTTATCGATTCTGGTCGCATTGCCGAGCAAGGCACGCACTCCGAGCTGATGGCTCTTGGGGGTATATATGCCAAATTAATCGAGATGCAAAGTCTATAATCGATTTTGAGGGGATATTTCGTCGTCTGCCTTGCTGCGGAAATCCTCACATACGTTTAGTATGCTGCGGTTTCCCCACCTGCGGCATCCCCAAACTCTCACCCTCAAAATCAATTATACCGTCAGCGTTTTTTCGGGGATATTTCGTCGTCTGCCTTGCTGCGGAAATCCTCACATACGTTTAGTATGCTGCGGTTTCCCCACCTGCGGCATCCCCAAACTCTCACCCTCAAAATCAATTATACCTTCAGCGTTTTTTCGGTGATATTTCGTCGTCTGCCTTGCTGCGCGACCTTGTTATATGCGCTGCTTAAACACCGCAGTATGCTACAACTATATCCCCCTCCCCACTTTTTGCAATAAATCATTTCTCGCTAAGAGTCGTTAACATAATTATGCAACGGCCGATTCTCTCTTTTTTTGTGTTGTGCCGACTGCTGTTAATTCTCCCTACTATCGTGTCTCTATATCTGTCGTAGCGGAGATATCGCTATGCAATTCGCCCCATTTTTATCCTGCGCAGTTCCTTTATGCAACATCGAAATTCCTTTTTAAGAGCATTTTATGTCCCATTTATGCGGTTTTTTCGCCACAAAATGCAGGTTTTCGCCCCATTTGCTCGAGGATTCACAACATTGAAGGGGTGTTAACCACATATATTTTGGCGATCGAGAAAAATACTCCACCTTTGCAATCGAAATCGGTGGTCTACTAACCGCCGGACCGGCATAATCAAAAAACATTAACAGCTATGCGTCGTGACCATCCAGCAGTGGTCGGCTTCGGAGTAAGCTGGCGCATATCAAAAAACAAACTATAATGAAGATTTTTACAAAAATTGCAATGACCCTTGCGGTCGCAACAACCATCGCAACATCAGCATTTGCAGGTGGTCCAATGACAAACTCAAACCAGAGTGCACACTTCTTGCGTAGCATAGCACGCGGTACTTCACTCTCAACAGATGCTGTTTACACTAACCCTGCGGGTGTTGTGTTTATGGAGGATGGTTTCCACCTTGGTATCAATGACCAGATGGCTTATCAGACTCGTACTATCACTTCAACTTATGCTCCATTTGCAATGGGCGTAGGTAACAATGGTATGACAAAGGAGTTTGAGGGTAGCGTATTCTCTCCACTGATTCCTAGCGTTCACTTTGCTTGGAAGCACAACCGTTGGGCTGTAATGGCCGGTATTGGTGTGAACGGTGGTGGTGGTTCACTCGAGTTCGATAATGGTTTGGGCTCTTTCGAGCGTCAGTTCTCTGTTTTGCCTGGTGCTATCTCACAGCTTGGTCAGCCTTACGGATTGTCGGCTAACCAGTACGCTATGAATATGTACTTGAAGGGTAATTCAATGACTTTGGCATTCAACGCTGGTGCTGCTTTCCGCATCACTGATTGGTTGTCAGTAGCTGCTCAGGTTCGCGTTGGCGTAACTTCAAACGGCTATGAGGGTCACATCAAGGATATTCAGACCAACCCAGCTTGTGCGGCTCTCGGCCTTAGTGGCAATATGATGCCTGCTTCGCAGTTCTTCCAGGCTGCAGGTGCTGCTTTGGGTCAGATTAGTCCTGAGATTGCAGCTATGGCAGGTCAGTATGCAGCTCTTACATCAGATCACATTCTCGATGTTAAGCAGAAGGGTACTTCAATCAGCCCAGTTTTGGCATTGGCTTTCCACAAGGGTAAGTGGGATGCATCTGTAAAGTATGAGTTCAAGATGGCTACCGAGCTCGAGATTGAGTCAGCTGAGGTATCAGCTAAGGATCCTGTTATCAATGGTTTGTTCCCCAACGGTGCAAAGGTTAAGTCGGAGACTCCAGCCCTTTTGGCTGCTGCTGTAAGCCGTCACTTCGGTCCTGTAAAGGTTACAGCACAGTGGCACCACTACTTCGATAAGGATGCTGAGAACTCATTCTCTCCAGTTATCGAGGGTAACACCAACGAGTATATGATGGGTGTTGAGTGGAATATCACCGACAAGTGGTTGGTATCGGCTGGTGTGCAGCGCACTCAGCTCAATATGAACGAGAACGCATATTCTGATATGAACTTCTCTATCTCATCTTGGTCTATCGCTGCCGGTTTGAAGTACCAGGTATGTGACCTTATCGGTATCAACTTGGGTGTTATGCCAACAATCTATGACGAGGCTGTAGCAATGGGTAAGGTTGCTGACTCAGGTTTGGATTTCCAGGATGTTTACAACCGTACTTCAATCGCTTGGGGTATCGGTTTGGACTTCAAGTTCGGTAAGTAGTTCTTTCGAATATGTTCCGACCACCGTTGTCCAGCAAGGTGGTGGTCAGGCAGTGATATACTCCATTTGTAGGGAGATTCGGGCAGTTTGCTGTCCAAGACCGCAACGGGGGTAACAGTGGTGGGCAGTGCATCGCGCGCAAAGGCCGATGAGCAACGCGACAATCCGAATGACGCGACGATTCGGATTGATGCGAAGCTCGGAGACCTTAGATAAATGTACTCCACGTACTGTCTCCCTTTGAGCGGTAGGCTACAAAAAATAGCACAACAGGTGTTTTTTTGTTGATTGGTTTTGCGTGTTGTGCTAAAAAGATATAACTCTTTTTGTAGGATATGGTTTTTTGATTGCTGGTCGGCTGTGCCCGTGAGGACACAGCCGTTTTTTTTGCGATTATATTGCGGTTAGCCTCATTGGTGGGAGCAATCAGTCGCATTTTGTTGTATATTTGCGCCCGAAATAACACATTACGACGTTTTTTAGTAAAACTTATTCACTATGAATGCACTCTATACCATTTTGTTGCTTGTGGTGTCGAACGTCTTTATGACCTTCGCGTGGTATGGCCACCTGAAACTGCAGCAGATGAAACTTATCACCTCGTGGCCCTTGTGGCTTGTGATACTCTTCTCGTGGGGTATTGCGTTGGCCGAGTATTCGTGCCAGATTCCTGCCAACCGAATTGGTTTTACGGGCAACGGAGGTCCATTTACCCTGATGCAGCTCAAAGTGATGCAGGAGGTTATCACGCTGATAATCTTTACGGTCTTCACTACCATATTCTTCAAGGGCGAGACTCTGCAGTGGAACCACTTTGTGGCATTTGTCTGCTTGATTGCAGCGGTCTATTTTGTATTTATGAAGTAGGGTGTCCTCATCCTGCCTGACCAATGTAAATGCCAAACAATTCAAGCCCTATGACACGCGACGAGTTGGAAATATTGCTTCTGCCCGAGGTGCGTATGGCTATCGAGGAGAACATCGGGCGTGATCCGTTGCAGGTTGCGTTGGATAGGCACGTTCCCCACGCGCGAGTTGTGGCTTCGCAGGTGAAATATCTGCAGCGTGCAAAGTCGAAGCTTCCGCGATTGTATGCCTCGCGGGCAATTCTGCCCGACCGTGCCTTCGAGCAGTCGTCGAGTGATGAGTGTGCTGCCGCAAAGCCTCTTGGTGGCGGAACATTGCTCGATTTGACTTGTGGTTTAGGTGTCGATTCGATGCACTTTGCCGAGCGATTTGAGCGGGTTGTGGCTTTGGAGCGTGACGAAGTGCTGGCCGATGTGGTGCGTGAGAATATGCGCCGTATGGGCGTGGAGAATGTCGAGGTGGTTACCGCCTCAGCCGAGGAGTATGTGACGCAGGCAGTCGAGCGTGGCGAGCGATTCGATTGGGTCTATGCCGACCCTGACCGCCGTACGTCTGAAGGTCGCCGAGTGGTGCGTTTGGAGGAGTGTTCACCCAATGTGGTGGCCCTGATGCCACTTATTGGGCGGTTAACCGGGCGCGTGGCACTGAAAAACTCACCGTTGTTTGATGTTGATGAGGCCTTTCGATTGTTCGAAGGGTGTAGCGTGGAGGTTATCTCGCTGGGCGATGAGTGCAAGGAGGTGATGATATATATCGATGGCCGAGAGCCGATGTTGGCTGCAGAGGCTATCTCTCGTGGTAGGGTCGAGGTGAAGCTTTCGGAGCTGGAGCGCTTTACTGCCGAGCAAAGTGAACTTGTAGCCAGGGATTTTGCGAGTGAGGAGTATCGCTATCTGGTGGTGCCCGATGTGGCGTTACAGAAGGCTCGTTTGGTGAGATATGCCCTTAGTGGTAAGGCCGACGTGTGGAGTAATAATTCGTTTGGATTTGCAAGTGAACATCCCGAAGGAGTTGTGGGGCGTGTGATGCCAATCAAAGAGATTTATCCCTATGATATGAAACAGCTCAAGCGCCGATTCAAGGGGGAAGGTGTCGATATCCTGTTGCGGGACTTCCCTGTTGGAGTCGATGAAGCGCGTCGAAAGGCGGGTATGAAGAGTGGCAGCAAACACCGCATTGCGCTCACCCGCATTGAAGGTAAGGCTTACGTCATAGAGTTAGAATAAAAGATGGGTTCGGCCATCTTTTTTCATTTTGAAATCAATACTCCTATTTTTTTGCCCTGCGATTTGATAGTTCACGCGAAATGTCGTAACTTTGATTGATTATGCGCCCGAAGTGGGAGTAGAATTGGAGGTAGAAAAATTTGAAAAACCATTTTCCGATGAGTAACGAAAAATTGACAACCGTTGCGTTGATATATGATTTCGATGGTACGTTGGTGCCGGGGAATATGCAGGAGTATGATTTTATCCCTGCTGTGGGTAAGAGTAACCGCGAATTCTGGAACGATGCCAATGTGCTGGCCGAGACCCAGGATGCTGATCCCGTGTTGGCCTATATGGCACGTATGATTCAGGAGGCGCAAAGTACGGGCCTTTCGCTCCGTCGTGAGGCGTTTCAGGAGTCGGGTCGCCACGTGCGTTACTATGCGGGTGTTGAGGAGTGGTTTAAGCGTATCAACGAGTACGGCCTGAGCCGAGGAATCCGCGTTGTTCACTACATCAACTCATCGGGCCTGAAAGAGATTATAGAAGGTACTTCCATCGCTCACGAGTTCAAGAAGATTTACGCCTGTTCGTTCCTCTATAATGTTGATGGTGTGGCCTATTGGCCAGCCTGCGCGGTGAACTACACCAACAAAACACAGTTTATATTCAAGATTAACAAAGGAGTTGAATCGGTTTACGATACTCGTCTTGTCAACCAATATATGGAGGAGAATCGCCGTCCTGTGCCGTTCAAACGTATGATTTATGTGGGTGACGGAATGACCGATATCCCTTGTATGCGTTTGGTTAAGAACTATGGCGGACACTCGATTGCCGTATATAATCCTGCCGATAAGGGCAAGCGTAAGGAGATGAACACCTTGATTCGCGACAATCGTGTGAGCCACGTCTGTCCGGCTGACTATTCGGAGAATTCCGAGATGGATACGCTGGTCAAGACCATCATCGACAAGATCGCAGTCGACACCTGCCTGGAGCAGTTGGAGAAGCCTCGTTTGTAGTGCCTCGATTTATACGTATGCGATAGCCGTAATACCCGCCGAGTCTCTATGCAGAGCCGAATTGAGAATATAAAGTGGCATTTGCAGCAGATGCCGATGCTCCGAGCCCTGCTGCCTATTGTGGTGGGAGTAATTATAGCCGACCGTGTGACATTCCCGTTGTGGAGTGTTGCGGTCGGTTTTGTTTTGTCGTTGGTAGTGGCTTGGTGGTGGAGGGCATGCAATGTGGCTAATCTCTATCTGTTTGTCGCTTTTATGTTGCTCGGTGTGATGGCTGTGGAGCTTCGCCGTGGATCGGATCACTCCTCGGTCGAACACGAATTGTTCGGCAAAGGCGCATTGGCAGAAATTGCTATTGAACGAGTGACATCCCAGCACGAAGGTGTAGCGTTGTGCGATGCGCGTCTGGTGGCTTGTCGGGCGATTGATGCCTCAGAGGGGAGTTCGGCCGAGCCGCAGATTGTCAATTGGCCGGTGCGGGTTGTTGCCGATGAGTCGATAGGGGTGCAGATGGGTAGCCGTCTGTTGGCTCACGCTCATATAAGGCCATTTGATAAGAATTCCGAGAATCGTTATGAGGCTTATATGGCTCGTCGAGGTGTGGTAGGGCAGTTGTGGCTTGGGAGTGCCGATGTGATGGATCACCGCTTATCGGATAAGAGAGTAGCTAGTTGGTTGCACAATAAAGCTCTGCATCGGATTGATAGCCTGCGCCTTAGTGAGGAAAATAGGGCGGTGGTTGAAGCTATGACCATAGGCGAACGTGCCTCGATGAGCAGCCCCTTGCGTAATCTCTATGCCCGAAGTGGCTCGGCACATCTGCTGGCTGTATCGGGCCTGCACGTGGGATTTGTCTTTGCGATAATCAATCTGCTACTTATGAGTCTGGCTCTATTCAGGCACGGTCAGCTGATTCGTGCGCTTTTGGCTGTGGTGGCTATATGGATTTATGCGGCGGTGGCAGGTGCCTCGCCCTCGGTGGTGCGTGCTGCAGTTATGTTTTCTATTTTGCAGCTGGCCTTTGCTCTTTCGGCTCGTACTCCGGCGCTCAACTCGCTGGCCTTTACGGCTTGTGTGATGATTGTGTGGGATGCGTCGTTGCTCTACGACGCAGGATTCCTGCTCTCGTTCTCGGCCGTGGCGGGTATTGCAGTGTGGGGCGTGGAACTTGCTTCGCTCAGAGTAGTGACCCATCGACCATTCGAGCGGAAACTGCAATATAAGCATTGGCTTCGTGATGGAGTGCAGAGAATGACCATATCGGTCTGGCACGCGATAGCAATGAGTGTGGCGGCTACGCTGGCAACCATACCCCTTACTGCCTATATGTTTGGCGTGGTATCGTTGTGGAGCGTTGTTGTCGGGCCGCTGATGATTCTGCTTGGAATGTTGATTGTCAGTGCTGCAATGTTGTGGGTGTTGCTACCCGTTGGATTCTTTATGGGTGTGATGAGTTGGGCACTTGAAGTGCTTACTGGCGCAATGAACGGCATTGCAGCGTGGTGTTCGCAGCAGGAGTTCCTGATTTGGGAGGGATATATCGGTGGATGGCTCTGCGTGGGTTGTTATCTGGCGTTTGCCATCATTACCCTATGGTTGTGGAGCAGACCACGTGGCGACGGGCGTCGCCGGAGATACTAATCGTCGTAATCCTCGTCATCATCGAGGTAGAACTCCTCCATCAAGGCGTCTATATCGCGACGCTCCTTCTTGGTGGGTCGGCCAGTGCCTCGTTCGCGGAATACGAAGATTGTCTCGCGAGGAGTGTTGAGTTTGTCGAGCTCCTCCTGCGGAGTGATGTTGAGCAGATAGTTGGGAACGAGCTTTGCACCCTGACGGCTCGATACCAGGTCGAGAACCTTATAGGTGTAGGTTATGGGCATACGCTTTACGCTGATTATGTCGCCCTGTTTCACCTCGCGTGAGGGTTTGGCATAGCTGTCGTTCACCAGCACACGATTGTTACGTATGGCGTCGGCAGCATCGCTGCGAGTCTTGAAGATGCGAACAGCCCAAAGATATTTATCTAATCGTATTTCACTCATAATCGTTTCATTTTTTTAGTCCAGAATGCTCCCCTCCCTCCCTGAATGGCAGTCTGAATGGGTAATGGGGTGCGTTGGTGACGTGCCAAGCAGCCAAATTCACTGGCCTATTGCATTCGTATTGTTTGTGTTGTCCCTACTCCGTATGTGAGCCCTCCTGCGTCTGACGGCTAACGCTCAGAATCATTCCCAGACCTATCGAGGTGAACAGTAACGATGAGCCTCCGCGCGAGATGAGCGGCAGGGTCTGACCCGTTTCGGGAATTATATTGACCGTTACCATAATATGCAACAACGCCTGTCCTGTAATTAGTAGGGCTATGCCGAGCGATAGTAAGGCAGGATATTTTTTTGGACACCGTTCGAAAATCTCAATGGCGCGGAAGAAAATCCACACATAGAGTGCCACAAGTATCATCGCCATCACTATTCCATACTCCTCGACAAAGAATGCAAAGGCATAATCACTCTCGGGGTGGGTCATCTCCACTCTGACTGCACTCTGTCCTGCACCACGACCTAAAATTCCACCATTGTAGATGGCTATCATCGAACGCTCCGTATCGCTCAGATCCTCGACCGGAATCTCCGTACGATCGGTGGTCCACAAATCGATCCACGTCGATATTCGACCTCCTGCCGTGTGGCTACGACCCAAGCCGAGCAGTGCCACAAATGCCACTCCAACCAGTGCCCAACCGATTATGCGGAAGATTTCGGTCCAGCGCACTCGACCGATGTAGAGCATTGCAAGCGAGAGTACGAATGCCAGTACGGCCGACGATGTGTGGGCGGGCATAATGACCATACAAGTCAGCACGATAGGTGCAAAAATCGGCCATCCTCCCTCACGCCATATACGGCGTTGCTTGGGGCTGCCCCACGTCCAGAATAGTATACTCGGCACAATCTGCATTTCGTGAATGTTCGATTGTCGGCGTGCCAATTGTCGTGCGAGGAACATCACAAGCGCAATTTTCAGCATCTCGGAGGGCTGGAACTGGAATCCTGCAATCGAAATCCATCGTGCTGCTCCATTGGTGGTTGCACCTGTGAAATATACCGCTGCGGTGAGCCCTACTGCCACTACCCACAGAATGAGCGAGAATCGGCGATATGTGCTGCTGTTGATTCGGTGAACCGTAAAGAGTGCTACTATGCAAATGGCAAGCAGTGCCAGTTGCGAGCTAAGGAACGCATCGGTGGTGAGTGCCGAACGGGGGTTATATGCCATCTTGGCTGTCGATGAGTAGACTACAAGCACCGAGATGGTCATCAGCGCAATGATGATGACCCACAGCACTCTGTCGCCACCGAATAGTCGGAGTATGGCCTCTTTCAGGCTGCTCCCGCTCTGGTTGGCGCTGGCTTTGCTCTTCTCGTAGCTCTCCATCATATCGGGTCTTACAGCGACATCGTCGTGGCCCAACGCTTCGGTGTTGCGTACCGATGGCTGCTGGTCGTCGACGTCGGTATTCTCGCGACGGATATGTTTTGAGTAGTCTATCTCCTTGCGGCTCATATGACTCGTGTAGTTAGCTTATAATTATTTGTTTAACACATTATTGCGTACCCACTCCTTGAAGAGCTGGCCACGCTGTTCGTAGTTCTTAAACAGATCGAAACTTGCACAGGCGGGCGAGAGTAGCACCGTATCGCCAGCAGTGGCTATCGAGCGGGCTGCCTGCATAGCTTCGTCGAGCGATGAGCAGCTTACAACTTGCGGCACGATGTCGGTAAACTCCTTGATGAGTTTCTCGTTGTCGAGGCCCATACATACCAGAGCCTTCACCTTCTTGCGTGCAAACTCTTTCAGGGGGGAGTAGTCGTTACCCTTGTCTGTTCCTCCTGCAATCCATACCACCGGGCGAGTCATACTCTCCAAAGCGTACCACACCGAATCGACATTGGTAGCCTTCGAGTCGTTGATCCACTCCACTCCGTTCTGCTCTCCCGCAGGTTCCAAGCGATGCTCAACGGGCGAAAAATCGTAAATCGAGCGAGCTACCTGTTCAGGCTCTACCCCTGCCGCCATCGTGGCCAGTGCTGCCGCCATAGCGTTGTAGGAGTTATGCAGACCGCGAATCTTCATCTGCTGAGTGTTGAGTGTTAGGCTTTTGCGACCCACGCGAATCTCAATCTCTCCATCGGGCATCATAAATCCATCACCTGCCGAGCTCGCCACAGCCTGTCGGGCTGCGAAGGGGAGCAGTCGCTGACGCAACTCGTATTTCGGAAGTTCGGCAGCTATCACCTCGTCATCGGCTGAGTAGACAAACGCACAACGTGTGTGTTGGTTGCGAATGATGCGCATCTTTGAGTCCACATAGTTCTGGAAGCAGTAGTTATAGCGGTCGAGGTGGTCGGGCGTGATGTTCATCAATACGGCCACATCGGCTTTGAAATCGTACATTCCATCGAGCTGGAACGAGCTGAGCTCCAGCACATACCAGTCGGGCGAGGAGGTGGCTACCTGATAGGCAAAGCTCTCGCCGATGTTGCCACCCAGAGCCACATTCATTCCTGCGTCGCACATAATTTTGTAGATGAGCGAAGTGGTTGTGGTCTTGCCGTTTGAGCCGGTGATGCAGATTGTGCGTGACTTGCCCATATATCGGGCGGCAAACTCCATTTCCGAGATTATGGGGGTTCCCTGCTCGCGCAGAGCCTTCACTATGGCTGCTTTTTCGGGTATGCCGGGCGACTTAACGACCTCGTCGGCTGCCAAGATACGCTCAATGGTATGCCCTCCCTGCTCATACTCAATTTGCCATTCATCGAGTACTTTAGTGTAGCGTTCAGCAATCGGGCCAGCGTCGCTCAGAAAGGTCTCAAATCCCATCTTCTTGGCCAGTACAGCCGAGCCGTAGCCGCTGATTCCGCCACCCAAAACCACAATTTTCTTGCTTCGTTTCATATCTTTTCTACTCTGTTTTCGGTCAAATTATTTTGCTGCGTTTGCTTACCACATTTGCTTGTTCGCTATCGAATCTTCAATGTTACCAGCGTAAGTGCACTTAGTAGCATCGAGAGGATGAAGAAGCGCATTACGATTTTGGTCTCGAAGATTCCTGACTTCTGATAGTGGTGGTGCAGAGGTGCCATCTTGAATATGCGACGACCCTCGCCATACTTGCGTTTGGTGTACTTAAACCACGCCACCTGTATCATAACCGACAACGACTCCACAAGGAACAATCCACACATCAGCGGCAGCAACAGCTCCTTGCGAATGCAGAGTGCGAAGACTGCAATGATACCTCCGATGGCCAGCGAGCCTGTGTCGCCCATAAAAATCTGCGCCGGGAATGAGTTATACCACAAGAATCCGAGCAAAGCTCCGCACAGTGCGGCGGCAAATACCACCAGCTCGGCCGATTCGGGGATATACATAATGTTGAGGTAATCGGCGTAGATAATATGGCCCGAAAGGTAGGCCAATGCACCCAGCGCGATGGTTATCGGCACACTCACCGAGGTGAGCAGGCCATCCAATCCATCTGTCAGGTTGGCTCCGTTCGACACGGCTGTCACCACGAGGATTGCAACTGCAATATAGATTAGCCAAGTGAGCCACTCGTTGCCGAAACCAAGCCAGCTATAGTCGAACTCGTTGTCCTTGATGAAGGGGATTGTCGTCTTGGTGGTCTTTTCGGGGGTGGGGCTCATAACGGTACGTTGGGTCTGAGTGACGATGGTCTGACCCTCCTCGTTCAGGTAGACCGTTTCGGTGGGAGCTGCCACCTTTTCGCGGATTACAACCTCCTGCGAGAAGCACATCACCGTACCTACAATCACGCCCAAACCAACCTGGCCTACAATCTTGAACTTACCCTTCAAGCCATCTTTGTTGTGGCGGAAGGTCTTGATATAGTCGTCCAGGAAACCGAGCGTACCGAGCCAGATGGTCGAGATAATCATCAGCTGAACGTAGATATTGTTCAACTTGCCTACCAGAATAATCGGTACCAAAATAGCAAGCAGGATCAGTACACCTCCCATCGTGGGGGTTCCCCTCTTCGAGAGCTGACCTTCGAGACCGAGGTCGCGGATCTCCTCGCCAATTTGGTGGCGTTGCAAGATGCGGATGATGCTACGGCCGAAGAAGATGGTAATCAGCAACGAGATTACAATGGCAGCAGCTGAGCGGAACGAGATATATTGAAACATACCCGCACCCGGCAGGTCGTAGTGTTCGTTCAGATATTTAAAAAGTGAGTAGAGCATGTCTTTTCGTGGTATTTATTCTGTTTTATTTGTGTGTGGAAAATGGTTTTTATCTAGTATTTGCGTCAAATGCCGCCCGAAGCTCCTCTCTGTCATCGAAGTGCAGCTTCTCGCGGCCGATAATCTGGTAGGTCTCATGACCTTTACCGGCAACAAGTATTATGTCTCCCTTTGTCGCAAGCATCACTGCTGTGCGAATGGCTTGTCGGCGGTCGCTGATACGAAGCACCTGTGCTCCTGGCTCAACGCCCTCCATCATCTGGTCGAGAATCTTTTCTGGGTCCTCGGTGCGAGGGTTGTCGGAGGTGAGGATTGCTATGTCGGCCTCGCGCGAAGCTATGCGGGCCATTTCGGGGCGTTTCGTAGAGTCGCGGTCGCCACCACAACCACACACCACGATGAGTCGCTGGCCCTCACTGCGAATATCGTTGATTGTAGCAATCACATTCTCCAATGCGTCGGGCGTATGGGCGTAGTCGACAATAGCGACCTTGCCGTCATCGGAGCGAACAGGCTCGAAACGGCCACTCACCGAGTGAAGTGTGCTGAGTCCTTGCAGTAGCTCCTGCTCATCGGCACCCAGCAGGGTGGCAGCTCCGTAGACTGCCATCAGATTCGATGCGTTGAATCGGCCGAGGAAGTTGACCCACACCTCGTGGTTGCCAATTTTCAGCAGCATACCGTCGAAGTGAGTCTCGAGTATCTTACAGCGGAAGTCGGCCATCTGGCGGAGTGAGTAACGGCTCACCTGAGCGCGACAATTCTGCACCATCACCTCGCCATTGCGGTCGTCGGCATTGGTCAGAGCAAAGGCCCGCTTGTCGAGCGAGTCGAACAGACGCTTTTTGGCCTTTATATATTCGGCAAATGTGCCGTGATAATCCAAGTGATCGTGCGTGAGGTTGGTGAAGATAGCTCCTCGGAATCGGAGTCCTCGGATTCGCTCCTGCACCACCGAGTGCGACGACACCTCCATAAAGCAGTAGTCGCAACCCATATCGACCATCTCGCGCAGCATGGCATTCAGACGAATGGCATCGGGTGTGGTGTGAGTCGAGACAATCTCACGCTCACCGATGCGGTAAACCACTGTCGAGATAAGTCCCACCTTATAGCCCATTGCTCGATAGAGGTCATAGAGCAGTGTGGCAATGGTTGTCTTGCCGTTTGTTCCCGTTACACCCACCAATGCAAGCTGATGCGAGGGGTTGCCGTAGTAAGCAGCTGCTATGTCGGCCATGGCCGAGTTGGAATCCTCGACCTCGATGTAGCTCACTCCTTCGACAATCTTCTCAGGCATCTGCTCACACACGATTGCCGTAGCTCCACGCTCAATGGCTGAGGCTATGTAGTCGTGGCCGTCGCTCTGCGTGCCTCGTATTGCGAAGAAACAGTTGCCCGGCTCGACCTTGCGTGAGTCGTATTGCAGTGCCGTCACCACGCTGTCGCTCGCTGCGGTGAACGAACGAGGGGTGATAGCCGATAATATTTCGCTTAGTTGTTTCATTGTTTAAAACATATTGTTTGTGGTGGACTACTTCAAAGTCAGTGTGACGAAGTGGTCCGAACCTATCTTGCGGCCGGCCGGTATGCTTTGCGAGCGTACAGTGCCCTTGCCTGTAAAATGTACTTTCAAACCTCGGCTCTCCAGCAGATAGAGTGCATCGCGCAGACCCATACCCACAACGTTGGGCATTGTCTGCTGGTCGGTGATGCTCTTGATGTCGACGTTGAGCAGAGTGTCGGTGCTGGCCACGCCCCAGCCCTCGCGATCGGTGAAGCTCACACGGGGCGAGAACTTGTCGGCCACGCGACGTATGTGGGCTATGTTGCCGCCCTTGACGTGATGCGGATAACGCTCCTTCTCCGAGGGGGTAAGGTTTTGATGCCAATCCTCGTCGCGGTAGTAGATGTAGTTCACAATCTCGCGCTCCACAGGTCCGGCCAAACCGGCTCCGTAGACTGTAGTGCCTCGACCACGGCGGGTAAAGATTGAGGTCATAACCGTATATTTCGGGTTGTCGGCAGGGAAGTAGACTACCATCGTTCCCAAATAGTATCCGTCGGAATATTTTATGCCGCTCTGTGCGAATTTTGCTGTACCTGTTTTGCCTGCCACGCGGAAAGAGAGTGTATCGCGGAAGAACTGTTTGGCAGTACCCGTGCGGGCGGTCTCCTCCAAGCACTCACGCACAACCATCAGCGTCTGGTCGGAGCAGATGCGCTCATTGATGACTCGTGTAGGGAAACGGTCGACCACTGTCTCGCCACGGCGCACCTCGCTAATTAGGCGTGGCGCAACCATACGACCTCGGTTGGCAACGGCGTTGTAGAGCGTGAGGGTGTGAATCGGCGGTAACTCGATTGCGTATCCGTAACCCATATTAGGCAGGGTGTGGGTACTCCATTTCTTGGTGTTACGTTCGTAGAGTGGTGCTGCCGTACCCATCTGGTCGAGGCCCACCACCTTGTCCAAACCCAGCGTTCCGAGGAACTTCACATATCGTTCGGGATTATCCTTGTAGTGCTGATATATAGCCTCGGCGAAGTAGACATTCGACGATTGCGCCGTAGCCTCTTTCAGGTCGATATCCTTGCCGATATTGTGCGAATCCTGAATCAGCGGGCCTTTGCTGCCTCCAATCCTTACGGCACGACCCTCGTGGGTGTCGTAACGTTGGCTCATAGGCATTCCACAATCCTCCACCAGCGCCAGCAAGGCCGCAAGTTTGAAGGTCGAACCCGGCTCCATACGGCGACTCAGAGCGTAGTTCTCCTTCTCGATGTATGTGCCGCTTCGCTCAGAGGTCTCACCCAGGTTGACCATAGCCAATATATCGCCTGTCGCAACCTCCATCACCATCGATGTTCCCCATATAGCCTTCTGGGCGGTGAGCTGTCGGCGCAGGGCTGCATCGGCAATATGTTGCATATCCACGTCGAGCGTGGTGACTATATCCAAGCCATCCTCGGCGTCGATATTATCTGAACTATGTACGAGTGTGGAGAATCCGGGTGCGATGCGTTGGCGCATCATACGGCCATTCTTGCCTTCGAGCGTCGAGCGATAGAAAGCTTCGATTCCATAGTTACCCTTGTCGCCTACCAGACCGAGTGTACGACGGCCCAACTCGCCATAGGGATAGACTCGCTGGTCGAGGGTCACCAGGTTGTAGGTCATTCCCATATTCCAATTCAGAATGGGGTATTTGCGAAGTACCTGCCATTCGTTATAGTCCACCGCACGGGGCAGAATAGCAACGGGGTGGTGGTCGCGAATCGTATCGTAAAGCTTTACGGTCTTGAACTCATCGCGTCGCAGTTTATCCCACATTTGAGCGAAAAATCCTTCGCTGCGCAGTACGTTGGTATCCTTGCGATAGATTACTCGATAGTGTTTGTTGTGGGCATTTATCATCTCGCGGCGATAGTCGGCAGCCGAGCGGTCGCCAAAGAAGCCGGCAAGCAGCTTGCCCAACGTGTCGGCCTGCTCTTTGAAGGTGTTGAGCGAGTCGAATCCGTCACTACCCATATCGAAATCGACGCGGTAGCGAAGTATGGATGTTGCAAGTGGCTCTCCGTCACGCGATAGAATGGAGCCGCGACGCGAGTAGACAGAATCGGGCACGAATATACGCTCCTCCAAACGCTCGGCATTGTAGGAGATCTCTCCGCTGAATGCCAGCACCCAGATGAGTCGCACAAGCACGCACAGTCCCACAAGAATGAAGAGTCCATAGACCCGCTTTACTCGTGAAAACATCTCGGCTCGTACATCTATTTCGCGTTTTTGTTTTGCCATATCGTTATGCCGCGCGGCTGCGGCTTAGTTGTTCGGTTTATGGTTATTGTGGTCTACTCCTCAAGCACCTCTTTGGGTTTGTGGGGGTCTTGTAGGTTGATGCCTCGGCGCGCGAGTTCGTCGCGTACGGCTTGGTGAGTGGTGCGGCGGTAGAGTTGCTCCTGCAAACGGATTGAGCGCTCTCTGACGAGCTGCACCTCACGCTCCACCTGCGAATATCGCAAGTCGGCATAGAGGGCACTAAACATCACAAAGATACTCAGCACACACATCACTGCGATGGCTACCAGATAGCCGTAGTGCTCCTTCACGCTTCTGTTTAGCAGAATGTTTCCCGAGAAGAGCTGCCAAAACAGTCGCGAGCGTTTGAGTCGCTGCTTAGCCTCCTCACGACTCTTCTCCTGCTCCTCGGCACGTTGCTCCTCGCGGTCACGCTCGATATCGGTATCGGCATCACCACTCTGCATTCGCAACACCTCGCGACGCACTCTGCGGCGGAACTCCTCGTCCTCCTGCAATCGGCGTAGCTCCTCCTCGGTCAAGGGGTCGAATTCGTCGTTAACGGGTCTCATCGTGAATAATTTTTATAATGGCCTTTTCTGGTATTTATATATCTTTAGTCGTATGCTCTATAATTTTATTGCTGCTCGCATCTTGGCCGAACGTGAACGCGGATTGCGTGCCACCTCCTCGGCCGAGGGTGCGATAGCTTTGCGCGAAACAAGCTCAAATGGGGTGGTGATACGACCAAAGAAATCCTGCTCGATCTTGCCCTCGAAATTGCCGCTTCGCATAAAGTTCTTTACCAGCCTATCTTCCAACGAGTGGTACGATATTACCACCAGGCGACCACCCGGGCGAAGGAGTTTGAGCGACTGCTCCAGTGCCATCTTCAAAGCCTCCATCTCGCCATTGACCTCAATGCGTAGAGCCTGGAATAGCTTGGTGAGGAACTTACTCTCGTCGCGTTTGGGGGTGCAGGGTTTTACTGCCTCGACCAAATCGGCTGTAGTGGCGATTGCCTGCTGTTCTCGTGCGCGGACTATGCACGAAGCGATTTTCCACGTGGTTTCCAGCTCACCATACTCCTTGAGGATGCGGGCCAGAGAGTCGGCATCGTAGCTGTTGACTATATCGGCCGCAGTACGACCACCTCGCTGATTCATTCGCATATCGAGTGGAGCCTCGCCTCGGAACGAGAAGCCTCGGTGGGTGGCATCGAAGTGGTGCGATGATACTCCCAAATCGGCCAAAATACCATCGACCTGAGTCACTCCGCGCAGGCGCATAGCTCCTCGGAGGAATCGGAAGTTGCTCTCCACATAGTGGAAACGCTCATCCTGCGGGGCATTGCTGAGTGTGTCGCGGTCCTGATCGAAGGAGTAGAGTCGCCCTTGCTCGCCCAACTTCGAGAGTATGTGACGCGAGTGGCCACCTCCACCAAATGTGAGGTCGCAATAGGTGCCATTGGGTTGAATATCGAGCAGTTCGACGGACTCTTCCAGCAGCACCGGAACGTGGTATGTTGTATTGTCGTTTGGCATCGTTTTCTCGCCTTTTTTTTAAGAAGGTATATTCGGCTGTAAAGATACGGCTTTTAAGAGAATTCTTCCCTATTTTTTCGATATAAATTTTTGCGGATTTTTGCGCTCCTTCGCAAATCGTTGCGTGAGTGCGGTTTGGGCGGGTTGCGACTGCTGGATTTTTTTGTAGAGTTTCGGATTCGGACGAGGTTGTGTCGTGATTTTGTGTGGCGGAGGCGACAATGAAAAAAAAGTTAAAAAAATTACTTTTTCATTAGGGGTTGTGGTTCAGCGAGATAGAGGATGTTTAGCGGGGTTGCTGAATTAAATAATTGAATTTTTATTGTCAAAACTCTTGACAAACGCTTTTTGATGTATTATATTTGCACTGTCGTTTCAGCATAAGCCCTACTCCGAAAACTCGCTTGTATGGCAGTGGGAGAGTGTTTTTTCGGCTCTCTCGCTTTTGAAACAAGAAAAATATCCAAAGATAAAAAATTGAACCTGATAGTATGAAATGCCCATTATCAACATCTCGATATCGACCACCAATAAAGTTGTCAACATCGCTACAAATCGTGTAACTTACGCATTAGTCGTCATTTATAGGCGGATGTAAAAGTTATATCAACATCAATTAACACTAATTAACAAAATTTTCAACACATCTCAGGCTCTCGGCTCTCTTCTGTCGTTAGCCCGAAATTCTAACACCCTAAACCTATGAATAGAAACAAACTAATCAACGCCATCGAGAGCATTGCAACAGCCGGTGGTTACAACTTCCAAACCGACGTCGAGGCCTTGGCGCCACATCGCACTTCGGCCTATCCCGCAATGTGGCTCGCTCCGCCCAAGTTTGAGTCGATGTCGGGTCGCAATCACGGCAAGGTGATCTATTCGGTGAAGTTGCATGCTGTGTGTGATGGACTGAAGTATAGTACCGCCGGCCGCAACACAGCTTGGACTATGATGGAGAGCGACCTGCTGAATCTCTTTTCGCAACTATCGGAGGAGGACTTTGTTGTGGCCATCGAGCAGTTGAAGATGCAGCACTCCTGCTCTACGATGACCAACCACGGTGAGGTGGCTACAACGGCAACAGCCAACGTGATAACATTCTTTTAACTGAAACAAAATTTTAACCAAAGTAAACCTTATGAAATTTACATCATTACCGACATCCTACTCCTCGTACAACGAGCCATTGGTGTATGCCTTTGATACCCAGGCCGAAGCCTCCGATGTGGAGGTGCGAGTAATCAATGCAACGACTTCGGAGGTGATAGGTCGAAAGATGCTCTACGGAGTGAGCGTGGGGCAGGTCGACATTGCGCCATATGTCAGACGAGCTGCGCAAGTGGTTATGCCTGAGATGATTGAATGCAGTCAGATGCTTGCTACGGGAGTACAAGTTAAAGTAAAGGTTGAGGTGGCAGGCGTAATCTCCTCGTCGAGAAACTTTATTGCAGCCCGATTCGATACGATGCCCCATTTTGCCCTGCTCACCAACCAAATCAGCCGCAGAACGATGGCCCGCGACGAGTTCGACATCATCCCCTTCTATTCATCGCCCGATGCGGTGGTCGAGGTCGTGGTGGAGGCTATGGGCAAGAGTTATGGCTACCTCACCTTGGAGCACGCCACAGGTGGCCAGACGGCTGTGGCGGTTACGGCACTCGATTTCGACAATGGCCCGGAGGAGTTGAAAGTGACGTTTAAAGTCGATGGCTATGTGGAGGCCACGGTGGAGTACGAACTCAAAGAGAATCTGCGTGAAGAGAATCTGCGTGGTGCACGTCGTCTGGCGTGGCTCAACGAGTCGCGCTCCCCAGAGCTCTACACCTTCCCGATGCGAAAAAGCATACTCATCGAGGCGGCGCGTCGCCACATAGAGAGTGTGCTGGGCAAGGAGGCGGCCGAAGTGGAACACGACGGCGAGTTGAAGCTCTTGTCGGCCTACGAGCCACAAGCGCAGTTGGAGGCCCTGGCGGGGATTTATAAGGCCGAGAGGGTGTGGCTGGTCGAGGGCAATGCGCCCCGTCGTATTGAGCTGCGTGCCAAGCAGGTCTTTACATTGCCCTGCGATGAGCTGGGGATAATCGAGGTTGATATCTGTGCCGCCGAGGAGGGCGTGAGGTTATGATTACGCTGACGATTGATTCCCAGCGCTGCGATTTGGCCGAGTCGGCAGAAGTTGAGGGTATAGGCTGTTTTGATATGGGCGATATGAGAGATGTTGGGCAGCTGCGTAACGGGCAGAAAGTATGCTTCTTGCTTCCTTCCACCCCGCAGAATGACCGAGTGATGGGATATGCTGCCGAAGCCTCTACTGCCGAGCGATTCAATGCCGAGGAGCATAGGGCTGTGGTCGAAGTCGATGGGGTAGAGATGATGAGTGGAGTGGCTCATCTGCTTGCGGTGGAGTATAAGCCCAATGGAAAGGGTAGCACGTCGCTCGGATACCGTTTGCAAGTGACGGCAGGTGCAGCATCGTGGGCCGAGCGTGCAGTGAGAATGAAGCTCAGCGATATGTTTTCCGACTACCGAACGACCCTCGATGGCGATACCATCGAACAGAGCTGGGAGGCAGAGAGTGTGGTGAAATTTCTCCCTGTGCATCACGACAACTATGAGCCGCAGTATGATGAAGAGTCGCTCTATGCACCGCAGCGAGTGATGAACGTCGATGATTACTTCCCGTTTATTCGCGTCGCCGATGTCGTGCGTGGGATATTTGAGGAGGCTGGTTATTCGCTCGAAAGCCGATTTATCGAGAGTGAGGAGTTTGGTAAGCTCCATATCGCTGGTCGTTATCCTTCGTCGGGAGGCTCGGAGTCGCGGTTGGTAGCCTCGGTGGGATTCTGCGCCGGCCGCAAGCAGGATGCGACAGCCGTGGCGGATAGCTTTGGCAGGGTCTACGCCTCGCCGCTTGTGCTGGTCAACTCGCTCGGAAATTTTGTCGACTCAGCGTCGGCAGCCGATGGCGAGGGACTATACAACAATGGCTCAGTGCTTACGATTGGCGATGAGGGTGTGAGCTACTCGCCACGTACGAGCGTGAATGTAAGCTTTGAGGTAGATGTCTGCTACACAACAGATTATAAAATTCTTTCGCGTGAGCGTTTGCAGGGATTCGACGGAGTCTACATCGACACCGATTGCCAGATGCAGTATCGCTTGGTCAATCCGTTTACCGACCGACGTGGGTCGTTACAACCCAACACAGAGTACAGATGCGTGGTCTTTGACCACACTTCGGGTGCAACTTATCGTGTGGTGTGCCGATACGGCTCGACCACATCAACCCTGGCCGAGTTTTCGGCTCGCACCTCGAAAGTGGCACTCCCTTTGGCTGCATCGGGTGCTGAGTGTGAATTGCAGATAAAAGGGTCGGACGGAACATTCCAAAGCTATGCAGGCGATTGGGCAATGTACGACGGTTACATCGCCGAGAGTGGTACGACCAAAGTGGAATTGAAACTGCGTACGCAACCGCACCGAATGAGTGCATCGAGCCGCTACGACTTCAATCGTATCTATCTGTTTGGAGCTGCCGCAGGTCAGAGCGTTACGTTGAGTCGTGATTCGCGCATCAGAGCCATCTTCTCGGCTACACCTTCGGTCGGGTCGACGCTTACCTTTGCCGATGTGGCGGCATACGATGTGACACAGGCTGAGTTGCTGGAGTCGTTGTGCCAAATGTTTAATCTCAGGGTGTTGAGCGACGAGCGTTCGGGTAGAGTCTATGTGGAGCCTTACGATGATTTCTATTCGGCCGAGGTGGTCGATTGGAGCGACAAGTTGCTGCTCTCTCATTCGGCTGAAGCAGAGGATATTGCTGCTTCGTGTCACAAGATTCGTACACTTGCGTACAGTTCCGAGGCAGGCGGTGCTGTCGAGCGTTTCAATCGCGAGCAACAGACCATATTGGGGCGTTGGAGCAGAACAACCGATTCGACCTTCGCACTGCAAGGTGAAAAGCGTGAGGCACACCCAATATTTTCGCCGACCTTGTCGGTGGCGGGAGTTGTGGCGTCGGCACCCTCGGCGTGGCTCTTGGAGGTGGGTGATCGCGACGGCGACGAAATTGCCGACAGTGCCCTGCGAATAGTTCGCTATGAGGGTATGCGAGAGTTGCCCGCAGGTGAGCGTTGGGGATTCCCTTCGTGGGGTACGAGCTATCCGTTGGCGGCGTTCCATCTGCCAGGCGAGTTTACGCTCTGCTTCGAGGATAGGGATTTGGCCGTGGGGTTGCACCGATTCTACGACAAGGAGTGGCGTAGGGATGAGTTGCGTCGTCAATTAAGTGTGGCGCTGCTGCTCTGGCCCGATGAGGTTGCTGCGCTGAGGGAATATGGCTCGGCAAATCCCAATGTTGGCTCTACGTTTTTACTCTCGCCGTGTGGGGAGTCGGCGAAGTATCATTTGCAGGCGGTCGAGAGCTACGATGTGGGGAGCAGTGTGGCCCGATGCCGATTCTCTCGCTGCTTGAACGATTGATTCGGCTCAGTTGGCACGACTTGCCACGACCTATCCCGCCTTGCCCCAGTCTGTCGAATCTGAAAGCGGGACGGGAGTAACAAAAAATTAGTAGAAAACCTAAAAACAAACCAATTAGAAAATTTATGCAAACCAAAATCACAATCAGAAATGAAGCCCAAACTTGCTATATCGATATCGAGGGCGTGATAGGCGTTCCAGAGGAGAGCCAGTTCGATAATGCATCGTCGAGCGTGGCTACGTTTGAAGCCTTCCGTCAGGAGGTGGAGCGTATTAAGCGTGTGGCTGCGACTTCGGTGGTGGTGAATATCCGCTCGACGGGTGGCGATGTGAACGATGCGCTGCTCATCTACGATGCCTTGCAGAGTCTCGATGCGAAGATTACCACCCGCTGTTACGGCTACACCGCCTCGGCAGCTACGATCATAGCGCAGGCTGCCAATGAGGGTTGTCGTGAGATTTCGAGCAATGCGCTCTATTTGATTCACAACTCTTGCTGCGCCATTGAGGGTAACGCATCGTCGCTGGAGGCTCGTGCCGAGCTGTTGCGTAAGACCGATGAGCGTCTGGCTCATCTCTATGCTCAACACTCTGGTCACGCAGTAGAGGAGTTCGTGGCCCTGATGGCCGAAAATAGTGGCGAGGGTCGTTGGCTTACGGCCGAGGAGACTCTGGCAGCAGGATTGGCCGATAAGATTATTGACTCGTTGATCGTAGGCTCGCTTGTTCCAGAGCAGGGAGCCGATGCAGAGCCGGTGGCTGATGTGGCACCGCAGGCTGGTGCAGAGTCGGTGTCGGGTAATCTGCCACAGGATATCTCGAAGAAGGAGCTTGCCAAAGCGGTCGATTCGGCTGCGTCGGCGGTGATACGCTATTTGATGCGTCGATTCTCATATCGTTGGGAGAAGTGGATCGATAGCTGGCGTGAGAAACGCGAGAAACGAAATGCTGGGAAATCTGGTGCCGAGAAGGTGACGGTTGCGGCAGAGGCCGAGGCCGAATCAAAAGCAATTTCGGCAACACACCCCGAAACTCATTCGGCGACTCATTCGTTGGCGACATCTGCCGATGAGTCTTTGCCACAAGCAGCGGTCGATCGTTCGTTGGTGGCTTTCGATAGCGGCCAGCGCCAATTCAAACGTAGCGAGGTGAAGGCCGTAGAGGATCCCTCAATGAGTAAGTTGCGTTCGGCTGCAAATGAGCAGGCTTATGCCGACGATGTGAGGGCATTCAGCACATTCAGATAAAGTGTATCGCAGAGTGCAGCACTACAAAACTAATATTAAAAACCCTAATTGAAACTTTTGTTGAACAGATTAAAAACCAAAACATTATGTCAAACATTATTGTAAATCCCAAGAACTACACAGGTCACGAACTTGAAACAATTTTCTTCCGTCCGCTACTCTCGGGCCCATCGGCTGAGTCGCTCGGAATCCGTATCCTTTATAATATGCCGATGCCCACCGTGGTGCAGATGTGGGACCATACGGGCAACGTGTTGAGCTCGTTCGACGAGGCTTCGGCGTGGAACGGTGGCACAAAGACAACTCATTATCAGAAGACAATCCCTATGTCGCGCGTGAAGGCAGAAAATGCTTTCTCGGCAAGCGATTACTTCTCGACAATCTTCGAGCTTATCACAAATCGCCCCGATGTGAATATGGAGGATTTGACAGGCACCGAGTTGGAGGTGGCAGAGACTGAGTTGTTCCGTCGTGCGATTGCCGAGAGCATCCGTATGAATTTGTGGCTTGGCGACAAGAGCGGTGCATTGCAGACTGGCTACACCAGCTTCGACGGCTTGTTGAAGATCATCGATGAGCGTGTGAAAAATGGCGACTTCTACTACTCGAAGGGCGATTTGGACTCGCAGCTTGGCGACTACTCGGTGCAGGAGATCTTCGATTTGATGATTCGCAATGCATCGCCTCGATTGAAGGGTCTCTACAACGAGGGCGAGGTGGCATTCTTTGTGTCGCCTACAATCTACTCGCTCTATGAGTCATTCCTCGACAACAACTTCGGAACAGCCGCTTATGCCGATACGCAGACCGGTCGCCGTACGTTGATGTACCACGGATTCCCCATCATCGAGATTAACCTCGACCCTGCAATCTCCTCTTCGAAGCTTTCACAGAACTTCTGCTTCTTGACCGACCGTCGTAACTTGGTGATGGCTGTCAATACGGCCGACACCCCAGGTTCGGAGGTGCGTATGTGGTACAACCCCGACCAGATGGAGAATCGCCAGCGTGCGGTGTTTGCCATCGGTTGCGAGATATTGGATGACGAGTTGGTATGCGCCTATACCAATGTGACAGAGTAAAATAGCGAGCAGGTATGACCGAAAATAAGTTTTACAAACCCGTAGGCGGTCTGGTACGTGCCGAGCTGTTTCACACCTCGCAGATAGAGTCGATTGACCAGCTCAAGTGGGGTGCGGGAGTGGAGGTTGCTTTGGTGGACGATGCTTCGAGTTATGTCGAGCGATTTTCGGCCGACAACCGTCAGGTGAGCGTGTCGCACACGCTCACCCTCTGCTCCGACCGAAATCTGGCACAGCAGTGGTTTGATGGCGAGTTTCTGCGTCAGGTAGCTGCCGATGGGGTGGTGGCGCTGGTGGAGCTTGCGACGGGTGAGCAGCTAACGGTGGGTTGGTGCAGACGTATGGCCTTCGAGCAGGCGCTACGTCTGAATTCGCTCGAATTTGATTCGGGGCAGGGACTCAACGATTCGCCTCGCGTGAAGATGGTGCTATGCTGCCGCGATGTAACATCAGCCTTTAATATTGAGTAATTATGGATAACAATAAGAGAGAAACAAAAACAAAGAGCCTTGTGGCTGTGGGAAACCGTACGCCTGAGCCGTTGTTCGGCGTTGGACATAGTGTGGTTCAGAGCGATAAGTTTTGGCGTTGGGGTGACGACAATATGATGCCCTATGCGCTCTCGCTTATGTCGCGCCGCTCGACCACACACCGACGCATAATCAACGACAAGGCCGATTACATTGCCGGCAAAGGTTTTTCGTTCGACGAGAGCGAGCCTTTGCTCGCAGCACTTGTGAAGCGTGCCAACGGAGAGGGCGAGTCGCTGCGTGATGTAATAAGCCGTCTGGCTTTCGATAAGGCGCTGATGGGCAACGCTTTCCTGGAGATTGTGACCGATAGCGACCATTCGTTCCTTTCGTTCTACCATCAGGATGCCTCGCGTTGTCGTTTGGCGCGTGACTCGCAACACGTGATGATGCACCACGATTGGAGTTCATTCAATGCTTCGGAGGTGCGTAAGTTGCCGCTCTATCCGCTCTTCGAGAAGCAGGAGGATGGCTCGTTGCGCTCGGTGGTGCATTACAAGGAGTATGAGCCGATGTTTTCGCACTACGGTGTGCCGAAATATATAGCCGGTATGGGCGTCTCGGCGATTGCATATAAGACCGATTGCTGGAATATCTCGCGTTTGGACAACTCGTTCCAACTTTCAGGTGTGATGATGCTTGATGCCTCGGCCGAGAATGAGGCTGAGGCCGAGCGCATAGTGCGTGCTGCCGAGAGTAAGTTTGCGGGTAATCCTGGGCAGGTGATGTTTGTAATCCGCGAGGGAGCCGAGAATGACAATTCGCGATTTATCCCTATCGAGTCGCAAAACGAGGGCGATTGGAGCAAATTGCACGATCAGGCTACAGGCGATATAGTGATTGCCCACTCGTGGTTCCGTTCGCTCAGTGGCCTGGATTATTCGAGCGGATTTAGTGCCGAACGAATCCTGCACGAGTATGAGGTGGCGCTCAATACGGTGATTCTGGCCGAGCAGGAGGTGCTGGTGAGCCCGATAAAACGCGTGATGAGTGAGATTGCGGGCATCGATGCTTCATCGCTGGAGATTATCAATCGTCCGCCTACACGTTCGAAACCTATATATATGAAAGTATGGGAGGCTCGTAAGGCCGATGGCTTGGATTACGATCCAGAGGATGAGCGTCAGCAGAGCTATCTTTCGGAGATAACCAAGTATAATGTAACCAAAATTAATTAGTCGGAAAGAGTTATGAAGCAGATTATTACGCAGGCCGAAGTGGTGGCTTTGGCCTTCTCCGACGGCGAGTACGTCGCACCGGAGGTGATTGCTGTGGCCGACATTGATGCGGCTACGAAGAGGTGGATTCTGCCCGTGGTGGGGCAGGTATTGTGGGAGGCTGTGGCAGCAGGTCGTTACAAAGAGTTTGCCGACGAATATCTGAAACCTGCGCTGGCAGCCTTCACCCGATGTGTGGTGCAGCCGCGACTGAACGTGGTGACAGGCCAGGCGGGGTTGGCGATGCCGGTGGGTAGCTACCATAAGGCGGCTGATGAGCAGGCTCGCGGGGAGTTGATGCGTGCACTTGTGGCACGAGCCAAGGCTCTCAGAGATAGTATGTCGGATTATCTGGAGTCGAACGCAGCAGAGATTGTGGAATATGACCCCAAGCAGAATGTTTTAAATCGTTGCAGGTGTTATGGAGGCATTGTGCAGATACATTAACGGATGTGCAGCAGGGCTTGTAGCCCTGTTTGCACCTGTCGTACCACTCGTCTGGTGTGTAGTGGGGTTCATCGGATTTGATTTTGTGACGGGTGTGTTGGCTTCACGTGCTGATGCCCGCCGTGCAGGAGAGGAGTGGTATCTGGAGAGCCGCGAGGCGTGGCGTACGGTGGAGAAGTTGGGATTTACGGTGGTGGCGTTGTGTATGGCCTATACGATAGATGTGGTATTGCTCGATTTTCTGCAACTCAACCTGACACGTCTGTTTGCGGGGTTTGTGTGTGGAGTGGAGATGTGGTCGTTTATCGAGAATGCCTGCCGGATAAGCGATGCTCCGCTATTGCGCCACATACGTCGTGTGGTGCGTCAGCGTGTGAGAAAGGAGGTGGAGAGAAGATGAGTCGCGGAATAGATAATTGTAATCCGGGTAATATCAGGCGTTCGAGGGTGAGCTACAAGGGCGAGGTGCATCCTTCGCAGGATAAGGCCTTCAAGCAGTTTGAGTCGATGGAGTGGGGTTATAGGGCGATGTTTGTGTTGCTCGATACCTATCGAGTGCGATATGGGCTTTGCACATTGCGAGAGATGATTTCGCGTTATGCCCCTCCCGAAGAGAACCATACGGCATTGTATATTGAGGCGGTGAGCGATGTGACGGGCATCGATCCCGATGAACCACTCAATACCCGTTGCAGAGAGGATATGGTGCCGGTGGTGGCTGCAATGTCGCGTGTGGAGAATGGTTGTCCTGCAATTCGTGGGGAGGTGGAACGTGGCTTTGATTTGACTTGTTGGGATTGTTAAATTATTGTTAAAGATGGTTGGCTGGCGAGGTAATATGCTATAGGTTTATTATCTTTGAGCCAGTAAATGTGCCAATGTGTCCAATTTTGTAGCTCGAAATTGGAATTTTTTGGCCGAAAAACCATTTTATGAGCGAATTATATACTATTATGCTTGCCGTGTTGGCCGTGCTGGCCATATCGGGTCTTTATGTCGGAGTTACTAACGACGCAGTAAACTTCTTGAATGCTGCAATCGGCTCGAAGGTGGCTAAGATGCGTACAATTTTGGCGGTGGCTTCGGTAGGTATCATCATCGGAGTGTTGACCTCGACCGGAATGATGGAGGTGGCACGTAGCGGTATGTTCAATCCGGGATTGTTCACTTTCCACGAGATTATGATTTTGTATGTGAGTGTGATGTTTGCAAATGTGATTTTGCTGGATATCTACAACTCGCTTGGTTTGCCTACTTCAACCACTGTGGCGTTGGTTTTCAGCTTGTTGGGAGCTGCGATTGCGGTGTCGCTGTATAAAATTTCGGGCGATCCTACGCTTTCAATTGCAAGCTTGGGCGGATTCATCAACACTACCCGTGCGATGGGAGTTATCTCGGCAATCTTGTTGTCGGTGGTTATTGCTTTCATATTCGGTATGCTCATAATGTGGATTTCGCGATTCATCTTCTCGTTCCGCTATCTGGGTTTGTTCCGTAAGTTCGGAGCAGTGTGGTGCGGTGCATCGTTTACGGCAATTGCTTACTTCGCAGTATTCAAGGCGTTGAAGGGCGTGTTGTCGGGCACGGCAATGTATGCGTGGATTAGCGATAATTTGCTCATTTCGTTGATTGTATGCTGGATTGTGTGCTCGATTATTCTGCAGTTCATGCAGCTATTCCGCATCAATATTTTGCGAATCAACATCCTCTCAGGTACGTTTGCATTGGCATTGGCATTTGCGGGTAACGACCTTGTGAACTTCATCGGAGTGCCTTTGGCGGGTCTCGATGCTTATAATATTGCCAAGGATGCTGGTTCGACCACAATACTGATGGAGGGTTTGAAGGAGAACTTGCCTGCACAGTTTATCTGGATGATCTTCTCAGGTGTGGTGATGATTGTAACGCTCTGGACCTCGACAAAGTCGATGAATGTGTCGCAGACCGAGATTTCACTTGCCGGTCAAGGTGACGATATGATTTCGGGTGAGCAGGACTCAAACGTCTTCTCTCGCTCTATCGTACGTGCATCGCTCGGTATGTCGAACTTCTTCGATAAGATCTTCCCTGAGTCGGTTAAGAGTTTTGTGAGTCGCCGTTTTGAGTATGTTGACGTGGAGAACAATGGTGCACCATACGATAAGATTCGTGCCGTTGTGAACCTTACCACTGCTGCGTTGCTTATCTCGGTGGGTACATCGCTCAAGTTGCCTCTTTCAACCACCTACGTATGCTTTATGGTTGCGATGGGTTCGTCGCTTGCAGATAAGGCGTGGGGTCGAGAGTCGGCCGTTCACCGTATTACGGGTGTGATGACTGTTGTGATGGGTTGGTTCGTTACGGGTATAGGTGCATTTATTATCGCTATTGCAGTAGGTTTGTTGCTTATCTGGGGTGGCACAATCGCATTTGCAGTGGTTACTTTGGCTTGCGCCTATATGCTTGTGAAGAGTAACTTCATCGACGCTAAGAAGAAAGAGGCTAAGTCGGAGAATGCTATCGAGAATGACCAGGTGGATTCTGTTGTAGGTGAGGTTTGTCGTATGATGAAGGTTTCAACTCAGATCTACGATCGTACGTTGGTGGCAGTATTCAAAGAGGATAGAAAGGCCTTGAAGGAGCTTGTACGTGAGGCGTCCGAGATGTACGACCAGTGCCACAAGATTAAGTATAGCCTAATGCCCGCATTGCGTAAGATGAAGGGTTCGGGATTGGAGCTCTCGCTCTACTATATTCAGGTGGTTGATTACCTGAACGAGATGGCAAAGGCGTTGGTACACATTACACGTCCTGCATACGACCATATTGACAACAACCACAAGGGATTGTCGGAGGAGCAGACCGAGGATTTGAAGCATATCAACGACGATGTGGCCGAGATTTACGGCAACATCAACCGTATGATTACCGAGAACGATTTCCGCGATATTGATGTAGTGCTTACTATGCGAGATGAGTTGTTTGAGTCGATTGCGGCTACTACCAAGTCGGAGTTGAAGCGTATCAACAACGGTGAGGGTAACACCAAGGCAAGCTTGTTCTACCTCAATATTATGAGCGAGACCAAGGCTATGGTGCTTCAGGCGCGTAATCTGTTGAAGGCGCAGCGTTACTTCCTCGAGCACTCTGGTATGCCAAAGAACTGGTACAGACAGTAGGAATTTGAAATTCAAAATTGATTAATACTCTATCTAACATCGAGTTAGATAGAGTATTTTTTTATTGTTGAATGTTAAGTGAATATAAAACAGTCGTAAGACTGCGTCGTTCCATATTTTCGCATCTTCTGACGCCTGGTGATAGTGTAAGTATCTTTCTTCCTGGAAGCCGGTCTTCATTCTGTCCATCCCCGCGCAGCAATACCGAATGACATATATAGAAAACAAAACGGGTGTTACGCGATTGCGAACACCCGTTTATGTTAATTGTTGCCCGGAGAATTATTTGCGGGCAGCCTCGTCCAAAGCCTTGCGAGCCTCGTTCATAATCTCCAACCAAGGTTGCTTGTGGTCGGTGATTTTTGTGTTGCGAATCTTCTCCAATATAGCATCAACACCACTCATATCGGCTCCTGCGGCACGCAGTGCTCGAACTTTCTCCGATACCTCGATGCCGTCAATCAAACGCTCAAAACGTATAGATGAGCGGTTGAAAGGATATACCAAGTATGTGTCGCCAGCCATCCAGCCTCCGAATCGAGAGTCATACTGGGGATTCTCGGCCCAAGAGTTGTAAGCCCAACGCAAGAATCCATCGTAGTCGTGAGCGATGTTCTTCCAGCCCAAAAGCTCAGCTTCGTATGGCTGCGATGTTGTGAATGTGTTGGGGTATGCGGGGGTGCAGCATACGTAGAATGTAGTGGTGTAACCTTGAGCACGGCGCTTCACGATATCCTCGGGAGTAACGGTCTGGTGGCGCATAGCGGCACACACGTCGCGCATCATGGTGAACTTCTCGTATGAGCGGTGGTTGTCGGCCAATGCAAAGCCCATCTCAGGCGCACAATCCATCAATACCTTAGCTGCAGCCTGCATAGCTTCGGGTGAACGCTCGTCCATAGCGATATTGGTGATTTTGAGCCAACCCTTAGCCTCCAAATGCTTCTTGAAGTCCTTCAAGAATGGCTTCCAAATAACGGGGAAGATGGGTGTGTTAGGCTCGGCCTTCACGGTAATAACCTTGCCCTCTTTCTCATCGAAATACTCCAACTCACAGTTCCAGGGCACCATAGAGTAGCAGTTGATGTACTTGTTGATACCGATTCCGAGCATAAACTCTACCCAACGGTCGAATACCTTATAGTCGTAGCTCCAAGAACCATCCTTATGCTTTGTCCACTTAATCATAGGCTCGTAAGCGTGGTAGCACTGGTGATTCCAAGGGTCTTTGTTGAGTGTAGCGGTGATAACCTTCTGGCCGGCATCGCGCAAACGCTCCATTACGGGTTTCATTGCCTCAAAGTGAGCATCGCTCCACAACTCTACGCCGTGAGCATAGGCTACTGATGATGGGTGCTGCCACAAATCGAGGTGGAAACGCCACTCCGATGCGGGCTTCAAAGTCTTGTTCAATACCTCTACCTCCAATGGGAGCTTAGTTGTTCCCCAGCCGTTGTGGCTTACGACAACCTCTGCTGTGTAGGTGCCAGCCTCGGCATTGCTGGGGATTTCAAGGCTAACCCATACGGGGCGTGTTGTGCAAGCAGCCATATCGAAGCGTGAGAGTGTGTCGAGCATATCGGGAGCGATAACTGCCGGGCCACCCTTCTTAAATCTGTTGTAGGTCGGCTCGTCGGCCAAAGTGTAACGCACGAAACGAGTCTCGGCGATAGATGCGGGCATAGTGCCAGCCGAAGAGGTGAAATCGCTTACTGTACACTCTATGCCATTGATAGCCTTAGAGCTCCACAATACGATTTGGGCCGATGCTCGCTCACCCTTCCAAGCCGTAATATGGAATGGTTGGTTAGAGGTCTTCTCAGGGACGATGCTGCGGGCATATTGGCTCTCGGGACAGCCCCACGCAGCATTGAGCTTGCCGCTAACTTCTGTCCAAGCAGCCTGTTGCTCTGCCGTTAGAGCTACAGGGTCGTCAGCCTCGGCAAAAGTCTCAACAGCGACATACTCTTGACAACTTGCAATAGTTGCAGCCGCCATTAAAGCTAATGTCAGATTTTTTAAATTTTTCATTGTTTGTAGATATTTGTATATGTTTGGATTCCAATTTTATATTCATTCACAAATATATGCAAAAAAAGTGACTGTAACTCCTTTGCTGGCATTTATTTGCAACGTAGTGTGATTTTTTGCATCAAGTAAATCAAAAAGAGTCTGCCCGACATATTAGTTGGGCAGACCCTTTTGGGGTTATAATGTGGATATTACTTGCGAGATGCTTCGTCCAAAGCTGCGCGAGCCTCGGCTACAACCTTGTCCCAAGGCTGGGTGTGGTCGGTAACTTTGCCCTTGCTGATCTTCTCCAAAACAGCATTTACAGCCGATACATCTACGCCCTCACGACGCAACTGACGTACCTTCTCGGCGATCTCGATACCATCACGCAGGCGCTCGAAGCGGATTGAAGTGCGGTTCTCGGGATATACCAAGTATGTGTCAGCCGATGTCCAATTGCCGTAACGTGAGTCGTTTACGGGATCTGCTGGCCAAGAGTTGTAAGCCCAACGCAACATACCGTCGTAGTCGCGTGACAAACCAAACCATCCGAGGAACTCAGCCTCGTAGGGGTGTGAGTGGGTGAAGGTGTTAGGATAGAACGGACCGCAGCATACGTAGAATGTTGTGTTCTGACCTGCTGCACGACGCTTGGCGATATCCTCCAACGATACGAACTGGTGCTGTGCAACACATACATCGCGCATAACGTTGAACTTCTTGAATGACTCGTGGTTGTCGGCGATAGCGAAGCCCATCTCGGGAGCGTGCTTCTTCAATACGTCAACAGCTGCCTGCATAGCCTCAGGAGCACGCTCGTCCATAGCGATGTTGGTGAATGACAACCAACCCTTTGCCTCCAGATGCTTGGTGAAATCCTTCAAGAAAGGCTCCCAGATCTTTGGGAAGATAGGCTTGCCGGGTTCAGCCTTAACGGTAACCATCTTGCCCTCCTTCTCATCGAAGTAGTGCAACTCGCAGTTCCAAGGAACCATTGAGTAGCAGTTGATCATCTTGTTGATGCCCAGACCGAGCATCATCTCTACCCAGCGGTCGAATACCTTATAGTCGTAGCTCCAAGAGCCATCCTTGTGCTTTGTCCACTTAATCATATCCTCGTAACCATCGTAGCACTGGTGGTTCCAAGGGTCTTTGTTCAAAGTTGCAGTGATAACCTTCTGACCAGCATCGGCAAGGCGAGCCATCAAAGGCTTCATTGCAGCAAAGTGCTCGTCGCTCCACAACTTCAAACCTTGAGCGCGTGCAACAGATGTGGGGTGCTGCCACAAATCGAGGTGGTATGCCCACTTGTCGGGAGTAGCCAATGTGTGCTTCTGAACCTCCAGCTGCAAAGGCAGGCGAACCTTACCGCAACCCTCGTGAGAGATTACAACTTCAGAGGTGTAGATACCCTCGGCTGCATCCTGAGGAACATCGATTGTAATCCATACGGGACGAGCCGTACGGGCCTGCATATCGAAGCGATCCAATTCGTCGATCATATCGGGCTGGATGGTTGTGCCCTGCTTTACCTTGAAACGCTCGTCAGAGATAGTGTAACGTACGAAACGAGCCTTTGCAATTGATGCAGGAAGAGTGGCCTTGTCTGACTTGAAGTCTGCGATCTCGCACTTCACGCCGTTGGCACCCTTAGCTGTCCATAGTACGATTTGAGCCGACTGACGCTCGCCCTTCCACGCTACTACGTTGTGAGTCTGGTTGCATACATCGGCTGGCACTTCGCTACGGCCATAACGCCAATCTGTTGAACCCCAAGCTCCGTTGAGGGCCTTCTTAACCTCGCCCCACTTAGCCTCAGCCTCGGGAGTGAGAGCTACCGGATCGGCTACCTCGACAAATGTGTCGACGGGAACATACTCCTGGCAACCTGCGACGGTTGCTGCCGCCATTGCTACAAACAAAAATCGTTTAATTGTTCTCATAGAATTGATAGTTAGTATTTGTTATTAAATTCTTTTCTTCTTGCTTGGTAGCTACGCAATGCGGTAGTGGCTATGCGTACACTCTTGCATATTACTTACAAATATAACAAAAAAAATGGTGAACCGAGTCTCAGAGACTAATTTTATTGCTGCCATAGCCTTAATTTACACTATTATTTATATCTTTGCCACATACTTAATATTATTAAAATGCGATTTAAAGAGCTATATAACACATTCGTGTTGGCCGTGTTGGCTGGTCTGATGATTGGATTCGGTGGAGTAATCTACCTAATGTGCCCCAACCGTATGGTGGGAGCATTGCTCTTCTCGTTTGGCCTGCTTACGATTATATGTCAAGGCTTCGCACTCTATACGGGTCGCGTGGGCTACTTCCGAGAGTATGGTTTGGCGAGTATTCTCACCACTATTGTCGGTAACTTTGTGGGTACGGGCCTTGTGGGTCTGGCATTCCGTCTGACGCGTCATACGGTCGATATCGAGGCTGTGGTGGCTCCCAAGCTGGCCGACTCGTCGCTGAGTATCTTCCTGCTGTCGATAGGTTGCGGCGTGATGATGTATCTGGCGGTTGATTCCTATCGTAAGTCGAAGTCGTGGTTGTTTGTGGTGATGCCCATCGTGGTGTTTATCCTCAGTGGATTGGAGCACTCTATTGCCAATATGTTCTATCTCACGCTTGCAGGAGCGTGGGGTGTGGAGGCGTTGCGTATTACTCTCATTGCGTTGGTGGGCAATGCTGTTGGTAGCTGGCTGATCAACTCGGCCAACTTCGTCATTAAGCAGCGCAGCGACGATTCGAAGTAAATAATTATAGAAAGTAAATTCAACGAATTATATGATTATGAAAAAGGTATTTTTTACACTTGCAGCAGCTATGATGGCTTTCTCGGCTGCAGCAGATGAGGGTATGTGGCTCTTGCCCTACCTTCAGAAGATGAACATCAAGGATATGAAGGCCAAGGGTTGCAAACTCTCGGCTGAGGATATCTACTCGATGAACCAATCTTCACTCAAAGATGCTATTGTGATTTTCGGTGGCGGTTGTACAGGTGAAATCGTGTCGGATAAGGGTTTGGTATTTACCAACCACCACTGCGGCTATGGTTCTATCCAGCAGCTTTCGTCGGTGGAGCACGACTACTTGAAGTATGGTTTCTGGGCAAACTCTTACGAGGAGGAGCTTCCCGTTCCGGGATTGGCAGTGCGTTTTGTGCGCTCGATTGAGGACGTTACAGCTCAGATTGTGGGCAATATCCCCTCAATCGCAGCAGAGCAGGAGCGTCAGAAGCAGGTAAACGAGAATATCAAGGGTTTGGCTGCCGAGCTTAGCAAGAAGCACAAGGGAATGAGCATTCAGATTGTTCCTTTCTTTGGTGGTAATCAGTATTTTGCATTTGCCTATGAGGTTTATACCGACGTGCGTTTGGTGGGTACTCCTCCATCGTCAATCGGTAAGTTCGGTGGTGAGACCGACAACTGGATGTGGCCACGTCACACTGGCGACTTCTCGATCTTCCGTGTTTATGCCGACAAGGACAACAAGCCTGCAAAGTATTCGAAGGATAACCAGCCTTACCGTGCCGAGCGTCATTTGGAGATCTCGATTGCAGGATACAAGGAGGGTGACTTCTCGATGATTATGGGCTTCCCCGGCTCGACTGAGCGTTATATGACTTCATACGAGATTGACAAGATGTTGGAGGTTGAGAATCCTCAGCGTATCTATATTCGTGGTGAGCGTCAGAAGATTTTGTGGGAGGCTATGGAGGCCAGCGACGAGATTCGTATTAAGTATGCATCGAAGTATGCAGGCTCGTCAAACTATTGGAAGAACTCAATCGGTATGTCTCGCGGTTTGAAGAAACTAAATATCAAGGCTAAGAAGCAGGCTGAGGAGCAGGCATTCCAGAAGTGGGCCGATGCCAACACACTTCCTGAGGAGGGCTTTATGAATGCACTTCCAAAGATTAAGGAGGCTACCGAGAAACTCACCGCTTTGGAGGGTGCTACACAATACCTGAGCGAGGCATTTTTGCGTGCAGTGGAGATTATCAGTGCTGCTCGTACCGATGTGGATAATTTGGATGCTTTCTATAAGGACTACGATGTGGCTTTGGACCGTAAGGTGGCAAAGCGTATGCTTACAATCGCTCGCGAGAATATGCGTAAGGAGGATTTGCCCTCGATTTATGCTGATGTGATCGATGCTAAGTTTGGCGGTAACATTGAGAAGTATGTGGATTGGTTGTACGACAACTCTGTATTCGCTTCGGCTGCTACAGCCAAGGCTGCAAGCAAGGAGGTACGCAATGCCGACCCCGCTTATGTGTTGGCTCAGTCGGTGGTGACAAAGTTGGTTAGCTATTCGCCTGAGATTCAGAAGTTGCGTCCACTCTACAACGAGGGTCACCGCTTGTACATCGCAGGTTTGATGCGTATGCAGCCCAACAAGGCGTGGGCATCGGATGCTAACTTCACAATCCGCTTGACTTATGGTAACATCCTTCCATATAACCCAGCCGATGCTATCACCTACAACTACTTCACAACATTGGAGGGTGTGATTGCCAAGGAGGATAAGTCGAATCCGTTGGAGTTCACCGTTGAGGAGAAACTCAAGGAGTTGTATGCGAAGAAGGATTACGGTCAGTATGCCGACAAAGATGGTAAGTTGCACGTTGGTTTCCTCTGCAACCTCGATATCACAGGCGGTAACTCAGGTTCACCCGTATTGGATGGCAAGGGTCGCTTGATTGGTTTGGCATTCGATGGTAACTGGGAGGCAATGTCGGGCGATATCGCTTTCGAGCACGAGTTGCAGCGTTGTATTGCTGTGGATATTCGCTATGTGTTGTTCGTAGTTGATAAGTTTGCAGGCTGCAAACATATTATGAACGAGCTTACTATCGTGAAGAAGTAAATTTGGAGCAGAATATACGAAATAGCCTGTCTGACCTCTGTCAGACAGGCTATTTTTGTGTTATAACTTATTGATTAGTACCATAGACTCTTCTCGGCTCCCATCTCAAAACGAAGCTCTCCGCCTGCAGTAAGGTCGGCGTGCGAAATCCAAGGCTTACGGTACTCCTGACCGTTGAGCCATACGCGCTGGATGTATTTGTTCTGCTCGGAGTTGTTCTCTGCCACGATTCTCATCTGTCCACCTTCGACTTTGAGTGTCGCCTCGGAGATTATCGGCGAGCCAAACCAGTAGCGGGCCGATGCAGGTTCAACCTGATACAATCCCAATGCCGACATCACATACCAAGCCGACATCTGACCGACATCCTCGTTGCCCGACAATCCTGCCGGAGCATCGAAGTAGAGCGTTGTGAGCACCTCGCGTACCTTATCGGCACACTTCCAAGGCTCGCCCAGCAGAGCGTAGAGGTAGAGAGTGTGGTGACTAGGTTCGTTACCGTGAGCATATTGGCCAATCAGACCCGAAATATCGGCCGATTTCTTGTCGCCAGTAACCTCCGAGCTGATGATGAAGAGCGAATCGAGCTTCTCAATCATCTGCTTCTTGCCGCCAAAGCACTCCGCCATACCCTCGGCATCGTGGGGCATGAGCCAAGTGTACTGCCAAGCGTTACCCTCGCAATAGTCGTCGGCGTTGTGGTTTGAGAAGTAGGGGTCGAATGGCTCGCGCCACTCACCCTTGCTGTTTTTGGCACGAATGAAGCGGCTTTCGGGGTCGAAATAGTTGCGATACGAGTGGCTACGCTGCTCAAAGTAGGCGGCATCGTCACTCTTGTCAACAGCTTTGGCTGCAGCAGCAGCTGCCGCATCGGCTATGGCGTACTCCATATCGTAGGCTACCGATTGACTATTCATCTTATCGAAGGGTATGTAGCCAATCTCAATTCGGTGCGCATTACCTCGTCCGGGGTGCATCGAGGTCTTCTGCACAGCTTCGTATGCACGATTCAGGTCGACACCCTTTTGCTGCTTGACGATAGCGTCGGCTACCGATATAACACCCGGATTACCAACCATACAGTCGGTTTCGTTACCCCACAAGTGCCATACGGGAAGGCGACCCTGCTCATCGTGAATATTGAGCATAGTATTTATCATTCCGCCCATCTTCTCGGGGTGTAGAATCGAGAGTAATGGCATCTGTGCGCGATAGGTATCCCAAAGAGAGTATGTTGTGTATGTTGTGTGGCCTGGGTTGGGATGGGTCTCGCCATCGGCACCGCGATACGAACCGTCGACATCGCAAAACACAGAAGGTGCTACCATCGTGTGATATAGGGCGGTGTAGAATATGCGTTTCGCATTTGGCTCGTGGCTCTCGATTTGAGCCTTCTCCAGCTCGGCTGTCCATAGCTTTTCGGCCTTAGTTACAACACTTTCCAATTTGGGCCATTTGGGGAGCTCGCTTGCGAGGTTGGCCTTAGCTCCCTCGATGCTGACGGGCGATATGGCAACCTTCATCATTATCTTCTCACCCTCTTTGGTAGAGAAATTGGCGCGGCCGTAGTGGGTGTTCTTTACCTCGAATGTGTCGAACGGCTTCGAGAATTCGGCTACAAAATATACACTCTGGCGACGTGCCCAGCCTGATGAGTGGCGTACGCCGACAATGCGGTTGTTACCCTCGACTCTCATCTCGCTCTTGATTACTCGATCCCAGCACCCTCCATTCTGCAAGTCGATGACGATGGCAGCCTGGTCGCTCGATGGGAATGTGTAGCGGTGGTAGCCCACGCGTGAAGTGGCGGTTATTTCGGCCAATACGTTGTAGCGCATAACCGGCACTGAGTAGTAGCCGGGGCGGGCCACCTCCTTCGAACGGTCGGCATACGACCACATTCCGCTATTGGGGTCGTCGTGCTTTCCACGAGCGTAGGTCACCTCACCTACAACGGGCATCACCGTAACATCGAACAAATCGCCAATGCCCGTACCTGAGAGATGGGTATGCGAGAAACCGATGAGGGTGGAGTCGCTTGCGTGGTAGCCTGAGCACCAATCCCACTCCTGTGGGATACTTGTTGGGCCGACCTGCACCATTCCAAATGGTACGTTGGCACCCACAAATACGTGGCCGTGGTCGCCTGTGCCGATTTTAGGGTCGACATACGAGAGTAGCTCCGAGCGTGTCGAGCATCCTACGACAGTCGCTGCGACGGCAATAAAAATGAGTATTTTCTTCATAGTGGTTTTATTTTTATTCGTTTAATTCGATTGGGGAGTTGCCGAAGGTTGGCTTTACGTCTACATCGCAACAATCATCAGTACTGCATTGGGTTCCAGCGTAACCTCTATCACGCCAGCCTTGGCTTCGAGTGGTATCTCGGTATAGGCACGGCCCGAATCGGTTATGTAGCCCAGCACCTCGCCTGAAAAGTCGTCACCGATGTGAATCTTTACAACCTTGTTGCTGATTACGTTGTTGTCGTCGTTGTAGCGGGTGAGCATCAGACGCATTGAGCCAGCCTCGCTAACGGCTGCGGTGGCGTATAGATCGTTGGTTTTCTCACCCTTGATGTCGACCTTCACCTGCTTGCCATAGCGATTCAGATACGACCACGCATAGAAACTGTAATAGGGTGGCAACGGTTTCTGAGTGTGAAAATCGAATAGTCCGTTAAAGAGGGTGTAGGGGCGTGCGTCGTAGTACATCAACTTGTCGACCGCCACATCCTGACACGCCGACATTGTGGCTGCCACGAAGGCTGCTCCCTTGACCGAGGGAATTGTTGCGACGCTGTATTCGTAGTTGGAAGTCCAATTCTTGATGTAGTTCCACTCGTTGAGGATGCTTTCGGCCTCGGTGTAACCATACTTGTCGCACAGGGCACGCATTCTTACGGCTTTGCTGGCCAGATCCTCGGGCTTGGTACCGTAGATGTGCCATGAGAAGAAGTCCATAGGGACCTTATTCTCGGCCATATTCGCCAAGAATTTCTCGCCCCAATCCTCGTAGCCTGCCAATGCCGGACCTCCGATTTTCAGCTTGGGAAAGCACTCCTTCAAGTGGCGGGCAGCGGTGGTGTAGAACTCATAATATAGCTCGGCAGGGCCTCCCCATGTCTTGGGTGAGGTCCACCAATCGTAGCGATCTAAGTCGGGCTCGTTCCAGATCTCCCAATACTCGATGTTGTAGTGGAATCCGTCGGCCCAGCCCTCGTTGTAGTGGCGGATTATGTGTTCGCAGATCACAGCCCACTTCTTGAAATCCTTGGGGGGATATGCACCCTTTTTCTGGCCGTGGTTCTCGATGCTTTGACCCATACGGAAGAATACCTCGGAGCCACCAATCTCGATTATGCGCTGTATGTAGCGGTCGGTGAGGGCGAAGTTGTAGTTCTTCGGGTTGCGGGCATCCTTGCTGAAATCGGGGAATATTCCTGTTATATCCACTGCCTGAGAGCCTCCGTAGTTCTCGCTCAATGCGGCATCGTGGGTGCGAGCATAGGGGAATCGTGCGGCACGATAGGTTTGATAGTTGTCGGTATTCTGTCCATCGTAGGCCTCAGGGCCTTTGGGACCGTTGTTGACTCCATTCATTGGCTTAATCTTGCCCACTATCTCTTGGCGGTTGACTATCACCTCTTGGGCGAAAAGTGTACCCGATGTGAGTAGCATCAAAACGAAAAGCGAAAATCTCTTCATGTTATTTGGTTTGGGTTGTTGGTATTGCATCTGTGAGCTATGCCCTTAGCTTTGCAGCAGTTTTGGCGATTGCTCTTATGCAAATATACAGAAAAGTTAGGATATTTGAAAAGGGAGCGTGGGTAAATGATTTTCGGGTGCCGAAATCGATAAGAAACGTGACGGAATATGGAGTGTTATCGTGATTCAAAAAATCGATAAGAAGTTGTATAGGCTGTTAAAAAGTATTATATTTGAGGAGGCGAACCTGCCGTATTGTCGTGGAGCGTTGGACTTGGAAGGTGGTGGGCAGGACGGATCGAACTCGAATTCAAACTAAATTTAGGTATAATGAAAATTACAACAGTTATAGCAAATGTGGCTTCGGCCATAATCTGCTTTGTGGGAGTGTTTGTTGGATGTAATTCGGTTTTTGCGGGCGAGGTGGCCTTGCCGGTATCCAGCAAAGAGGGGAAAGTTATTGTTGCGTATGTGACCTCGTGGAGCCGTGTGATGCCCGACCCAAAGATGATGACACACATCAATTATGCCTTTGGCCACGTCACAAATACCTTCGATGGCGTGCGTATCGACAATCCGGAACGACTGCGTTCGATTGTTCAGCTTAAAAGCCAAAATCCACAACTCAAGGTGATGCTTTCGGTAGGAGGATGGGGTAGTGGCCGTTTCAGTGAGATGGCCTCTGATGACCGTCGTCGTATGGCCTTTGCCGAGGATTGTCGCCGAGTTGTTGATGAGCTGGGTCTGGACGGAATAGATATTGATTGGGAGTATCCCACAAGTCGCGCGGCTGGCATATCGGCCTCGGACGAGGATACGGAGAACTTCACACTTCTGATGCGTGACCTGCGTAAAGCTCTTGGTAAGAAGCGTTTGCTGACGTTGGCTACGGTGTCGAATGCCCGATATATTGACTTTAAGGCCATCGATAAATATGTCAACTTTGTGAATATTATGGCCTACGATATGGGTGGTGCACCCAAGCATCATACTGCGTTATATGCCTCAGAGATTACCAACTTCTCGGCTGAGCAGGCTGTCAAGGCTCACCTCGATGCAGGTGTGCCCGCAAATAAACTTGTGTTGGGAATGGCCTTCTATGGCCGTGGCGGAGGCGAGTATCCAAATTTCCAGGATTATGGCAAGATTCCGGCAACATCGGATAAATATGTTGAACGATGGGACGCCAAGGCCAATGCTCCATATCTTGTAGACAAGCAAGGTCGATTGGTATTTGGATTTGAGAATCCCCGTTCGTTGGCTGCCAAGTGCCGATATGTGCACGAGCAGGGATTGCGAGGTGCTATGTATTGGGAGTATGCAGGTGATAATCGTGCGGGCGATATGCGCCGTACGGTCTATGAGGGTATTTTGGGCACGCCAATTCCCGATTCTGATTTGCTTGCCCCTACGCTTACCAATGTGGCAAAGCCGAAGGCTGAAACCAAGCCTACGACTTCGCGTCTGCTTGTTCTTACCGAGCGTGGTGGTCAGCACGGAGGTTTCACCGATGCTGCGATGGCGTGGCTGGCCGATTTTGCCAAGGAGAATGGATATGAGATTACCGAAATAAACAATACGGAGCGAATCGATAAGGAGTTTTTGGCGCAGCACAAAGTGTTTATCCAGCTCGATTATGTCCCTTATAATTGGACCGAGCAGGCGAAGGCGGCCTTCGAGCAGGCTATCTTCGACGGTACAATTGGCTGGGTGGGATTCCATCACGCATCGTTGCTGGGCGACTTCGACGGCTTTAAGATGTGGCAATGGTTCTCGGATTATATGGGTGGCATACGTTTCAAAAACTATATCGCGCCTCTGGCGTCGGGAGATGTGGTGGTGGAACGCAAGAACCATCCGGTGATGAAGGGTGTGAATCCTACATTCAAGGTTACTCGCGAGGAGTGGTATACCTTTGACCGCTCGCCAAGAGGTCGTGTTGAGGTGCTGGCACACGTTGATGAGCAGAGCTACTCCCCGAAGTCCGATGTGAAGATGGGCGACCATCCGGTAGTGTGGACCAACCCTCGAATGAAGGCTCGCAATGTCTATTTCTTGATGGGTCACGATAAGGAACTACTTGAAAATAAGGATTTTACTACGATGTTTGCCAATGCTATAAAGTGGGCATCGGGTCCGGCAAATTGGTTTCCGCGTTTTAGGGTGCTGATTCATCATAATCGCTATGTTGAGCAGGCCCACCGCGAGTTTGCCGAGGATGGAATCCGATTCTTCCGCGATATGACTATTGGTGATGGTCTGGTTGTGGACGTGACCGACAAAATGGAGGATTTCAACGACGAGAAGTTGCGCTCGTACCATCTGGTTATCTCGTTGAATGATAATCCTGGTCGTACGCCCGAGCAACGTGCTGCATTTGAGCAATATATGAAGAGTGGAGGTGCATGGTTAGGATTCCATTCGGCTGGTTATAACGACCGTAGTACAAGGTGGCCGTGGTTTGTCGATTTTCTAGGCGGGGCGGTGTTCCATCGTAATAATTGGCCTCCACAGTCGGCTAAGCTTGTGATTGATGATGTGCGTCATCCCGTAACCAAGGGTATGCCACGTTCCTATATCTCGCCGCAGAATGAGTGGTATCAGTTTAAGCCGAGCCCTCGCGAGAGAAAAAATGTGAAGGTGTTGGTTTCGCTCTCGCCTGATAACTATCCTATCGGCTTTAAGGATACGGTGACCGAGGGAGATTTTCCGGTGGTGTGGTCGAATACCGATTACAATATGATTTATATGAATATGGGCCACGGAACGCGAATCTTTGTCGATCCGACGCAGAATTATCTTATCTATAATGCTTTGCGTTGGTTGATGCGTGAGCGGTTTTAGATGAGTCAGGAGTAAGTGGGGCGATGACCGAGCGGTTGTCGCCCTATTTTTTTATTTTCACCACCACCTCCAACCCTTACATTTCCAAAAAAGTGGCTATAAAAATGGCTGGAAAATAATAAAGGCGCTGATAATCAGCGCCTTTTGTAGTGGATAGGGGATTCGAACCCCTATGTCATGCGTGAGAGGCATGTATCCTAGCCCTTAGATGAATCCACCATTGTTGTTTCGTGGTGCAAATATAGGGCAAAAAAATGATTCTGCAAATTTTTTTCAAAAAAAAACATCAAAAGCCTATTTTTTTTGCCCTATATGCCCTTCGATACCCTATTTTTCGAGGTAATCGAGTATGTTGCCGCTAATCTGCATCAGCGATATTTCGCACAATTTGGTATTGTACTCGGCCGTCAGGATTCGCTCCTCGGCATCGAGCAGACTCTTCTGAGCCTCGCGCATATCAATACCGGGCAGGTCACCCAACAAATAACGCTCCATTGCGATATTGTAGTTCTCCTTGGCAGCAATCAGATTCTCCTTTTCAAGCTTTATAACCTCCAAATTGTTACAGTATGCCTGCCAGAAGTTAGCCAAATCGGCCATCAATGACTGATGTAGCTGCTCTTTGTTGTATTGTGCATTCTCGATTTCGATGCGGGCATTCTGTTGTTCACGACGGCGATTGCCATCAAAGATTGTGAATCCGAGCTTCAAACCCACATTTGGACCCAATGTACCACGTGTTTTGGTTACTCCCTTGGCAAAGTGGTTGTGGGTATATCCGTAGCCGGCTACTAAGTTGAGGTAGGGGTAATTGCGTGCTTGTACAGCTTTAAGATCCAACTCCGAGATAGCAGAGTTGTGGTCGGCAATCAGCAACGACACGTTTGTGGTGGCTGTCTGCTCGCGCAATTCGTCCCATTGCAATGAGCCGTTAACCTCGATAACCGAGTCACGAGCCACGCAACGCTCGTCGATGGCCTGGTTGGCCATAAGTTCGTTGATGCGGATACGCGAGGCTGTGACACGCTCTTGCTGCGACATATATTGTGACGAGTCGGCATTGAAGTCGACCTTAGCCTGCAACAAATCCAATCGAGAGAAGTCTCCAATCTGATAACGAGCCTCGGTGATACGCAATCGCTCGCGCGAGAGAGCTACAGCATAACGATAGTTCTTCAATCGCAATGTCTGCTGAATCAAGTTGTAGTACTCGGCTGTCAGGTTTGCTACGAAATCCTCAATCGTGAGGCGGGTCTGCAACTTACCCATCTGTTCCAGCTCGCGTAACTTTTTGAGGTTGGTTCTCACACGCATACCATCGAACAGAGTCCAGTTGAGCGACAATCCCACGTCGAGAGTCTGGTCGTACGATGCCTCGTCAACCATCTTCTCGCCTTCGCGTGGTGTTGTCTCGGTGCGGTCGGCCGAGCCGGCGTAGCCTGCCGAGAGCCCCAACGATGGCAACATACCGGCGTTGGCGGCTGTTGCGTTGTTGCTACTTATGCGCTCGTCGTTGCGAACGATAAGAATGTCGTAGTTTTGTTTAAGGCCCACCTCAAGGCACTCTTTGAGCGAGAGAACCTTCTGTTGCGCCATAATAGGGGTAATGGTGCAGAGGGCCAATATGATTGAAAAAATATATCTCATAGTAGAGTCTTAGTTTTTCGATTTCTTACTTCTGTCGGTCGATACGTAGGTGTAGATGGCAGGTACGATGTAGAGCGTTAGGATGGTCGATACAATCATACCTCCCACAACGGCGACACCCATCGCGATACGGCCATTAGCACCCTCACCCGATGCGTAGGTCAAGGGCAAAAGGCCCAAGATAGTCGATGCACTTGTCATCAAAATCGGTCGCATACGCTGCAAAGCCGACTGCTCGATAGCATCCCACATCTTCTCGCCTTGCTCCTGCTTCTGGTTGGCGAACTCCACGATAAGGATACCGTTCTTGGCAACCAATCCGATAAGCATAATGATACCAATCTGGCTGAAAATGTTCATCGTCTGGCCTGTGAGCGACATAAATATCAATGCACCGGCAATAGCCAACGGCACGGTAAGCATAATCACAAGCGGATCCTTGAAACTCTCGAACTGCGCAGCCAAAATCAGGTAGATAAGCAAGATGGCCAGCAAGAATGCGAACATCAAGCTAGATGAACTTTCGCGGAACTCCTTTGAATCTCCTGTCAGTGCTGTACGGAAATCGTCGGGAAGCACCTCGGCTGCTATGCGGTCCATCTCCTCCAAACCATCGCCGATAGTCTTTCCCTTAGCCAATCCGGCAGAGATGGTAGCCGAGAGGAAACGGTTGTAGTGGTAGAGCTGCGGCGGAGCTACATTCTCCTCCAACTCGACAAGGTTGTCCATCTGAATCATCTCGCCTGTACCACTACGCAAGTAGATTGATTTGAGGTTGGCAGGCTTATTACGTTGCTGGCGATTAATCTCGGCCAGAATCTCGTACTGCTTACCATTCATATAGAAGTAACCCATTCGCTGACCACTCAATCCATATTGAAGGGTCTGAGCAATGTCGCGCGTCGATACGCCAAGCAGGTTGGCTTTGTCACGGTTGATTGTGATGCGGGCCTCGGGCTTACTGAACTTCAAGTTAACGTCGGCCATCTGGAACACAGGACTCTCGTAGACCTTCTGCATAAATTTGGGAAGCACCTCCTCCAGGCGGTCGATTGTAGTGGCCTGCAATACATACTGCACAGGCATACCTCCACGGCGACTACCGAATGTGGCCTGCTGCTGTACGAAGGCTCGAGCTTTGGTCTGTTTACGCACTGCGCGCGAGATCTCATCGGCCATATCCATCTGTGAGCGTTCACGAGTGGCGATATCCTCCAATGCAATCTGGATGTTACCACGTCCGCTACTTACACGAGCTGTCACGTAGCGAGTCTCGGGTACGAGTGAATCGACCAGGCGGTTGATACTCTCGGTATAATCACGCATATATTCGTAGGTAGCACCCTCCGTACCGCTTGTGTTGATTGAGATTTGCGAGCGGTCCTCCAACGGAGCAAGCTCGGCAGGAATTGTACTCCACAACCATACGATGACTCCCATCATCACTGCCGTAATGGGCAGAGCTATCCAGCGGCGCTTGAGGAATGCAGAGAGCGTACGACTATAAAAATTATTAAGTCCCACAAAGAATGGTTCGGTCTTGTTGTAGAACCAACTCTGCTTCTGCTTCTTAACCAAAATCTTCGATGCCAGCATCGGAGTTACGGTGAGGGCGGCAAATGTAGAGATAATCACAGCTCCCGAAATCACCAAACTAAACTCGATGAAGAGTTTACCCGTCATACCCTCCATAAAGACAATAGGGAAGAATACTGCCAAGAGGGTAATTGAAGTCGAAAGTACGGCGAAGAAGATCTCCTTTGCTCCGTCGATACCTGCCTCAAAGGGCGACATTCCTCGCTCGATTCGGATGTAGATGTTCTCGGTCATAACGATAGCATCGTCGACAACCAATCCCACCGACAACACCACCGCCAACATCGTAAGCACGTTGATGGAGAATCCCGCGATGTACATAAAGAAGAATGTACCGATAAGTGAAACCGGAATTACGATACACGGGATGAGCGTTACGCGGAAGTTGCGAAGGAATAGGAAGATGATGATAACCACCAAGATAAATGCCTCGTAGACGGTATCTTTAACCTCCTTGATCGATGCGCGGATAAATCGTGTATTATCAAAACCGTAGCTTAGTTTCACATCCTCGGGCAGGTCCTTACGCATCTGCTCGACACGCTCATACACTGCATCGGCAATATCGATGTGGTTTGCTCCTGGCTGTGGTACAACAACTACACCCACCATCGGTACTCCGTTCATCTTCATATAACTTCGGATATCCTGTGGGCCCAACTCGGCACGGCCGATATCGCTCACGCGGATAATTCGGGTCTCATCCTCCTTGATAACCAAGTCGTTGAACTCCTTGGCGGTGTGCATAAGTCCCATTGTACGGATGGTAAGCTCGGTGGTGTTACCCTCGATACTTCCCGATGGAAGCTCGACATTCTCTCTATCAAGAGCGCTCTTCACGTCGATAGGAGTGATTCCGTGGCCCGCCATCTTCTCTGGATCGAGCCATATACGCATCGAGTAGCGTTTCTCACCCCAAATCTGTACGGCACTTACGTCGCTGATGGTCTGCAACTGCTCCTTGATGGTAAGGTCGGCAATCTCGCTGATCTCCAAAAGTGAGCGTTTGTCACTCTGTACAGCCACCATCAAGATAGGCATCGCATCGGCATCGGCCTTCGACACGGTCGGGGGGTCGCAGTCACGTGGCAGGAATCGTTGTGCACGCGACACCTTGTCACGTACGTCGTTGGCCGCGGTCTCCAAATCGACCGACAACTCAAACTCTACCGTTACACGGCTCGAACCCTGCGAGCTGACACTCGACAGAGAGCGGATACCAGGAATACCATTGATGTTCTGCTCCAACGGCTCGGTAATCTGGTTCTCGATTACATCGGCATTTGCTCCCGGATATGAGCAGCTCACCGAGATAATAGGGTTATCGACGCTGGGGTACTCTCTAACACCCAGATAGCTGTAGCCAATCACACCGAAGATGACGACAATAAGCGTCATCACCGTTGCAAGCACAGGTCGTCGAATACTAAGTTCGGATACGTTCATACTATTCTGGGTGCAAATTATTGAACATTATCAAGTTTTACGGGCAAATCCTCGCGCAACTGCAAAGTTCCCGATGTGATGATTGTATCGCCGAGCTCCAGACCCTCGATAATCTGAATTTGTGAAGCCGTTCTGAGACCTGTCTTTACGCTTACAGCTTTGGCTTTGCCACCTACGTACTTGTAGACCTTATCAACTCCCATCTCGGGCACGATGGCCTCGGTTGGGATGGCGATTGCATCGGGGATATCCTGCATCTGAATCTTTGCCGATACGAAACGGCCCGGCATAAGGCGACCGTTACGGTTGGGGTAGGTGGCACGCACAGCCATCATTCGTGTCGATGCATCAACCTCCGACTCCTTGGCATAGACTGTTGCATCGAAGGTCTCGTTGATACCCTCGACAGTGAATTTCAGCGGTGTGCCCTTCTTGATCTGGTCGGCATATCGCTCAGGAATAAACATATCAATCTTCAGCGGAGATATCTTTGTGAGTTTAGCCACAACAACGTTCGATGTGGCGTAGGCACCTTCGCTGACGTTACGAAGACCGATAACGCCATCAAACGGAGCGCGAAGCTCGGTGAGGGCGATATTCTGCTTTACAATGTCGATATCGGCATTCAGCATCGCCAACTCGGTGCGGGCCTGCTCGAAAGCCTCCTGGCTGACCGCATCCTTCTTGAGCAGTGTACTCTGGCGGTATACGCGGTCGTTGGCGAGTTTCAGCTGCGCCTCGTGACGTGATAGCTGGGCAACAAGCGGTTTGTCGTTTACCTTTGCCAGAAGTTCGCCCTTGCGTACTGCACTTCCCTCCTGGAAATTAATCTCAACAATCTTTCCCGAAGTCTCGAATGTCAGATCGACCTCCTCATCAGGCAGTAAGTTACCCACCATCGATAGCTCATCGGTGAGCTTCTGTGTCTTGATGACCAAACCATTTACGTTGAGGATATTTTTCTTTGCAGAGGTTGCGGCTGGAGCCTCGGCCTCGGCCGACTTACTATGGCTATAGTATTTGTAGCCTCCCACAACTAAACAGAAACCTGCTATAACGGCAGCAGTGATAATCCATTTCTTCTTCATATAGTTTAACTTTTTGTATATGCAAACATCTTCACAAAGGTACTAAAAATGTAGTAAAAATATCTGTTCTTGTTCAATTTGTAGGGGGTGAATCGCCCAAATTGGCGGGTGAAATGCGCCCAATCGTCAGTCGATGCTTATCAAGCATAAAAAAACTGCCCAGCCTTGCGGCTGAGCAGTCCTCGAATCGGAAAACCGATTATTACAACTCCTTAACGCGTACGTTACGGATCTTCAAGCCATTACCGTGACCCAAGAAACCGATACGACCCTTCTCGTTGAACAAGCCGGGGTGGTTCAAGTGGTCAACAGTGTATGGGTTACGGCTGCTTCCATCAGGAGCAACGTTGTGACCCTTACAAGCCTTGCGGATGTTGCCATCAACGATAACCTCGCCGTTTACAGTAACCTTGATGTTATCGCCCTTGATGCGAATCTCCTCCTGGTTCCATGTGCCCAACTCTGGAGATACAATACGCTTAGCAGGAATGATACCGTATACAGAACCGTGTACCTGGTAAGGACGCAAGTTCTTGTAGATAGGATCGTCGTGGTCCAAAATCTGGATCTCCATACCGTGGTAAGCAGCATCCTTGCCCATAATTGTGCGGATACCTACACCGTTGTTGATACCTGGACGTACGAAGCAGAACTCGAAACGAAGAACGAAGTCCTTGTAATCCTTCTTTGTGTAGAGGTTACCTGCGCTACCGTAAGCAGCGTTTACGTTCATTGCACCGTCGATAGGCTCGTAAGCTGTGAGGTTACCCTCCCACTTGTCCATATTCTGACCGTCGAACAACATCTCGAAGCCCTCTTTCTTCTCCTCCTCTGAAAGCTCCATAATGATAGAGCGTGACTCACGAGCCTTGTTCTCAGAGATGAACTTCTCGATATCCTTGCGCTTGTAAACTGCATCGCCATCGTTCAATGTTGTTGAAACCTTCTCCAAGAGAGCCTTAACCTCAGCTGAGTAGAACTCAGGGTGCTTTGTAGCGATCTCGAGAACTGTATTAGCAGCAGCCTGTGCAGTCTCAGCGTTGTCCATATATGTTGAAGCCAACATCATTGCAGGATATGTCTGAGTTGCAGACAATGCCTTAAGTGCGCTGTTCTGAACATTTACAGAAGGCTTAGTCTCCAAAGCGTTGCGGAAGTTCATATACTTCTGCTCAGGAGTAAGCTTCTTAGAGTTTGTAGTAAGCTGGATGTAACGAGACAAAGCCTGATCCTTGCGCTGAGCATCGCTCTTAGCAACGTCCATCAAAGGACGAATCAAAGCGTCGTTGTTCATTGACATCATGCTCTGGAATGCCATATTCTCAACGTTACCAGCCTTGTAACCCTCCATGATAGGAGCAACTGCCTCGTTAGCACCTGTTGCAGCCAATACTGGGTAGTAGAGGTGCTTCTTAGATGACTTAGCGATGCGATCCTGAACCATCTTAACCTGATCAGCAGCAGACTTCTCGCTGATAGACTTGATGATACCTGGAGTTACAGCCTGACCAGCCTCCAACATGTCGCACAATGTGTTGAAATCCTTCTCAGCAGCGATGTTATTCAAAGCAGCGATAGCAGCCTTGTCACCAGCCTTAGCCCAAGGAAGAACCTTCTCAACAGCAGCAGGCATACGACGCTTAGCCAAGATTGTAGTAGCGATAGACTTGTTCTTATCGCCGATAGCAGCGATGAACTCGTCGTTGATCTTACCGTTGAATGTGAGCAAGCCAGCAACCAATGCCTTGTTTACAGCCTCGCTATTCTCGTTATCCATCTTAGCAACCAAAGCCTCCAAAGCCTTATTACCACCGATACGGCTTGCAGCAGCGATAGCAGCGCAAGCGATGTCGTCGTTAGCATTCTTAGTTGCAGTTGCAACCAAGTCAATTTGCTGTGCAACGTGGTTAGCACCAAACCAGTTCAAGATATCAACCTTAGCACCCTGGCTAGCCTTCTCGTAAGCACCAGCAACAGCTGCATAAGTGCTGTTGTCAGCAAAAGCCTCAGCAGCACGCAAAGCACCATAACGATACTCGCTATCTGGACCAGCCAACGCCTTAATTACCAATGGAGTAGCCTCCTTGCTGTGGAGCTGAACCATAAGATCCAAACCAGCCAAGAATACGTTAGTGCGGTCGTCCTTCATCAACTTCTTAGCACCCTTCTCAGCAACCTTAGGCTCGCTCTTTGCGAGCTTGTTCAAAAGCTGCACGTATGCGCCGTAAGCGTCTGAAGTATCGAATGCATGATCAGAAGCGGCAGAAGCCTTCTCCAAAATCTTCACTGACTGTGATGAACCGCAAGAAACCAAAGCATTGTAGATCTGGCACTTCAAAGCGTCGTCAGCACCCTCAGCCAACCAGTGGATAAGGATATTCTCAGCCTCAGGAATCTGCTTGTATGAAGCGATGTGAGCCAAGTGGATGCGAGGAGCCTTGTCGGCCTTCATAAGGTTCAAAACAACCTTCTCAGAACCCTTCATTGTAGCCAATGTACGAGCTGCGAAGTTGCCCAAATACTCGTCGCCGAGCTGAGCTGCGAACCACTCTGCGTCCTCAGCAGTTGCACAAACCTCCAAAGCAGTCATGATGAACGCCTTGTTAGGCTTGTCGCTAATCTTAGCGAAAGCGTTCTTCAAACCCTGGCGAACTGCACCACGCATAGCTGTATCCTTAGTTACGTATGCAGCAGCACCATAAATAGCGTACTCAATAGCTGAGTTGCGAACACCCTCCTTAGCGGGCTGCAACATTGTAGCAACCATCTCAATACCCTCTGCACCTGTGCCAACCAACTCGGCAAGAACCTCATTGTACTTAGCAGGTGTCTCAGCGGGCAACTGAGCCAAAGCGTCAGCTACGATAGTCGAAGCGACGCGATTACGAGCGTCCTGAGCGTTAATGCTTGCAAAAGGCATCACCGCCAACAGGGTCAGTAATATAAATATTCTTTTCATTAGTCTCTAAGTTTTGTGGTTAATTACATTTTCCAAGGACCACGCATTGGCTGGTCGATAAGTGCGTTAGCTGCTTCGTCGCCGATGAACTCCAACTTCACAGGGTCGAAGTTGAGTGTACGGTTCAAGCGCAAAGCACAAACACCCATATTTACGATAGTTGCTGAGCGGAAACCGTTGATTTCGTTCAAAGCGAACTTCTCGCGGTTGTGGATACACTTGATGAAATCAGTGTTCTGTGGCTCTGGATCGGGCATCTCAGCCAACTTATCCATAATGTTAGGAATAGTACAGTGGAATCCCTGGTAGAGACGACCCTTTGGACCCTCGATGAATGGACCATTAGGAGTCTCGTAACCTACACCCTCAAGAATGATCTGGCAACCATCCTCGTAAGTGTAAACGATCTTGCGCCAGATACCGATTGCATCGGGATGCTGCTGAGGAGCGTCAACCTCGACCTTAACAGGTGAAGTGTTGTCCTTGCCCAAGATGTACTGTACGGGGTCGATGTAGTGCTGACCCATATCGCCAAGACCACCACCATCGTAATCCCAGTAACCACGGAATGTCTGGTGAGTACGGTGCTCGTTGTAAGGCTTGTAAGGTGCAGGACCCAACCACAAATCATAGTCGAAGTGCTTTGGGATAGGCTGCTCTACGAGGTTCTCCTTACCTACCCAGAAGAACTTCCATGGGAATCCGTTGTTACCAGAAATAGTAACCTTCAATGGCCAGCCCAAAAGACCGCTGTCTACCAACTTCTTCAAAGGCTCAACCTTTGTACCGAGGCCGTAGAATGTGTCCTTGAAACGGAACCAAGTGTTAAGACGGAAGATACGGTTGTTCTGACGAACAGCCTCCATCACGCGCTTACCCTCACCGATAGTACGGGTCATAGGCTTCTCACACCAGATATCCTTACCTGCCTTAGCAGCCTCTACTGACATGATACCGTGCCAGTGGGGAGGAGTAGCGATGTGAACCACGTCAACGTTAGGATCGTTGATAAGGTCACGATAGAAGTGGTAACCCTTAACATCCTCACCCAAACGCTCCTTTGTCAAGCGTACAGCGCGCTCCAAGTGGTTGTCGTCGCAATCGCTGACTGCTACCAAGCGGCACTGCTCGCTAGTTGAGAAGTGGTTGGCAGAATAACCGATACCACCCATACCAATAATACCCTTTGTCAGCTGATCGTTAGGAGCAACGTGACCTGGGCCACCGAGGACATTACGCGGAATGATTGTCAGCGCAGCAAGTCCTCCCAGAGATTTGAGAAAATCTTTTCTGTTGATTGCCATAATCTTAAATATTTATTAACGGTTTGATAGTTTTTGCAGGTTTATAATGCGTCAAAAATCGGTATAAAGTTACAATTTAATTCCTAATTGGCAAAATTATATTCACTAAATATTTTCAAGGGCTATTTTTTAATTGAAAACAGTCTTTTTATGATGGTAAATATCGAGTCGGAAATCTTTTATTTTAACCCGTATGTTTGGCTTGTGCGAGATGCAAAATTGGCGCATATTTGGCGGTGCTTGGTATTGCAAAATTATGGTTTACTGCGTATCTTTGTAGAGGAATCGGTCGCCAACGATGCGACGATTGCAACGAAGTGAAACTTAAAACTATATATCGATGAAAAATCTATTCAGCGTTGAGGGTCGTGTGATTGTAATTACGGGTGCGACCGGAATTCTCGGTTCGTCTATGGTCGAGCACTTTGCCGAGCAGGGTGCCAAGGTGGTTATTTTGGGCCGAAATCGTGAGGCTGGTGAGCGTCTGGAGAAGGCTGCTCGTGAGGCTGGTGGCGAAGCTATGTTCTTGGAGTGTAATGTCTTGGATAAGTCTATGTTGGAGCAGAACTATCAGGATATTATGGCGGCATATGGTCGTATTGATGTGTTGATTAACGGAGCTGGTGGAAATCAGGCTGCCGCGACTGTCGCTCCCGATAAGACAATCTTTGATTTGGATGTCGAGGCTGTAAGACAAGTTGTTGACCTGAATCTGTTTGGCACGATTCTCCCAACTATGGTCTTTGTGAAGGCAATGGTTGAGCAGAAGTCGGGCTCGATTATCAATATTGCATCGGAGGCGGCTCTGCGTCCGCTCACGCGTGTTGCGGGCTATGGTGTGGCAAAGGCTGCAGTGATCAATTGGACAAAATATATGTGTGGTGAGTTGGCAATCAAGTTCGGTGAGGGTCTTCGTGTGAATGCTGTAGCTCCAGGTTTCTTGTTGACCAATCAAAATCGTGATTTGCTCACCAATCCCGATGGCTCGTTAACTCCTCGAGCAGAGACGATTATCGCCCACACCCCCTACAAGCGTTTCGGTGAGCCCGATGAGTTGCTTGGTACGTTGCAGTGGCTGGCGTCTGACGCTTCGAAGTTTGTGACCGGAACATTGACTGTGGTTGATGGCGGTTTCGATGCTTTTTCTATCTAATTGTAAATCTATTATATATTAATATAAGGTATATGTATTTGTGCAGACAATCTTGGCGTTGGTATGGGCCGAATGACCCTGTAAGCCTTGCAAATATTCGTCAGGCGGGAGCTACCGACATAGTCCACGCCTTGCATCATATCCCCAATGGTGAGGTGTGGCCTGTAGAGGAGATTCGAGCTCGCCAGAAGATGATTGCCGATGCGGGTTTGGTGTGGAGCGTGGTGGAGAGTGTCCCCGTTCATGAGCATATTAAGACTCAGACTGGCGATTTTCAGACGTATATTGAGAATTACAAACAGTCGATTCGTAATTTGGCCGAGTGTGGTATCCACTGTATCACTTATAACTTTATGCCTGTTCTCGATTGGACTCGTACCGATTTGGCTTATGAGGTGGAGGATGGTTCGCTGGCTTTGCGTTTTGAGCGTGCGGCGTTTGTGGCCTTCGATCTCTATATTTTGCAGCGCGAGGGTGCTGAGGCTGAGTACTCCGACGAGGAGAAGCAACGCGCTAAGGCTCGCTTTGAGCAGATGTCGGCCGAAGAGCGTGAAAAACTTACTCGCAATATGATTGCCGGTCTGCCCGGCTCGGAGGAGAGTTTTACGGTGGAGCAGTTCCGAGAGGCATTAAATAGATATAAGGATATTGATGAGGAGCAGTTGCGTTCGAACCTTGTCTATTTCTTGCGCGAGGTGTGCCCTGTGGCTGATGAGTGCGGCTCGGAGATGGTTATCCATCCCGACGATCCTCCATATCCGATTCTCGGTCTGCCTCGTATATTGTCTACGGCCGAGGATTTCCGTCGCCTGGTTGAGCTTGTTCCGAATCGCTCGAACGGATTGTGCTTGTGTACCGGCTCGTTTGGTGTGAGGGGTGATAACGACCTGCCGCAGATGATGCGTGAGTTTGGCGATAGGGTAGGTTTTGTTCATTTGCGCTCAACCCGTCGTGATGCCGAGGGAAATTTCCAGGAGGATAACCATCTTGAAGGCGATGTTCCGATGTATGAGGTGATGAAGGCTCTGCTTGAGTTGCAGCAGCGTCGTGGTGTTCGTTTGCCGATGCGACCCGATCACGGCCATCAGATGTGTGATGATTTGAACCGCAAGTCGAATCCGGGCTACTCTTGCTATGGAAGAATGCGCGGTTTGGCCGAGTTGCGAGGCTTGGAGATGGGAATTGCTATGTCGATGAAGTAGATTACAAATTAAAATGTGTAAATTTTCGCAGTTTTGAATAGGCTTTGCGGTAATTAGCGTAAAATTCTAAAATATTTTGAGGTGTACGATTGATTATTTGTCGTGCACCTCATCTTTTTATGTGTTTTTGGAGGGTGTTTGCCCTCGAAAATCAACTTTTTTCAACGAAAGAAGATTTTTTTATCACGAAATAGCATTTTTTCTCTCGATATGCAGGATATTCACTGCATATATGCAGAATATTTACCCACGACGCGGAATGTTGAAAATAATTCCGAAATCGTAGAATTACCGCACCTTGAAAAGGTAAAATTGTGCAGCCATTTCAGATTCTATCCAAAATGTTATGTCGGGATTACTTATAAAGTGTAATTAAATTAACTTGTATGCTTAGTAATTGCAACTAAAAGGCGAAAATGGATTAATTATTGACCAAGAGCAATTTTTCGGTTGCGCAGGTGAAAAAATGTCGTCTTTTTGCGTAAAATTCTATGCAAAACGTATGCATTTGAAATGCCGTGAATCCACCTAATGTGCAGATTGTCAATATTTTACGGGGGGGGGTATTTTTTGATAAAAAAATGCAAAAAAAAACGTTGCTCCTATTGTTTTATAAAAAAAATATATTACTTTTGTATTCGAATGAATTAGGGATTTGTTTCAAACAATCATTTTTTACTAACGACCGGGCTTAATAGCCATAGTCAGAAATTGAATTCGAGGGCCTTGATGGGTGTCTGAGAATTATTTCGTTGGCAGGGTGTATTAGCTTGTAAAGGGTCAAAATTGGCGGCGTCTACGTTGAGTTTGGGAAGTAGATTCTGTCTATTGTCGGCTCGTCGCAAAAATGGGTGAGGGCGAATCCCGAAAAAAGGGAAACCATTTTAAGCGATGAAGAAATACTTATTTATTTTATTAGGCGTGTGGGCGTTGGGATTCAGTCAGGAATCGAGCGCTCAGAATTGGGCTGTCAAGAGCAACCTGCTTTACGATGCCACTACATCTATCAATGTCGGTTTCGAGACTGCGTTGGCAGAGAAGTGGACATTTGATATGTCTGGTAACTGGAATCCCTTCCAGTTCTCGGATAACAAGAAGTTTAAGCATTGGTTTGTGCAGCCGGAGGTTCGTTATTGGACTTGTCGCAAGTTTGGAGGTCATTTCTTGGCTGCTCATTTGTGGGGAGGTCAGTACAACGTAGGTAACATTTCTGGAATACCCGATTTCTTGGGTACAAATTTCTCACAGCTCGAGGACCATCGCTACGAAGGCTGGTTTGCAGGTTTTGGCGTTGGCTACGGTTACGCGTGGATGCTTGGTAAGCACTGGAACTTGGAGGCGCAGATTGGCGTAGGATATGCCTACACCAACTACGACAAGTACTTCTGCCCTAAATGTGGCGAGAAGATTGGCAACGGCGACCATCACTACATCGGCCCCACCAAGGCTGCTATCAATCTTGTATATCTCTTCTAAATCTTGCGCGTTATGAAAAGAACAATTCTTTATACTATAGGTGTTGCGATTGCTGCGATGATTGGCTTTACAGCTTCTGCGCAGCAGATTATGGAGGGTCAGGCCGAGGTTAAGAATCTCAGCGTGACACGCGATCGCGACAACGGCATCGTCAATGTTGCTATGGATGTCGATATCAGCAGCCTCAATGTTGGCGCTGACGAGACTTTGATTCTCACTCCCGTTATCGAGAAGGGCGACAAGTCGGTTGAGATGCCATCGATCGAGATTATGGGCCGTCGCGCGTGGTTGTATTGGCTTCGCAATGGCGAGCAGACTGTAACCGAGAATCCTCTCTATGCAGAGCGTGAGGCAAAGCGTGCCGAGCGTTTGGCAGGCCAGAAGCAGTCGGTTGCTTACTCTACCGAGCTCAAGTTCGAGCCTTGGATGAAGAGCGCCAATGTGGCCATCAAGGAGGGTAGCTGCGGTTGTTCTATGACTCCGCTTGCTTTGGGTCAGAGCCCGTTGCAGCGCATCTTGCACGACCCTTATATTCCTCAGTACGTGTTGGCATTTGTTGAGCCCGCACCTGAGCCAGTCAAGGTTCGTGACGAGTCTCACTCTGCATACATCAACTTCAAGGTCGACAAGTATGACATCTTGGAGGATTATAAGAGCAATGCAACCGAGTTGGCATCGATCCTCAATTCGATCGAGAAGGTAAAGCAGGACGAGGACCTCACCATCACCTCTATTACTATCGAGGGTTGGGCATCACCCGAGGCTACTCAGGCTCACAACCAGCGACTCTCTCAGAATCGTGCTAATTCGCTCTCTGACTACGTATCGACTAAGACCGGCATCGAGCGCTCACGTATCGAGGCTATCGGTTGCGGTGAGGACTGGAAGGGCTTGCGCGAGTTGGTAGTTGCTACTCCACGCTTGCTCGATCAGCAGAAGGTATTGGCTCTTATCGACCGCACCGACCTTACTCTCGATCAGAAGGACAAGCAGCTCTCAGAGCTTATTCCTCCTACCATCTATCAGCGTTTGATGAACGAGATGTATCCAAAGTTGCGTCGTAACGACTACCGCATTGTATATAATGTGCGCAATTTCAACCTCGAGGAGGCTCGCGCTCTTATCGACACCGATCCTCGCAAACTCTCTCTGGGAGAGATGTATAAGGTTGCGGGGTCGTACAAGAAGGGGTCGGCGGAGTATAACCACGTGATGGAGGTTGCGGCTAAGACCTATCCTACTCAGACCGCGGCGGCGGTAAATGCTGCGAGCGTGATGCTCGGCAAGGGCGACACCAACGGCGCATTGGCACTCTTGAGCAAGGCCGATCAGGGCGACAAGAACGTTCAGCTCACAATGGGTTACGCCTATGCGAAGGCCGGCAACAACGACAAGGCTCGCGAGTGCTGGCAGAAGGCAGCCGACAAGGGCTCAGCCGAGGCAAAGCACAACCTTTCGGAGTTGGCTAAGAGCCTGGAATAAAAAAGATTACAAATTTATACGAGTAATAAAAACACAAACAAATTAATTAACTTAACTTAAACTAATCGAATTATGAAAAGAATGTTTATTGCAGCTATGGCTATCGCAGCATTGGTAAGCTGTAGCAAGGACAATGAGGACGTTATTTTGCAGTCTTCAAAGAAGAGCGTAGCTATTACAATTAGCAATGCTGTTCCTCAGACAAAAGCTGTTCCTGAGGTAACTCCTACAGCAAATGGAGGTGTAGCAACAATTGCAGCTCAGGAGAATAATCAAGTTGCTGCAGAGGTAGGTGAGCTTAGAGTTTTGTTTGCTAACAGCGCTGGTAATATCGTTGAGGCTTATTCTTTTGCAGACGCTGAAGAAGTTACTGCGGCTGATCCTAATCCAGAAACAGGTGATCCTGTAAATGGCAAGTATAAATACACATATCATGCTGTTCACGAGTCTGTAACTCAGGTAGCTGTTGTTCGCTATGCTAGTATTACTGACGTAACTAAGTTTGTTGGTACTGCTTTGTCAACTTATGCTACTGCTGCTGCCGTTGAGAATGACAATGCAGATCTTGACAATATTGATCTTTATGGCTCAGCAGATCTTGTTAACTCTGGTACAACTTGTAACGTGCCTTCTGAAAATCATCAGGAGACATATACATACCAGCTTTACACAGCAGATGTAACTGTAACTCCTGCTTTGGCACGTGTTGAGATTGCTGGCATCTCTTGTACAGACCTTGGCGAAACTACATTCGAAGCAGCTACTGATGCTTCTGTAACAGGTGGTTTTGACGAGTTAGCTCTTGTTGACCTTGGTTGGGGAGCAACAACTCCAAAGTATACTTTTGCTTTCGCAAAGGAGACTACGACAGAGGGCGAGGGCGATGAGGCCAAAACTATCGTTACTTATACTGACGTTTTGAAGGGTGTTTATAAGAAAGAGGGCGAGGATCGCAAGACTACTAAGCGTGCTCTTACTCCTTACGTTCCTGGTGCACCTGCACAGGATATGGCAATAGCTTGGAATGTAGCTCCACAGGCAGCTCCTTCTGCAACGACTCCTATGACACTTAATATGTTGGCGTCTGCTTATGACTATACAGTAAATACTCCTAATAAGACTTTGACTATTACAGGTTTGAAGGATAAGAGTGGTAATGCTATTAGCAATTTTGAGCGTAGCAAGATCTATCGCATGAATATTAACTTCAAAGAGTCTAATCTTGATGTTTCAAATGAGGATATTTGTGTAGAGGTTAATGTAACAATTGCAAACTGGGTAGTTGTTCTCGTAGAGCCTTCTTTCAAGACTGAATAATTTTATTTGAAATTTCAAGTTCTTTTCGGAGGGCTTAAAATTTATAAGGATTGATTTTTTCGGTGCCTCCCCTCAGGGGAGGGGAGGTGCTTTTTTAAGAAAATTTCCGCGACTCGTATAAAACCAAACAACATCTCTTAACAAGAGATAATAAACAAACACCAAAGGCCACTTGGGCCACCAAATTAACCAACAGGCGCGCGTGCGCCCCAAAAACGAATATGATTATGAAGAAATTTCTATACTTGCTTCTGCTTGCTCCGGTCGTTCTGCTCGCAAGCTGCATCAAGGAGGATTATAGTGATTGCGAGAGATGTACTCTTACATTCAGCTATACGGGCGATGTTACTTGGGATATCTTTCCTGAGCAGATTACTCGCGTCAGCTTGTATGTTTTCAACTCAGAAGATCGTTTGGTGCAGACCAAACTTATCGAGCAGAACGAACTGAAAGCATTTCAAGGAACGAAGCTCAACCTTGAGCCGGGCGATTATCGCATCGTCGGCATAGGCAACAGCTTCAACAAGACCGAGGTAATGAACCTCTCATCGACATCTATGTCCGAGATACAGTTCCACCACCCGAAGGCCGACGAAGGTGGCAAGGTAGAGGGTAACGACTCACTGTATCTGGGCCAGAAGATGATCACCATCCCCTCGGACTATTGGTACGAGGATGATGTTCCCTTCCGTTCGTCACACCTCAAGGTGTCGTACACAGTGAAGGATTATGTGAATCCCGTAGCAGCCGAGTCATCGACTCGCGCCGACGGATTCCTGGAGCTTCGCGTGAAGAATCTTTTGCCACAGACCGACTTTACCAACAAGGCCAACGGTCAGAAGATGACTTACGACCCCGTTTTGACCCTTAAGCCCGAGAAGGGCGAGCACTACGGCTACTTCAACATTATGCGCCACGCGAAGGACTCGGACGTAGAGTTCGAGCTCGTCGACAAGGCGACAGGCGAGGTAGTTCACACACTTCTGTTGGCTGATTTCCTGAATCAGTTCCCGCAGATTGATGTATCGAAGCAGGAAGTTTTGATTCCTATCATTGTGGAGTTCAAGAACATCGGCGTTACAGTCACCATCCCCGACTGGATGATCCACGACGTAACACCAGACTACGGTAAAAACTAATCTTTTCGACAGCTATGAAAAAGGTTTATATATATATTGCCGCTATGTGCCTCGCAGCCCTAACAGGGTGTATTAAGGAGGAGATTAGCACGCTTTCATATGTTGATCTCGACGTGAATGTCACTCGTGCAAATAATTCGTCGCAGCAGGGTGACCAGATTGAAGAGATTATGATCTGGGCTTTTGAGAAAAACACAAGCGGTGGCGTTGATAGTGATAAAATAGCTTCGGGTTGGAGAAGAGTATACAATCTTCAGAATACCTATACATCAACAAGTGTACATTTGCAGTTGCCGATGTGTGGATCAGGAGGTGCACAATATCGTTTGATAGCGATTGTCAACCCCGCGAAGTTTGGCGCAACAATAGATTTCAATGGCAGTACTGAATATGGCCAGCTTACATCTGCCACATTTACCGCACCAGACGATTTAATGTCGGCTACCGAAGAGACAAATCCTGGTTCACCTGCGGTGATGCCCGTATCGCATTGGGCAGATATTACTGTTGCTGAAAGCAATACTCACGAGAATACTGATAACACCTCGGGTTGGCAGCATTTTTCGGTAAATATGCCGGTTTTCCGTGCTGTAGCAAAGACTCAGTTTTTTGTGACTCGCAAGGGTGATTTTGATATCACTATAAATAATTTGGAACTTCGTTCTGGTAACATTCCGAACAACGGCGTGGTACTATCAGAGTCTGCTCCAGCTGATTTAGAGGCGAACGCTCCTGCTCTTGATTGGTTTTCATCGACTGCTCCTACATATGGTTCTGCTGTTAGTTACGATGTGTTGTCAGTGCCTACTGGCGGTGTGACAGGTTTAGTTGATGAGGCTGACGACAAAAATACAACATACACTCGTATTGGTTCTCGCATTATCTACGAAAGTGCAAACGTTGCTACCAGCGCTGAAAATTATGCCGAGCCCACCGATAAAGATGGATATTACTACTATATTAATTACACCATCGGCGAGGATTCGTTTGAAAAATATGTAGCCATTCCTTATGCAGTCGTCCGCAACCACGACTACCAGGTGCGTGCAACTATCGAGAACACCAAGACCGAGGTTAAATTCAGCGTTACCTACACGGTCAAGCCTTGGGTATCGCAGACAAACGATAATATTACCTTTAAATAATCAAACAGCTTAAAACCAAATAAGATATGAAAAGTCTAAAATATATATTTGCGTTGGCTTTCAGTGCGATTGTTATGGTTGGATGCGTCAAGGACGAGACCTTGCCGATGCCCAACGATGGCGTGACTCGAGTGCAGTTCCACCTGGGTTACTCTGTGCCTGATGCCGAGGTGGCTGTAAGCCGAGCAGACTTGGGTGCGGCCGCCGAAAACAGCGTCAACAACCTATATCTGTTGATTTTTGATGGTAATGGTAATCGTGTGAATCCGACCAACGGTGCGCTGCTTACTACCAATTCTGGCTTATCACAAACCAATAATAGCTTGGTTGCAGGTACCGTTACAAGCGATATCGTTGTAGAGGGCGCTGGCGATGCCTCGGACTTCAAGCTTTATGCTGTTGCAAATATTGCGGCAGACGATGGCAGCTCTACTTATGGTGTGAATCAGAGTATGTTAGACGGTATTACATCGCTTGATGAACTTCAGAATGCCACAGCATCACTTTATGAGAACTCTCTATCTCGACCAAATATTATTTTGAAAGTCGGAATGTTGGAGAGTGCTACGACTACCCAGGGAACCGATGGTGTTGTTGTTCGTTCAGGTCAGATTGTACTTCATCGTATCGATGCCAAGATCACGTTTAATGTAAAGAATGGCAAGTACAACGGGTTAGATGTAATCTTTAAACCTGAATCATATCAGTTGATGAACATGCCAATGCAGAGCTACTTGATTGAGCGATCAACCTCAGCGGCAGCGGCCAATGGAACTAATTATTCTGCGGTCTCGACCGAGACTACAAATAGTAATCCGTTGCAGTTTGAGTTCAACGCCACATCAAATGCTTATGACACCTTCACATTCTATATGCTGGAGAGCAATCTTGCTCCCAAGCAGGCACCAACAGCTTTCAATGACCGCGATCAGAAGTTGAAAAATGCTGATGGAACTTATGCCGGCACAGATGGCAATTGGGTGTGGAAGTATGCCAACGACGCTGCACCTTACGTGCAGATCAAGGGTAGTGTCGATATTCAGGGGCAGAACGAGATTATTCGTGCCGATGTAGTTTATAATGTCCACCTTGGATTTTTTAATACTACGCAGAACGTAAACGACTTCTTTACCCAGCGTAATACACACTACACCTATAATCTCACCATTGAAGGCGTTCAGCAAATTCGTCTTGAGGTGACAAAAGTCGATAACCTTACAGATGACCCACAGTCTGGTGCCGAGGGTAATGTGGTAGTGGCTTCAAATATCCGCAATGTCGATTGTCACTACACCCAAATTATGCTTACTCTTAAAAAACCTGATGCAGATAATGCCGATAAACTCTCTTGGTATGTGGATACTCCATACTCTACAGGACAATACACAGGGGAGAATGAGGAAGACTTTGACTATAAGTGGGTGGAGTTCTATGTGCACGATAGTGCCACTACTACTATGGCTACCTATCAAACGGCTTACCGTAAAACTCATTATGTTGACAAGATTGTCGAAGAGATGAAGAAGTGGGCAAAAGGGGAAAGTACTCTGTTCAATAATGGCAGCGACACAGCTTATGTTACCGCCTTTATCAACGAGTTCTACTATGAGTATCCATTCCAATACGGCAATATTGAAGTGCAGAAAGGTGAAGCAAAAGATAAATATGATAAATCTGGGTTGGTTACTATGATTAAGAAGTGCGTAAATGGCGATAGCCGCTATATGCATATCCTTAGCGATATCGCATACAGCCCCGATGGCGATAGCTCTGAGACCAATTCACAAGTATCGATTATCCAGCGACCTATCCGCACAATTTACAATGTTGACAAGATGGATGAAACCAATTACCTTATTTGGGGTACAGAGTCTGTAAATGAGACATATTATTTGATGAAAGGTTATATTCCATGGAATATTGGAGCAGATAGTAAGACAAATGGACTTAAAAACACAAACGCTCTATGGTTAGGCAATAGTCGTCCAACATCTAGTACCTTGTGGGAAACTTATATTAGTTATGATACGGGCTCTGATTTATCAAAAGAACCTGATGTTATAGCACAAGGGGATCAATTATCAATTTATGCTTGTATGTCGCGTAATCAGGATACTAATGGAAATGGCTCAATTGATAAATCAGAGATTAAGTGGTATATGGCTGCTATCAATCAGTTGAGCGACCTATACGTTGGAGAATCAGGACTTGACCCAGAAGCAAAACTATATCCAGATGTTCTTAAAGACTTGCATAGTTCTCGTCCTGATGATGACAATCCTGATGATAGACAATTTTACCATTACCTTAGTAGCTTCCAGGGGGTTGATAATAAATATAAAGGGACTATCCTATGGGCAGAGGAGTGTGTATCCTCAAGTAAGAATGCCACAGGATGGGGTACAGGTTCTGATGATCCAAATGGTGGTAGCGGTCGAGGATACGCTCGCCTTGTTCGCTGTTTAAGAAATTTAGGAGAAGATATAAATACAGGTGCAGATGTAACTCCATTGGTAAAGTACGATGCCCAAACTCGCGTCTTCGATGCTACGATGATGAATCCGGCAGCATATAGAGAGAATAGGTGGGAGGGTAATATAACTGCAGGTAGCGACCAAAATGCAGGCTATAATAAACCGAGAGCACGTTTTGAAATAGCTCCAAGTAGAAATTCTTCTGCCGGTCTTGGACATTGTCCATCTGGTTATAGGGAACCTTCTATGCGAGAGCTCGCGCTGATATTTTCGGCAATGGGCGATGAAATAACTCAAACTTATGGTTGTGTTACTTATTGTACGAATAAAGGTACAAGTGCAAGTGATTGGCAATATTACAGAATTAACCCAAATGCTCAAGGTGGTAGATGTATTGAGCTATCTGCCAAAAACACAAATCAAAACTTCCGTTGTGTAAAAGACCTTGAATAATAAAAACTCTTTTACAGGCCTGCTCTGATGGGCAGGCTTGTTTTGGGGGCCGAGGCGCTTCCGGAACCCGATATGACACGCCTGGGAGCCTGGGCTCTGCACTTTGCAGCGCAGGTAGTGTCGAAGCCAAGCGTAAACAAGTTTACGCCTAATCTGAAATCCCAATTTTATTCCCTCCCCGCAGCCCACGGTTGCGGGGATTTTTTTGTCCGCTTACGCAGGAAAGAGAGCGTGTGAGAGTGAGCGTGCGCATGAGTATGTGAGAGAGTGCTTACACAAAAGAATACGTGTGTATATGTTTAAGTATATATGTATGGTGGGGCGTAGGGCATTGCCGGTTCAATATAACGTAGCCGCAACACACCTCGCTCGACAGTCCCGCGACAATCGAAGAGCAAGCAATCGCAAAAAAATACCCGCCACGACCATCGGTCGGGCGGGCATATGCGACGCAGAAAATCGCTTAGGCTCCGATTACTTTACGGGGCTGAGTTTCATTGCGAAACCACCGCCGTTAGCCATCTTAACCTTAATCTTCTGCTTGTTGGTAGCGTTGCTCTTCACCACGCGGAAATCCTGTGCGATAGTGTTGGCGCTGAAGCCATCGACAAACTGTGTGAGCTGGTAAGTACCCTCGGGCAAGAATGAGAGGTCAACCTCTACCTCGCGGCCATTCCAGTTGTTCAAGCCGCCGATATACCAATCCTCGCCGCTGCGGCGTGCCAAAGTTGCGAACTCGCCAATCTTACCGTCCAAAGCTACTGTAGCATCCCAAACGGTAGGGATTGTGGCGATAAACTCGGTACAAACGGGCTCCTTCTCGTAGTTGCTTGGTGAGTCGCACAACATATTAAATGGAGACTCGTAGAGCACATACATAGCCAACTGGTGGCAACGTGTACCCTGACTCATAGGCTCGTAGTAGTTCTTGCGGTAGCTGCTCTTTGTTCCGTTGAGCATAGCACCCTGAGTGTAGTCCATAGGGCCGGCAACCATACGGATAAACGGAATCTGAACATCGTAAGTAACCTGATCGAAATCCTGCAATGTAGACCACTTCATCTGCTCCAAACCGTTCACACCCTCGTAGTTTACAACGTTGGGGTACTTGCGTGACAATCCGCAAGGCTTGTATGCTCCGTGGAAGTCTACCATCAACTTATACTTCGCAGCTGTGGCAGCAGCACGCTCGAAGAAATCGACCATGGGCTGGTCGTCGCGATCCATAAAGTCGATTTTGAAGCCCTTGACGCCCATATCGGCATAGTGCTTAAACACATTCTCCATATCGCGGTCAACAGCCCAATAGCCGCCCCACAATACGATACCTACACCGCGAGTCTTACCATAGTCAACCAAGTGCTTGAGGTCGATCTGAGGGATAATCTGCAACAAGTCGGCCTTCAGGTTTACGTTCCAACCCTCGTCCAAAATCACATACTCGATACCGTTGCGAGCAGCGAAGTCGATGTAATACTCATATGTCTTGTTGTTGATGCCGGGCTTGAAATCCACACCATACAATCCCCAGCAGTTCCACCAATCCCAAGCAACCTTGCCAGGCTTAATCCACGATGTATCGCCAATAGCGTTAGGAGCGCTCAAGCGGAATACCATATCATCGTTCAAAAGCTCGGCATCGTTGTCAGCAACAATACATATACGCCATGGGAATGAGCGTGCACCACTAATCTCGGCGATGTGTGGCTTACGGCTCTCGACCATACCCTGCAACATATTGTGACCTCCCTGCTTGATCTTGTCGGGTACTGGAGCATAGTGTGCATTGAGCTTGCTCTCACCCTTTGAGTGGAGGTACATACCCGGGTAGCTTACAAGATCGGTCTCGGTAATGCAGACCTTCTTGTCGCCCAAGTCAACCAACACGGGCAGGAACATCAAGCGGTTCTGGCCCATCTGGCTCATCTTCTCGATGATGTAGGGCTGCTCGAATGACTGGAAATACTGCTGCTCGAAGGTCTTGTTCTTGTTGCTGCGAGTGTAAGAGCAATAGACTGTGTTGTCGCCCTCGAAAGCGAACTCCGAAGTCTCGTTCTTTACAATATAGTCACCCTTGCGAGCCGACACGAAACGGTAGGCTGCAGCCTCGTCGTAAGCGCGGAACTCGATCGAGTAGTCGCCCTTGAATGAGAGGGTGAGTGTAGTGCAGTTGTTCTCCACCTCGGCCTTCTTGTAGACCGGAGCAGGGATAACCTCGCTAATCTTGCCTACGGTAGCCTTACGCAAGCGTGGAGCTACGCCCCAAGTCTCGTTCTCGCCAATCTGCATAGCGATCTGCGAGGGATTGATGATGGTCTTACCATCCTTCTCGACACTCCAACGAACATCCTGGTCGATGGTTACAGTAACCTTCAACTTTCCGTCGGGAGATGAGATGCTCTTAACAGTCGGTTTAGCTTCGGCAACCAACAGTGAGCAGAGTGCCAACATTAAAAATGTAAATTTCTTCATGATATTATAGATTAGTTAAAATTTTATTCATTCGCTTGCGCCTAATGTGCAATATGTCAATCAATCACGAACTATCCAAATAGGCATAAAAGGTGCACCAAAGGTAGTATGTTTTGCGCGAAAATAAAAATTTTACTTATCTTTATCATCAAATTTAACCTTAAAGTAAGTTTGCAATGCGATTATTGATGATATTAACCATTTTAGCACTCTCTCCGCTATGCAATGCGTGCGATTCGCTATCGGGCCTGTTTCCTGGCTCTACGCCTCAGGCTCAAAGCGTTGGTGGATATACCGAAGCACGTCGCTTGAAGGATAACGAGAAGGAGTTATTTGATAAATATGTAGCTCGCATCGGCGATGTTGAGTACGAGGCTATGAATGTCGCAACACAGGTGGTTGCAGGTGTAAATTACCGCTTCCTGTGCAAGGGTCGCGAGGTAAAAGCCGATGGCAGTCGCGGCAAGAAGTTTTATGCCGTAATCGTGCTGCACAAGCCTCTGCCCGACCGAGGCGAGCCACACATTATCTCGATTGAACGCCAAAAACGATAGGTGGCATCAAACAGCTGCCGAGAAGAGTTCCCGATATATGGGCATACCGCAAAAAATATCCAACACCGAGATTGTGGAGCGATTTCTGTTGCACATCACCTCCGAGCGACGTTACTCGCCGCTGACGGTGCGTAACTATCGTCGCGATATCGAGGAGTTTGTCGAGTGGGGAGAGCAATATTCGGGGAAGGATAATTTCTTGTTGCAGGAGGTTCAGACGGAGGATATCCGCGAATGGATAATGTATCTCGCTGAGAGTCGCAATCTGCGTCCCTCATCGGTAAATCGCACAGTCGCTTCGTTGCGTTCGATGTATCGATATCTGCGTCGCGAGGAGATTGTAGAGCGCGATCTGTTTGCCGCCATCTCATCGCTACGCACTCCGCAGCGGTTGCCTAAATTTGTGCCCGAAGGCGATATGGTGGAGGTTGTGGAGTCAGTGCTCAGGCATCTGCAGGAGGGCGAGTGGCGCGATAGACGTGATGCATTGATGGTGCTGATTTTTTACTCGTGCGGCATTCGACTGGCCGAACTTGCAGGAATTTGCGACGAAGATTTTGAAAATGATTATTCCACGCTTCGAGTTCGTGGAAAGGGTGATAAAGAGCGACTTGTGCCCATTGTGCCTCGCGTTGCAGTCGAAATCAAGCGTTTTGTTGCCAAAAAATTTCCCCCAAATATTTGCACAGGTCGTGAAAAAACACTATTTTTATCAAAACAAGCTACCCCAATTTCGCGCATCGATGTGCAGCGCAGCGTGGCACGTCTTCTGCGGGAGTGCGGAGTGAAGGGCAAGTGTTCGCCACACGTTTTGCGTCACACCTTTGCCACGCATTTGTTGAACGACGGTGCCGATATGAGAGAAATTCAGGAGTTGATGGGGCACGCCTCGCTCAGTTCGACGCAGGTATATACCCACAACAATATTGCTCAATTGCAACGCATCTACTTCGATGCCCATCCCCGCTCCCGGGGCCGAGATTAGCTGGTAGGGCCGAATGGCTTTGTTGATGGAGGAGACGAGATTAGTTGGCAGGGCCGAATGGCTTTGTTAAAGGAGGGCCGAGATTGGTAGAACAAATGGCTTTATTGAAGGAGGAGACGATATTAACAAAAGGCCGAGTTGATTGATGGAGGTCGAAAGCAGGTAATTATGAGTAATGAGACCTTGACGGTGTTTTATTAGTTGGTCGCACCCGATGGGTAGGATATATTTAGGTTAAACTTTTTAAATTTTGAGGCTATGAACGTACAGATTCAATCAGTGAAATTCGATGCGAGCTCGAAACTTGTGGAATTCATCGAGAAAAAATTAGCCAAGTTGGACCGTTTTGCCGAAAATGCGACGGGTGCCGATGTAGTACTAAAGCTCGACAAAGATGACGAGCACGGCAACAAAATCGCAGTAGTTACTCTCCGCGTACCGGGCGGCGACATCAGAGTCGAGGAGCAGGCACGCACTTTTGAGGAGGCTATTGATAATTCATTAGATGTTTTGAAGCGACAGATTGAGCGTCGCAAAGACAAATAAACTTTAAATCTCTAAAAGATAAAATAGGGCGTCACGATTGTGACGCCCTATCTGTTTTATTGAATAGTTATTACTTTATACGCTTCATCAGCTCGTCGTAGTAACCCTCTTTGTATCCCACAGCAATCTCAAAAATTTTGCCTTCAGGGTCAACCACAATCTTTGTGGGGAAGCCTCGCACGTTATACAACACTACGGGGTCGTTGTCGTCGCTGTTTGCCTCAGGGTTGTGAACGTTAATCCAAGTAAGGCCATTCTGACTTACAGCTGCACGCCATCGGTCGTAGGTATCGTTGTGGTTCACTCCCAAAATTTCAACCTTCTTCTTGTTGGCTGCATAGAATTTCTTCATTGCAGGAAAATCCTTGACACACCAGCTGCACCACGAGCCCCAGAAGTCGACAATCACCCACTTGCCTCGCAAATCCGAAAGTTTCAACTCTTTGCCTGCGGTGGTTTTGAGTTTGAAGTCGGGAGCCTCCTGGCCAACCTTCACGGTTGCCAACTCCTTGCGTTTCTTCTCCACCTGATCGAAGATGGGCTTGAAGATTGAGTTGCGTACGTTATCGCTCAACAAATCGGCGCAAGCCACCATATCCTCTGGCGAATACAGGCTTTTGAGCAGTAGAGCCGACACCTCCTTGTCGGTGTTGTTCTTGATGAACTGCATCTTTTTACTGTGAACTCTTGCCGACATCTGATTAATTTTTTTTATCGACTCCTCACGCTGATCCTCAGGGAGTTTGTTGGTCTCATCGATGAGTTTTACGATGGCAATATAGTCCTTGTTAATCTCGTTGTGGATACGGCTGTAATCCTCGTTTACCGCAGAGCCGACAGCCTCGACGTTTACGATGTGGCGATCCTCCATCTGAGCCTTGAACGAGATCTTCTGCCCAGGCTCGTAAACGAGTGTTATGCCCATTGAGGTGTTTACGTTGGTTACGGGATCGATGTAGATTAAAGTCGGAGCGTCGAACTTCGCCTCAAACTCGATTTTGCCCGATTTGAGAGTCAGGGTATCGGTGCTTTGCTGCATTCCGTCAATCAAACGTTGCTCGACAATCCAACTCTCAAATGGCGAATCGCTGATAACGCCCTTGATCACATTCGACGGGGTTGAGCAGGCTGCCAACATTGCAGTAGCCGCAAGAATAACAGATAATTTCAAACTTTTCATATCGTTGAATTTTAAATTTATATCTCAATTTCATTACAAATGTAACACATTCTCTTGAAATCTCAAAACCGATTCTGCGAGACCCTTTTTATGAGAGCTTTTGGGGCTATGCCGATCGAAAATTTGCTTTGTCGGCAGAAATGTGTAACTTTGTACACTTATAGTGTCGGTATAATTTATGCAGTCCGACCGCAAACAACCGCTATGATAGATCGCGCCACCATAGACCGTATATACGCAGCCGCCAATATCGTTGATATTGTCAGCGACTACGTCACGCTCAAAAAGAAGGGTATGAACTATCAGGCGTGTTGTCCGTTCCATAACGAAAAGACGCCATCGTTTGTAGTCTCGCCCTCGAAGGGTGTGTTCAAATGTTTCGGCTGTGGCAAGGGTGGAAATGCCGTTACATTTGTGATGGAGCAGGAGAATGTAAGCTATCCCGAGGCTCTGAAAATGGTGGCCAAGCGTTACGGCATTCAGGTTGAGGAACGAGAGCAGACCGAGGAGGATGTTCGTCGTAACAACGACCGCGAAAGTATGTTTGCGCTCAATGGCTGGGCATCGGAGTATTTTTCTAAATATCTGACAGGCAACCCCGAAGGTAAGAGCATCGGCTACTCTTATTTCTCGCAGAAGCGTGGTTTTACCGATGCCACGATTCGTAAATTTGGTTTGGGATTCTGCTCGGCATCGGGCGATGCTATGGTCGAGGCGGCTCTCTCGGCAGGTTACAAGCAGGAGTATCTGCTATCGACAGGCTTGGCATTCAAGCGCGAGAATGACGGCCGATTGCGTGACCGTTTCCGCGACAGAGTAATCTTCCCTGTTCACAATATTTCGGGACGCGTGGTGGCCTTTGGAGGTCGCACCCTACGTACCGACAAGAGTGTTGCCAAGTATCAGAACTCCCCCGAGAGTGAGATTTATAGCAAGAAACGCGAGCTGTATGGTCTCTATTTTGCAAAGAAGGCTATCCAACAGTTGGACTTCGCCATTATGGTCGAGGGTTATACCGATGTGATTTCTATGCATCAGGCGGGTGTCGAAAATGTCGTTTCATCGTCGGGCACATCGCTTACGGTCGAGCAGATTCAGCTCTTGCACCGTTTCACGCGCAACATTACTGTAATCTACGATGGGGACTCGGCCGGCATAAAGGCTTCACTCAGAGGTATCGATCTCATTTTAAAGGAGGGAATGAACGTGAGGGTTGTGTTATTGCCCGAACCTGAGGACCCCGACTCTTTTGCCCGCTCACATACAGCCGAGCAGGTACAGCAATATATCCGCGAGAACGAAGAGGATTTCCTCACATTTAAGGCCAAGTTGATGCTCTCGGAGGCGGGTCAGGACCCAATTAAACGCTCCGAGGTTATTAACGATATGGTGCGTTCCATAGTACAGATTCCCGACTCTATCCAGCGTTCGGTATTCATCAAGGAGTGCGCCCGAATTATGGATGTCGACGAGAATGTACTTGTCTCAGAGGTGGCTCGCAAGCGAGCTATGGCAATGGGCGACAGAGAGAGCGAGGAGTTTATCCGTCGCCAACAGTCGCAGATTCGTCGCCAACAGAGTGCCGTACCCGAAATTCCATCGGCCGTGGCATCGGCATCGAAGAATCTATCGGCCGGCAGTAGCCCCGATGCCTTAGAATATGAGTTGGTGAAATATCTGCTCAAATCGGGTCACAAGAATTTTGAGTTGCAGGAGGGTCGCAATATTGTGGAGATAAATATTGCTGAGGAGATCTTCCGTAATCTCGATGCCGACCAAATCACATTCTCGGACCCCGTATATGCCGAGATTCTTGCGACTTATCGTCAGTTGTGGCAGGAGTCGGGTGTAGGGGTGGAGATTTCGGTGCAGCACTTTATCAACCACATAAATCCCGACGTGTGCAATAAAACGGTTGAGATTCTCACCTCGGACGACAACTATGTGGCCAGCGAACTATGGCGCAAGAAGGATGTGCATATCGAGAGCGAGAGCGAGATTTTGTCGGTTGGTGTGCCAAAGGCGATTATGCTCTACCGCTCGAAGGTTGTGGAGCGTATGATTGCGGCCATTCATTCGAGGTTGGGTGACGACACTTTGAGCGATGAGCAACAGGGTGAGATGGTGATGCAACTCGACAGGCTCAACCAGGTGAAGTTGGCAATAGCCAAAGAGATTCAGCGACTTATATTGTAGGTTGCGTATATGGCGAGTAGCGGGTCTGAAGATTCTTGACGATTATGCCGTCATATAAGCGAGGTGCATAAAAAGCAGGAGCCGGAGGCGTACACGCATCGCTGCGCATACCGTGTGCAAACAGAAAATAAACAGAAAGATGTGTATGTAAAACATATCATAAGATAAAAGAATTAGTTACCTTTATCCGGCCCTGCCTGCCTAAAAATAGGCAAATATAGTGCCATAAATGGGCGCGAAAAGTGGCTTTTTTGAGAGAGTCCACAAGGAGGGGCAAAATTGAAAAGGTAATACAAGATAGTAAGCAAACATAGAATATGGCAGATTATAAAAACATAAATATCCGCAACAAACGAGCCACCTTCGACTACGAGATTTTGGAGGAGTTCATTGCCGGAGTGGTACTTGTCGGTACGGAGATAAAATCAATCCGTCTGGGCAAGGCATCACTTACCGACAGCTACTGCTATTTTAGCGAGGGCGAGTTGTGGATTCGCGGAATGAACGTCGCCGAATATGGTTGGGGTACGTGCAACAATCACACTCCAAAACGAGATCGTAAGCTTCTGCTCAACCGCAAAGAGCTTAACAAATTGCAGCGTTCGTTGCAGGATAGAGGCCTTACGGTTGTGGGGTTGCGCTTGTTTATCAGCGAGAAGGGCTATGCAAAGGTGGTAATTGGTCTTGCCAGAGGACGTAAGGCCTATGACAAGCGTGAGTACCTGAAAGAGAATGATGCCAAACGTGAGATGGATAAGGCGATGAAACGTTATAAGTAGTCCCTGCGGAGGTGTAGCTAACAAAAGGAAACGGAATTTGAACCGGACTTAAATAATTCAAGATGAAAAGGATTTTAATTGCGTTGGTGGCTCTGTTGAGCTTCATTTCGTGCGAAAAAGAGAGCTTTGTTTTGTGGCAGTTGCCGTCGCAGATTGATAGCATTGGCAATAGCTATGTGGTGCAGACTGCAAATGGCAAAGTGATCGTTATGGACGGTGGCTTCGAGGCCGAGAAGGATTACCTGCGTGGTTTTATCGATGCCCTGGGTGGCAAGGTTGATGCGTGGATTATCTCACACCCCCACGACGACCACATCACAGCTATTATCGCTCTTCTGGAGAATCCTAAAGGCTTGAAAATTGACAAGATATATCACTCTCGTTTCCCCGATGTGCTAATCGATGCCGAGAGCGAAAAAACTGCCGAAATCACTCGTAAATTCTACTCCCTGCTGGATAATGCAACCGATATCGAGGTTGTGGATTGCCACTGTGGTGATGAGTTTGAGATTGACGGCGTGAATTTCAAAATCCTCTCAGAGAAGAATCCAGAGATGGCTAATCGCAACCCCTACAACAATTCAAGTATGGCCTATAAGATGTGGGACTCGAAGAAATCGTTCATCTTTTTGGGCGATTTGGGCGTTGAGGGTGGCCAGAAACTGCTCGACTCGGAGTATGCCAAGGATTTGGAGTGTGACTATCTGCAAATGGCTCACCATGGACAGGATGGTTGTGATAAGAAATTTTACCAGGCTGTTAAGTTTCGTGCCTGCTTGTGGCCATCGCCCAAATGGGTTTACAACGCCCCAATGGGTCGTTTGAAGACAGCTGAGGTGCGTGGCTGGATGAAAGAGTTGGGCATTACCGAGCACTACGTTTCGAATGAGGGTTTGGCTCGCATAGAGTAGATATAATCGGCCCAAGTAGAGAATAATCCGAAAACAACACGACAAACAGGACGAAAATGAGAGATAAAATCAAGGCGGTCTTTTTCGATATCGATGGTACGCTTGTGAGTTTCAAGACTCACCGAGTTCCCGATTCTGCACTTCGGGCTATCCGACGTCTGCGCGAGCGAGGCATAAAGGTCTTTATCGCTACGGGCCGTCTGCTTCGTCATACCGAGGTGGTTAAGGATGTCGAGGTTGATGGTTATATCACCGTCAACGGTAGCTACTGCATCACAGCTGAGGGCGAGACCATATTCGAGTGCCACTTCCCGAAGCAGACCGTTGAGAAGGTCTTCGAGTTGGAGGAGAAATATGGCTTTACGTCTGCTGTGATGACCCACGAGGATATCTATGTCGACAAATTGGAGGGGCGCTCGAAAGAGGTGGCCGATATGATTAATATCATCCCCACCGAGGCCGACCTAAAAGAGATTATCGCCACGCAACCCGTATTGCAGATGTGTCCATATATCGGCGTCGAGTTGGAGAAGGTGGTGATGCCACAGATTCCCGAATGTGTGGCCAGCCGCTGGATTGATAAATTTATGGATATCAACATCAAAGGTATCGACAAATCGGTAGCGGCCGCAAAGGTTATGGAGTACTATGGTCTCACGATGGCCGAGGCAATGGCCTTTGGCGATGGCGGCAACGATCTGCCGCTTGTGCGAGATGTGGGCGTAGGTGTCGCAATGGCGAATGGTTGTGACGAATTGAAGGCTGTGGCTGATTACGTTACGGCATCGGTCGACGACGATGGCGTGGCAAAGGCACTCGAACACTATAACTTGATATAATTAACACTCAAATATATGGCATTAATACTTTGTATTGAGACAGGAACCGATATCTGTTCGGTGGGACTATCCCGCGATGGAGAACTTATATCGTTGCGCGAGAGCGACGAGGGTCGTGACCACGCCAAACGTGTGGGCGTCTTTGTTGATGAACTTCTGCGTGAGAACGATGTCGCTCCCGATGAGTTGAATGCTATTGCGGTAGGTATGGGCCCAGGCTCATATACAGGACTTCGTATCGGAGTCTCGTTCGCAAAGGGAATGTGCTACGGTTTGCAGATTCCGCTTGTGGCAGTCGGCTCGCTCGATGCTTTGGCCCAGGTTGCAATAGAAGATAACGAGGCCGGAATCCTCGACGTGGATAATTGGGACGACGCGGTGCTTTGCCCGATGGTCGATGCTCGTCGTATGGAGGTCTACACACGCCTGTTTGATGCGAAGGGAGAAGCGCTCAGCGAGGTCTCGGCCGAGATTGTTACCGAGGAGAGTTTTGCCGAGTGGCGCAAGGATAGGCAGCTTGTGATTTTCGGCAATGGAGCAGCCAAGTGTCGCGAAGTTCTGCCCGATGCAACTTATGTCAACATCACCCCTTCGGCTCGTGGTCTTGCTCGCTTGGCCGAGCAGCGATTACAAGAGGGTAAGACCGAAGATATTGCCTATTTTGAGCCATTCTATTTGAAAGATTTTATAGTTATTCCGTCGAAGAAGAAGTTGTTGTAGGATTGTTAGTTATGATGTACGACACAACCAGCGTACGCCGTCAGGATCGTCTACTCAGTGAGCAACGGGCACTCCAACTGCTTGAAAATAGCGAATATGGTTTTCTGGCTATGGCATCGGCAGAGGGAGGTTACGGTGTGCCTATGAATTTTGTTTTTAACGAGCAGACTATCTACCTGCATTGCGCTCCCGAGGGGCGAAAGTTACGAGCCATCGAGCACGATGCCAGAGTCTCGTTTTGTGTGGTTGGGCCGACCCGCCTTATCGCACAGGAGTTCACTACGGCCTATGAATCGGTTGTGGTGCAGGGTCGAGCCCGCAGGGTCACCTCCGAAGAGGAGTGCCACAGAGCATTGTCGCTGCTGGTTGCAAAATTCTCACCGCAATATAAGGCCGAGGGAGAACAGGCAATTGCACGTTCGTTGCACCGCACGGCTATTGTGGCAATCGACATCGAGACCATATCAGGCAAGTCGAAACAACCCAAAGCATAGTTATGAATAGATGTGTGGCATATATTGTTGCTGTGGCGGCGATATTGTGTTGCCTGCTTGGAGACTCATGCTCACGCAAGGAGGAGTTTCATCCCGAGTTATCGATCTCAGTCGGTGGTCGCAATCTGTCGGCCTCATCGCTTAATTACGAGGAAGCGGGAGGTAGCGATGTGATTCAAGTTAAATCTAATGCCGATTGGAGAGTCGATTGCAACGCCGACTGGCTAATCATCGCTCCTCGCAACGGAGGGATTGGCGAAAATGAAGTAAGACTTTCGGTCGGCAAGAGTGACAAATCACGCAGTTGTGTGGTGACAATCTCGATGTGCGATATGGGGCAGGTACGACATTCGTTCGATGTAATTCAGTATGTGGCCGAGAAGCCTGATGAGCCTGCCATACCTGATGAGCCTGCTATCCCTGACGACCCAACAACCCCCGAAGAGCCCGAAAATCCCGAAGAGCCCGAAAATCCTGAAGATCCAGATAACCCTGAAGATCCAGGTAACCCAAATCTTCCTGGCGATCCAGATAATCCTGAGAATCCGGAAAATCCTGAACCTCCTGCTAATCCAGAGCAACCAGAAGAACCAACCGAGCCAGAAGAGCCTGCAGAACCCGAGCCGCCAGCTCCGGCTGCTATAACCATCCCCGAACTGATTGCCCTGATGAGCGATGATGGCCGTCCAACGGTTATCGATGCCGAGCGAGATAGAGTGCTGTCGGCAATTGTTATGAATTCTGCATCGGGAGCAAATTTCCCATCGTCACATCTTATTCTTGCCACCGAAGGCTCAACCTCGGCCAATAATGGCATTGTACTCTACGGTCGTATTGTCAAGCCCGAGACGCTTGGTGTAGATTGTGGCGACAAAGTAGAGGTAGTGTTGAAAGCAGGAATTGCTGTTGCCATCAAAAACAACGGAGTGATGTATGAGGTGACGGGCGATGCGGCGAAGCAGTGGGCCGAGGTGAGTATCATAAAACGTGATGCGGGAGTGTCGGTGACTACCATAACCCCGTCGCAACTCGCAGACTATCAGGGAATGACCGTTAAAATTGAACGTGTTTCCCCAAAGAGCGAAGGCCTTTGGTATGAGTCTGTTGGCAAAGGTTTGGTTGAGTTTGAGTCGAGCAATGGCGAGAAGTTTGTCGTGCAGGTGTTGGAGTCGGCAAAATTTGCCTCACGCGAGTATCATGTTGCAGAGGGGGATATATGTGGAGTAGTAGCTGTTGATGGCGATAAAATAGTACTTCGTCCGCGTGGGATTGAGGATATTGCTCCTTTTGATGGGCCAGCCACCAGTGAGCCTGAGGTGAATCCAGAGGAGCCAAAAGAGGAACCCGAGCCAGAGGAGCCAGAGACTCCGACAGACCCTGAAGAACCCACTGACCCTGATCCCGAGCCTGAAACACCCAAGGATCCAGATCCCGAGCCTGAGAATCCAGACCCCGAACCAGAGGACCCGACCGAGCCGGAGGATCCCGAAACCCCCACTGAACCAGAAACCCCCACTGAACCAGATCCTGAGCCAGAGGTGCCAGAAACACCCTCTGAGCCAGAGAAACCAGAAAACCCTGAACCCGAAGCTCCAACCGAGGCAATATCGTTGATTAGCGAGCTGTCGCAACTTGACGCAGGCAGATATTACATAGGCGGTTACCGTGATGGAGAGCTATATCTGGCAACCGGAAAACTTACTGCGCAATCGCACTGCATAACAGCAAAATATACTTACTCTGACGGGAATCTTACTGCAGCCGACAGTCAGTCCGATAATCGGGCTGTAGAGTTTGTTTTAGAGAAGTCCACCGAGCAGAATGGCTACTACATTCGCATCCCCGACGCAGGCTATTTGGTGGCGATTGGAGCCAAGGCTGGAGCGTTGCGGATAAGCGATACCCCTACAAACTATTGGCTGTTTTCGAAGCACGCCGAGCAGGGCTTTGTCTTGCGACAGTCGGGCGATATCGATGTGCAAATCATAATCTCGCCGACCGCCAAAGATGCGTTGCTACGCACTATTGCAGGCGATGAGGAGGGTCTCGGAGTAGTGTTGCTGCGTAAAAACTGATAATGCAAGGTGTAATATGATGCGGAGTTTGATGTTGCTGCTGTTTCTTGCAATAGGACATTATGAATCGATGGCCCAAACCACCGAGCGGCATATGATTGCATTCTACAATGTCGAAAATCTATTCGATACCATCGATGACCCCGCCACATTAGATGAAAGTATGTTGCCACTTGCCGATCGGGAGTGGACAGACGATAGGTATCAACACAAAATCGCATCCGTAGCACGTGTTATTTCCGATATGACTTGCGATGGACAATTGCCTGCAATTGTAGGGTTGGCCGAAGTTGAGAATCGCGGAGTGTTGGAGCTGCTGACCTCGCATCCAACCATTAAATCAGCCACATACCAGATATGCCACTTCGATAGTCCCGATAGTCGAGGTATCGATGTGGCGTTACTCTATCGTCCGGAGCTCTTTATTCCGACCGATGCCCGTACCGTACCTGTCACCATTAGCGATATTCCCTATTTCAGCACTCGTGATATTTTGGTTGTACGGGGCAAGTTCTGCGACGAGGATTTTATGTTTGTTGTAGTGCATTGGCCCTCGCGCATCGGAGGTATGGTCGAGACCGAGCATCTGCGTATGGCTTGCGCTCGAAAGGTCCGTGAAATAACCGACGCAGAGATGTATAAAAACCCTGATTGCAAAATAGTTATCCTCGGTGATATGAACGACAACCCATTGAATCGCAGCTTAAGAAAGGTTTTGCAGGCGCGGTGTTCACTTCGCAGACTTCGCCCCGACGAGTTCTATAATCCATTTGCTCGGAGATTTGGGATAGGCTCATCGCGCTACAACGAGCGGTGGAATCATTTCGACAATATCGTCATCTCGCCCAACCTTGTGGGAGAGCCATCGTCGGAGTTAAAATTCAACACCGATTCTCCCCGGCGAGCCTCGGTGCGCATTGTTCGTCGCAGCTATATGTTGGAACGAGGCAGATACCCTGCACCAACCTATCGGGGTACGACATACGTGGGTGGTGTGAGCGACCATTTGCCTGTCTGTTTGATATTGGAACGGCTCAATTAATAAGTTGTTGTCTAAGCAAAAGATAGCGATTCCGTCCAAATATAATTCTATATTTGGAATATATTGAAAAAATCGCTATCTTTGACTACTCTAAACATAATTTTGCTGTAAATGAGCGCCAAAAGAACACTTTTAGCATTTGTTATATCGACAATTTTATTTGCCGCCTGTGGAAAACTTATTCCAACAGATGGCAGAATTGATATTATCCCATTGCCTGGCAAAGTAACTTCGAACGAGGGGCACTTTGTGTTGAAATCATCAACCAAAATCATCCCCACTTTCGAGGCTGAAGGTATGCAAAACGCATTGGCTTTCTGGAATGATGTGATGCTGGATGTGTTGGGTCAGGAGCTTATCGTCGAGCCGGGTGCAAAGTCGCAGTCGGGTAATATAACGATTGTTCAGGATGGCACTCTCGGAGCAGAGGCTTACCGATTGAAGATTGATAAGAGCGGTATGCAGATTGCAGCCTCGACTGCTGGCGGAGTATTCTATGCCTTCCAGACCCTGCGTCAAATGTTGCCCACAGCTGCATTCACCGAGGCGGGAGGAAGAATCGAGATCCCAGCGTGCGAGATCGAGGATGCTCCACACTTTGAATATCGTGGTTTTATGTTCGATATGGGTCGCCACATCTTCTCGGTACAGGAGGTCAAGGATATGATAGATATCCTTGCTATGCACAAAATCAATAAGTTCCACTGGCACTTAACCGAGGATCAGGGCTGGCGCATCGAAATTAAAAAATACCCCAAACTCACCGAGATAGGCAGTATTCGCAAATCATCGCCAATCGGCAAGAACAAGGGTCAGGATGGTAAGCCTTATGGCGGTTTCTTCACTCAGGAGGAAGTTCGCGATGTGGTAAAGTATGCCGCCGAGCGATTTATCACAGTTATTCCCGAGATTGAGATTCCTGGTCATTCGGTAGCCGCATTGGCATCGTATCCCGAGTTAGGTTGTACGGGCGAGCAGTATGAGGTGGCTACTTGGTGGGGTGTCGATGATAGAGTCATCTGTCCAGGCAAGGAGCTGGCCTTTACATTCTGGGAGGATGTGCTTACCGAGGTTATGGAGCTCTTCCCTTCGGAGTATATCCACATTGGCGGCGACGAGTGCCCAAAGACCTATTGGAAGAAGTGCCCCGATTGTCAGGCTCGTATGCGTCGTGAGGGCCTGAAGAACGAGGAAGAGTTGCAGGCATACGTTACAAAGCGAGTTGAAAAGTTTCTCAACGAGCACGGCCGCAAGATTATCGGTTGGGACGAGATTTTGCAGGGTGGCGTAACAAAGAGCGCAACGGTGATGGCGTGGCGTGGTCCGCAGTACGGAATTGAGGCAGCGAAGTTGGGCAACCACGTGATTATGTCGCCCAAGACAAACTGCTATTTGGATTACTACCAGAGCCGCGATGTCAAGAACGAACCATTCTCAATCGGAGGATATGTTCCTGTTGAACAAGCCTATGCGCTCGACCCATATAAGGAGTTGAACAGCGAGGAGCAGAAGTATGTTCTGGGAGTGCAGGGTAACCTCTGGACCGAGTATATCTCGAAATACGACCACGCAATGTATATGACTTTGCCTCGTATGAGTGCCATTGCCGAGGTAGGCTGGAGCTATCCAAATAAGAACTACGAATCGTTCTTGGAGCGTCTGCCACATTTGTCTGATCTGTTCGATGTATATGGCTACAATTACGCCAAGCACGTCTTGCCAGAGAAGCAGAACCCGGTGGCAGAAGCTGATGCCGAGCAGAAATAGAGCCTAAGGTCCAACACGACAAAGAGTGAAACAAAATTATTACTAAACCAAATAAAATTATGAAATTAAATCGTCTATTTATCTTATGCGCAGCACTTGTTTGCGGCGTAATGTTGCAGAACTGCTGCTGCAACGAGTCACCTATCGCAGGTGAGAACTACAAGTTCGAGAATGGAATGATCGTATTCGACGAGCCTCAGCGTGCTGCTGGTCAGGAGTCAATGCTTGCATTTGCAGCCGATCCTATCCCCGTAGTTCGTGTAGGTTTCATCGGTTTGGGTATGCGTGGTCCGGGTGCTGTTGACCGCTACACTCACCTCGAGGGCGTTGAGATCAAGGGTTTCTGCGATTTGGAGCAGAAGAATGTTGACAAGTGCCAGTCAATTCTGGAGCGTGCAGGTCTTCCTAAGGCTGATACATACGTAGGTCCCGAGGCTTACAAGCAGCTTTGCGAGCGTGAGGATATTGACCTCATCTACATTGCAACAGATTGGTTGAATCACGTACCTTTGGCAGTATATGCAATGGAGCACGGCAAGCACGTAGCTATCGAGGTTCCTGCTGCTACATCGGTTGAGGAGTGCTGGCAGTTGGTTGACACTTCAGAGCGCACTCGCCGCCACTGTATGATGTTGGAGAACTGCGTTTACGACTTCTTTGAGCTCACTTGCCTCAATATGGCACAACAGGGTGTATTCGGTGAGATTCTCCACGCTGAGGGTGCTTATATCCACAACCTTGCTCCATTCTGGGACGACTATCACCACAACTGGCGTTTGGACTTCAACCAGAAGCACCGTGGCGATGTTTACGCAACTCACGGCTTCGGTCCCGTATGCCAGGCTCTGAATATCCACCGCGGTAACCGCTTGACTTACCTCGTATGTATGGATACTAAGTCGGTTGCAGGTTTGGCAAAGGCTAAGGAGAAGATGGGTGTATCGGAGTTTGCTAATGGCGACCACACCAATACTTTGATTAAGACTGAGTTGGGTCAGACCATCGAGTTGCAGCACAACGTTTACACTCCACGTCCTTATAACCGTTTGTATCAGCTCACAGGTACTAAGGGTTTTGCTAACAAATACCCCATCAACGGTTTCACATTCACCGAGGGTCAGCTCAAGGAGGGTATCGTTCCTGAGGGTCAGAAGCTCAACGAGCACGGCTTCGCATCACAGGAGATTATGGCAGCTGCTATGCAGGCTTACAAGCACCCTATCCACCAGGAGATAGAGGAGAAGGCTAAGAAGGTAGGTGGTCACGGCGGTATGGACTTCGTGATGGACTATCGTATGGTTTACTGCTTGCAGAATGGTCTTCCTTTGGATCAGGATGTTTACGATGCAGCTGAGTGGTCTTGCATTGGCGAGTTGTCAGCAGTATCTGCAAAGCACAACAGTATGCCTGTTGCAGTTCCCGACTTTACTCGCGGTGAGTGGAATAAGCTCAAGGGCTTGAAGTTCCACACTAAGTAATTTTCGAAGTGAAGGAATCGACCTTCAGCAAATGGAGGCGATAGATATAGACCGAGGCGGATATCCGTCTCGGTTTTTTGTTGATTTTTTGACAATTAGGCTACTTTTTGTTTGAGATATTGAAAATAAATCTTATTTTTGTTGTCACGTTGTGGAATACACAACCTTTATAGATGGCATTTAGACTATTGCGTTCACGGTAAAACGACCAAAATTATACTACGGACAAGCAATAGGCACATTAAATGCTCACGCCCTATATGGCGTGGGTCGTGCTTATGTTCGTATAGGTGCTTGGTCGTACCTCCGTGAATAGGCTATACCCACGTTTCTTTATTTATGGTGGGCTGCCAATCGAAATATGTTTTACCTATTTACCCTACAGAGAGATGATTCTTGTTGTATTGTTGATTCTATTGGCCCTATTGTTGTCCCCTCCTTGCGCCTAAGGCCGAGCCAGAGAGAACAAACTACTCGTCAGGAATCACTACGCAATCAGCAGAACCTCTTTTCGCCCTCACCTCCATATCCAATCTCCCACGCTTTACTCCCCTCCCCCTAAAAAATGCAATCTGAGGGCTTAAAACGTCGCGAATCATAAAAAAAATTGCAGAAAGCCATACAACGTTAGATATTTATGCTTATATTTGCATTAGATAATGCATAACAACGTGAGAAACAGTATACATAATTTGTTGTGGTGGCGTTCATTGGAGATAAAAGAACAATGACGTAGCTACTGTGTGTATGCATATTAGGAATTCAGTAAGAGTGATGATGCCATTGTTCAGAGTCGAACGATGGTTTTTTTATTGCTTAGAGTGCTGAACGGTGGAAAGTGTAAATAGTAAATTAAATATAGTAAGGTTATGAAAACAAAGAAATTTGTATTGTCGGAGAGCCAGATGCCAACGGCGTGGTATAACATTGTGGCCGATATGCCCAACAAACCACTGCCTTGCCTCGACCCAGTAACGAAGCAACCCGCAACGTTCGAATCGATGAGCCGCCTACTCGGCGAGGAACTTGTGCGTCAGGAGCTCTCTCAGGAGCGTTACATCGAGATTCCCGAACAAGTCCAAGACCTTTATAAGATATGGCGTCCTACACCCGTTGTGCGTGCCTACAATTTGGAGCGTATGCTCGACACCCCCGCCAAGATCTATTTCAAGAACGAGGGCACATCGCCCGCAGGCTCGCACAAGCCCAATACCGCCATTCCACAGGCATACTACAACGCCAAGCAAGGCATCAAGTTCCTTGCGACCGAGACCGGTGGCGGCCAGTGGGGCAGCGCAATGGCTTTGGCTTGCCAATACTTCAATATCGACTTGCGCGTATATATGGTGCGTATCAGTTGCGAGCAGAAGCCATATCGCCGATTGCTGATGAATGCGTGGGGTGCGAATGTTATCCCCTCACCGAGCAACTCGACCCGCTATGGCCGCAAGGTGCTGGCCGAGGATCCTACCTGTTCGGGTAATCTGGGAATAGCCATTTCGGAGGCTGTCGAGAGCGCATTGGAGCACGGCGATAACACTCGCTACTGCTTGGGTAGTGTGATGAACCACGTCTTGCTGCACCAGACCATCATCGGCGAGGAGGCATTGCGTCAGATGGAGATGGCGGGCGACGACCCCGACATTGTAATCGGTTGCTTCGGTGGTGGCTCAAACTTTGCAGGTATCGGTTTCCCATTCATCCGCCGCAACATCTGCGAGGGCAAGAAGACCCGTGTGGTGGCTGTCGAGCCTGCCTCTTGTCCCAAACTTACTCGTGGTGAGTTCCAGTACGACTATGGCGATACGGCAGGTATGACCCCGATGATGCCTATGTTCACGCTCGGCCACTCGTTCCAGCCCTCGGATATCCACGCCGGAGGTCTGCGTTACCACGGTGCCGGCCCAATCGTGAGCCAGCTCTATAAGGATGGCCTGATGGAGGCGCAGTCGGTGGCTCAGTTGGAGACCTTCTCGGCAGGTATGCTCTTCGCCAATAGCGAGGGCATCATCCCTGCACCCGAGTCGTGCCACGCCATTGCTGTGGCTGTCCGCGAGGCCAAGAAGGCTAAGGAGGAGGGCAAGGAGAAGACCATCTTGTTCAACCTCTCGGGTAACGGAATGATCGACCTCTACGCCTACGAGCAGTACTTCGCCAATAAACTTGTCGACCACGAGGTCTCTGAGGCCGAAATTCGCCGCGCGGTTGACGCATTGGATAAGATTATCAAGTAGGAATCGCAATCGCTCATAACGCATAAAACCAAGGGCTCCCGAGATCTCTCAAGAGCCCTTTTTCTGTGCCCAGAAAAAAAATCCTCGCAGGGGCGCTGCGAGGAAGGAATAAAATTGGGATTTCAGATTAGGCGTAAACTTGTTTACGCTTGGCTTCGACACTACCTGCGCTGCAAAGTGCAGAGCCCAGGCTCCCAGGCGTGTCATATCGGTTTTCGGGAGCGCACGGCCCCCAAAACAAGCCTGCCCCTCAGAGCAGGCCTGTAAAAGAGTTTTCGGATTAATTACTCTCGTACGAAATTCAAAGTGATATCATCAGCTCCGTTCAATAATTTACCTATTGTTGTGCTATAGTTACAAGAATATGTATACTGGCTCCATCCTGACCAAGTAGTATAGCTACAATAGAAATAGATCGATGAGTATTCTGTTAATTTGTAACCCGGTGTTATTTGCAATGTCACAGTTCTTGTTTCTCCAGAACTTAAATTTTCTACACTACCAATTTTGGTCTGCCTTGACGAGTCACTATAAATATCAAATGTTCTACTATTATTACCAAAACCATCGCCTCCGACTACGTCAAATTCCAAAGTCCCTGTCCAATAATGAGGATCACCGCCATTGGTGAAGTCGTCATTACCAGTCGCAAAATACTCGTTGTAGACATACACATCCGAAGCACTTTTCACCTTGTTGGTAAGGAACTTCGCTGTGAAGGTCTTCTTGCCATCGACAACTGGCAAACCCTTATATGCCAACGAATCGAGAGTATATACAAAGCCGAATGATGTCTTGCTATTGTCAATGATAGACTCACCAGTACGCACCGGCATAGTGTTGGCCGAAGCATCGGGGTAAAGACTCTGCGCAGCTGTCTCAAACACAAACTCCAATGGGAAGAGAGCAGGCTGAACATCAGTAGGGATTGCTACATCGACCCAAACCTTCTGATTAAGTTCCTCAGGAACCATTTGATCATTATCGTCGCCATCGTAGGCATTGACGCTCATCGCATAGGGCTGCATCAAAATGAACTTCACTGTACGTGCCAAGCCCGATGAGGTTGACAATATCACGTCCTGAGTCTCGAAACCTGCTGTAGGCAGAGCTTTGGGAGTGATGGTGATTGTGCTCCATCCATCAACGTTGGCAATACCCTCTGTAGTGTCAGGAGTATAGTCATCGATAACCTTGCCACCACTAAATCCGGTCAAAGTAACCTGGTTATTGCCTGTTATGTTAGGCGATGTAATGGCTGGGATATACTTATACTTCAAATCGTAGGTTTTATCGTCAACCAACACCACTGTTGTGGCATTTACGAACAGCTGTCCCACACCGTCGGAGATATTAAGCAACGACTTAGTTCCTGCATCGAACGACAAACCATTCTCACCAGAGGTCTGGTTCATTGCTGTAGTCTCATCTGTACCCTTCTTTGTTACCGCTTTGATAACAAAATTGTACTCGAAATTACGCAAGATATTGGCCTTACCACCCACACCGTCGAGAATAAAATCGAGCTTGTAGTACACCTTTTCACCAGCGTAAGTACCCTGGATAATGATGTAAGGAGAATCCTTCGATGTCTCGCGTACATAAGTTGGGTCGGTAGTATAAGATGAAGATGTCAACTCTCCCTTCTCGAGGGGAGTGTAATTCGACAACTCGCTATAGCTCTTCGCAGCGAACAACTTATCGCTACCCTCGGCCAGAGCCTTAGAGAAATCTACAAACTGGCCCACTTTCTCGTCGTAAGCAGCCACAGAGCCCTGAGAGCGTGTGTTAAACACCTTATAACCTGTCAATTCAAAGGCATCGGTTGCGTTGTTATCTGTAACAGTGATTTTGGCATAGTTACGTACCAATGGGATAACTCGAGGATCCTTACCAAAGAAATTAGTAGGAGCTACGTAATTTTCACTTGCTTTATCAACACCAATACCACCATACACCATACGCTGCCAGTAGGCATCGGTTGTACCCGATACAACGAGCGAACTGATAGCCGCATCCTCGTGACCCTTGATAGCTTCAATCTGATCTGGATCGGCATTGGCTACAAAGTGGATTCGGCGCTCACGGCTTGCAGAGTTCAACTCAACATTGAAAGTCTTTGTATTGCTATCGTAGGGAACCTCTTTGGTAACCTCTGTAGCCTGAGCCTTCTCTACAAAGTAACCCGCATTGTCGAATACAATCACATCGAGACGGCTGATCTCCTCGTTGCCGTTGCCCATAGCTCGCGTCGCAGAGCCTGCCTCAGGCACCTTCACGCCAAAAGTGAGAGTAACCTTATCGCCATCGGCAATCTGCTGCTGCGGCTGTGGCAACTCCTCCTTAATGCAGGCCGATAAGGCAAATATCGAAACTATTGCAAAAAATATCTTTTTCATAATCGAAAAATTGTTACAAGGTTAGTTTGTTTATCTTGGCTGGTCTCCCCAAGTAAAAGCTGTCAAGGTATTAGCATTTGTAGACTTTACCCTTTCCGATCCCCAATACCAATCATCGTATACACAGCGGACAGCGTGGTCTCCAGATGTTCCCTCTACCAACCTTACACCTCCACTGCTAAGGGGGTACGCTACACCATGAGCACACCAATAATCACCTTTAGGATCGTCTTGATCATCATTAAATAGTTTGGGGATAATTCCTTTGGCAGATAATAATACAATATATTCCAGTTCCGCTTTTGTAGGCATACGCCAACGACCGGCAGGATAGCCATCCTCCTGATATGATGCGCATCTTCGTTTCATGTTGTCATAACTTTGATCAGTTGTTACACCATACGATGATGCTATTCTAAACTTTGGAGCAATCATATTCTCTGTCGCGTCTGAATTATCGGTTGAATAATAATATTTCAGTCGACGATTTTGAGCATTATCATACAATGCTGGGGCTGAAGCACTTCCATTTCCCCAATTATTCAAATTATCATAATCAGTTGTACGTGGGTCACCAATAGAATATGTGCCGTCTGCAAATGCTGTCGTTGTAATTGTATACATATTGGGATTAGCATTGGTTGCACTTCCCAAGCCGTGAACTCCTCCTAAATTAGATCCGTTGTTTACCCAAACATATCCTTTATGAGCATTATCATTATCGTTATTGCTATCATTCTTGTAGTCACTATTCAAATAAGCTTCAACATACATAGCAGGATACTGTGTGAATGTTATGGTCTCAGAGAATGATGTATTATCCGTATGATAAATTTTGGCAGTAATAGTATACGCTGCATAGTCAAAGGCATTACTATTATTATCATTCACTAAAGTATGTGATAATGTTATCGTTTTATTCAAATCCTTAAGTTCAAAGGGATTTGTATTACCTCGACCGTTGGTATCCACCGTAGGCTCTACTACCATCTTGTTGTCAGAAGTAGGCTCATATGTATTCGTAGTAGCTACTTTGCCTGAGAAATTGGGCTTAGTAACAGAGATAATCTCAAGAGTTACGGGATGGCTTGATGCATAAGGAATACTATATGAGTTAACATTATTCATAACAACCTTATTCTCATCCACCACCAGATAGCGGGCCTCCTTGATATCGGTAGTAATTGAGCCGGTGCTCCAATCGATAACGGTGTAGCTGGGGGTAATCTCAGTGGCAGTCTGGGGCTCGAAGCTACCCATAGTACCTACGTTGATCTTCACCTTATAGTAGTGGTTGCGCTTGATCTGCTTATCATCGAGGCTACCCACAGGAATCTGATAAAAGGTGTTCTGCTGAGATGTAGAACCATTTTTAACCCAAGGCACCACCAAAAGCAAGTAAGGCTCGTTAGCGCCACCTGCAGCACCCCAGTCAGAAGCATAGCTGTAGAATGGATGAGCCTGGTTGTAGGCCTTTTTGTCGGTTACGGTTGTATCACGAGCAAAACCATAGTCCTTCTGAGTGTTATCGTTAGCAAACTTCGCCTTGTCATAAGCGCCGTCAATATATGAGCCACCCACGGCATAATTGAGGCTAACAAGAATTGTTGAGCCATCATCGTTGTCGCCAAGTACTGGGGTCCAGGTCTCACCACCCACAGTTACAGATGACACAACATCGGTAATCGAAAGCTCGATCTTAGCAGCCGCACGGGTGAGGGCTACTGTGCCACCTATCTCATTATTTGTCTTTGTGATTTTGTCCTCGCCATCCATCACGAAAGAGCTCTGGGCGCTAGATGGGGTTGTTGTGGTCTTCCACGAAGTGGTGCTGATGGTACAGGCCTTAAGTTCAGCCATCGTAGGAAGAGTCTCGCCCTCTGCCAAGCCCTCATAAGTGGGAAGCGTACCCGCGGGAGCATTGGCAACAACATACAAAGTCGCTTGCGAAGTGTTAGTATTGAATATCGCGCTCACAATATTTGAGGGGATAGTCAATTCCGAAATTGTAGCCTCCTCGCGTTGGTTGGTAAATATCTGTCGGTGATGCCATACCGCATTGCCAGAGCCTTCGCCGTCAAAGAAGTATAGATCGGCCGATATGATAGCATCCTCTTTCAAGTTGTCATCATTTTCGCCAGTGCCTACACCATTTCCAGGGGTTGTCGCACGTGTCATCGTGCTACTCACCAGACGCAATGCCATATGTCCTTCAGCATTGGGATTTACAACATCCTCGCTCTTCGTACACGCGGCGATGCACGAAATCATCACGAAGCTTAAAATATATGTAAAGTATCTTTTCATATTGCAATGCGTATATTAGTTTTGAGATAATGAACCTGTCTGTAATATCTTTTGTCTAACGCCGTCGGTCAACACATCGGTTGGAAGCGTACGGCCATCGGGAGTTACCACCACAATCGAGAGGAAAGCCTCGGTGTTGCTAGGTACAGTCGCCTGCTTTGCACGAATCTTGATTGTAGACTTTACTGGCAGACCATTTTCGTCCTTCGCGCCAACTGCGCCACTTATAGTTGAGACACCGTTTCCACCAGCACCAACAAACTCAAAGGCATTGATAGCACCCTCCACTAAAGCTGCATGCCACTCGGCATCATCGGGAGTACTGATGTAGAACTCGCAAACCGCATAAGGAGTACTGTTGTTGTTTGAGTCAGCTGCCGCAAGAGTTACGGTATTAACACCGTTTGCTTCCGATTCGCTGGCTTTTGCAGTCCACTTCAACTGATTCTCACCCTCTACGGTTACCTGCTCGGTGTAATTATAGGTCACTTCATCCTCTTTCCACTCGTTCACTACGAGGTTAAGCGAGAGCTTACCGCCGGCATCGACCAAAGCACGCACCTGATAGTCGTGGTTGCGAACGACTTTGCCAAGAGGAGTATATACCTCGTATTCTTCATCGTTAACCGAATACTTAACATAGAGGTTATATCCATCACCTTGAGCAGCATCATAACAGCCTGTCTCACCGTAATCAGCATCATTATTGTTTTCGAACAAGAATGTTGAACCTATCCAAGCATATGTAGCATCATCGCCATGATCATCGGCAGAAACTTCCGTTGTAACATTATTTACTGGAGAAAAACCGCTATCGCTATTCTTAAGCTGATATGTTATGGCTGGTGCAGTTGCGCCCTCGGCACGTGTTACTGCTGTTGGCGATGCCCACCACCAAGTAGTGGCTGCCGCATCAGGCAGACCGCGCTGAATCTTCTCAGAATTATCTCCGTCAGCGGTCTCTGGACTTGCTGTTAGCAATGCACCTGTAGAGTAACCGCTGTTTGCTACAACCTTAACATCCAAGATATCAAGATCGAAATCATCAGTAGCTTTGGCAACCAAGAACTGAGCCTTGCTCACTGTGCGATAAACTGGGAGGTTGAGTTGATAACAATTATCGTCGTGTGTATTATTACTTGTAACGGTAAATGTTGTCCAGTTAGATATTGGCATCACCTCAGGAGTCCTACCCACGTCGTTAGGATAAGTACTCCAAAATGTGCCAGTACTATCAAATGTAGCAGCTTTGATTGCGCCCCAAGTGCTATCTGAGGTCAGGCTGAAGTTACCATAGGCCTGAGTATTGATAACTGCTACCAAGAGATAATCCTGTGCGCCATCACAAAGAGGCAGAGGCACATGTACCGAGATGCGACCATAGGTATCAAGGTCATACACATAGCGAGCACCTATAGCCGTAGCACTATCTCCGATTGTAGGAGCACCAGTGTCATCGATCGTACACTGGAATGCCCAAATCATAGCATCAGTAATCGCGTCACCCTGCACAACACTTCCATTCTCTTCTGTTGGGGTGAGATTTACATTGATCTCCGCAACCTCACGCGTATAACTCTCCTCCTTTACGCACGATGTAAGGAGTGCGGCGAGGCAAGCAACTGCAGATAATATATATGTAATCTTTTTCATCGTCGTAGTCCTTAATTATTCAACTTCTCCGTAAATAGGATCGCGATCCTCAATCAACCAGTCTGGGACTGTAACAGTGACACCCATACCGAACTCAATGATGATAGGAATCAAAACCTCCTGCTTCGATACATCAATCTGTGGGAAATGATTCAGGAAGTCGGCCAAAGCGAGAGTATACACTACCTCACCTGTTACCTTGTCGACGAGCTCGAACTCTACGTCCGAATCCTTCGCGTGGCGCATAATGTTGAAGTAGCCGTAGTGCTCATTTTCCTCAGAATCAAAAGTCAAAACGGGGTCGTAAGTCATCTTCTGACCATTGGCCTTGTTGGTAAAGTCGGTCTGTGGCAACAAGTTTTTAACTCTTAAATCCAATGATGCACCGGCACGAGTAGCAGACTCAGCAGCTGGTGGAGCTGATGGATTTAAATAATTCTTCACAGTGAACGATACCTTGAGGTGTGACGAACGGAAGGGAACATCATCCTCGTACCAATAGTCCGAGGGGATGGTGATCATCTTCTGGCCCAGATACAGTGAGTCGTTACCCTCTACCTTGCCACCTTCGTCGGCCTTCGGGTGGTGGAACTGTATCTCGGACATAGATGTCGATGAGAGGTTCATTACCTCGGTCTTGTTGAAGCTGTTGCCTATGCCGACGATGCGATAATCGCCCGGCTCAAGGTTGAGCTTCGTTCCTTGAAATGCTTTCAGTTCGTTCTGCTCGATAAGTTTGGTCTGCACCAAACGATCTTCTGAGTTGAAAACATACAAGCTGACGCGAGTAATCTGCTCAGGAAAGATATCCCAAGTAACATCGCCCGTATAGCTGAATGTAAGAGTACATCTCTCGCAATCACTATAATCCTCCTTGATGCAGCTTGCGAGCAGAACGACCGGAGCAAGCAGAAGCAAGTATAGAAATTTCTTCATAATCATATTCGTTTTTGGGGCGCACGCGCGCCTGTTGGTTAATTTGGTGGCCCAAGGGACCGTTTGTTATACGAGTATTTTTTCGCGGGAATTTTCTTAAAAAAGCACCTCCCCTCCCGCGAGGGGAGGCACCGAAAAAATCAATCCTTATAAATTTTAAGCCCTCCGAAAAGAACTTGAAATTTCAATTAAATTTGGAGATTACTTCTCTGCATCAGCTGAACCTGATGTTGAACCTGGAGTACCGTAAACTGGGTAACGCTTCTCGATAGCCCAAGGAATAACCTCTACAGTAACTACAACGCAGATACCGTCTTGAGTCTTGATATCTGACTGTGCAAACTCAAGGTCGAGTGTGTAAATCTTACCAGCCTCTAATGTATTACCATCAGCTGTTTCAGCATTCGCTGTCTTCTTAAGACCAGTTACTGTCAAAGGAAGGTTGCGGCTTGCAATAATGTAATCGTATGCATAAGCATCCATATCCAGCTTCATACCAGTAAATGTACAAGGAGCTACATTCCAAGACCAAGCACCATTAGGAGCATATGAGTTAGAACGCTGCTCAGCATCTGGCTGAGTGTTAGGATCCTCTGCTGCAGTTTCAGGGTTATACTCACCATAGAGACGCTGCTCGCCGAAACCAGGAGCTGAGTGCTCGTCCTCTGCGCCTGTCCAAGTAAGGCTCTTGAGAAGCAACTCATCGATATCATAAGTATCAGGATCGCCATCATTGTTCAATTTGCCAAGGTCTGTACAAGTAATGCTGTGAACCTCCAAACGAGCTACCTTAGGAGCAACCTCTACATCAGCCTGCCATACGTGGAAGAAAGTAGCACCTACACGGTGAGTTGCACCTGTATCAAAGAGAGTATTAACGCCATAAAGAACGATATCCTCAGTTTCACGAGCCAAATTCTTAGACTCGCTCTTAGCCAAAGCCAAGAGAGTAGAGAGATTATCACCTACGAAATTATCCTTACCCTCTGGAAGATCACTAGCCTCATAGCGAACAACTGCAATCTGCTTTACATCAGCAGGAACATTGTGCCACATATACTTGCTTGTAGACTCATCTTTAACGTAGAGCTCCTCCTCACCAGCAGCGCCTACCTCACCCTTATGAGTATCATCAGTAGAACCTTCACTTGTCAAGTAGTCCTCAAATGTAATAGTACCATCAGCCTTAGCGAAGAGCACCTTAAGCTCATCGTTGGTAGCAGTAGTTGTAGTACCCTTAGCAGTATCACCACCCTCAGCACGAGTACCCTCAGTCTCGTTAAGGATAGAGATCTGGATAGTCTTGCTCATTGAGTCAGCGTAAGAAACTTCCTCCTCCTTGCTACAGCTTACCAATGCTGCGATAGCCATAGCTGCAATAAACATTCTTTTCATAATTCGATTAGTTTAAGTTAAGTTAATTAATTTGTTTGTGTTTTTATTACTCGTATAAATTTGTAATCTTTTTTATTCCAGGCTCTTAGCCAACTCCGAAAGGTTGTGCTTTGCCTCGGCTGAGCCCTTGTCGGCTGCCTTCTGCCAGCACTCGCGAGCCTTGTCGTTGTTGCCGGCCTTCGCATAGGCGTAACCCATTGTGAGCTGAACGTTCTTGTCGCCCTGATCGGCCTTGCTCAAGAGTGCCAACGCGCCGTTGGTGTCGCCCCTGCCGAGCATCACGCTCGCCGCATTTACCGCCGCCGCGGTCTGAGTAGGATAGGTCTTGGCCGCAACCTCCATCACGTGGTTATACTCCGCCGACCCCTTCTTGTACGATCCCGCAACCTTATACATCTCTCCCAGAGAGATGTACACAGCTGCGGCCTCTGCCTGCAAAACAAAAAAGCCTGCCTAACGTTCAGTTAGACAGGCTTTTAGTCTGCATCGTGCCGAGTGCGGCGATGTATGTCGTGCGAAGTGCTAAAAATCGAGCAATTTATATAGCTCACGCGTGCGAGTCATCGAGACCCGCTCCTGATAATGCCACCACTCCTTGGCGTAGGGGCGAAGTCCCACAGCATCCATGATTTCGACAAGTAGCGTACGGTTGGCAGCCGCCTCGGCCGAGATCAGACCTTGGCGTTGCATCTGTGCGATATAGGCTTTGAAGTGGGGGAGTGTGGTGTTGCGGCCGTCGCCAATCCACGCCTCGCGACCGAAGTGGTCGAACGGAGCTCCCATATCGAGTGGGCGACCGTTGGCGTCGGCAATGGTGAGGTCGACCGCAACGCCATAATTGTGGCGTCCGCCACGCGATGCATCGGCCACGTAAGCCGTATAAGGTGTGCCTTCAACCGCCTGACGCATACGGCGTTGTGCGCTGCGAGGTCGGGCGGCATCGTAGATGAGTAGTCGGTATTCGGGATGGCGTTGGCGGAGTAGCTCCTGCGCTTGTGCCACCTTGCGGGCAAAATGGGGCAGGAAGTAGGCCTTGCGCAGCGTGCCGTAGATGTTTTTCTGCATAAAATTGTTGGTCGTGGCGTATCGCAGCTCGACCATAATCTCGCTATCGAGACTCTGTATGTCGACCAACCCCATCTGGCGGATAAGGCTGTCGTAGTCGGTACTCGGCTGCGCCGACAGCAGGGTGGGGGTGAATGTCAAAAGAGCCGCCCACAAAGTGATAGCGGCCCTTATTATTTTTCCCATTTCGTGAAGGGGTTTTTCAGTAGTTGTGAATTGTAGTATCGTCGGTCGCCCGTAACCTCTTGGCCCAGCCACGCAGGATGCTCGAATGGCTCATCGGGGTCGTTGAGTTCGACCTCGGCAAGAGTCAGCCCCTCGTTGTCGCCGTAAAAGCAGTCGACTTCGAAGGTATGCCCTCCGCAGGGGACCAGGTAGCGGCTCTTCTCGATCGTACCCTTGCTATATTGCAGCAACTCGCGAGCCTGCTCGACGGGAATCTCCCACTCCCACTCGTTGCGCGAGATGCCGGCACAGTCGCTGCGCCCTTTGATTGTGAGGTAGCCACGTTCGTCACGAGTGCGAATGCGTAGGGTCAGCTCATCAGATTTGGCAATGTAGCCCTGACTGATGCGCGATGACGATGTGGCCTGATCGCGGAACTCTCCGCAGACCAAAAACTTACGTTCAATCTCTCGACCCACGTCGCTCGGTTTTGGCGATTAGAAACGGCGCTGGATACCGATACCGAAGATAGCCTGGTTGAAGTCGCCAATCATCTGATAGCGACCTTCGACGAAGATAGATGTGAGCTCGCTGACGTGGAACTGCAAACCGAGACCCAAATTGGGACCCACGCGGAACTCCTTGGTGTCCTCAAGTTCGGCATATTGCGACCCACTCTCAGTGTCGGGAACCTCGCCCATAAAACCATCAATCATATCGAATTTCCACTGCGAGAATGAGAATCCTGCCAATGGGTAGATGAAGAGGCGGTTTTTGGCGATGTTGGCCAAGTAGTGGAAGTTGATGTTGGCGTCCCAAGTGCTGACACCATCATTCTTTGCATAGATGTTGAGCCCAACCTCGCCACGAATGTGGTCGTTGAAATAGTAGTGTCCCTTGACGCCTACACCAATCTTTGAAATTTCGGTGCCATAGACAGCAGCAATTCCTGCACCATATTTGCCCTTCTGAGCGTATGCTCCCACGCTGAGCAGTGCCAAGCATACAACAAGTATAAATCTCTTCATATCAAACTGTATTAAGTTCAAATATTCTATTTGCCCGTCGGCCATTGTGGCTTTCGAGGAGTTTTCTTTTACAAAGAAACGCAAAATTTTTTATTGTTCCCATTTTTTTTGCATCGAAATTATATGTTGCAGCCGATTTTTTTTGCGTTCGTAGAAAAATCGTACATTTGCAGTATGAATTATGCATTGATAACGGGTGCTTCGTCGGGTATAGGCCGAGAGTATGCGCGAGAACTCGCCTTGCGAGGTTACAACATAATGGTGGTGAGCAACGATGCCATTCAGAATGAGCACGTGGCCGAGAGCCTGCGCCAAGAATTTGGCGTTGAGGTGGTTGCTATATATGCCGATTTGGCGCAAGCCGATGCAGCCGAGAGGCTCTATTCAGAGGCTTGTGCGATAGGTGAGGTTGAGTTGCTGGTTAGCAATGCAGGAGTCTTACAGTTTTCGACTTTGGAGCGCACTTCGGAGCAAGCAATCGAGCGTATCATCGCACTCCACTGTACCACCCCTTCCAAGTTGTGCCGATTCTTTGCTGCAAAGATGCGTGAGCGCGGCAGAGGATATATCGTGCTGATGTCGTCGGTTACGGCCTATATGCCCTATCCGACCATTTCGGTCTATGCAGCATCGAAGGTTTTTCTTCGCTCGTTGGGCCAATCGCTGTGGTATGAGATGCGGGGTAGTGGGGTGAAGGTCTGCACCGTTTTCCCTTCGGCTGTCGATACGCCGTTCTATAAGTTGGAGAATAAAATGCGCCGCCGATTGCTCTGGTTGGGACTTATGCAGTCGCCTCAATATGTTGCGCGTAAAGCGTTGGATGCGGTGTTTGCTGGTCGCAGGCGTTGCTTCCCGGGACTTCTTACCCGAATCATAGGCCTACTCTGTGCCGTAGCTCCTGCGTGTGTGCTGCTCCCAATAATGAAAATTCCTGCCGTAAGGCGTATTCTCGAAAGGGTGTAGCTATGCTTTGAGTCTATATCCTACACTCCGAACACTTATAATCTCAACCTCTTTGTCGTCGATTAGGCGTCGCCTGAGCCGCGAGATAAAGACATTCAGGCTGCGCAGATTGTAAAAACTATCGTCGCCCCAAATCTGAGTCAAAATCTGCGATGCTTCCACTGTCTGGCCAATCCTATCGCACAGGTAACTCAGCACCTCCGCTTCGCGAGCCGAGAGTTGCTGCTGGTCGCCGTCGAGTATGAGAATTCCCGAATCGGATAGAAATTCATAGCGACCTATTCTGTATTGTTTGTTGCTGTCGGTTGTAGTTCTCAGACGTCCCGCCAGCGAGCGAATTCTCACCATCAACTCATCAATGGCGAATGGCTTGCGCAGAAAATCATTCCCTCCTATCTCGAATCCCTTTACAACATCTTCCGTCGAGGAGCGAGCCGTAAGGAATAGTATGGGAGCCGAGCAACCCTCCTTGCGCAGATTCTTGACCAACGTATATCCGTCCATTTGCGGCATCATAATATCGGTGACGATAACATCGGGCTGAAACCCCCGCCACGCAGCAAGTGCCACCACGCCATTGTCGGCTCTTTTTATTTCAAAATTATGATCGGAGAGTGTGTCGGCCAAAATCTCGGCCAGCATACGTTCATCTTCAACCAGCAGGACTTTTATTTTATTGTTCATCTTGCTCTACGTTATTAGGGAGGGTTATTGTTATGGTTGTTCCTTCGCCTTTTCGGCTCTGTGCTGTAATTCTGCCACCGTGTCGTTCAACTATGGTGCGGGCATAGTAAAGACCAAGCCCATAGCCGCGTACATCGTGCTTGTCGCCTGTCGGTACACGATAGAACTTGTCGAAAATGTGACCAATGTGTCGCTCGGCAATACCTATCCCGTTGTCGCCGACCGAGATGGTTGTCGAGTTGTCGTTCTGCTCGACAGTAACCGAAATAGCCACCTGACTGAGCGAATATTTTATCGAATTATCTACTATGGTTTGCAGTATGTTACGCAGATGGAACACATCGGCCGTAATTAGTGCTGCGTGGGGGCAGTTTAGCGATGTGGTCAACTGCTTGCCGACGGCCTGGCAACTCCGAAGAATCTGCTCCAAGAGTGGTCGTAGTTCTACGGGCTCAGGGTTGTGGCTACCACGTCCCTCCTCCTCGACCGATACGGCTAAGATTCGCTCAACCATCGACGAGAGGCGTGTGAGTTGCAAAGCAACAATCTCCAAATAACGCTCTCGGCGTGTGGGGTTATTGTCGGCTGAAAAATTACGTAGGGCGTCGTTGGCGGTGTAGGCTACCGAGATGGGAGTCTTAAGCTCGTGGGTGATGTTGTGCGTTAGGTCACGTCGCATCTGCTCCAACTCCTTTTGGCGGAACAGGGTGCGAATCAGATAGACAAATGTGAGCGATAGCAGGATGATTATTACCGCCGACGAGAGTATCAATCCCCACATCGTCTGCCAAATTTTGCGATATGGGACCTCTATGCTCACTCGCAGTGCAAACATTCCGTCGTCGATGTCGGCCACCATCGTAACAGGCCTGTCAAGTTGCTCCTGCTGCCTTTTGTGCATTATTACACGCTCCGACGAGGCATCTATAACTTCGAGGTTGTAGGTCTGCAACGCGTCCAGCTCCATCAGATTATCCTGAAAATGGAGGTCGAAGTTGTCGAGATTCACATTGATTGAAATCACCTCGCTCGGCTTCATCGGGTCGTAGTTGATAAAGCTCGAATAGACGCTTTTGTATATTGCCGATTGCACTCGGCTGTGGAAATCCTCCACCGTATCGCGGTAGAGCCTCACCACCCACACACCCTGCACGATGGCCAGACCAACGAGCAGGGCCACCACGCAGATTGATATATAGCGGAATGTTGAGCGTCTTATCATTGCAAAATATTCTTTACACAAAAGTAAAGAATAAAACCCACACAAAAAAGAGCGTTAACATTTGTTAACATTTCTTAACACTTCGTTAAACCTTTTTTGCATTTATGCGTGCTATCTTTGCATTAGGAAAATCGCGAACTTCCAACCAACGGTCTATGTAATGGCCAAGCAATTAACTATTGAAACCGAAAAAGAGTTCAACTATTAAATTGTCTATGTTTATGAAAAAGTTATTATTTCTTGCCGCAATGCTACTTATGGTCGGGGGTGCATCGGCTCAGAAAAAAGCAGACAGTAAAACAGTCTATATTATTGATGGCAAGGTCGTAACCGAGCAAGAGTTCAAAGCGATTCCTTCGGGCAAAATCAAGAATATGAATGTGATGAAGGGCGTAAAATCGGTTGTCGTTGCCTCGACAGAAGATGTTAAGGAAGAGGCAAATGAGATGATTATTACAGGATTTAGCAAAGAAGGTAAACAGAGTGTTCATATAGCATCATCTGATAGCCGTGATGTTGAACTTGAAATATCATCAATTCTTGCCGAGAAGGATAAGAATTTGGAAATCCTCAAAAAAAACAAAGTGGAGGGCGCAAGTATGGTAATTGTTTCCCCTAAGTTGAAGAGTGAGAAGGATTTGAAAAGAATGGGTGGAACAATTCATACCACTCACACAAATGTCACCAATGGCGATATAACAAATGTCACAATCACATCAAACAGCGATGGTAATAAATTGATGTTGAACGATAAAGTGCCTGTTATGATTGTATATGGCGCAGATGGAAAGAGTCGTAAGATAAAAGATATTTCTGAAATTGATGCATCTAAAATAGAGTCAATGACCGTCCTGAAGCAAGAACCAGCTCAGAAAATTTATGGTAATCAATATGGCGATTTGAAAGATGGAATCATCGTTATTAATTTAAGAGATACCGAAGACAATGCCACTCCACAACAGCGAGCCGAGAAAATTATAACAGTGCGTGGCGATAATCAGGTGGGAGAATCTTTGTTAGATAAGTTACGCACCAACGGTGTACTCTTCTTAGGGGATAAAAAACCAATCCTATTGGTTACGGGTGCCGATGGCAAAACTGCTAAGACGGAAAGAGCGGAAGATATTAAAATTGACGATATCGAATCATTCGACGTTATAAAAGACGAGAAGAGAAAGGCCGAGTATGAGAAGAAGTATGGCCCATCGAAAGATGGTTTCGTCCATATCGTGTTGAAGAAAAAATAAACACTATGTCATCCTATATTTTCGCATCACCGCTATTTGGTTGATGTAAATGCGGAGTGGCGTGTATATAAAATATCCTGTCTAACTCGATGTTAGACAGGATATTTAGCATAATTTTGAATTTTGAATTCTAAATTTTGAATTGCAATTAAATCACTCCCTGCTCCAACATTGCCTGCGCAACCTTCATAAAGCCGGCGATATTTGCTCCCTTCACGTAGTTGATGTAGCCGTCGGGCTGCTCGCCATATCGTACACACGCTGAGTGAATCTGCGACATAATGTAGTGCAACTTCTGGTCAACCTCTTCGGCTGACCACGAGAGATGCTGTGCGTTCTGCGTCATCTCCAGACCCGATGTAGCCACACCTCCAGCGTTCACAGCCTTGCCCGGAGCAAACAAAATTCCAGCCTCCTGGAATGCGGCGATAGCCTCGGGCGTACAACCCATATTAGATACCTCGGCTGCGCACCAAGTGCCGTTGGCCAAAAGCTCCTTAGCGTCATCGCCTGTAAGCTCGTTCTGGAATGCGCACGGCAGGGCAATGTCGCACTTGATGCTCCACGCCTTCTTGCCGGGGATAAACTCTGCATCGGGGAAGCGCTCGGCAAAGGGGGCGACAATGTCGCGGTTCGACGCACGAAGCTCCAACATATAATCAACCTTCTCTGGTGTCATTCCGTTGGGGTTGTAGATAACGCCGTCGGGACCCGAAATAGCAATCACCTTTGCACCCAACTCGGTAGCCTTCTGCGCTGCACCCCAAGCCACATTGCCGAAACCTGAGATAGCCACTGTCTTGCCCTCGATTGACTTGCCGGCCTGCTGCAACATATGCTCCACAAAGTACAATGCTCCAAATCCAGTAGCCTCGGGGCGCACCAGCGAGCCTCCCCAAGCGATACCCTTACCCGTGAGAACTCCTGTGTTGTACTCGCGAGCGAGCTTCTTGTACATTCCGTACATATAACCAATCTCGCGTCCTCCAACGCCTACATCACCAGCTGGGACATCGGTGTCGGGGCCTATATTGTTCCATAGCTCCAACATAAAGGCTTGGCAGAAACGCATAATCTCGGCATCAGACTTGCCCTTAGGGCTGAAATCAGAGCCTCCCTTTGCTCCACCCATCGGCAGGGTGGTGAGGGCGTTCTTGAATGTCTGCTCAAAGCCGAGGAATTTCAACATCGATGGATTCACCGCAGCGTGGAAACGTATTCCGCCCTTGTAGGGGCCGATTGCGCTGTTGAACTGCACGCGGTAGCCCAAATTGGTCTGTATCTCGCCATTGTCGTCGACCCATGTCACGCGGAAGGTGATGATGCGGTCGGGTTCGACCATTCGCTCCACAATTTTAGATTTCTCAAACTCGGGGTGGTCGTTATAGACCTCCTCAATTGACTCCAACACCTCGCGTACTGCTTGTAGGTACTCACTCTCGCCTGGGTGCTTGCGCTCAAGCTCGGTCATTAGATTATTAACGTTCATATTTCAATCGGTTTTAGGTTTACTTCTATTACAAATATACAGAATTTTTTGAGCAATTGTTACTCGTGTGGCAATTTTTTTATGCGGATTATTACAATAATTTACTTCGAAGAGTGAGGGCAAGGCTAAAAAACGCAATTTTTTAGCCGAAGAGTTGAAAAAAATAGCGCCAACTAAAAAAAACTCTATAAATTTGTAGCGAATATCGCGTGCGTGCGACTATATAAGTACGACGGTTATTATAGCAGTTGGGCTGCGCAGATATTTAGAGGATTAAGCAGTATAGTTTATAAAAGATGAAGAATAAAAATCCGTTTATCGACGAGAGCGCTTTTGAGGGTGATGATACTCCCAAAAAGAGCGAGGACGAGGTGCTGATGGAGCAGGCCAAGCAGAATGCCGAGGTGAAGGTCGTAAGAACTTATATGTCGCTCGGAATGGTGATTGGATTGGCCGCAGGAGCTGTCGTTGGACCGTTGTTGTTCGATAAGATAACAACGGGTATGGGATTAGGTATGCTCGTAGGTTTTGTGGTGGGAGCTTGTTTCCACAAAAAGGATAAGTCCGACGAAGGGGCGAAGCCCGAGTAAAGAGGATATCACTAATCCGGTGGCTCAAATTGTTGTAGATGAAAATTTAAATAAATGATTGAATATATGAAAAGATTATTGGTAGTTATTGCAGTGTTGTTGTGTGTGACGGTGAGTGCGCAGAATAACCCTAAACCATTTGTTATTCCGGAAATTACTTCGTGGAGCGGTGCTCAGGGTGATTTGATTCCCTCGGGTCGTGTGGCAGTGAAGGGTTCCGATAAGGAGCTTATGCGTATTGCCAACGCTTTTGCTGCCGATTACAAATTGCTCACCGGTCGTGAGCTTTCAGTTGTGAAGGGTTCTGGTAAGGCTGGCGATATCGTCTTGCAGCTCGATAAGAAGGCCACCTCGCTCGGTAAGGAGGGTTATAAACTCAGCGTTGGTGAGCAGGCTGTAGTGTCGGCCCACAATCTGCAAGGTGCATTCTGGGCAACCCAAACTCTGTTGCAGTTGGCCGAGCAGTCGGATAATGGTGCAATGCCCAAGGGTGAGGCTGTCGATATCCCGCAGTATGAGATGCGTGGATTTATGATTGATTGTGGCCGTAAGTTCTTCCCGATGGATTATTTGCGCAAGCTGGTGAAGATTATGGCTTATTACAAGATGAACACTTTGCAGGTTCACCTTAACGACAACGGCTTCCGTCAGTATTTCGATAATGATTGGTCAAAGACTCAGGCTGCATTCCGTTTGGAGAGCGATACCTATCCAGGTTTGGCTGCAAAAGATGGTAGCTATTCGAAGCAGGAGTTTATCGATATGCAGATTTTGGCCGAGCAGAACTATGTTGAGGTTATCCCCGAGATTGATGTTCCTGCTCACTCGTTGGCCTTTACTCACTACAAGCCAGAGATTGGCTCTAAGGAGTATGGTATGGACCACCTCGATCTGTTCAATCCCGAGACCTATAAGTTTGTCGATGGCCTATTCCGCGAGTATTTGGAGGGCGAGAATCCCGTATTCCGTGGCAAGCGTGTACACATCGGAACTGACGAGTACTCTAATGCCAAGAAGGAGGTTGTTGAGAAGTTCCGCGAGTTTACCGATCACTATATTCGCTTCGTTGAGGGCTTCGGCAAGCAGGCTATGTGCTGGGGCGCATTGACACACGCTAAGGGTGATACCCCCGTAAAGTCGGAAAACGTGATTATGAATTGCTGGTATAATGGCTATGCCAGTCCTCGCGATATGAAGGAGCAGGGCTATCAGCTTGTGAGCATTCCCGATGGATTCCTCTATATTGTTCCTGCGGCAGGATATTACTACGACTATCTGAATTGCAATTACCTATACGACCATTGGACTCCCGCCCTTATCGGTAATCAAAAGTTCGACGAGCAGGATCCTGCGATTTTGGGAGGTATGTTTGCCGTATGGAACGACCACGCTGGTAATGGTATCTCGGTAAAGGATGTTCACCACCGAGTATTCCCCGCTATGCAGACTTTGGCGGTGAAGTGCTGGAGTGGCAAGCTTCGCGAGTTGCCATACGCCGAGTTCGATAAGCAGCGTAAGACGTTGAGCGAGGCTCCGGGTGTGAATGAGTTGGCACTCTATGGCGTTGAGCAGCGTGAGATTTATGCAGCCGATGAGTTGAAGGCCGGCTCGGAGTTGCCTCACGAGGAGATAGGCTACGACTACACCATTACCTTCACTTTGGAGGGTGCTGCCGAGCAGAAGGGTACCGAGTTGTTGCGTTCGGGTAATGCAGTGTTCTATTTGTCGGACCCTGAGAGTAGCCAGATGGGTTTTGAGCGTGATGGTTATCTCAATAAGTTCAACTTCCGCGTGCCACAGAACGGCAAGGTCGAGATTAAGATTCAGGGTAACAATAAGATGACACGCCTCTATGTAAATGGCCGTCTGCGTCAGGAGTTAGGTCCACTCACTCTTTATGCAATGAAACCCAACGAACTTGTAGGATTCCAGAATGGCGACAAGAATGCTTGGAAACCAGTAATGTATAACCCCGGAACAAAGATGTACTACCAACGCACGTTGGTATTCCCATTGCGCAAGGCTGGCGATTTCAAGAGCCGCATTAGCAACTTTAAGGTATTCAACTACTTGAAGTAGTAATTGTTGGTTCGAAACAATATAAGAGAGATAGATTTTGAGAGAAAGAACAATAAATTTAGGTTAAAAATGAGAAGATTTTTATTTGCAGTTGTAGCCCTCGTGATGGGCGCAACTATGGCTCAGGCCCAGATAAATCCTCAGCAGCCGATTCCGACTGATAAGGAGATTCGTCAGGGTGTGTTGCCTAATGGACTCACTTACTACATTCGCCATAACGAGAAGCCAAAGGGTATGGCCAACTTCTATATCGTACACGATGTAGGTGCTGTGCAGGAGGCCGACTCGCAGCAGGGTTTGGCTCACTTCCTTGAGCATATGGCGTTCAATGGTACGAAGAATTACCCCAAGAAGACCCTTATCGAGTATTTGGAGAAGATTGGTGTGAAGTTTGGTGCTAATCTCAATGCCTTCACATCGTGGGATTTGACTCAGTATTATATGGAGGATGTTCCAGTAGCACGCGAGACAGTGGTCGATTCTACTCTTTTGATTCTTCACGACTGGTCGCACTTCATCTCGCTTATGCCCGAGGAGATTGATTCGGAGCGTGGCGTGATTTCGGAAGAGTTGCGTACTCGCGACAATGCGCAGTGGCGTTCTACTATCACTATGTTGCAGGCTGTTGGCAAGGGTACAATCTATGCCAAGCGTAACTTGATTGGTTATCTGGATGGCTTGAAGGGTTTCTCACATGAGGATTTGCGTCAGTTCTACAACAAGTGGTATCGTCCCGACTATCAGACTGTTGTTGTGGTTGGTGATATCGATGTCGATAAGGTCGAGCAGAAGATCAAGGCGATGATGGCCGACATTCCTGCTCCTGCAGCCGATGCAGCCAAGAAAGAGGTGGTGGTTGTCCCCGATAACGCCGAGCCTATCGTTAGCATCTTTACCGATCCCGAGCAGCAGCGTTCGCAGCTCAATATCTTCTATAAGTCGCAGGCTATGCCTAAGCAGTATCGTGGTTTGGTATTGGCCGAGATGAAGGATATCATCGAGAGCTTTATCTCGATTATGATGAACGAGCGTTTGAGCGATATCTCTCGCAAACCCGATGCTCCATTCATCAACGCAGGTTTCCAGCCTGGTGGTGGTATGGGTATCTGCCCAACTTTGGATATCGCAGGTGCGATGGTAACTACTCAGGACGGTAAGATTATGGATGGCTATAAGGCCGTACTTACCGAGATGGAGCGTATGCGTCGTTATGGATTCACTGAGGGTGAGTTTGAGCGTGCCAAGGAGGTGATGTTGTCGCGTATCGAGAGCCAGTACAATAGCCGTGGCGACCGCGAGCACGATTTCTATGCGCAGCGTTGCATCGATAACTTCCGCGAGGGTACTCCGCTTCCCGATGCCGAGACTGAGCGTAATTTGGATAAGCAGATTGTTGAGATGTTGCCTTTGGAGGCTATCAATCAGGGTGTTAAGCAGCTCTACGATCCAATGAAGAATTGTGTGATTATCGTTGACTCACCCAAGAAGGATGGTGTTGCAGTTCCTACCGAGGCAGAGCTTGTTGAGGCTTTGAAAGCAGCTGTTGCGGCAGATGTTAAGCCTTTCGAGGATAATGTGAAGAAGGAGCCACTTATCTCTGACGAGAGTGTATTGAAGGGCTCTCCAGTTAAGAAAGAGGTTGTAAACAAGGCTCACGGCGCTATCGAGTGGACTTTGAAGAATGGCATCAAGGTAGTGGTTAAGCAGACTCCTTACGAGGCCGATAATATCGCCCTTACTGCGTCATCATGGGGTGGTTTGGCTTTGATGAGCGACGAGGAGTACTACTCGGCTCAGATGATGTCGGTTGTAATGAATATGTCGGGTATTTCGAAGTTCTCGGCTACCGACCTTCTCAAGCAGCTCTCTGGTAAGCAGGCTGCTGCCGCAGTATCTGTTAGCCAGTATAAGCACGGTGTATCGGGCTCTTCAACTTTGAAGGATGTAGAGACTATGATGCAGCTCTTCTACTTGCAGTTCACAGCTCCACGTTTCGACAAGGACGGCTACGATAACTTTATGAAACGCTATAACGCAATCTTGGCCAACCAGATGACCAACCCCGACTTTATCTTCAACAAGAATGTGGTTGCTACTCTTTATGGCGATAACTTCCGTCGCCAGCAGCTCTCGCCTGAGCTTTTGGAGAAGGTTAAGCTGGAGCAGATGGCCGATATCCACAAGCGTTTGTACTCTAATGCTGCCGATTTCCGCTTTACATTCGTCGGTAATATGAGTGCCGAGGAGTTGAAGCCACTCGTTGAGAAGTATATCGGCTCGTTGCCAACAGCTAAGTCGAAGGTTAAGATGGTTGACGATAAGGTTCGCACTGTGAAGGGTGGCGTGGTTAACGACTTCAAGGTGAAGATGGAGCAGCCTAAGGTATCGGTATTCTTCGCATTTGTGGGAGATAGCAAGATTGATGTTAAGGCACGTATGACTATGACCTACCTTACTCAGGCACTCCGCAACCGTTACACTCAGTCAATCCGTGAGGAGAAGGGTGGTACTTATGGCGTGAGCGTAAGCGGCGGAATCTCGACTGAGCCGACTGGCGAGTACACAATGCAAATGCAGTTCGACACCAACGAGCAGATGGCCGATGAGTTGTCGGATATCATTATTGCCGAGGTCAAGAAGATTGCAACCGAGGGCCCACTCGCCGAGGATATGGATAAGACTCGTGAATTCTTGTTGAAGGATTACAAGAAGTCGTTGGAGCAGAACGATTGGTATTGGACAGTTTTGAATCGTTACTACGATAATAAACTTGACTACACCAAGGATTACGAGCCTGCTATCACAGCTGTTACTTCAGACGATGTGAAGGCTCTGGCGGCTCGTCTGCTTGAGGATAAGAATATGATTAAGGTTGTAATGCGTCCTGAGAAATAGTTTTCCAAGCGGCTCAAAATAGCTCCGTTTGCACAGCTATTAGGGGTGTAGATAAAATTCAATTTTCTAAAACATCGAAGAGGTTGTTAACCGAGAGGTTAGCAATCTCTTTTTTTTATGTTTCTGGCGATAATTAGAAATTAATCGACCTGCAATGTGCCCTCTTTTGCTTTTTTTCATATCTTTGTAGTATATTAATATATATAAATTGTAATAGGGTATGAAATATAATTCGGCAAAGAGATTTTTATTTTCTGTATTGGCAACACTCTTAGCGGCAGGTGTATCGGCGCAGATTGCTGTCGACTCTAAGGTCGAAAGTGTTAAGATTGGAGGCTATTTGGGTGGCCGTATCGACGATTGCATCGAGCATCGTGTGAAACCACAGGATTGGGATCACCTTGTGGAGCCATTCCGTAAGCGAGTGGAGACCCACACTTGGCAGAGCGAGTTCTGGGGAAAATGGGTGCAGGGAGCAATCGCTTCATATCGCTATAATCGTGATGCCGAGTTGTATGATATCATCCGCAAAAGTGCCGAGGCTATGATGGCAACCCAAACTCCCAACGGTTATATCGGTACATATCGCGACGATATGCATCTGAACCAGTGGGATATATGGGGCAGAAAATATACTATGCTGGGCCTTGTTGCGTGGTACGATCTTTCGGGCGATAAAAATGCCCTTAAAGCAGCGAGCCGAGTTCTCGATCACCTTATGACCGAAGTCGGCGAGGGTAAGACCGATATCATCTCTACGGGTAACTATCACGGAATGGCAAGCTGCTCGGTTTTGGAACCAACCGTATATCTATATGTACGTACAAAGAATCCTGCCTACCTCGATTTTGCCAACTATATTGCTCGCCGAATGAACGATGTCGATGGCCCAGAGCTTATTCGTAAGGCGATGGAGGGTGTCAATGTGGCTAATCGTTTCCCCCACCCGAAGGTATGGTGGTCGGCTGAGAATGGCCATAAAGCCTACGAGATGATGTCGTGCTACGAGGGTTTGTTGGAGCTATATAAAGTGACTGGCGAAAAGCAGTATCTTACGGCTGTAGAGCGTGTAGTGGAGAATATTATTGCAACTGAGATTAATATCGCTGGCTCAGGAGCTGCTTTCGAGTGCTGGTACAATGGTAGGGTGCGCCAAACCCAGCCCACCTACCATACTATGGAGACTTGCGTGACGTTTACCTGGATTCAGTTGTGCAACCGTTTGATGGAGTTGAATCACAATTCAATCCTTGCCGACCAAATGGAGCTCACGATTTATAACGCTCTGCTTGCATCGCTACGTGCTGATGGCGGTCAGATTTCAAAGTATAGCCCATTGGAGGGCTGGCGTTCTTCGGGCGAGGAGCAGTGCGGTATGCATATCAACTGCTGTAATGCCAATGGCCCACGCGGCTTTGCTCTTATCCCGAGAGCTATGTATCACGCCGGAGAGAATGCTATTATGGTAAATCTCTATGCCGACTCCGAGGCGACAATGAACATTGGCAAAAAAGGTAATCAGCCCGTCACAATCCGTCAAAAGACCACCTATCCTGAGGGCAACGTGGTTGAGATTGAGGTGACGCCCCGCAAAGCGGCTAACTTCCAAATTGCACTCCGTATACCTGCATGGGTTGAGTTGGATAAGTGCTCGGTGGAGGTGAATGGTCAGGTAGAGAAGGTGGCTGCACACGGCTGGCATACGATTACCCGCGAGTGGCAGGCTGGCGATAAGATTACGCTCTCGCTCGATATGCGTGGCCGATTGGTTGAACTGAATAATTACCAAGCTATCGTGCGAGGCCCAGTGGTATTGGCTCGTGATAGCCGTATGGGCGATGGATTTGTCGATGAGACTTCGGTTGTACAGAGCAAGGATGGATATGTAGAGCTTACACCCGTAGCCGCTCCCGACTTTGCGTGGATGGCGTTTACTGTACCAATGGTGTTGGGTACCGATTTGGAGGGTGCAAGAGAGCCGTCGCAGATAAAGATGTGTGACTTCGGTTCAGCGGGAAATACCTGGGATAAGGCTATACGTTATCGTGTGTGGTTGCCTAAAACTCTGCACGTGATGACTACTCCTTATGTCCCATACAACATTGACCCCAATAAGGAGTAGCTATTTCAGATTCGTTACAGAATTGGGGTGTATGTTTGTCGCAGAGAGTGACAACGTAAATAGTTATATTGGTAGATGAAGATACTGATTATCGAGGACGACTCTTCGTTGAGAGAGATTATGAGCCGTGTGCTCAAGCAGGAGAAGTTTGTTGTGGAGACTGCCTCGACCTATAACGAGGCCGATTCAAAATTGGCAGGTTATAATTACGACTGTATCTTGCTCGATATTATGTTGCCCGATGGCAATGGCTTGCAACTTTTGGAACATATCAAGAAGTTGGGGAAGCGCGAGAATGTGATTATTGTCTCGGCCCGCAATGCTATTGAGGACAGGGTGCAAGGACTCGATTTGGGCGCCGATGATTATCTCCCCAAACCATTCCATACGGCCGAGCTGGTGGCTCGAGTGAGGAGTGTGTTGCGTCGTGGGCGTAGTGGTGGCGAGCTTAAAATTGAGGTTGGCAATGTGGAGCTTGCTCCTGAAAGTTCTCGCGTGGTGGTCGCGGGTAAGGAGTTGCAGTTGTTGAAGAAGGAGTTCGATATGCTTCTGTATTTTATGCAGCGACCTGGTCATTTGGTCGATAAGATGGTACTTGCAGAGTCTGTGTGGGGCGACTATGTCGACGATACCGATAACTATCAGTTCCTATATTCGCAAATTAAGAATCTTCGTCGAAAGCTATCAGAGGCCGGGGCAGATGTTGAGATTGCCTCGATTTATGGTTTTGGCTATAAGTTGGTAGACAAGAAGAGAGGGTAGGTTTGTAGGCAGTTCGGAATTGTAATCTTTGGGTAGCGTAATGAGGCTTTTTTCACGTATAGCATCTCGTTTGGCGGTAGCATTGATGCTGCTTATGACATTGTGGGCGGCGCTATTCTACTTTGCTATGGTCGATGAGATCCGCGACGAGGTCGACGATGCCCTTGAAGATTATACCTCGCTTATCATAACTAGAAAACTTGCGGGCCAAGAGTTGCCAAGCAGTGGCGATGGCTCAAACAACACCTTCTCAATCAGAACAGTCGACGAGCAATATGCCCGTCAGCAATCCCGTTATCGTTATCACGACGAGTTGGTTTTTATCCCTGAGAAGAACGAGACAGAACCTGCACGCGTCATCACAACCATATTCAGCGACGCTGATGGAAATTACTATGAGCTGAGTGTCGCAACGCCATCGTTTGAGAAGGACGATCTTTTTAATGCGGTGCTGATGTGGGTTGTGGCGTTGTATGTGTTGCTGTTGCTCATTACCTTGGGCATCACGATGCTTATCTTTTATCGCAATATGCGTCCTTTGTATATTCTACTCGAATGGTTGGATTCATATCGCCCGGGCTGCAAACCTGCACCAATTGTAAATCCTACTTCTGTTACAGAATTTCAGCGTCTTAATGTGGCTTTACAGCGGGCAATCGATAGCTCCGAAGAGCTGCTGGAGCGTCAGGTGCAGTTCATTGGCAATGCTTCGCACGAGTTGCAGACCCCATTGGCTATCATCGGCAATCGAGTGGAGTGGTTGCTCGAGGATAGCTCGTTGAGCGATGAGCAGGCAATGGAACTGTATAAAATAAATAAGACCTTGTCGCGTGCGGTACGCTTGAATAAGACTCTTTTGCTACTTACCAAAATTGATAATAATCAGTTTATCGAGACTTCGCAGGTCGATATTGCAGCCATTGTGACTGAATCGGTCGAGAGTCTATCGGAGATATATGCTTCGCGTAATATATCTGTCGAGGTCGATTTGCCGGAGCACTATATGGTGCAGATAAACGAGTCGCTTGCTGCAATCTTGACTTCCAATCTCATAAAAAATATATTTGTACACTCCCAGCCGGAGGTAAAGGCTCGTGTGGCTATTGAGGAAGGTAAGCTCATTGCCGAGAATGGGGGTATGCAGGAACTTGATGGGGAGCACATCTTCGATCGCTTCTATCAAGCGTCACAGCGTGAGGGCTCTACCGGTTTAGGTCTTGCGTTGGTGGCTGCCATTTGTCGCAACAATAATCTTGTGCTGAAATACTCATTCGTTGCAGGTTGCCATCGCTTCGAAGTCGACTTTTCGCATTAATCCGTCGCGTATTTCTGAGGTAGCGTTGATGGCGGTATATGTTGCGCCAATGGCTGTCGGAAGAACTTTTTTGGGGCGTGAGAAAATCGGCTTTTATCGGATCTCATCACAGAAAAGTGAAAAAATCTCAAAAAAAATTAATTTTCACAAATTATTTTAGATTCCTTACAGAATTGAGTATAATCTTTGCATCAAGGAAATAGAGTAAGTTTAATTAATAATGAGTGAAAGTATTATGAAAAAGATGTTTTTAACCTGCTCGATTTTATTAGTAGCCGTTGGTGTTGCGTGTGCCGATGTGGATCGTCCGATTGAAGTTGAGAAGTTGCCCGATGCGGCTCAGAAGTTTCTAAAGCAGTATTTTTCGCAGGCTGGTGTATCGCTGGCAAAGGAGGATGTGGAGCTTACTTATAAGGAGTATGAAGTTGTTTTGACCGATGGTACTCGCATTGAGTTCCGTTCAAATGGCGAGTGGAAGGATGTTGATTGCAAGTTCTCGGAGGTTCCTGCAGGGATTATTCCGGCTCAGATTGCCGACTATGTGAAGAAGAACTATCCTGATGTGAAAATAGTGCAGATCGACCGCGATCGTCGCACATACGAAGTGTCGCTGTCGAATAAGTTGGAGTTGAAATTTGATTCGAAGTTTAAGTTAATAGATATAGACGATTAGGTTAATTTGAGGTCGAGCCATCTGTGTGATGTCTCAATGCGACGAGATTAAAATTAAGTGAATTTTGGGAATAGGGATTTGTGAAGGGGGCCATCGATTTCTCGATGGCCCCCTGTTTTATTGTATGTTACAACGATTAATCATCGTAGCTTGAGTTGTCCCAGCAGTGTGTACACAAATCCTCTTTCGGTAGACCGATAGCATCGACCAAGTCGTCCAGACGCTGGAATTTGAGCGAGGTGAGCTGCAGGTGACGGCGCATGATATCGACCATCTGCTTGTGCTTATCGCTATCGGGATTTGCATACTCTTCAAATACCGAATCGGGGATGTTGTCGTTTCCACCCTCCATATCGCGAATCACGCGACGAGCATAAAGGTCGTAGGTACTACGCGATGTTGAGAAGTTGAGGAATCTGCAAGGGAAGATAAGCGGAGGACAAGCGATACGCATATGAATCTCCTTTACACCCTCATCCAAAAGCTTTACTACATTATCCTTGAGCTGTGTGCCTCGCACGATACTATCGTCCATAAAGACAATCTTCTGGTCTCGTGTAAAGATGCTGTTTGGCAGAAGCTTCATCTTTGCCACCAAGTCGCGCATTTTCTGGTTCTGCGGCATAAAACTACGTGGCCAAGTGGGGGTATATTTCACAAACGGACGCTTGTATGGAATTCCTTTCTCGTTAGAGTATCCAATTGCGTGGCCTACTCCCGAATCGGGGATGCCAGCTGCGAAATCGGGCTGAACATCATCGTCGCGGCGGGCCATAGCAGCACCACAACGGTAGCGGCAATCCTCTACGTTGACTCCCTCGTACCAAGCCGATGGGTAACCGTAGTAAACCCAGAGGAATGAACATATCTGCTTGCGATTGCCGGGGGCTTTCACCTGGTGAACACCATCGGCAGTTATGCGAACAATCTCGCCTGGGCCCAAATCTCTCACCCAATCATAACCGAGGTTGTCGAAACTCGAACTCTCGCTTGCACATACATATCCCTTCTCGTTCTTGCCGATTGTGATTGGTGTACGGCCATACTTGTCGCGAGCGGCATAGATGGCGTGGTCGGTGAGAATGAGCATCGAACAAGAACCCTTAATTTTCTTGTATACTAGCTCAATACCCTCCTTGATGGTCTCTCCCAAGCCGATGAGGATAGCAACCAGCTCGGTTGCATTTATCTTTGAATCCGAGAGCTCGGCAAAGTGGTGATGCTCGTTGAGGAGCTCCTGGGTAAGCTCTTCGATATTGTCGATTCGGGCAACCGTAACCACCGCATAACGGCCTACGTGCGAGGTGATTGTAATGGGTTGTGACTCGCAATCCGAGATAACGCCTATTCCCATATTAGCCTCTCCGAAGCGGGGCAACTCGCTCTCAAACTTGTTGCGGAAATAGCTATCCTCCAACGAGTGGATTGAGCGGATGAACTTGCCGTTCTCGACAAAAGCCATACCGGCACGTTTGGTACCAAGGTGCGAGTGGTAATCGGTACCGTAAAATACATCATTTACACATTCGATGCGTGAAACGCAGCCAAAAAAACCTGACATACAGATACTCTATTAAGTTAATGCCGACCGTGGAACCTGCTCTCTTGTGCCGCATTGCCGGGCGAGAGTTATTGCTTTTGCCTTTTCAGGGTCGGGCGTGCCACAAAGATAATAAAAAGTGCGAAATTATCTATCTCTGCAGAGAAATAAATGGAGATCGGGATTCTCTTTTTTATGAGTATGAAATTTTCAATATTTTGCGGTGTGGGTACGAATATGATGGTCGGCGGGTGTGATAAATTGTTATATTTTCGTATCTTTGTTATGACGCACGATGAAGTGCAAAGTTTTTGAAATCTAAATTATACCTAAATATGAAAAAAACATCATTATTGTTAATGTCGCTTCTTTTGGGAGCGTTATCGCTGTCGGCTCAATCAAAAAGTCCGATTGAGGATATGCAGCATTATGGAGCAGAGCCTCTACGTTTCAAGTCGTTAAAGGAGTGGCGCAAGGTGCATCGTCCTGCGATTTACAACTTCTTCCTCACTGAGGTTTACGGCCGTCAGCCTGAGCAGAAGTTACCTATTCGTTATGAGATGTTGGAGCAGAGCGATAAGGCTTTGGGTGGCAAGGCTACTCGTAAGCAGATTGCAATTCATGTTGGAGAGAGCCAGAATCCTATTTTATTGCTCATCTATCAGCCCAACAATGCTCGCAAGGCTGTGCCAGCATTTGTGGCGATGAACTTCAAGGGTAACCACCAGATTAACGTAGATCCTGAAATTATCATCTCGCAAAATGCCCCTAAGGGTAAGGAGCTTGGTAGTGATCCTGCGCGTGGTGCCGCTACTTCGCGTTGGCCGTTGGAGATGATTGTCGATGCTGGCTACGCTGTGGCTACAATCTATCGAGGTGATGTAGACCCCGATTTCGATGACGGTTTCCAGAATGGTATACATCCTTTGTTCTATCGTGATGGCCAGAGCAAACCTGCTGCCGATGAGTGGGGTACAATCTCTGCTTGGGCTTGGGGCTTGAGCCGCGTGATGGACTATATCGAGAAGGATAAGAGTATCGATCAGAAACGTGTAGCTGTGGTGGGCCATTCGCGTTTGGGTAAGACTGCGTTGTGGACAGCGGCTCTCGATGAGCGTTTTGCAATCTCTATCTCGAATGATTCGGGTTGTGGTGGTGCCGCATTGTCGATTCGCAAGATGGGCGAAACTGTGGCTAAGATCAACAAGTCGTTCCCGCATTGGTTCTGCGATAATTATAATAAATATAGCGATAACGAGGAGGCTTTGAAGGTTGACCAGCAGGGACTTATCGCTCTTATTGCTCCGCGACCTGTCTATGTAGCAAGTGCTGAGTTGGATGCGTGGGCCGATCCCGAAGGAGAGTTTCTCTCGGCATTGAATGCTTCGCCTGTCTATGAGTTGTATGGCCGTAAGGGGTTGGCAATCGATAAGATGCCGGCATTGAGTACGCCGTCGCAGGAGGGCGATGTGGCCTATCATATCCGTCCCGGCAAGCACGATATCACTTCGTACGACTGGTCGCAATACATCCGCTTCGCCAATAAATATTTCAAGTAGTTTCCAAGAAGTAACGATAGTCTCTTCAACGTAAAAAACTCCGGGCCAAAGCTCGGAGTTTTTTTGTGCAGCATATCTATCAACTAATCACAATAAAGTGATTTCTCATAACCATCTCTAAGTAAGAGAGTTATTCTCTTATCTATTACAAAGGTAGAAATTGTTTACAAATAAACCAAATTAACGATAGAAAAAAATCATTTTAACTGTTTTTTTTGCATACGCAATATGTAAAATGGGCATAAAAATGCATATATATTTGATTTTCAACAAGATTATGAGAGAATAACTCTCTTACTTAGAGATGTAAAACGTAAATATTTTTTTTGTATTAGAAATTGCTTATGTGTAGCGTGCGAGGGTCTATTGTTCCTTGAGCGTACATAATTTGTCATATATGATGGGGGATTATATAAACCCAATATATAAAAAGGTATAGGCTATATATCATCAATACTTAAACTCACAAGGATTTATATATCCCCAATCATATATATAATATAAGGTGTACAAACAGATCATGCAAACTAATGCAATAAACGCAATAAACACTTTTCAAATTCAATTTAATTATTAATTAATCAAATTTTCGACTATGAAGGGAAAATTTATGATGGGAGCAGCTTGCTTGGCACTTTTGCTTGGTAGCTGCGTGAAGGATGACGAGTCACAGAGCGTGACAAACATCCGTGATGCTAAAACAGAGCAACTTAAGAGTGTTGCTGCATTGAACAATGCGACTGCAGAGGCAACAAAGAAGTTGGCAGAGGCTGATGCTGCTTTGAAGTTGGCTCAGGCTAAGGCTGCAGAGGCTGATGCTGCTTTGACAGCTGCAAGAGCTAAGGCAGCTGAGATTGAGGCTCAGCTTAAGGAGGTAGAGTTGGAGGCAGCTCGCGCCGAGTTGGAGGCTTTGAAGGCTCAGTATGCAGCTGAGATCGCTATGTACGAGACTCAGAAGGCTCAGTATCTTGCACAGATGGAGCAGGCTGCAGTTCAGGCTCAGACAGCGTTGCTTAATGCTAAGAGAATGTTGGCAGAGGCACAGCAGCGTTATGAGTCTGTTATTGAGGGTCTCGAGAAGCAGGAGGCTGCTAAGATGTGGGTATTGTACAACGAGTATCGTGAGGCTGCTGAGGCTTTGATGGCTGCACAGGCTGATTTGGCTGAGAGCAAGACCGAGTTGGCAAAGGCTGAGACTAACTTGGTAGATGCTGAGGAGTCTTTGGAGGCTGCTTTGGCTGAGATCGATGAGGATATCGAGTTCTGGACAGCAGAGATTGCTTACGCTGAGTCTCACATTGCAATCATTGAGAAGTATCACAATGTATCAGTAGAGGATGCTAAGGCTGCTTACGATGCTGCTATGTTGGAGAAGAATGATCTCTATGAGGCATATGTTGTAGCTACAAATGAATACAATAAGTTGTATGATGAGAATGTTGAGTTGAATAACAAAATGAATAATACAACTTGGAATAGAACAGGTAACAGTTTTCTTAATTCATTGTATAATTCACTCCCAGAATATTATGATTTGTCGAGACTCAATGCTGATATCGACGGTGATGGCATAAAAGAGAACTGTTGGGGTTATTATGTTGAAAGCGATGATGAGTTGACTCCAAATGCATCTAAGTTTATTCCATTGTATTCACCTAAAATCATTTGGTCTGATCCTCATAAGATTGAGTATAAGCTTGAAGGCGATGCTATTACAAACGTACTCAACTACAGTATTTTGGAGAGTGTAGGTATTATTGATGAGGCTGCCTTTGAGGGATTTTTTGAGTGGTATGCCGCAAATCGTGATGAAAATTATGCTGAAAATCTTGAGTATTACCAGAAACGTTATGATAACTATGTAGAGCAGGAGGCAAAGTGGAAGAGTGTGGCTGCAGCAGCTAAGGTTTGGTATGATGCCCAGCAGGTATATGATGCTGCATACAACAATGCACATAGCTATGATGTTTACAACGAGGAGACTCGCCAGTGGGAGCTTACAGCTTACGGAACAGCACAGGATGCTCAGAGAGTTGCAAATAATGCAAAGAATGATGCTGAGAACAAGAAAGCTGCTTCTGAGGCTGCTGCCGAGGCTAAGAAGTCTGCTGAGGAGAGCTTGAAGTCAGCTAAGACAGCTCAGGCTGAGGCTGATAAGGCGTTGGCTACTGCAGATAAGGCTGTTGCTGATGCAGGTAAGGATGCTACTGACGAGCAGAAGCAGGCTGCTACCGATGCAAAGGCTGCCGCTGAGGCTGCTGCCGAGACAGTTGCTTACTGGACTGAGCAGGTAGAGGAGACTACAGAGAAGGCTACTTGGGCTGCTGAGGATTTGAAGGAGGCTGAGGCTGTATTGAAGGAGGCTGAGGCTGCATTGAAGGAGGCTGAGGCTGCATTGAAGGAGGCTGAGGCTGCAGTTGAGCCTGCTCGTGATGCTGCGGAGGTTGCTGAGCGCGATTACAAGAAGGCTGCTGAGGCTGCCGAGGTTAGTGTATATTCAAATGCTTCTGACGCATTTAATATTGCATCGAATAATTACAATAATTGCAAAAAGAATGTTGAGGACAGCCTTGCACGTTTGAATAGTATTAAGGAGAACACTCCTGAAAACATCGAGGATGATCTCAATAGGAAGAAGCAGGTTTTGGCAGAGTTGCTTGAGCTCAAGACTTTCGTAGATGAGATTGTTGCTGCTCGTGCTGAGATAACTCCAGAGCTCGAAAATGCTCGAATTGCAATGTGGCAGGCAACTCGTATTTACAACATTAAGGTTGAAGAGACTTATGCATTGGCAGAGACACTCTCAAATGCTAGCAGCTACGAGGAGAAGCTCCAGACTCAGAAGGATATGATTGAGTATGCTGAGGAGCAGATTGCAGAGCTTGAGGAGCAGAAGGAGGAGGTAGCAGACTTCACGGAGTTGGAGGATGCTATCGAGTACTGGACAAAGATTGTTGAGCTTGATGAGCAGTATGTAGAGCTTTGCCAGGCTGATGCTGATGCAAAGAAGGCTGCTTTGGAGGCTGCAACTGCTACTCCCGCGGAGTAATTCTGTAAAACATTTTGAAAACGGCTAAAACAAATAAAGTAATGAATATTAAGAAACTTTTAATATCGGCCGTTCTACCCGTATTGTTCCTATCGACTGCCGCCGCACAGAACGAGGCTTCGGACAACAAGCCCAAGAAGGGTGATGTGACTTTGGCTGCAACAATAGGATACAACAGTTACGCAAGTGTGACCGCGCTGCCGGGCAACCTCTACAACTATGAGGCTTCGGCGCTCTCGACTGATTGGAGCGACAAGAAGTTGATGGTTGGTTTGGAAGGTGGTTGGTTTGTGAGTGACCTTTGGAAACTGAGCTTGGGTGGAGGATTGACCTTCACGAATAACCCCGGTTATTCGGGAGTCCCGGGTACGGTAGATGAGAGTTTGAGCTTGGAGGATAACTTGGGCGATATACCTAATTATCGCGCTGTTGCCGATGCTTACTCTTTCGGATACAATGTAACCGCCGGCATTGATCGCTACTTCAATGTGAAGGGCGTCAAGAATATGATGTTGTACACAGGTTTGCGACTCGGCGTGGCATACGGCTTGAATGAGCAGAAGTATGACGAGTGGACGTCGATGGGCAAGTCAACTGCCGAGACTTGCAACTTCCGTGCAGGTTGGACATTCGGTGTTGATTACTACGTGTTGCCTTGTATGTTTGTAGGTATCTCGATTGATCCTGTTGCTTACACTTACAACGTGACTTCGTACAAACCTCAGGAGGGTTTAGCTACTTTGGAGGCCGATAGCCACAACTTCGGACTCTTGGCTGCTCCTACAATCCGATTGGGATTCAAGTTCTAATCAAGATTTCATAGTAAGACCCCGTCTGGATACCAGGCGGGGTCTTTTTATTTTGTTGCAGGGCGATTACTCTTCCAGAAGTTCCATCTTCATTGAGTAGTTCCAAGCGGGGAAGTAGAGGTTGCCGCCACTCCACTCGGCCTCGCCACGTTGGAAGTCAACAGTCTCGCTGCGTGGGTATATCTTCTTGGGATAGAGCGGCATACCGTAGTCAGAGTTGACAATCATACGCCAAGAATCCACTCCGCCGAGGAAATAGTCGCGCTCCTCGTCGGTATCGCCATATTCGGGGATTCCGAACGATTGGTCAACGGGTACCCAACCGTAAGGCTCGAAGTAGACCTGTCCCCAGTCGTGGAGATTCCACCAGTCGGGGTGTACCACAAAACCACTCTGGAAGTGGGCTGGAATACCGCAGATACGGCATAATGTTACGAACAATAGTGTCACCTGACCGCAGTCGCCGTGTCCGTTCTCGACCACATACTCTGGGATATTCTCGATTGTCGAATATTCGCGAGCCGAAGCCCAGGGGAAGTTGTCGTTTATCCAGCGGAAAATCTTCTTTGCCTTCAAGTATGGATTGCTCTCGCCTTCAGTTAGCTTGGCAGCGAGTGCGCGCATCTCAGGGGTGAAAATTATGTGCTTTTCTCTCTCCGATGTATACTCCTTGTAGAGTTTTGAACGTGTGTCGTAGGGCTCGATCATTGCTGGGTCAATCTTATGCCACTCTCCGCAAATCGTATACTCGAATGTCTCCGAGAATACGGTCGGCTCGCCTGCGACGGCCGGTTGCTCCATATATAGGGTGGTGTGGGCATACTTTTCGGGGGCAATTTTATAGTCGGGGAGATTGGTCGAGATGAGCTTCACGTCCTTTTGGCGTGGATGGTCGGTACGTGGATAGGGCAACCAACAACGCACCATCTCGCCCTCGGGAACCATGTCGGGTTTAACCGAGAGTGTGTATGTGATTCTGAATCGTTTGGGTTGGGCGATAGGGTTGCCGCTGCTCTTTACATCGCTCATAATCTGGTTTATGTGACGTTCCTCACTGGTCTCCTCGCCTCCCGAAGGGTCACCCGTGGCAGGGCCGTTTTTAATAAGGTTGCACTCCTTGTCTATGCGGAACAAGTTGGGGCCGGCGTTGCGGAAATAACGCTTCTGGCCATCGAGGATCATACACTCCAATGCCTTCGACTCCTCCCATGCACGCATCTGCTCGTCGCTTACGTCGGGAATATAGCGGCTGATGTACTCCTTAATCTGCTGTTCGTTACGGTTGAAGTCGACTAGCAATCTTTCGTGCAGATCCTTCTCCCAACTATAATCTTTTACTGGTTTCTGCTCTGTGCAGGCCATAGCCAAAAGCAGTGCAGCGCACAAAATAAAATATCTCTTCATAATGTTCAAATAAGTTTATAGTTTAACAACACCAATACCCGGCAGGTCGGGGATTGTGATTTTTCCATTCACCACCTCCATACCGCGGAAACGGTCGTTGGCGATGAGCAGATTTCCATCGAGGTCGGCAAAGTCGACCGCAGGCGAGAGTTGTGCTGCTGCCGAGCAGGCACACGAGGTCTCGGTCATACAGCCAATCATCACTTTCATATCCATCGCACGGGCCAGGTTGAGCATCTTCCACGCTTCGCGCATACCCGTACACTTCATCAGTTTGATGTTGATGCCTGAGAATATACCCTTCTGTGCAGCCACATCTTTCAGACGCTGAATAGATTCATCGGCAAATACAGGCAGTGGGCTATGCTCGGTAACCCACGCTATATCGTCGATTTGTGTCTTGGGCATAGGCTGCTCAATCATCACAATTCCACGCTCGTTGAGCCAATGAATCATATCGAGTGCATATTTTTTGTCCTTCCAACCCTGATTGGCATCGATAGCGATAGGTAGGTTGGTGACTGAGCGGATTGTCTCGATCATCTCCTTGTCGTTGTCACGACCCAATTTCACTTTCAGAATGTTGAACTTCTCGGCGCACTCTTTGGTCTTGGCGCGGACCACATCGGGGGTGTCAATGCCAATTGTAAAGGTTGTAGAGGGGGCCTTCGCGGCATCGAAGCCCCATATTTTATACCAAGGGGCTCCCAGCATCTTACCCACCAGGTCGTGCAGAGCAATATCGACTGCTGCCTTTGCTGCAGCATCGCTTTCCGACATTGGGTCGATGCGAGAGAGAATCTCCTCCAATTTAAATGGGTCGTCAAACTCGCCAATAATATCCTGCACTCGTTTTAGAAATGCCTGCACGCTCTCCAATGTTCCCAGCTCCTTCTGCAAGTATGGTGGCATAGAGGCCTCGCCATAACCGACGAGACCCTCGTACTCGATCTCCACCTGCACACCTTGTGTTGTGGTGCGAGAACTTGTTGCAACGGTAAAGGTATGGCGTAGTTGCAATTCATAGGGGAAGTAGCGCAGGGTCATATGCGAACCCACTCCACCTTTATTTATATTAAATATTGGGCTTTGGCTGCTCTTGTTCGTACAACCTATTCCTAAGCCAGCACCCAGTGCGGTGCAGGCCATTGTTTGCAAAAACTCTTTTCGTGTAGCCATAATCGGGGTAGATAAATGTTTATTTATAGAATGAATTTGTCGCGGTTGTGTTGAGCGGAGCCTGCTTGTTGATGTATGGCAGAACTCGTGCAGCAAAGAGCAGTCGGTTCAGATTGTACGAATCGAAAAGCTCATCCTCAGCATCGAAGCTGTTGATTCTCACGCTGCCTTGCGAGTGAATGAATCGTTTGTTGCCCATATATATCGCTACGTGAACCACTCTCTCGCGGCGGCTTTCGGTGGCCTTCACTCCGAAGAATAGCAGGTCGCCGGGTTGTAGATTGCTGAAATCGGGAGCTATGTCGATATGCTCGCCCGTATATGCCTGCTGTGAGGCATCACGAGGGATGATGATGTCGTGCATAAAGAGCGATGTGCGTACCAGTCCACTGCAATCAACTCCTTTTGACGATGTACCACCCCATAAATATGGTACTCCCATCAAACTTTTGGCGGTAGCGATAATCGCCTCGGCATCCTGTTTCAGGTTCTTACGCCACTCGCCCTCGCGCATAGCTTCCGAGCGTAGGATGTAGCCTACTCGGCCATCGGGGTAACCCACCTTGAAGTACATTCCCTTCTCTCCTTCATAACGCAGACGATTGCCTCCAACAACATCCGATACTACATCGGCTCCTGCTTTGGGCTCGGCCAATGCAAATGAATGATGAGCCGTCACAACAACCTTCTCGGCGCTATTCCACGCATCGTACTCCTGCTTGGTTACGGGGTGAATACCTGCGCGACTACTCCACGAGAGATACCCATCGGGAGTTTGCAAGCGATACCAGCCGTCACGCTTTATGAGCTTTACGGGCATACCGAGCAGAGCCTGAGTGACCATCTCGGCATCGTAGTCGGGTTGGCTGCGCAGGGCGCAGGTCGAAAGGTTGACTATTCCTAGAGTCTTACCTCCCAGCGACTCGGCATCGGGTAGGGTTGCTATGCAATCCATTACGTTGTAACCCATCTGTTTTAGTCGGTCAACGAGAGTTGCCTTGGCCTCGGCCGATGTGGTCTCTCCGCGAAGCATCACGTTTTTATCCGAGAAGGTGTAGTCGATCTCGAATGTTGCCACACGCTTGTCGGGTGCATATTTGGCGCGAATCTCGTTGTGCAGATTTTCCACCTCGTCGGGCATAGTGCGATTGTCGGTTGCGGCTGTTGCGGTTGCGATGTTTGCCGAAATAGCGACAATCAGAAGTGTAAAGAGTAGTTTTTTCATTGCATTATATTATTACTTGTCTTATTTCTTAATGTTGGTCTGGTAGATGTAAAGCGTTGTCTGGTTGTCCTCGGGGGCGAAATATAGATGCATCTTGCCATCTGAAATCTCTATGGTTGAAGGGTTTCCCGTAACGAATGTCTTGTGGCGAGTGGTGCGCAGTTCAACATCGGCAGAACGCAATTTTTCGAATGTGCGGGTGTCGATTACATCGAATCCGCCAACGCGACCCTTCGGGGTGTTCTTCAAGCCGAAGCCCACCATCTTGCCGCCTCCTATATATTTACAATCTTGTATAGCCAGGTGTTTTACGGAATTTGGCTTGCGGCGTTGTTTTGCTGTGAGGTTGCCATCTGTTACATTCCCTTTTTTGTCGAGTTGCCACGTGAGGAACTCATCGGCATCCCAATTGGCTCCGACGAGGGTGTTGTTGTCGGTATTGTGGACAATTGCACCTATCGAATCGTCGACGTAACAAACTTTTTCGACACGGAGTGTGGCGGCATCGACTCTGACGATGAGCGAACGGCTGTAGGGATAGTATTTTGTAATTGGAACCCAGATGTACTTTCCATCGAAATCCATCCCTCCCGGATGGAAAATAGGGCCTTCACAAAGCTCGATTTTATTCAGAAGATTGCCTTTGCGGTCAAATTTAATCAGGTAGCCTTTGCCAGCGCCCTCATCTTGAACGGTGATTTGTTTGCCGTTGCGCGAGTAGCGGGGGCGGCGGTCAACAGCAACTGTAGTGATGAAAAAATCCTCACCAACCTTTACTAATCCCTGCGGATGGTAGGTGTCGAATTTTAGATCTATGCTTTCGATTAGCTCCCATTCGGCGGGCGATGTGGAGGCGAGAATTGTAGCCGCATTTTTAGTTTGTTTGTGGATAGGTATAGCCACTCGACTTGCTGAGCAGGCCGATAGAATTATGGCTGAAATTATCAGTAGTAGGTATTGGGTACTCTTCATATTTTTTGTTGGTAGAGGTCGATGGCATGAAGAATCGACGATTATATCTACAAAAATACGAAATTCTTTGAAAGAATTATTCCTTCGAAGGCTAAATGTCCTGCTGAATCAGTTATTTCTTGCAGCTTTTGTGGCTTGTTGAGTACAAGAGGTTATATCTCAATAGAAAAATGCAGTGCAATTAATAAAAAAAGAGGTCGCAAAATTGATATGCAACCTCTTTTGTGGGTGATAGTAGCTATTTATTTAGCCTTATTCATCAGTATCGCCTCGTAGCACTCAACCTTGGCTCCGTCTACTGGGTTCATCAAACGGATTTTGATATCGTGTGTGCCTTGCGAGAGTTTGTAGTTCCAATAAACATCGAATCGGCGTGTGAGGTGAGCAGCAGGCATGTGAACAATCTCTTTCTGGCCATCAACCTCGACCTCTAATTCAGCTACGTAGTCTCGGGGTGCGCTATGAACACGTCCTGTAATTGCAATAGCTGCACACTCGGCCGAGAATGCGAAGTCGGGTGTTTCTGTCGTGAGGGTTGCTCTTGCGGGCATACGTTTGCCGAGTTCCAAGCCCTCGAAACACTGCTCAAATCGTACAGCTTTTGGCTTTTGTGTCTTGATAATCACCTTGTTGTCAGTCACTTTGCCGCCGCCACGCTCAATCATCTCCAATGCGTGCGAGTAGCTCATCTGATATGTTTCGTTGAGCGAAGTTGTGGTGTATGCAAAGTCGATATCCTCGGCGCGTTTTAGCGGAGCAATCCACTCCTCGGGAATGTTACTATATCCTATTGCTGTGGCCAAAATACCACCTGCCGATGCGGGATTGCAATCGGAATCCTGACCGCAGCGAGTTGTAATATCGAGTGTTCGAGTGAAGTCGCCTTGACCGTAGAGTAGGCCAATAACGATATATGCGCTGTTCATCGATGCGTCGATATTGAGTGGAGCATGTACACCCTCGGTGCAAAAATCGCCACCATCCAACTCCTCGTGGCACACCTGCCAGCACTTTTTCCAGTCGTCGGGATATGTGCGGTAAGCCTTAATCACGCGGTCAATGAGCTTGTAGAATTTACTCTGCTGCGGGATAGTCTTCAATGCCTCGCATACGATTGCCTCAATATCGTCGGTTGCAAATGCTAACGCATACATGGCTCCGACATAAACTCCGCCATACCAACCATCGCCATAGTTCATAATGTGGCCGATGCGATCTGATATCTCCGATGCCGAGTTGGGCATCGCTGGTGACATAATTCCTGCGTAGTCGGCCTCAATCTGGTAATCGATGTCGTCAGCGTGGGGATTGTTGTGCCAGTGGCCCGACATAGGAGGCATTATACCATATAAAATATTATGGCGAGCAACCTGATTTGCGTGCCACAACGGATATTTTGCGTGCGCAAATGCCAAGGCGATCGAATCAACGGGAGCATCAATGCCCAGTCGCTCGAATGACTCAACGAATGTGAGATCCATATAGATATCGTCGTAGAGTCCTGGCTGTCGCTTCATCATTTGCACAATATAATCGGGCTCGCCCCAAGGAATATTCTCGCTGTCGGGAATCATCTTGGCTCTCCATCTGAACTCTGTTGGGCCTCCATAAGTGCAGCCAATTACCTGTCCGGCCCAGCCACCTTTGATTTTATCCATCAATGTCTCTTTCGAGAGTGTGAGTTTCGAGGGCATGCGTAATTTCTTCTCCTGCTGTGGGGAAGTCGAACATGAAAGCATGAGAATTGCAGCCGATAGGGTCGCAATAGATTTAATTAAGATGTTTGGGGTCATATCATTTTTTGTTTGGTTTCAACTATCAAAGATAATACATGTACTGCGAATTGCAAAATCTTTGAGGCTGATATTCCGTGCCGGCAGGTGCAATTTGCGTTTTTTTACCCTCAAATGCTCGTAAAAATATGCCTCTATTATATATAATAAATATAGGTATAAATGGCTATTTTGTGATAATTATTCAAAAAAATGAAAAAAAAGATTAAAAAAGTTTGCACGAATAAAAATAATGCCTACCTTTGCAACCGCAATCAGAAAAAAAGTTCTTTAAAATACAACAAATGGGTCGCAAATTGGCAACCTTTTTGATGTTGAAAAAAGCTTTTGGAAAAAAAAGTTTGCAAAAAGTTCTTGAAAAATTTGGTGGTTTAAAAAAAAGGTCTTACCTTTGCACCACTTTCCGCTCTGAAAAATTGAGCGATGAGTTTTTCAAACGGTTCTTTGATTTACTGGTTTAACAAGAGAGAAATGTAGTATTTATCTGTCAATTCCTTTTGCGAGGAAAATGAAGTAGTCAGGACTCTAACAATACATTATAATTTTTTACAATGGAGAGTTTGATCCTGGCTCAGGATGAACGCTAGCGGCAGGCCTAACACATGCAAGTCGAGGGG
>SUZC01000010.1 GCA_015060165.1 Rikenellaceae bacterium
ACAGAGAAGTTAAGCTCACTAACGCCGATGGTACTGCCTATTTAGGTGGGAGAGTAGGTAGCCGCCTCTTCAAGCCGAGTTGGATTATTCCGACTCGGCTTTTTCTTTGTACCTATTGAAGTGTTGTGAGTGAGTAGTTTCACATGCAGATTATAGCCTTTGTAGACCTTACAGCCGAGTCGGATAATCTAACTCGTAGCTTGAAGAGGCGGCCGTGCCGCAATTATATTTATAATCCCTCCAACCTCCCTTTGATAAGGGAGGCTATAAACGTGAGGGTTGAATTTTATAATCGGATGCGATTTATTCTTTTGATGATATAATGAGGCTGGACCCGTCTTATGCTATCTTGATGAAGTCTCCGTAATTCATTGAATTTATTTAATAATCCATCTGGCCAAAGAGGGTTTGATATACTGTTAACTAGATAAGTTTTATCGAAGGGCCCAATTAAGTATGGTAGTTTGGGAATTTTGCAAATTAGGAAATCTTCCTGTGATATATTTTCTTTGTCGTTAATATCATATATTACTAAAACATCTCTATTGTACCATTTTTTTGGAAGGTATTCATCTCCATTTCTTATCTGCCATATATTATTTTGATCAAATATTGGTATTACTTCACCCTGAATATGTGCTTTTTCAATACGTTTAATATCTAGCTTTTTATAGCAATCAACCACCCATACGAGTTCTTTATGGTGCCTTTCTCTCGATAATTGTTCTATAGAATCTATTGACGAATGTTGAAATTCTATGACAATTCCGTCAGGTGTTTTAATATCTGCTATATGTTTTTCTCCTGTATTCTTGTCTGTTGTTATGACTTCTTGCCATTCTTTTGGAAAGCAATTTTTCCATTCTCTGTGCCACTCTGTTTCGTGTTCTTTCCAGGAATCGCAGTTGTGTTTATTTTTATGAGCCCAATGGTTTATTTTTGTAGATCCGCATTTTGCAATGACAGATTCTCCGCATACGGGGCATATGCCTTTAAGCCCTTTGCTGGCTTCAACTCTTTCATTGTTAACTATTGCGAATTTCATAGTCTATATATAGTTTCAGTAAAGGTATTAAAATATGTTGTAAATTCAAGTTTTAATTATAAATCTTCTCCGTTGGCTTCGTTATGTTTATTGTCGTAAAAAATTGTAATATGGTATTCCCCTAGAATTTCACTAATTGTAAACCAAACACAATTTTTTTGAACCCTTTCGTATATTTTAAGAGATGCTTCAAGTATAACCTCTTTTTGTTCATCATCTCCTAACTGCATAATAGTTTCTGCTGAATATTTATTTTCAATAAATTCCTGCATCTCCTTTTGTATTTGACTTTTGTCGTATTGGTAAAATATTGCATCGTATCGTTTGTTTTTCACCCTTATTTCATATGCTATATTCTCATCTTTTGATATAAAATATTCTTCTGGTTCTGTAAGTAAAGGTATATATTTAGGATTATCTAGAAATTGATTACAAAGATTATTATATGCTATTCTTAAGTCAGCCTCATTTTCTGTTGCTTTATAGTGTACTGCAATACGATATACATTGTCCTTATGTGTTACAACACTAATATAAACGTCTTCTCCATTAAATTCACCTTCAAGTAAATTGTTATCAGTAATTGATGGTTTAAAACCTTTTTTCTTGATTTTAGCAATCATATCAGATTTACTGCCATCAACTGGGATGCCGAGGAATTTTGTTATATTAGACTCTTGTGCAAATGAATTTATTGATATTATCATCATGATTATGGATAAAAATAACTTTTTCATAATTGTAAATGTTTATGTTATTAATTTAATTATATAATTGGTGGTTTTGCATAAACAAAAAGCGTAGACTAATACCTGATTTATGCCTTCAGAGGTATCGCCAAACACCATGCAGTCATAAACGAGTAAAAGCCCACGCCATTAGCGTGAGCATCAACTTTTACTCCTGACTGCTTCAATAAATTTGGCGATTTTCTGAAAGCAGGAAATAAAGCTAACGCCTTTTATTTATATGTCTTTAGTTGTTATTTAATCATAGGCTTATTAATTTCGATTATTACAAATATAATCAAACTATCATAAATAATCAAGTTCATTATAAAATTACTATTGTACAGTGGGCTTAGAAAATCAGAAATTATCGCTATCTTTGAGAAAATCAAAAAACTATGACAACAGAGCAACATCCGTTAAGGCCGTTTTTGCCAGAGGGGGCGAAGGTGCTGATGCTGGGGAGTTTTCCGCCCAAGCGTGAGCGTTGGTCGATGGAGTTTTTCTATCCCAATTGGCTGAACGATATGTGGCGCATCGTGGGGCATATCTTTTTTGCCGACAAGCATCACTTTGAGATTGCGGCTGAGAAAAGGTTTGACAAGCAGCGCATTGTGCGTTTCTGCGAGGAGCAGGGCATTGCGCTCTATGATGCGGCTTGTGAGGTGCGACGGTTGAAGGACAATGCGTCGGATAAGTTTCTCGAAGTAGTCCGCTCAACCGATATTACGGCCATTCTGCGATCGTTGCCGTCGTGTCGGGCGATAGTGACAACGGGTCAGAAGGCGACCGATGTGGTTGTCGAGCAGTTCGGTTGCAAAGAGCCTGTGGTTGGGCAAAGTGAGCGAATCGTGGTTGCGGGTCGCGAGATAGAGTTTTGGCGTATGCCATCTTCGTCGCGAGCCTATCCGTTGAAATTGGAGCGTAAGGCCGATGCTTATCGCGCGATGTTTGAATCGTTATTTAGTATCTAAACGACTCATATTCAAATTCTTTTCGTACATTTGCCAAAGAAAATTCAGAGAGTATGTCGATTATTATATACGTAGTGTTGGCCATCGTGCTATGTGTGCTACCGGCTGGGGTTGTTTGGCTATGCAATCGCTCGTCTATGCTTGCGAAGTTGGGGCCTATTATGGTGCTTTATGCTATCGGTATGGTGATAGGGAATTTGCCTGTCGTTGGCCCTTACCTCAAACCGCTGCAAGATGTGTTGCCCAATGTGATGATTCCGCTGGCTATTCCGATGATGCTTTACGGCTCGCATTTCTCGCGTCGTGAGGCGGGCCTGCAATTGCGACTTGTTGTGAGTGGCTTTTTTGCGGTGTGTGTGGCTGTGGTGGTCGGCTATCTTTTGTTTGGCCGTAACGTGAACGAAGGGGCCGAGGTGGGTGGAATAATTACGGGAATGTATACCGGTGGAACGCTCAATGCAGCGGCTTTGCAGGCGATTTTCCGCATCAAGAGTGAGACTTTTATCCTGATAAACTCATACGATATAATCATCTCGTTCCTCTACTTTTTATTCTTGTTCAGCGTGGGTATCAAGATGTTCCGCCGATTTTATAGGTGGTCGCACGGAGGTGCTATTGAAAAAGTTTCGGCCGATGAAATCTCAACAGAAGCTGTAATCGCAACCGAAGAGCTGCAGAGTGCAAGTAGTCAATATCACAAACTTTTGACTCGCAATGGCTTAAAACAACTGGCTCGGATTGTGGGCGTTACGCTTGTTATCGTGGCGTTGTCGGCTGCAACTACGCTGGTGTTCCCTGCAGAGTGGTTTATGGTGGTCTTTATTCTGATGCTTACTACGCTTGGTGTTGCGAGTTCGTTTATCAGGAGAGTTCGCGAGATGGAGCTTAGCTACGATGTGGGAATGTATCTGATTTATATTTTCAGCCTCACGATTGCTTCGATGGCCGATTTCTCATCACTTGATTTGAGAGGAGGGATCAATCATTTGGCTTTTATGTCGGTAGCGGTTTTCCTGTCGCTATTTATCCACGCTGTAGTGTGCCGCTTGGCAAAGGTCGATGCCGATTCGATGATGATATCTTCTGTGGCATTTATCAACTCGCCCCCATTTGTGCCGATGGCAGCCGTTGCAATGCGTAACAAACGTGTGATTGTGACGGGTTTGGGTGCTGGTATCGTGGGATATGCATTGGGTAACCATTTGGGCGTGCTGATGGCAGAGTTGCTATCGAGATTGTAGGTGTGTATGAAGATACGGCACGGTCGCAGGTTTATATCTCTACTATTCCGTGTTTGATGGCATAAACCACAAGGCTGGCGGTATTCTTGCAGCCGCTTTTCTCTAAAATGTTGGCGCGATGCTTATCCACAGTACGTTTTGAAATGTAGAGCGCATCGGCAATCTCTTGCGTCGATAGCCCTCGGCATATAGCAACCAAAATCTCCTCCTCGCGTTCCGATAGACGGTCGGCTTCGGCTATTTCGCTATGAACACTCTCGCCAATGTATGCAGGAGCTCGGCGCAATGATTCTGAGAATGATTTTAGTAACGATTCGGAGAAGTATGTGCCTCCTTCGTATACAGTCTCAACGGCCTCCACAACCTCGTTAAAAGGTGAATCCTTCAACAAAAAACCTTTGGCTCCGCTCTCAACCATATCTGAATAGTAGGCGTTGTCGCCAAACATCGAGAGTGTAATAACCTTCAATTCGGGCATTTTCGCAAGGGCTTGGCGGGTGGTCTCGGCACCGTTCATCTCGGGCATCGAGTAATCCATAAAGACCACATCGGGACTTTTATCGGTCAGTATATCAAGGAATTCCTGCCCACTGCCTACATCAGCTATAACCTCGAAGTTGGCGTGTGCAGCGAGTAGCATCCTTAATCCATTACGAAAGAGCGAGTGGTCGTCCACCAATGCTATGCGTATCATCGTTCCTTATTTTTTTTATGCGTAGGACGGGCTTGGTCGATTGCAGCGGGACGATCCACCATACGAGTTTCGCCTCGCACATTAACTTTAATAGTGGCTCTCATTCCCTTGCCCTTGGTTGAACGAATATCGAATGTGCCGTTGAGAGAATTAATTCGCGAATTGATATTCGAGAGTCCCATACCGCAGTCCATTACGGCCTGAGGGTTGAAGCCTCGGCCATTGTCGGAGTATTGCAATTCAAGTATATCGCCCGACGAGGTCAGCGAAAGACGTATCTCGCTACATCCTGAATGTTTGAGTGAATTGGTCACGAGCTCGCATACTACTCGGTACATAATAACTTCAATATCTGTATTATATCTCTCGCTGCGAAGATTCGTGACAAACGAAATTTTCACATTATGTAGTGTCGACGAACGGTCGATGAAATTTTTTATTCCTCGCGAAAGGCCGAAATCACTCAGCACGTGTGGGGATAGATTGTTCGATATCTCGCGTAGCGAACGCAAGGCCTCCTCGACAACGTAGAGCGTGTTATCGAAAATATCGCGACGCGACTCGTCGATTTCATCACGCGAGATGGCTGAGAGTGAGATTTTTGCCGACGATAGCAGTGGCCCCAATCCGTCGTGCAACTCCTTTGAGAACTCCGAGCGAGTCTGCTCCTCAGCTCGCAAAACAGCTGTAAGTACTCGTTTATCAGTTAGTTGGCGATTGCGATTCAGACGATCTATGTACTCAAAGAGCTTGTCGAGTAGCACGATACCTACCGATACGCAAATCGACACAACAATATCGAGCCATACCATAGCCTCTACCGGTAAATGGTGGCCATATGTCATCACAAGTTGCAGCACGCGCTCTCCTGCCAACACCATAAAACCGATGATGAAGAGTATCCATATGGCGTTGTATTTGGTTAGTCGAACCAAACGTATGGCATAATACATCGCTATAAACTGAATGATGATAGCCAAATAGAGCAATATACGAATCATCATAAGGCAAAAGTTTTAAGTTGTTAAACTATGCATAAATATGCAGCCGATTATTCTTTTCGGCCTGAATTATTGCTTCAATACATCTTGTAGGTACGCCATTCGATTGTAGTCGGTCAGGTCGATCTGCACCGGCACAATACTTACATATCCGTTTTTCAAAGCCCACTCGTCGGTATCTTCGGCATCGGGTTCGTAGTTCGAAAATCCGCCCGACAGCCAGAAATATGTGCGGCCACGAGGATCCTCGTGACGGAAGAAATCGTCCTGCCATATTCCTCGGCACTGACGGCATAGACGCATTCCGCGAATCTCCTCGGTAGCGATATCGGGTACGTTGACATTCAGACATATACCACGATTTTGTTCCTCGCTCTCGTGTTCCAGAAGCGAGGCGATTATACGGCGAGCATACTCTTTTGCAGCCTCAAAATCAGCATCGGCATCGTGGCTTGTGAGCGACAATCCAACCGATGGCACTCCGTAGAAACTGCCCTCGATTGCGGCTCCCATTGTCCCCGAATAGAGTACGTTGGTAGCAGCATTTGAGCCGTGATTGATACCCGAGATAACCAAATCGACCTTCTGTTCGCCGATGAGGTGGTCGAATGTAACTTTCACGCAATCGACGGGAGTGCCAGAGAAGGAGTATACATCCAATCTCTCCTCTGAGCGTTGCTTGTCCAGAAAGAGCGGGTCATACATCGTGATGGCCTGGCTCTTGCCACTCTGAGCTGTGGCGGGAGCTACGGCCAACACTCGACCAAATTCGCGGGCAACTTCCAAGGCTGCCTCGAATCCTTTGGCCTGATAGCCATCGTCGTTGGTTACAAATATCAATCTATCTTTATTTTTCATAATCTCAATTCCAATATTTCAGGCTCTATGTGGCGTTGCAACGCCCAAATTCAATATTAGCTTTCGACAAAGATAAAAAAATATTCCGAGTTTAGCCCTTCGTCGGGTTGCAGAAGTGAAAAATATCCACTAATTTTGGGTAGCGTAACGCCCTTCACTTGTCGATGTGATGAGCGGTGAGCCGCCTTTATGCGGAACGTATGCGATAGTTAATAGAGTAAAAACCTAAAACCTAATAAAATTATGCAGCAGAAACCTTACACTAAAAAGTACACCAACGCCGATTATTATACCGACGGAGTATTTAATCAAGATGTAGCCAAAAAGGCTTTTCTCGATATGTTCGAGCATTACGGAATTCCGTTCACTCCATTCTTGGAGGAGAATTTCTGGGTGAACGATTTTGGATTGGGTGATTTTGAGCATACCGGTATGGGCGGTGTGTTCTGGATTAACAACCCCGACCATCTCTATTTCGGTCACGAGATTTATCTCCTGCCGGGTCAGATGATTGCCGAGCACTATCACGTTCCTTCGGAGTATGCTGCTAAGCACGAGAGCTGGCAGGTGCGCAACGGCTGGGTCTATAACTTCGGAATTGGCGAGCCTACGCCCAATGCTCCCGCACTCCCTGAGAGTCAGAAAGATTATATCACGGCTCAGAATTTCCACATTATGAAGGTCGGTGATATCAGTTCTTTGCAGGTATTGGAGAGCCGCCATTTCCTGATGGCAGGCGATGAGGGTGCTGTGGTTACCGAGTACGGCACATTCCACGACAATGCAGGTTTGCGTTTCACCAACCCCAAAGCAAGTTTGTAAAACCTTAAAAATTAGACGATATGCGAACATTTAATCACGTAGGTATGGTCCTCCAGGAGAAGATGGAGGGTATGATATATGTTGAACCGTTGAAGGTTCATATCACCGATTGCTCGCAGAGCCCCAATAAGATTGAGTTTTTGTATTTTGAGCCCGATACTCCGCTACCACAGCTTATGCAGCAGCAGGCTCATATTGCTTATGCAGTCCCCAATATTGAGGAGGCTATCAAGGATACAAAACTGCTCTTTGGCCCATTTGATATGGGACATATGCTTTTGGCCTTTGTAGAGGAGGAGGGCGTAGCTATTGAGTTTAACGAGTTCAAGTAAAAAACCGTCTAATTTGGCTCTTTTGGTGTCTGCCTTGTTCTCGAATTCCTCATTTACGCAGAGTAAACTGCGGATTCTTGAACTGCGAGCAGCCTCAAAATAGCTCAAATTATACGATTTTTTGAGTCGAAGTTTTGGCTCTTCGATGTCTTCTGAAAGAATTTCAATATTAACTAAACACCCTGTCTAACTATCAGTTAGGCAGGGTGTTTAGTTTTCTTTCTAACTTAAAACAGCTCCAATTGCCCTTTGTCGTGGTTGAACGATAGTCGATGGTAGGGCGAGAGTCCATATTGGCGAATAGCCAGGCGGTGTTCTTTTGTGGGATAGCCTTTGTTGCGGTCCCAGCCATAATGTGGGAACTCCTCGTGCAGGCGCATCATATACTCATCACGATGTGTCTTTGCCAATACCGATGCTGCCGCGATGTTGGCATACTTTCCGTCGCCCTTGACTATACACTGAAAGGGTAATCCTGAACGAGAGGCAAATCTGTTGCCGTCAATTGCCAGAAATTCTGCCGCAACTTTCAGATTCTCAACCGCTACATTCATCCCTTCAATCGATGCTTTCAGAATGTTTATCTCGTCGATACGCTCGGCTGTAATCTCAGCAACGGCCCATGCAATGGCTTCGCTTTCGATTATAGGACGCAACATATTGCGTTGGCGCTCAGTCATCTGCTTCGAATCGTTAAGTAGAGGGTGATAGAAGTCGGGAGGTAAAATCACTGCTGCAGCGAATACACTACCCGCCAAGCAACCGCGTCCTGCCTCGTCGCATCCTGCCTCCAAAAGTGAGGTTTGAAAAGAATTTTCAAGCATAGTCCAACAAAGTTACGAATATTTTGGTGACTTGCACGCTTTTTTCGTAAATTTGTGACGGTTGACTAATGCCCAAATCGTTTGGACGGTTGTCGCCGATGTTTGTGTTGCCTACCAGCGTTGTGGGCGATAAAAATAGGAATTAAGATGGCAAAACGAGTATCTCAACACCGCATATTTGACCTTACGGTAACGCTCATCGTTATCGCTATACTCTGCACCCTGCGTTCGGCACTGCTGCCTGTAGGCGATGAGGCGATTCCCAATGTCTCGACTCCTATCGGTCATTTGTTGCAGACTGTGCAGCAACAAGTCCCATTTTTAGCGGCCATTATTTGGGCATTGTCGATTATTGTGGCAGGCTTGAACGCTGGTAGATATGGTGTGCGCTTATCGTTATACCCAGCATATACACTTATGGGAATCACTCTGTTTGGAGTGGTAGCGACAGCTGTTATGACCAGTAGTGACTATCTGCTTTCGGCAGCATCAATGGCTGTTATGTTGTTGGCAACCAAATATATGCAGCGGTGTATTATGCGTAGTGGCTCATATTCCGATTTATCGTTATCGATGCTCTATTTCGGACTATTACCCCTTATTTATGCTCCAGCGGCACTCCTCTATGTGGCTATGCCGTTGCTTGTGTTGGTTGCGCGAGCATCGTGGCGTGACGAGTTAGTGACGTTGGGTAGCTTGTTCTTCCCGCCTGCGGCACTCTGTTATTGGAGCTGGTGTGCAGGTAAGGGTTTTACCGAGCCGGCTATTGAGATTTACAACTCGATGCTCACTGCAAGTGAATTCAGTTTCTTTGGTACGATAAATCCTGCGAGTGTGTTGTTGCTAGGCGTGTTGCTTGTGATGGCTATGTGTGCCGTGACGTTGATAATTTCCGATAAATATTCGTTGAAAGTCAAGGCTCGTGTGGCGATGCGATTCAATGCGTTGATGTTGTTGCTACTTGTAGGAATGTTCCTATTGCCGAGCTGTACTGCCACTCAGTTTGCCCTGCTTGCGGTTCCAGCATCTATGATGTTGCCCCTCATCTTTGTGCGTATGGGCGTGGGATTCACCGAGACATTGTATAGGTTGCTGCTCCTTGCCGCTGCGCTTAATTGCGTAGTGATGTGCTTGTAATGGTGTATACAGGTAGATAGAAAAGTGAATTTTTATTTGTTTGAGCGTCGCTTGTACCTCTATAAGAAATTTCATATTTTGCTTGATGGATTAAGAAATAATTCGTTATATTTGTATGACGACCAAACAATCAAATATGTCTGTTATGAAAAGCATTTCTTTATTGTCAGTATTGGCTGTTGCTGCAATGTTTGTAGCCTGTTCGGAGGATACTGTGGTGAAGACCGAATCGTTTAATTATTTTAATGCCAAGGTGAGATTGGTTGCTGATAAACCTCTCGAAAGGCTGGAAGTAAAACGTAGGGTACCAAACACCGAAAATTTCAATGCTCAGAATCTCTACGTTTTCGATTCGATGATTTTTATTTATTCTGTATCTGCACCCGAATCTTGGTGGTTTACAGTTCTGGATATTGAGAGTGGCGAGGAGATTGGCAAGATTGGTCGTAAAGGTCGTGGACCAAACGAATTTAATTATGTATATGGTACTTTTATACCCGTCAAGCAGAATGGTGATATAAAGAGTCTTATGCAGGTTAGAACATCAGAAGGCAAGCTGGCTAATCTACTCTGCAATGTGACAAAATCGCTTCAAAGTGGGCAGGGGGTATATGAGCGAGAGATTGATATGCCGAGTTCTCCGCTACTGTGGATTGATTCGAATCGTATGATAGGTGAGATTCCGCCCAAGACAGAGCGTGAGAATATCCCCGAGGAGTATAAGTCTATGTTTAGCGGAATTGCGCGCAATCAGGTTTTAAGAATTATGCCACAATGCTTTATTTACTCGTTGAGTGAGCAGCGTATAACAAAGACGTATGACCAAATATACACTCAGCCAGCCTACTTACTACCATTTGATGGTTATGGTAAGCCAATATCTTCAACCGATCAATTTGCATATATGACAAATAAAGCTGTAAACTCCTCGCGCGGAAAGCTCGTTTTGGCTGGAAGTCTTATTCCACAGATAAATATACTCGATTTGAAGAGTGGAAAGATGGAGGCTGTAAGGGTTGAGGGTCTGCCACTTGCATCTAATAGCGAGAGTGTATCATTCTATAACGATGTGCAGTGTGACGATAAGTATATCTATGCGCTATATCAGGGCCCACAGATTTCCAGATTCTATCGTTCATACCTCGAATCATTGCCCGAAAAGTCCTATCCGTATCCGGAACTGAGCGATGCCGAGTGGAAAGAGAAGTGTGGACCTAATTGTCAATTGCATATTTTTGATTGGAGCGGGAATCTCGTAGCCAGATATGAACTTGAAGGCGCAGCCAACAATCTTTATCTAACCAATGGTCGAATATTTACCCACAGGCGTTATTCGGGTGCAATGCTTGAGTATGATTTGAAAATGGAATAAAATGTGAAAACTATCCCTTTATTGTCAGCATTGGCAGTTGCTGCAATGTCGATAAGTTGAATACGCAGAGTGATGATAATCCGGTGCTGGTGAAATTTAGGTTAAAGTAGGGTAGATTATAGCGTATCGGTCTATTATAGAGCAATTTTTGACGGCAAGATTTTGTTTTTCGAAATTTTAGCCATATCTTTGCACTCCCGTATCAACCTCTTATATAGGGTGTAAGGTTAAAAGGTAGTCGGTAGCCGTGAGGCGGTGACTATCGGGATTACAAGCCAATGGGCTGTATGGTAAATCTTGCGCAGCGATAATGTTGAACGATTAATTTTAATATTTGTTGCAACAATGAACAAAGATGCTATCATTAAGCTCGTGAACGAGCAGATGTGGACAAAGAGCGAGGCTGAGGTTCCTCAGTTCGCTGCTGGTGATACAATCACCGTAACTTATCGTATTATCGAGGGTAACAAGGAGCGTTTGCAGAGCTTCCGTGGTGTAGTTATCCAGATTAAGGGTACAGGTAAGACTAAGATGTTTACAATCCGTAAGATCTCTAACGGTGTAGGCGTTGAGCGTATCTTCCCTCTTTACTCACCCCACATCGACAAGATCGAGGTTAACAAGTATGGTGTTGTACGTCGTGCACGTATCTACTACTTGCGCAACCTTACAGGTAAGAAGGCTCGTATCAAGGAGCGTCGCATTACAAAGTAGTACGCGTTACTACTGCGTTCAAGAGCAGGGCTGTCCCAGAAGGGGCGGCCCATTTTTTTGTGTTGCGGCGGGCATACTGGGTCTAACCCGTATGAGATTTTGCAAGAATCCTATTTTTGAGTATATTTGCAAATGAATGCCCCACTAAGGTGGTAGTTCTCAGTTATAACTAAACATTGATGACTATGAAACTTAAAAATACCGCTGTGTTGATCTTTGTGCTGATTCTTTTGGACCAGATTTTAAAGATATGGATCAAGACACACCTTCGCATCGATGAGGCTATCGAGATTTTTCCTTGGTTCCAGTTGCGCTTTATTGAGAATAATGGCGCAGCCTTTGGAATGCAGATCTCGTCGGATGGTGGATTCGATTGGGGTAAATTGTTGCTTACGCTGTTCCGCGTGGTGATGATCGGTCTTTTGGGTTACTACATCTGCCATTTGACTCGCCGAGCCAAGGCAGTGCCCAAAGGAGTATTGATTGGTCTTGCAATGGTTTTGGCAGGCGCGGCAGGTAACCTTATCGACTCTCTTTTCTATGGTGCAATTTTTACAGCCTCGACCCCTCTTACAGTGGCTACATTTGGTGAGGGCTATAGCTCACTGCTGATGGGAAAGGTTGTGGATATGTTCTACTTTCCTCTGTTCCAGTGGAATAATGTGCCGAGTTGGTTGTCGTTCCTGGTCGATTACAATAACTACTTCTTTGGTGCGATTTTCAATCTCGCAGATGCCTATATATCGTGTGCGGTTGTCTATCTGCTGATTTTCCACTACCGATTCTTCCAGGAGGAGTAGCGAAGAATTACACGGCAGTAAATTGGTGCAGAGCTAAAAAAATATGTCAAAGATATTGCCGATAGAAAAAAAGTGCTATCTTTGCAAATCGAAACGATGCCCAGGTGGTGAAATGGTAGACACGCTCGTTTCAGGTGCGAGTGCTTCACGGCATGTAGGTTCGAGTCCTATCCTGGGCACAAAAAAGAGAGGAACATTCCTCTCTTTTTTTTGTGCCTACAGCACCCATATTGATATTCCCTCCCAACTCTCTTTTCAGGGAGAGATTATAACCCTTTTATCGAATTACATTGCTTGATGTTGTTGCGCTGATATTTTGTCCATAGGTTCTCTTTTCCTTACCATAATGTAATATCTTCTGCGATTGAATAAAATTAGGTATTTATACTAATTAGAAAATTGTTGTGGAGTTATACTTTTGTAAAAAAGCAAACATAGATTATGAAACAGCAAAGAGTGGTAGATGGATTTCACGAGCCGATGGCTCACCAAACAGGATATGATGAATTCTTCGGACAGATGTTAGAGATATGCAATAACCGCCCTATCGACCAACAGCTCGGTGAGGCGTTGAAAGCATATGTCGGGGATTGGCTTAGCGAGAACTCTCTGACTGAGTTCGATAACTATTCCGACAGTGCGTATAGCCGTACCTATCTTGGTCGTTCTGCATCGGGCTGGGAGGCGATTGTGATGGGGTGGAAGCGTGGTAACACAACGAGTGTTCATTCTCATCCGCAATTTGCTGGCTACAACTTCGCCGATGGCGAGTTTCGTGTGGAGATTTTTGAGCCCGTGGGCGAGAGTCGTGCACGATTGGTTGAGACGTTGGAGGTAAAAGCGCCGTTATCGCTTTTTTCGGTCGGCAAGCCAGGACAATTCGATAACCATATTCATCGTATAACTTGTCTGAGTGAGGTGGGGCATAGTCTGCATATCTACTCTGACGATGCTTTGCAGGGGCTTACTTATGCCGTTGAGGAGTAGCGGTGGGGGTATAAAGCAAGATAATCTAATAATATATATAAAACAGCGGTCTGTCAACTTGAAGTTCGACAGACCGCTATGATTATAAGGTCCAATTATAACTTGCTAGGTCAATCTCCGGTTCTCTGAAATTGACCGACTCTTTTTATAATGAGCTGTTTAGCCCCTCGTTTTTTGCCTCTCTTTATTCGTGGCTCATTTCTTTCGCGGCCCCTCGTTTTTGCCTCTCGTTATTTGCCGTTCTCTATTTGCGGCCCCTTTCTATTTGCGGCTCTCTTTGGCCTCGATGCACTCAGTGGCGTGAGGAACGCGCATCAAACGCTCCTTGGGGATCAACTTGCCCGTAGTCTTACAAATACCGTAAGTCTTGTTCTCTACTCTTACGAGTGCCATTTCAAGGTTACGGATGAATTTCATCTGGTGCGCAGCTAAACGGCCAGTCTCCTCCTTCGATAGGGTTGCAGCACCCTCTTCGAGCACCTTAAATGTAGGCGATGTATCCTGAGTGTCGTTATCACCCGAGTGGGTGATGTTTGAACGCAACAACTCATAATCAGCTTTCGCCTGCTCGAGTTTCTTCAAGATAATCTTCTTGAATTCCGCCAAATCGGCATCTCCGTATCTTAAACTCTGCTCTGCCATAGTCGTAAATGTTTTAGGTTAGCAAGGCGTATGGGAACTATTCCTACGCCTTGTTTATGTAAAGATAAGTTAAATTTTGCTAATAAACAAATCTTTACCCTAAAAACATACGTGGCATAGACTATATGCGAGTGACTGCAATCTTCAAGTTCTCTTCGTCAACCTCCGAATCAACCACCACAGCACCTTGGGGCTCTGCCACGGCCTTTACCTCGACGGCCAGAGTCTGCGATGCGATGTAGTCGGCAAAATACTCGATAGCGCCAGCTACAAGCTCCTTCTGCTCAATCTCTACTCGAATCTTGTCGGTCACCTCGAATCCCGAATCCTTGCGGATGTTTTGAATTCGATTAATCAACTCGCGTGCCACACCCTCACGGCGCAGCTCTTCAGTTACGGTGATATCGAGAGCAACGGTGAGTTTACCCTCCGATGCAACCAACCAACCCGGCATATCCTCCGACGTGATTTCAAAATCGGCAGGAGTTACTGTAATAGTCTCACCGGCAATCTCAAGTGTAGTCTCTGCGGCAGACTCGATGGCTGCGATCTGCTCTTGCGAGAATGTTGCTGCCATGGCTGCCATCTGCTTTGCTAATTTAGCATAACGCTGGCAGAAGTTCTTGAAGTTGAGCTTAATACGTTTTGTGATAATACCTGTGGTGTCGTTCAAAAGCTCTATATCCTTGATGTTTACCTCACCCATAATCAAGCCCTTCACAGCCTCGATGTGACGTGCCATATCGGGGTCGAGTACGGGGATAAGGATCTTTGTAAGAGGCTGGCGAACCTTGATATTTACCTTACGACGCAAAGCGAGTACCATCGATGAAACACGCTGTGCAATATCCATTGTCTGCTCCAAATCGCTGTTGATGAGCTCCTGGTTGGCAACAGGGAACTGTGCGATGTGTACTGACTCCTCTGTGTGGCGACCACTCATAGCATTCAAATCTGTGAAGATGCGGTCTGCGATGAATGGTGCAAACGGAGCAGCCAACTTCGCAACGGTCTCCAAGCAGGTGTATAGAGTCTGATAAGCAGCCAACTTATCGTCGCTCATACCGCCACCCCAGAAACGCTTACGGTTCAAACGAACATACCAGTTTGAGAGATTCTCGCCAACAAACTCCTGAATAGCTCGTGCTGCAGGAGTGGGGTCGTAGTCGTTCAGATATGTGGTTACATCTTTAACCAATGTGTTCAACAGTGAAATAATCCAGCGGTCGATCTCGGGACGCTGCTCAACGGGGATCTCAGTCTCCTTGCCTGTAAAACCATCAACATTGGCATACAATGCGAAGAATGAGTAAGTGTTGTAGAGTGTTCCGAAGAACTTACGACGTACCTCGTCAACACCCTCCTTGTCGAACTTCAAATTATCCCAAGGCTGAGAGTTTGAAATCATATACCAGCGAGTAGCATCGGCACCGTAAGTTGAGAGTACCTCAAATGGGTCAACGGCATTGCCCAAACGCTTCGACATCTTGTTGCCGTTCTTGTCCAATACCAAACCATTCGAGATGATATTCTTGAATGCAACCGAGTCGAAGAGCATAGTTGCAATTGCGTGCAAAGTAAAGAACCAACCACGAGTCTGGTCAACACCCTCGGCGATGAAGTCTGCGGGGAATACCTCCTTGAAGTCTGCGCCTCCGTTCTCGAATGGGTAGTGAATCTGAGCGTAAGGCATCGCTCCCGAATCGAACCATACGTCGATAAGATCGCTCTCGCGCTTCATTGGCTCACCCTTCGATGAGGTCAAGATGATTGAGTCAACGTAGGGGCGGTGCAGGTCGATATTCTCGGTTGAGTAGTTCTCCTTCGACATATCGCCCACTTTGAAATTCTTGTATGGATTCTCGGTCATATTGCCTGCTGCGATACTCTTCTCAATCTCGGCTATAAGTTCCTCAATCGAGCCGATGCACTTCAACTCCGTGCGATCCTCGGTAGCCCATACTGGCAACGGAGTACCCCAGAAACGAGAACGTGATAGGTTCCAGTCGTTCAGATTCTCCAGCCACTTGCCGAAACGACCCGTACCTGTTGACTCAGGTTTCCAGTGGATTGTGGTGTTAAGCTCCATCATGCGCTCCTTGAGAGCTGTTGTGCGGATAAACCACGAATCAAGTGGGTAGTAAAGCACAGGCTTGTCGGTACGCCAGCAGTGGGGATAGTTGTGGGTGTGCTTCTCGATCTTGAAGGCTTTGTTTACGCCCTTGAGGTTGATAGCGATATATACGTCAAGCGACTCGGCAGCTTGCGCTGCGGCCTCGTCGTATCGACCGTCAACAGTAAACTGTGGGTCGTAGGCATTCTTCACCCAGCGACCCTCGTACTCCTTGTAGGCCTCGGCATCAACACACTCCTTAATAAACTGCTCGTCCAGCTCCTCCATCAAGTAGAACTTACCCTGCAAGTCAACCATTGGGCGAGTCTCGCCGCGCTTGTTGATCATAAAGAGTGAGGGGATTCCTGCCTGTCGAGCAACGAAAGCATCGTCGGCACCAAATGTGGGAGCAATGTGAACGATACCTGTACCGTCCTCCACAGTTACATAGTCACCCGGAATTACGCGGAATGCCTTGTCGGCAGCGTTCTTCCAATTGCCATTCTCGTCCAACTCAACGGGCTTAACCCAATTGATAAGCTGCTCGTAGTGCATGCCTACCAACTCAGGGCCTTTCCAGCGACCAACCACCTCAAACGGAATGAGTTTATCGCCCGGCTTGTATGAGTCGAGAGCAAGGCCCTCGGCCTTCTTGTTGAAGTGGGTGTAGAGCAATGGCTCGGCAAGTACGGCTGTAATCTTCTCGCCAGTGTAGCCGTTGTATGTACGAACTGCTACGTAGTCAATCTTTGGACCAACGCAGAGTGCAGTATTTGATGGCAAAGTCCAAGGTGTAGTGGTCCACGCCAAGAATACGGGAGTACCCCAACCCTCCATTTCGGCCTTAGGCTCCAAGATGCGGAACTGAGCTACCATAGTGGTGTCCTTCACGTCACGGTAACAACCCGGCTGGTTCAACTCGTGAGTCGAAAGACCTGTACCTGCTGCGGGCGAGTAGGGCTGAATGGTGTAACCCTTATAGAGCAATCCCTTGTCGAAGAGCTGCTTCAGAAGCCACCAAAGAGTCTCGATGTATTTGTTGTCGTAGGTGATATATGGGTCGTCCATATTTACCCAATAACCCATCTTGTGAGTCAAATCCTCCCAGATGTCGGTAAACTCCATCACAGCCTTGCGGCAGGTGTCGTTGTACTCCTCAATGGTGATTTTCTTGCCAATATCCTCTTTGGTGATACCCAGCTTTTTCTCCACGCCAAGCTCAACGGGCAGACCGTGAGTATCCCAACCAGCCTTACGGTGTACCAAATAACCCTGCTGAGTCTTGTATCGGCAAATAACGTCCTTGATTGTTCGAGCCATCACGTGGTGAATACCTGGCATACCATTGGCCGAGGGAGGTCCCTCGTAGAATACGAATGTTGGGTGACCTTCACGTGTGGTGATACTCTTGTGGAACGTATCGTTGGTATCCCACTGTTTCAATACCTCATCAGCAACCTTTGCTAAGTCGAGGCCTTTGTACTCGTTGAACTTCATAGTCTGTATATTTTTATTTTTTTGTCTCGTTTTATGAGTTGTCAAGCCTCTTTTGCTCAGTTTTTAGTCTGTATTGGCTTGGCAAAGTAGCTAAAACGTGCAAATATACATATATTAATTCAAAATTCAGAATTCAGAATTCAAAATTTGTTGTTGCGTTATTGTTTTTCGGGCAGTCAGAGTGTTTTTGAGGCCTTGTTTGCAATTCCGCCATTACACAATAAAAAAACACGTCATTCCTCGTTTTTACATCAACCTACCTGCGGTGATGGTATTCGGTCTACGTAAAAATGCCAGAATGACGTGTTTTATGTCATATCCTACTTTTATGCCCGTTATGGAAACAAAGTGCCTGTCTACACACTTGTTAGATAGGCACATTGTTTATTTTTAGATATTTTGTTACAGATGAATTATCGACTTTACGGGGGCAATCTTTTCCAGGCGTTCCGCGCCCTTCAAAAAGTCAAGCTCGACAAGGAAGATAAACTCGTCAATCACCACCTTGTACTCCTTGCCATCTTTTATGATTCTCTGCTCCATCATTGATTGGGCTATTCCTTCGGCAGTACCTCCCGTTGCAAGCAAATCATCGAGGATCGAGATGTGGATTTCATCACCATCAGCCTTGGCTGCAGCTATATCGCTCAGACGGTAGAAGAGGTGATCGGAACCATACTCCTTTTCAATCTCCACGTCGCACAAATCGCCCTCATTGTAAGGCAGTTTGCCACTCTTGCGAATGGGTATAATCGACTGTACCTCCTCCTTGGCAAGCATCAGCGGAGCTGAGAAAAGGAATCCTCTGGCTTCAGGGGCTGCGATGTTGGGGGCCGTCAGGCGGTTGCCAATCTCTTCAATGAGCTGGGCGAAGATTTTTTTGTCCTGCAAAAGAGGAATTATGTCTACGAAAACGATACCCTCTTTTGGGAAATCTTTGTAAAATTTGAGCGCGTTTTTCATCTCAGTTATTCTTTTGTTGGTAATCTCTAAGTGGTGTTAAAAGGCCATAATATGTGCCATAAAAACAGTAATCTTTACAAAAGTACTCTTTTTTTTGATATTGTCCACCGATTTTATGCGTATAATGAGGTGTTTTTTGTTTTTTTTCCTATCTTTGCATCAATTGGAAAATAATGAACTTAAAAAATGCCGAAGTTTTATGACAAGGTAAATGTCCTGAAGAAACCCGAGTGGCTTAAAATTCGCTTGCAAAGTGACGAAGGTTCTGCCGAGGTGGAGCGTATCGTCAAAGAGCATTCATTGCATACGATATGTAGCAGTGGATTGTGTCCGAATAAGGCCGAGTGTTGGCGTCGAAGAACCGCCACATTTATGATTTTGGGTGATATCTGTACGCGTGGATGCAAATTCTGCGCGACAAAGACTGGCAAACCCCTTGCTCCCGAAGCCTCCGAGCCCGAAAAAGTGGCGGAGAGTGTAAGGCTTATGGGACTTCGACACGTTGTCGTGACTTCTGTCACGCGTGATGACCTTCCCGATGGTGGAGCTGCTCATTGGGCCGCAACGGTGGAGGCTATCCGCAAAGAGAATCCCGACGCAACAATTGAGCTCCTTATTCCCGATTTGGATGCAAGGGCCGATTTAATTGAGATTGTGGCCGCATCCAAGCCCGATATTATCGGGCATAACATCGAAACCGTCGAGCGACTCACCCCTGAGGTACGTGCTCGTGCGAAGTATCGCACCAGCCTCCGTACATTGGAGATTATCTCCCAGATGGGCGCAGTCTCGAAGAGTGGACTGATGGTCGGACTTGGCGAGAGCGATGATGAAGTTTTACAAACACTTCGAGACCTGCGTAGTGTAGGTGTCGAAATTGTGACGCTTGGTCAGTACCTTCGACCCTCATTGGAGCACTATCCCGTTGCGGCGTATATCACTCCTGAAAAATTCGAATGGTACAGACTCCAAGCTTTGGAGATGGGTTTCAGCTATTGCGCAAGTGCGCCCATGGTGCGCTCGTCGTATTTGGCCGATGCTGCATTGGAGAGCGTCAAGTGTAAAATTGCTGCCCAGAACGCGTAGGATCCCCTAGGCGTAGAGAAAAGTGGCTGCGAGTATTCGTTGCCTAAGTGTGTGTGGTAGTCGATTATAGGCGAGATGGTGGAGGTATTGTACAGAGATTTGGGCCGTATGAGCTATGGCGAATGTTGGGATTTACAACATTTGCTCTTTGGGCGTATCCTCGATTCAAAGTCGGGGTCTGCGGTTGAATCTGTGGCGTTGAGTGATTCTCAGAAGGCGATTGCTCCTGAGTGGGATTCGATCGTTGAGGCCGATTGCGGCGGCGAATTACTTCTCGTTGAACACAATCCTGTATACACGTTGGGCAAGAGCGGCAAGGCCGAGAATATGCTTGTCCCGGAGGCCTACCTTCGTTCGATAGGAGCAGAATTCTATCGTATCGAGCGTGGGGGAGATATCACTTTTCACGGTCCCGGGCAGATTGTCGGTTATCCTATTCTCGATTTGGAGAAGTTGGGTATAGGCCTGCGCCAATATATCGATGCTATTGAGCAAGCCATCATCGACGTATGTGCCGATTGGGGTGTTGAGGCTGGTCGCATTGAGGGTGCTTCGGGAGTATGGATTGACCCCGAAAGTGCGCGAGCAAGAAAGATTTGCGCAATAGGAGTGCGATCTTCGCGTTATGTTACGATGCACGGTTTTGCGATGAATGTGTCGACCGATTTGCGATACTTCTCGCATATTAACCCTTGCGGATTTGTCGACAAGGGTGTTACGAGCCTAAGCCGTGAGGTAGGCCAAGATATAGCTCTGGAAATTGTTAAGGAGCAGATAGCGAAACACTTAGCTGAGAGATTAAATGTTAAAATATATAAATAATAAAATTGTAAGTTATGCCTATACAGAAGCGTTGGGTTGTGAGATCCCAAGGCGCTCAGGAGGCTGTTGTTCGATTGTCGAACCACCTCCGTATGTCGCCCGTGCTCACGAACCTACTAGTTCAGAGAGGCATAGACACCGTAGAAAAGGCTAATAAATTTTTTAATCCGCAGCTCTCCGATCTGCACGATCCGTTCCTGATGAAGGATATGGATAAGGCGGTCGAGCGCATTGAGCGTGCCGTGGCCAATAACGAGAAGATTATGGTCTATGGCGACTATGATGTCGACGGTACAACAGCCGTAGCTTTGGTTTATAAATTTTTGAAGCAGATAGGTCACAAGAACCTAGTTTTCTACATCCCCGACCGTTATAACGACGGTTACGGTATATCGGTAAAGGGTATTGATTCGGCGGCACGTAAGGGTGTGACGTTGATGATTGCTCTCGATTGCGGCATTAAAGCCGTAGAAAAGGTTGTTTATGCGAGTGAGAAGGGCGTAGATTGTATTATCTGCGACCACCATCTTCCGGCAGAGGAGATTCCCTCAGCCGTAGCAGTTCTCGATCCAAAACGCAACGATTGCAACTATCCGTTTGATGAGTTGTCGGGTTGCGGAGTTGGTTTTAAACTCGTTCAGGCTTATGCTCAGAAGCACGGTATCCCGTTCAAGGATATTGAGCATCTGTTGGATTTGCTGGTAGTGAGTATTGCGTCAGACATAGTCCCGCTTACGGGTGAGAATCGAATCTTGGCCTATTATGGTTTGGAGCGATTGAATCGTATGCCCTCGTCGGGTCTGTTGTCGATAATCAAGATATGTGGCTTGGAGCGCCACAATATCACAATCGACGATATTGTCTTCAAGATTGGTCCACGTATCAATGCCGCAGGGCGTATGCGTATGGACGAGAATGATGAAAATGCGGCTCCTTCGGGAGGCTTTGCGGCCGTTGAGCTGCTTGTTGAGGGTAACGAGAAGCAGGCCCGCGAGTTCTGTGATGTGATAGATGCCTATAATCAGGATCGTAAGAATATCGACCGTAGCGTGACGCAGGAGGCTCACGATTACATCGAGTCGCATCCTGAGATGAAGGAGCATAAGAGTACGGTTATCTATAATCCTAAGTGGATGAAGGGTATCGTGGGAATCGTGGCTTCGCGTCTGATTGAGACTTACTATCGTCCTACGGTAGTGCTCACTATGAGTAATGGTTTCGTGACTGGTTCGGCGCGTTCGGTTCCAGGCTTCGACCTCTATCAGGCCGTAGAGTCTTGCTCGGATTTGCTGGAAAACTTTGGTGGCCATATGTATGCCGCGGGTCTTACGATGAAGCCTGAGAATGTAGATGCCTTCACCAAGCGATTCAACGACTATGTCGATGAACATATTGATCCGCAGATTTTGGTTCCTCAGGTCGATATTGATAGCGAGTTGCTATTCTCTGATATCACGCCTGCGTTCCATCGCCAGCTCAATAGCTTCCAGCCGTTTGGCCCAGGTAACACAGCCCCGGTCTTTGTAACCTATGGAGCAAGCTCGCACGGCGAAGTGAAGTTGGTGGGTGCAGATTTGGAGCATCTGAGAATGGATCTGGTACAGCGGGAGAAGCCCAATACGGCGATTCAGACTATTGCCTTCCAGCAGCCTACTCATTACGATTGGATCCGTGCTGGTCGTCCGATAGATGTATGCTATCAGATTGTGGAGAACCATTATCGTGGAATGGTGACTACGCAGTTACGTATCAAAGACATTAAGACTGTCGAAAAATAGGTGTTGAAAACCGTCTAATGTGGCTCTTTTGGCATCTGCCTTGTGCCTGAAATCCTCACATACGATTAGTATGCTGCGGTTTCATTCACTGCGAGCAGCTTCAAAATAGCTCACATTATACGATTTTCGTGAGGTGGGTATTTTGAGTTTTTACTCAACATATAAAGAAAAAATGCAGGCTGTGCCGTTGCGGTAGGTAGCGAGTCCAGCCGACGTTGGATAGAATATATCCGATGTATTATCAGAATAAGGTGCAGGTTGTGCCGATTCAGTAATGAGTAAGGCCACTAGCCATTGAAAGAAAATAGCTTTCAATAGAATTGATGAGGATGAGGTTGAGGTTGTGTCGTTACGGTAATGAGAACGACAACCCGCCTCGGAGACGAAAAATTTGCAAGTGCGCTCTATCGCTGCCTGCTAGTCAGGGGGAGGAAAGTCCGAGCAACACAGAGCACCGCACGAGTTAACGGCTCGATGTCCGTAAGGGTGTAGTAGCGTAACAGAGAATAACCGCCTATGTCGGCTTCGGCTGGCAGGTAAGGGTGAAAAGGTGGGGTAAGAGCCCACCGCAGCGGCAGTAATGTCGTCTGGCCGTACGCCTTGCGGGTTGCAAGACCGCGTATACCGACAATTAAGGGTTGCTCGCCCAATGTCGGGGGGTAGGTTGCTAGAGGCTGTGGGTGACCGCAGTCGTAGATAAATGATAGAGGCCCTCTTGGGGGTACAGAACTCGGCTTATAGTGCTTGCAATAGTATGCCCGACCACCACAATGGTGGTCGGGTTTTTTTTTGTCGATTTTATCGAAGGGCGTGGAATTCTGTTTTAAGACGGGGATATGGAGGCTCACTTAAAAATTAAGAATTTCTCGTGAGGCGTCATGCAGTGGGCGCAGCGATAGGTGCTTAGCTCTTTGTCGCTCAACTTGCCGCATACGGGACATACGGTGTAATGAGCTTGATGGATGGTGTCGGCGGTGTTGCTGCGTTGTAATTCGTGGCGCAGGATGAGAATCTGCTCTACGTCGCTTGCATCGCTCCACGTCAGCATACGTGCAATGTAGCGATTACCCTCGTTGAGAGTTTGTAATATTATATTGTGTATATGCTCGGAGTGATATGCGCTCTTTTCGTCGCAGATTATCTGCATATGCCTGCGTGTGTCGTACATCGTGGCATCGACACTTACTGGTATGTGGTGTATGCCGCCCAACGATTCAATAGCCTTTATGCAGTTTTGGCACTGTATGGCATCGGCTTGCGATATGGCTCGCAGGAGTACGGCTTGATTGTGCAACCCCTCCTTTTCGGCGAAGGTCGAGTATTGTGCGTATCGCAGACTCTGGCGATGCTTGATTCTTGCCAGGTCGTTTAATTGTTGCAGAGTGTCGTACCATAGATATTCGCTCTTCTGCTGGGGCCGCACTCGGCTCTCGACGTATACAGCCAACAGAGCCACTGCTCCAATCAGAAAGGCTGCTATAAATGGAGTTATAATTCGTTTCATACCCTCAGGTGGAGCATAAATTATGCCGCAGAGGATAAAAAACAAGAGGGAACCGCGTCCGATTCCCTCTTATTTTTCCGACTTAATCGGAAAATTAAGCATACTTAAATGTTGACTCATCTGATACGGTCAACTTCTTACGTCCCTTAGCGCGACGTGCAGCCAAAACCTTGCGGCCGTTAGCTGTTGCCATTCTCTGACGGAATCCGTGCTTGTTGATTCTCTTACGACGAGAAGGCTGGTAAGTTCTTTTCATTGCCATAACGATATCGTTTTTGTGTTTGTGTCAATTAATTTCACATCGATTACGTCTGTTCGTAATCTTCTGCGAGGTGCAAAGGTAAGCCTTTTTTCCTATTTCGCAAAAATATTTCAAATAAAAACGTCCTCGATTCGTGTTTTACCCCATTTTCACCCTTGAAAAGCTTTGATATTACCCCTTTTAGCTCATAAATTGCTGTTACATATCCTTAAAGAGGTCCACCTCGCCCTGTTCGACCTTTCTATACATATCGGCAAGCTCGGCTACAACGGGCGAAACCAATTCGATGGTATCTTTGATAGTTTCGGTGCGTTTCTTGTCGCCTTTTATGCGGTAGAGCATTGCGGCATAGAGCGCACGAAAACAGATTTCTGTATCCGAAACATCCTCCTTTTTTATCATTGTGCGCAACTGAGGCAGCTGAGGTAGAAGACGTGCGAACGTTGCACGATAATGTTCTCCGATGGGGTTGTGCATCAGCTGCAAATGCAGGTTATGCATATCGGCTATAAGGTGTATAGTGTGTTCTAGATGGCCACTCTCCTCCTTACCTTCTTTGCGTAGCAGGTTTACTATATCCATATACCACAATAAGTATATGTGTTTCTGTTCTTCATCAACCTGACGTGGAGCCACCAGTTGAGAGTATATCGCCTCGGGACTGAATTGCAAGGCTCTGAGCAGGTCCTCCAATTGCCATAGGTAGAGTATGTATTCTGCTATGTTCTCTTTGCGTTTTGCTTGTGCTATATCCATATCTTAAATGTATATCGTTTATTATGAGCGACTTTTACCGCTGCTTGATTGCAGACTTGAAAATGTTTATAATCCCCAATCCGAGGGGTTTGCTTTTCCCTTGGGGGCATTCTTTACATTGGCGAAAAACTCCACTCCGCTCAGTCGCTCCAGTTCCTTGATGCTTATCAAATCTCTGCTCGATGGCTTGTAGCCTGCGGCCGAGGTGTGGGGAACTATTATGGCGGCGCATTTCAGCTCATCGGCTTTGCACTCCATTACGCTCTTGCCCGTAGAACCTCGTTTGGTGCGGAGCATAGCTTTGTAGAAAGCTGTGGGGACAGCTATCTGCTTTTTGTCGCCCTTGTTTGTGGTGTTTGAGGCTTTTACTTTGCGGCCGTCTGAGTGAGTGTAGTTGTCAAACAGGCATCCAGTTACGACGTATAGCGTGTCGTTGCATATCTGCTTGTCGACCACTCTTTCTATGTTATTCCACGCACCGCCTCGGGTGTTGAATCCGTCGCGTAGCTGAGGTGCGATGTTGGTCGAGTAGAATGTCTGCTCGTTCATCGCGCGAGAGGCAGTCCTTTCTGCCGAACCAAGCATATGCCCTCGGGTATATTGACCGTATGAGCGTGTGAGCAACGGTTGAATATCAACTGAAATTGTGGGGTCGAAAGTATAGCTGTCGTTACGCTTTACATCGCCCTTGTAGCTACGGTGCAGTGGTGCTGCGACCCATACGGGACAATGGTATTTGCTGCTGTAGCATACCGAATAGTTGCGTCGTCCCTGCTTGTAGAAGTGGTGGGTGGTAAATAATTGCTTCTGTTTGGGAGTGGCTGGTAACTCGGCCCACCCTTTGCGGAAACTATTGTTTTTTATGTGTGGCAGCTCGGCGCTCTCGTTTTGCGACTCGATGTTTGGTGAGGACTCATTCTGCGAGGGGGTGGCGACTGCTGAAAAACCGCTGACCAAAGAGGCTTCTTGGGTCATTGCGTCGCTCAAGCCTCCACTTATCTGCTCGATAAACTCCTTGTTGGGCTCGATATATTTATTGTATATGTGTCCAGCCAACCACATAATAGCAACTACAGCAATGTAGATTACTATTCTGCCAGGTCCAACTCCCATTTTATGTGTTCTGCGTCTCATTTTGCTAATGTTTCAGACTCGTTATTCTCTATTTTTTGAGTCTATCCAAATTGTTACGGGGCCATCGTTGATTAATTCCACCTGCATATCTGCTCCGAAACTACCTGTTGCGACATCCTTTCCCAGAGCCGATTTCACGCTTTCGACAAATCTTTCGTACATCGGGCGTGAGATAGCCTCGGCAGCAGCCTTGAAATAAGATGGTCGATTCCCCTTTTTTGTTGATGCGTGAAGTGTGAACTGGCTCACAACCATCACATCGCCACCGACTTGCTGAACGTCGAGATTCATCACTCCCTGCTCGTCATCAAATATGCGCAAGCGGCACAATTTACCGGTCAACCAGTCGATATCTTCTTGTGAGTCGGCCTCCTCTATACCAACCAGCACCAACAAACCCTTACCTATCTTCGAAAACTCTTCGCCAGCGATATTCACACTTGCACACTTGACTCTCTGAATCAATAATCTCATAACTCTCTATTCTAAGATTATGTGTTTGTTACATGCTCTCAAAAAATGCCCACAAATTATCTTTTGCCGGGGTTGGTGCTTCGATAGTAATAAGCTCTTTGCGGACGGGGTGCAGGAACTCCACTCGGCGTGAATGCAGCGAGATACCTCCATCGGGGTTCGAGCGCTTTGCCCCATATTTCAGATCACCCTTTATCGGGCAGCCAATCTTTGATAGCTGGGTGCGAATCTGGTGATGGCGACCCGTCAAGAGTTCCACCTCGACCAACGTGTAACGAGTCGAGCAACCCAGGACCTGATAATTAAGCATAGCCTTCTTGCCTTCGGCCTTCGGCTTATCGTAGGCTCGCGAACGGTTGGTGCGACCATCGCGCACGATGTAATGCGTCAGACTTCCCTGTTCAGGATTGGGGGTAGATTCCGTAATGGCCCAATATGTCTTGTGAATCTCGCCATTGCGAATCATCTCGTTCAGTCGTGTGAGGGCCTTCGAAGTTTTGGCAAATACCACCGCACCACTTACCGGGCGGTCGATGCGGTGGACAACGCCCAGAAATACATCTCCGGGTTTGTGGTCACGCACCTTAATCATTGCCTTTATATCGTTCTCCAATGCCTCTTCGCTCTCGCGGTCGGGCTGTACCAACTCGCCACAGTGTTTGTTGACAATAAGCAGATGGTTGTCCTCGTAGAGGATATCTTTGGGATTGAACATCTTTCGTTGTTTCTTTCTAAGTTAATAATATCCAAGTATTTATAGTTTAAATGTGAAAGGCAGTAGCAGCTCCGCCTTCTCAACTACTGTAGCCGATTCGGCACCCGCCATAATCACTCTGATTGGACTCTTTTGTCGGCTCTCAACATCGAGTAGTGTCTGGCGACAAGCTCCGCACGGATAACATTCGCGAGGTGCGGGATTGGAGGCTATAGCGATGGCCTCAATCTTATCGTTGGCGTAGTTCGATTGATGCATAAACAGCAACGCACGCTCGGCGCATAATCCCGATGGAAAGACCTCGCTTTCGCGGTTTGCCCCGACAATTATTCGGCCACTCTCCAAACGGGCTGCTGCCCCCACCTTGAAATTTGAGAATGGGGCATAGGCCTGCTCTGTGGCGTTGCGTGCAGCCTCGATTAGCTTGCGGTCGGCATCACTCATTTGGGCTATGTCGGCATAGTGTTCGTAGGGTATGTTTATCAGCTTTTCCACATCCAGAAATAGTGTTACTTGGTCTACAAAAATACAATAATCGCAGCAAGAATCAAAATCTTGACCTGTGAATATGGCCCAAAGGGCCAAATAGTAGCCAAAATAATAGCACAAACCCTATTGTGGGTTATGCCGATACTATAATTTTGTGTATCTTTGGCACATAAAAGTAGAGTAGATGTATAGAGACAAGATAAAAGGATATTTTTGCGGTGCGATATCGGGAGCCTCGTATGGTTTGATCCCGCTGTTTTCGCTTCCTGTGATGCAACAAGGTGTCGATTTTGACTCTTTGCTACTATACCGTTATCTGCTTGCGGCAGCATTGTTGGCCTTCATTATGGCAGTGCGAGGCAGGTTTGCTGCATTGTCGTTGAGTCGTGATGAGGTGCCGTTTGTTTTGGTATTGGGTCTGCTGTATGCCTTTTCATCGATTTTTATGTTTCGGGCCTTTGATTATATGGCCACAGGACTGGTCTCTACGATGTATTTCGTCTATCCTGTGTTCACGGCTATGATTATGGCTATGTTCTATGGTGAGAAGATGTCGTGGGGCAGAGTGCTATCGCTTGTGATGACCCTTTGCGGAGTCGGCTTGTTGTATGTATCCGATGGCAGCGACCGTATGAGTCTGATAGGCGTGGGCCTAACCTTCGCAACAGCCTTGTTTTATGCTGTCTATATTGTAATTACCAACCAATCGCGTATGCGAAATTCCAGCGGCTCGAAGGTGGCTTTTTGGTCACTTGTTGTGGGGAGTGCGGTCTTTTTTGCCCGTACTGGTTTTGGCGAGAATCTACAGGCAATACCCTCTTTAGAGGGGTGGTGCTTGGTGTTGCTGCTTGCATTTGTGCCTACGGTGGTATCTTGTACGTCGCTTGTGCTGTCGATTCGATATGTAGGCTCGACCATCACCTCAATCCTGGGCGCTATGGAGCCTGTTACCGCTGTATTGTGCGGAACATTTGTCTTTGGTGAGGCTATGTCGCTGAGAATCTTTTCTGGTATTATGATTATTATTGCAGCCGTTGTGGTACTGGTTACCAGTGACCAGATGGTGGCTCGCCGCCGAGCAAAATCTCGCCGAAAAGGTATCAGTTAGTGCGGTGCAGAACCTCATAATCACAGTCGTAGATTGAATTTTATAAGAGTAGAAAATTATAAACGTTATGTCAAGAAGAAAACGTCAGAACTATCCTCTTATTGAGGGTCTCGAAATCACAACCCTGGCGGCTGAAGGTAAAGCTATGGGCCGCTATAATGATCAGGTGGTTTTTGTTCCGATGACTGTCCCTGGCGATGTTGTCGATGTGCAGATTCGCAATAAGCGCCGTCGTTTTATGGAGGGAGTAGTAGTAAATTATGTCAAGCGTTCGCCACTTCGAGAGGAGCCTTTTTGTCCCCATTTTGGAGTGTGCGGAGGTTGCAAGTGGCAGAATCTGCCCTACTCAGAGCAGCTTAGATTCAAGACCGAGCAGGTGCGTGATCAGCTTACCCGTATCGGTAAAATCGAATTGCCCGAGGTGAAAGAGTGTCTTGGGTCTGCGCGTCAACAATTCTATCGCAATAAGTTGGAGTTTACATTTGCCGATAAACGTTGGCTTACCTACGAGGAGATTGCCCAAGGGGGTGATATCGAGCGTGAACCTGCACTAGGATTCCATATCCCCAACTGTTTCGACAAGGTTTTGGATATTGATAAATGTTATTTGCAGGCCGATCCGTCGAATGATATTCGCGAAGCAACAAGGCGTTTCTGCATCGAAAATGGCTATTCGTTCCATAACTGCCGTGAGCACGCAGGTTTGATGCGCAATATCATTATCCGCACTGCTTCTACGGGAGAGATTATGGTGATTGTAATCTTCAATGAGGCCGATATGGAGCGTATCTCTGCGTTGATGAACTATCTGCAGAGTGAATTTGAGCAGATTACATCTCTCTTTTATGTCGTAAATACCAAGTGGAACGATTCTGTGGGAGATTTGGAGCACATCTTGTGGAGCGGCAAGGACCATATCATCGAGCAGATGGAGGGACTGCAATTCAAAGTCGGTCCCAAGTCGTTCTATCAGACCAACTCCGAGCAGGCTTACGAACTCTATAAGGTGGCTCGTGAATTTGCCGATTTGCAGGGCGATGAAGTGTTGTATGACCTCTACACAGGTACAGGTACAATTGCCAATTTCTGCGCACGTCGAGCCAAGAAGGTGGTGGGTGTGGAGTATGTACCTGAGGCAATTGAAGATGCAAAGGTTAACTCTGCCATCAATGGAATCGACAATACTTCGTTCTATGCGGGCGATATGAAGGATGTCCTCTCAGATGATTTTGTGGCTCGCAATGGTCATCCCGATGTTATTATTCTCGACCCTCCACGAGCGGGAGTTGATGAGCGAGTGATTGATGTTATCCTGCGTGCTGCGCCCGAGCGTATGGTCTATGTGAGCTGCAATCCGGCTACTCAGGCGCGTGATTTGGCTCTGATGGATGGAATGTATAAGGTCGAGGCGGTGCAGCCTGTCGATATGTTCCCACATACTCATCACGTTGAGAATGTTGTGAAGCTGGTAAAACGATAGTGCGTAGGGTTGTGACGCGATGTGAAATTTTGCAGTAATGCAAGAAATTTGCAAGTTGAGCCGTTTTAATAGAGAGGAATAACCCTCTGAAATCTTAAAACAGAAAAATTATGAAAAAGATGCTTTTCGGATTGGCAGCGGTGGCCGCGATGCTACTTTTGTCGGCAAACAATGTTCAGGCCCAGGATTTTCATCAGACCATACCAACCGTTTCGGTGAATGGCTCGGCGCAGATTAAGATTATTCCCGATGTGATATACCTCACAATCAATCTTGATGAGGGCGACACCAAAGGCAAGGATACTTTGGAGGAGCAGCGCAGAAGAATGTTCGCAGCTTTGAAGAAATGCGGTGTAGATGCTGAAAAGCAACTCTCTGTGGTAGATATGTCGAGTTCGTTCTTCCGTAGACGTGGAGCATTGGCTGTTACGCAATATGAGTTAAAACTCTCGTCGGCCGAGCAGGTGCGCGAGGTCTTTTCGCAACTTGACCAGGCGGGTATTACCAATGTCAATGTCACTAGCACTACAAGTTCAAAGATCGATGAATATCGCAAGGAGGCTCGCCAGCAGGCAATCCGCAATGCTCAGATGCGTGCGCGAGAGTTGGCCGAGGCAGTGGGACAGTCAATAGGTGCGTGCTACGAGATAAATGATTACACAAACGAGGCTCGATTCGTCGGCTCGCGTGTAATGATGAAAAACACGGTAGCTATGGATATGGCTGTCGAGGAGGCCGCGGAACCCAATATCGAATTCGAGCAGATTGTAATCAACTATAATGTTTCAGCAAAGTTTGTGCTGAACACTAAATAACGAAATTTTAAAAGTTCTAGGCAGATATGAAGATAGCAAGATTGATATTTAACCCTTTGCAGGAGAATACCTATGTAGTGTGGGACGAGTCGTTGGAGGCTGTGGTAATCGATGCCGGCAATATGTCGGAGCGAGAGAATGCTACACTCGAACAATTCCTTTCGGAGCGTGGCCTTAAACCCGTTTATGCGCTTAACACTCACGGTCATTTCGACCACTTGATGGGTGTGGAGTTTTTGCGCCAGCGTTACGGTGCTAAGTTCGCTGTATCGTCGAAGGATAAGTTTTTGGTTGAGAATGCCGCTCAGTCGGCCGAGTTGTTTGGTGTAAGAGCTGGCGATATGCCCGAAAAGATTGATGTTGATTTGGAGGGTATGCAGAGTATCTCGTTTGGTCAGAGCGAGTTGCAGATTATCTCTACTCCGGGCCATACTCCAGGCCACGTTGCTTTTTATGAGCCCGAGGCGAAGCTCCTCTTTACGGGCGATACACTCTTCCGCGAGAGCATTGGCCGAACCGATTTGCCTGGCGGCGACTATTCGTGGATTATGAAATCTATTTTGGATAAGATTATGCCTTTGGGCGATGAGGTGAAGGTTTATCCCGGTCACGGCGAAACAACCGACATCGGCCACGAGTCGATGTATAACCCCTTCGTTGTGGAGGTGATGAATCAAGAGGTGAATTATAGAAACTAACAGAACCCCTATAATTAGTTATGCGATATTTGCTAACCCTGTTATTAGCATTGGCTATCACCTTTCAAGCGTATGCCCAACAGTTTGAAGGTGGCGATGCCAATGCCCGTGTTGGCGAGCTAATCAATAGTTCCAACTATTCGACTCTTAGCAAGGAGTTGCCTGCGTTGCGCGAGAAGGTTGCCAAGCCGCTTTTGGCGTTGGCTGATGCGTTGGTAGCACACCACGACGGTCGATTTGAGGATAGTAATCGAGCGATTGATAAAGTTAGCGAATTTGCTCCCGAGTTGGGTGGCGAGGTGATTTTCGGAATGCAGAATTTGTCGCTTGTCAACTACCTATCCTTGGAGGATTATAAATCGGTTCTTGGTGTTGTGCAGCTGCTTCTGATGTCGATGCCTGAGGACGATTCCACTCGCGAGAATCGCCGCAACTTGGAGTCGATGTCGCGTTGGTTTACCGCCTTGTCATCAAAGCCAAGCGTTGTAGTGGAGCGTCCTAAGCAAGATGTGGTTATCCCTGTCGAGGTGAGAGAGTTGGGTAATGGAGAGCATCTTGTTGTAGATGTTAAGGTGGGCGATAAGATTGAGGATTTCATCTTTGATACGGGTTGTGGAAACTCCAACTTCATATCAACAGCCGTCGCCGAGCGCTTGGGCGTAGAAATAGTTGCAGAAGATATTCTAATTCGAGGCGTTGGTGAGGGATATGCAAAATTGGGGTATCTGCCCGAAATGAAGATTGGCGATGTGACAATTCGCAATGCGACTTTTTTTGTGGTTGATAAACTATTGCCAGAGCATGTCGAGGTTGAGGGTTTGTGCGAGGCCGCTTTGGGAACACACATAATCCGTAAGATGGGCGAAATCCGTTTTGAGCGTGAGCAGAGCCGTTTCGTATTGCCCGCACAAGAGAGTGCAGCACCCAAAGAGCGAAATGTCTTCTTCAATTCGCAATATTATATTTGGTGTAATGATGGAGATGAGAGGATTGAGATGCACTTCGATACGGGTAACAATAGAACTTGCCTTTCATCGAAATATTATGAGCGTTTCAAGGAGCGAGTTGAGCAGAATGGTAGTAAAGTGGAGCGTTCTCGCAGTGGTGGTTTTGGCGGTGTTGAGTGGTGTGATGTCCGTTTTATGCCCAAAGTTGAATTTGAGGTTGGCGGTCACGCCTTGCAGCTCAAAAAGGTGTCGGTTAATATGCCAACAAAATACGAAGATGGCACACCCTACATCGAGCAGTACGACGGAGTGGTGGGTGTTGATTTCGTGACGGCGAGTGAGGTGGTCACCTTCGATTTGAAGAGAATGTTTTATAGAATTGATAAATAAATGGGAAAACTTTTACACCGCATATTGTATCGTGCGCTGCCCCTTGAATGGTATCTGCGTGTGGTTAGTCGTATGCTCTTCGTATATCGTGCGTTGGGATTGGGTCGTCACTCTCGCGCAATGGAATACAACTACCACCTTCCTCAGCTTGTAAAGCGTGGCGATACGGTCATCGATATTGGAGCAAATTTGGGTTATTATACTTGCCCGTTGTCGGATATAGTAGGCTCGGAGGGTAGAGTTTATGCTGTTGAGCCTGTGCCTGTTATTTTCAATGTGTTGAAGCGCAATGTGGGCGGCAGGAAGAATGTCACGCTGCTTAATTATGCTTTGGGTGAGGTGGAGCGTACGATAGAGATGGCCAACGATTCGGTTGCTGCTGGCGGATACTTTGGTACGGGCCGTAACTTTGTGAACGACGGTGATTTGTCGGCCGAGGCGATTCGTTTCACTGCACAGATGCAGCGAGGAAGCAAACTCTTTGCCGAGATTGGAAAAATAGACTTTATTAAGTGCGATATCGAGGGCTATGAGCGTGTGGTGATGCCTGAATTGCGTCCGCTGTTGGAGCGTGACCATCCCACAGTGCTTATTGAGACCGATGGCAAGACCCGCCTCGCGATGGTCAGAATGTTTGCCAAGATGGGTTATCAAGCCACTATGCTTAGTGGTGGAGTTGAAGTACCACTTGATATAGATAGCGATAAAGATATAATTTTCAGATATAGATAATATGAGAATAGATATTATAACAGTTGTCCCCGAATTGGTTACTTCGCCACTCAGCGAGTCTATCCTAAAACGTGCCCAAGAGAAGGGCCTGGTGGAGATTGTGGTGCATAACCTTCACGACTACGCCCACGATAAGCGCAAGACTACCGACGACTATCCCTTTGGCGGTGAGGCTGGTATGGTGATGAAGTGCGAGCCTGTGTTTGAACTTGTCGAGAAGTTGCAGTCGGAGCGAAACTATGATGAGATTATCTACACCTCGCCCGATGGCATCACCTACAATCAGCACGAGGCCAACCGTCTGTCGATGTGCGAGAATATCATTATTCTCTGCGGTCACTATAAAGGTATCGACCACCGTATCCGTGAGCATCTCATCACGCGCGAGATCTCTATCGGCGACTATGTGCTGACGGGTGGAGAGTTGGCGGCTTGCGTGATTGCCGACTCGGTGGTGCGACTGATTCCGGGTGCGATTGGTGACGAGGCATCGGCTCTGACGGATTGTTTCCAAGATGATTTGTTGGCTCCACCCGTATATACCCGTCCTGCGGAGTTCCGTGGTTGGCGAGTCCCCGATGTACTTTTGTCGGGTAATTTTGCAGAGATTGAGAAATGGCAGGAGGAGCAGGCGTATGAGCGCACCAAGCAGTTACGTCCCGACCTGCTTGAATTATAATAGAATATGAAATATTATATTATCGCTGGTGAGCCGTCAGGCGATTTGCATGGCTCGAATTTGATGAAGGGTATCCGAAAAAGTGACCCTGAGGCCAAGTTCCGTTTTTGCGGAGGTGATATGATGGCCGAGGTGGGTGGTCGCGAGAATCTTGTGAAACACTACCGCGAGATGTCGTTTTTTGGATTTGTGCAGGTGGCACTAAATATCCGCACCATCCTCTCGCAGATGGGCGAGTGTTGCAGAGATATTATGGCCTTTCAGCCCGACGTGGTTATTCTGATTGATTATCCTGGATTTAACATCAAGATTGCCGAGTTCGCACACTCGAAGGGTATTCCCGTTCACTATTATATCGCCCCAAAGGTGTGGGCGTGGAAGGAGCATCGAGTGAAGGCTCTTAGGCGATTTGTCGATAAACTCTATATCATATTCCCATTCGAGAAGGAGTATTTCCGCTCAAAGGGCATCGAACCCCACTTCGAGGGTAACCCAATTATGGATGCCATCACCAAACGATGTGCCGAAGCCCCTGCCGAGAGCGATTTTCGCCGCGAGAATGGTCTCGATGAGCGACCCATTGTGGCTCTGCTTGCAGGTAGTAGAGTGAGCGAGATTAAGGCCAATCTGAGATTTATGGCTCGCTTGGCCGAGCGTATGCCTGAACACCAATTTGTGGTTGCGGGAGTGGATTGGATTAAGCGTGAGCAGTATGAGGTCTTTACAGCCGATATGCCCGTAAAGTTTGTCTGCGACAAGACATACGAGTTGCTGCAAATATCGGAGGTCGCGGTGGTGACATCGGGAACGGCAACGCTGGAGACGGCGTTGATAGGTATTCCCGAATTGGTGGTCTATGGTATTCCTTGGTTCTATGAGAAGATGAAACCATATCTGCTCAAAATTCCTTATGTGTCGCTTGTGAATTTGAATTTGCAGCGTGAGGCGGTACGCGAGATGGTGGTTTATCACCCTTCGGTTGACGAGGCCGAAAAGGAGCTTCGCTCGATAATGATTGGTGGCGATAAACGCGAAAAGATGCTATCGGATTTTGCTGAGTTGCGCGAGATTATTGGTGGCGCAGGTGCGAGCGATAGGTTTGCTGCCGATATTGTTAAGACAATTCAAAATTCAAAGTAAAAGCCGTCTAACAAGGCTCTTTTGGCATCTACCTCGGTCTTGAAATCCTCATTTACGCTAAGTAAACTGCGGTTTCTCGACCTTCGAGTAGCTTCAAAATAGCTCTTGTTATACGACTTTTGAAGAAAGTGCTAAATAGTGAATAAATTCAAAATTGATGCTTCTCGGTGCGCTTGTATTTGGTGTAGTTTGGTGTTTGATAGCCCTGTTTTTGCGTAGTTATCCTGAAACGATGGCGGGTTACAATACAATGCCCAAAGAGAAACGAGCAAGGATTGACATTGAAAAGATTGGTCGTGTGGTGTACCGAGCAATGTTTGCGGGTGTGCCATTTGCTCTGCTTTCATCGTTGATGCCGAGCGAAGGACTTTATGTGTTGATGCTGGTGGGAGTGCCTGTGGGGCTGCTTATTGCAGTGACAATATATGTAAACGTGTGTAAAAAGAAATTTGAAAAATAGATATGAAGATAATCTGTATTGGTCGCAACTATGCCGACCACGCTAAGGAACTCAACGATGGTGCGGAGATACCCAAAGAACCACTCTTTTTTCTAAAACCTGACACTGCTCTACTTCGAAACAACGACCCTTTCTACATTCCGTCGTTCTCGAGCGAGGTGCATTATGAGTGTGAATTGGTGGTGCGAATCACGCGTTTGGCAAAGTGTATCGACAAAAAGTTTGCATCACGTTGTTACGAGGAGGTTGGCCTTGGAATAGATTTCACAGCGCGAGATTTGCAGCGCGAGGCTATACAGAAAGGACTTCCGTGGGAGCTATGCAAAGGCTTTGACCACTCGGCAGCCCTGTCGAATCAGTTCGTATCGTTGGCTGAATTGGGTGGCGATGTGCAGAATTTGGAATTTGAGATGGAGCTAAATGGCGAGGTGCGCCAGCACGGCTTTACGAAGAATATGCTCTTTACCGTAGATGAGATTATCAGCCATATATCACGCTATATGACTCTTCGCATCGGCGACCTTATCTATACCGGTACTCCCGTAGGCGTTGGCCCGGTTAAGCCTGGGGATAATATTAAAGCTCGTATAGGAGGGTATACCCTGCTTGACTTCGATGTGATGTAAAAATCGTCTATTGTGGCTCTTTTGGCGTCCGCCTCATAATAAAATGGTGTTATCAGGAGCAAATCCGATAACACCATTCCTTTATATAAATATATGTGTATGCTTACTCAATAAACTTATCTAATTCGCACCAAACACGTTGAATAGGCAGCCCCATAACGTTGAAAAACGAACCTTCGATGCCCTCGATACCCACATAACCAATCCACTCCTGAATGCCGTAACTGCCTGCTTTGTCCATAGGCTTATAGGTATCGATGTAGTAGTAAATCTCCTCGTCGGTCAGGTTGCGGAATCGCACCTTCGAGTGTGCCGAGAAACTCTTTGTCTGCTTAGTACTGCGCAAGGTGACTCCTGTAATCACTTCGTGTTCGCATCCCGATAGCATTTTCAGCATAGCGAAAGCATCGTCGCGGTTTGCCGGCTTACCTAAAATCTCGTCTTTGGCCACCACAACCGTATCGGCTGTAAGCAGGATATCTTTTTCGCATAAGGCTGAGGGGTATGCCTCACTCTTCAAGCGTGAAATAAATTCGGCAACATCGGCAGCAGCAATATCGGCGGGGTAGAACTCCTCGCACTCAAAACGAGGCGCAAGTTCATACTTCAATCCAGCCTCCGAGAGTAGTTGACGACGGCGAGGTGACTGCGATGCTAGAATTAGCCTATATGATTTGAGTTTTTCGTGTAGTATCATTCTCTTATCTATTATGCCGTCAGAAAAGCTATATAACAGGCTATTGCTACTACCGCACATAATGCTTTGACCCATCTGTTGCGGCAGAGCAGCATAAAGTATATGGCAAACGAGGCGGTTATTCCAAACACCGTGAGCCCCACAATCTTGCTATCATCGAAGTAGAATGTTGTGCCGCTTATGTAGAGCAGATCGGCTATGGCCAGAACAAAGTAGTTGAAGACGTTGCTACCAGTGATATTCCCAAATGCAATGTTGAAGTTTCGCATACGGAATAGCGAGATTGTCGATGTTACCTCGGGTAGCGATGTGGCCACACCTAAGAATATGGCTCCTGCCAAGCCCGATCCGAGGTTAAGTTCGGTGGCTATATCGTCGGTGATGTATGTGAGAATTACACTAGCTATGATAATACCCAAACTTGCCAGCACGAACCGTACGACAATAGTCTTTACCGAGAGCGTTACGGGAGGACAATCCTCATCCTCTTCCCCACAATCTGTGCCGTTGTCGGCTGCCAGATATTTTACTGAAAGTGCGTAAAGAACTACTACTATCAGCGAGGTTATGCTCATATAGAACCAGGGCGATGCCTCGTTGCCCAAGATGATATTTTGGTCAACTATGCCTTGCCAATTGAGAGCTACAGTGACATACATGGCGAGCAGAAGAATCATCACTTTCTTGTGGCTACAAGCCAGGTGTGCCGCTGAGAAACCCTTGATGAAACATAGAATCACAACGGCCAACATCGCAAAATTGAATAAGTTGCTACCCAAAATATTGCCAATACACAGAGATGGGTTGTCGATAAGCACCGTAGCTGATATGCTAGTAAAGAGTTCGGGCAAAGAGGTAATGGCCGAGAGTAATACTCCGCCCAAAAATGCACCCGAGAGCTTGGTCGTGCGGTCAATCATATCGATATATCGCGAGGCGAGAATCGAGAACCATACGACGGCCGCTGCGGTGATTATGTAGCTTATGTATAACATCATTTAGTTGGGTTATTGATAATGTTGTTTTCAGAATAGTTCGTTAAATATTCGATACGAGTCCCTTGCGGGGTGTAGCATCCAGACGTATGGCGATAAATACCAAGATGGTGAAAGCCACAAGTGATGAGCCTCCGTAACTTAGGAACGGAAGTGGAATACCCATCACAGGCATTAAGCCTATGGTCATGCCGACATTAACCAATACGTGGAACAATAGGATTGCAGCCACGCAGTAGCTATATATTCGGCTGAAGGGCTCTTGTTGTCGCTCGCCCATATGCATAAGTCGCAGAATGAGCGTACAGAGTAGCGTCAGTACAATCATTGCACCTATAAATCCCCACTCTTCACCTACGGTACAGAAGATAAAATCGGTGTGTTTCTCGGGTACGAAGTTGTATTTGATCTGCGTACCCTCCATAAATCCTTTACCGAATAGTCCACCCGAACCGATTGCAATCTTCGATTGGTTAACATTGTAGTCAGCGCCGCTGGGGTCGCTCACAATACCCAGGAAACTGAGGATTCGCTCGCGCTGATGAGGCTTTAGAATCGATTCGAAAATCATATCGGCTGTCGGCACAAACAACATTGAGCCAACGAAGAGTGAGAGTGTCAGGAATATAGCGGCGATGTTTTTGCGGATGGCATATATCGCAGCTGCGACAACTCCTAAGATGGTCGATATAACAAGGCACAAGTAGCCACTAAGAGCTCCATGCCAAAAGAGTAGCGAAGCCCCATAGAGCAGTAATGCGGTGAAACAGAGTGCGGTTACGAATATCAGGTGCATCTTCCACTCGCCGATCATCATTGCATCTGAAAGCGTAAAGATGAGTAACAGCAGCAAAAGTAGCAGCAGTGGGGTGAATAGGAATGAACAGATGAACAGCGTGGCAACCATAATCATCGGTATACATATCCACTTATTCAATCCTTCGCGGTAGAGGACGAAAATGAACGAACAGAGCACCACTCCCGAGCCGGTATCGTTTTGCAAAACAATGATTGCCAATGGTAGTAGAATGATAAATCCGACGTGGAATAGGTGGCTGGGCTTTTTGATGGAGAACGAGTAGTTACTCATCAATCGCGCTACGGCCAGCGCCGTTGCAATCTTTGCAAACTCTACAGGCTGTATTCTCACCGCTCCAAACTCAAACCACGCCTTTGCTCCGTTGACCTCCTTACCGAATAGCAAAACGGCTATAAGCAGGAGTATACCAGCTCCGTAGGCGTAGTATGCGTACATATGGTAGAAACGCGAGTCGAGCAGCAGAATAAACAATCCTATGCAGAACGCAGCACCCGTCCAGACAATCTGCTTGATGTAGTTCTGCCCGAAGGCAAAGACTTCCAACTCGTCGTTATACGATGCAGAGATGATATTGATAAATCCCGCCAGCACGAGCAGGAAATAGCAACCGATTGCAACGCGGTCGACTCCTTCGAAAAGCGATATTTTATTTCTACTCGGCATAGTGTCGTGGGTTATAAGGTATATTTTTTACGTAGTCCACCAATTCGGGACGTTTGATTGTGTCGGTCAGGTACATCTCCTCGATAAGGCTGGCTATTGGCAGGGCGATGGTGGCTCCAAATCCTCCGAACTCTACATATACCGAGATTGCAATCTTTGGATTATCCTTCGGCGCAAACGAAAGGAAGGTCGAGTGGTCACGGCCGTGGGGATTCTGAGCCGTACCGGTCTTTCCGCAGACATCCTGTCCGGGAATCATTGCTCGCCACGATGTACCGCCTCCCGGGATATTCACTCCTCGCCACATACCCTCGGCAATAGGCTCGAAATGCTTGGGGTCGACCTTGGTGTACTGTTTCTGGTAGAAACGGCTATCCAATGAGTCGCGGCCCTCGATGGCCTTTACAATGTGAGGGATGTAGTAGTAACCTCGATTGGCAACCGTAGCTGCCAAATTGGCCATCTGCAACGGCGTACAACCCAGCTCTCCTTGACCAATCGAGAGCGAAAGGACCGTAAGACCATTCCATGAGCCATTGTAGTTGCGGTCGTAGAGTTTACGCGTTGGGACATATCCTGAACCCTCGTCGATAAAGTCAGAGTCGAGTTTGCGACCATATCCGAAACTGCGTACATATTCGGCCCATACGTCCAATCCCTCCTTCACGCTGCCATATTTGCGGTTCTCGATAATATCGCGGAACACATAGCAGAAGTAGGCGTTGCACGAGTGTGCCACAGCATTGCGCAAATCGAGTGGGGAGTAGTGGGCATGGCACTTCTGGCTGATACGGCCCACGTGGTAACCTCCGTGGCAAGGGTATGCTCTATCAGGTGTTAGTACACCTTCCTGCAATCCGATGAGTCCCTGCACGAGCTTGAATGTTGACCCCGGAGGGTATTTGGCCGATACAGCACGGTTGAAGAGCGGCTTGCGCTTGTTGCCGAGCATCTTCATATAGTTGTTGCCTCGGTTGCGTCCCACCAATTCGTCGGGGTCATAGCTCGGTGATGATGCCATAACCAGGATTTCGCCCGTCTTGGGCTCGATGGCAACCACAGCACCTACTTTGCCTGCCATAAGCTCCTCGGCAAAGGCTTGCAGGCGTGCATCGATGGTGCAGGTGAGTCGTTTGCCGGGGATAGGCAACGAGTCGAACGCTCCGTCCATATAAGAGTTTTTGATGGCTCCGTGTGCATCTCTCTCCAAAATCTTCACTCCATCTTTTCCTCGTAGCTCGCTCTCGTAGGCACGTTCCACGCCACTCTTGCCGATGTAGTCGCCCATACGATATTCGTCGGGATTGCGGTTAATGTCATTTTTACTCACCTCGCCCACATATCCCAGCAGATTGCCTCCAATCTTACGCGGATATTCTCGCATTGTACGATATACGGTATGAAATCCCGGGAAATTATACTCATCGAGCAATACTTTTACCTCCTTGGGAACATAGTTGGCCACAAGTGTTGCTTTGCGTGGTGCCGAACGGGCATCACGCAGTACTCGCATAAGCTTCTCCTTGCTGATGCCGACCAAGTTGCACAGACCCAAAGTATCGAATCCCTGCTTGCCGATGTGGCGATAGGTGACCATCAAATCGTAGCACTCCTTACTATGTACCAAAAACTCGCCATTGCGGTCGACAATTTCGCCTCGCGGAGCATACTGCACCTCGTAACGCAGAACGTTACCCTCGGCAAGGCTCTTGTAGCGGCGGTCGATGAGTTGCAGGTAACCCACGCGGCAGGCTATAAGGCCAAATATGCCCAGCACAATAATGCGAAGTATTGTGCGACGGATATATGCATCGTTTGCCCCCATTGTTACTTGTTGAAGATTTTTTCGATGAATAACTTAACGAAAAACCACACGAAAACGCCTGCTCCAGCTCCGCTTAGGATTACGCGTAGCATAGTGTGGAAGATATGATGCAGCGACAAGGCTTCGAGTAGGAAGTAGAGCGAACTGTGCAACAAAATAACAAGCGCAATGAACCAAGCCAAATTCTTCTCCGTTAGTCGATAAAGTGATGGAATGGTGTCATCGGTCGATGTGTTGTGGCCGCTTGTTATACCCAGCAATGTGCTACGCATAAAGCCTGTGGCTGTGGTGGCGATTACGTTCAGACCGCTCATCCCCGTCATTGAATCCATGATAAGACCGAGCAGAGCCGACAGCAGCAATACCCACACAGGCTTGGTGTCGAGTGGTAGTATAATTAGAAATGCGATATAGATGAGTGGGTGGAAATATATGCCGAGTGAGATGTTGTCGATAAGAAAAATCTGTACCAACACCAACCCGATAAATACACCCGCGTATGTTAAATATCTATGCATAAATCTTCTTAATCAAAACTTAATTCTCGGTCCCCTCACCGATACTCATTGAACGTAGGTAGCTGCCGTTCTTGACCGACTCTTCGAGGTCGGTGACCTCTTTGAAATCGGCATTCTCGATAAGAATTACGTTGCTTAGGCGCGAAAGGTCGCTGGCGAGTCGTATGACGACATTGTAAGCTGTTTGGCTCTCGTTGAGAGTATAGCTGTCGATGTAGCCAATCTTGATTTTTACATCCGACGGGAAGTAGTGTGATACTCCCGAACCGATAACCTCGTCTCCTACCTCGATGTTGGCATTCTTCGAGAGCTCATCCATCTCGACCTTATAAGGACTATGGCCGTTCCAGCGGATCGAGCCGATATGGTCGTCGCCTACAATCTTACCACTTGTGCGGTAATCGGCATTGAGCAACGGAATGACTACCGAATATCGTTCCGAGCAGGCTGCTACATATCCGACCATCATACCATCGGGCGTAATTACTCCCATGTGAGGCACCACGCCGTGCATCAAGCCTCGGTTGAGGGTGATATAGTTGCGCAGGCGGTTTGTCGAGTTGGCAATCACGCGTGCATTCATATATCGGTATTTGGTCAGGTTCTGTGCTGTGAGCGAATCGAGCTCCGAGAATATGAGTGAATCGGCGCCTGAGACGGCCAACTCTTCGTTGCGCTCACGATAGTAGGTGAGTTGGTTTTCGAGCCAAGCCACACGCTCCGACAGGTTCTGATTCTCGCGACGCAGTGAGAAGAAGTGAATCACACCATACACCGAGCTATGCAGAGCCCCTGTGACACTATGTGCGTGCGAGAGAATCTTCGCCTCGGTGTATTGTGTCGAGTGGGAATAGTAATAGAGTGCAACCGTTTCGATTACAATGAACAGTAGCACAACATATATTCGGCGTATAAACTCTATAAGTCTGTACATAAAACACTCGGCAAAAAATTCTCTAACAAGGCTCTTTCGGCATCTGCCTTGTCCTCGAAATCCTCATTTACGTTTAGTAAACTGCGGTTTCTCGAACTTCGAGCATCTTCAAAATAGCTCTTGTTATATAATTTTTGAAGATGAATGGTAATAACCAAAGTTCAATATAAAATTATCTAACAAGGCTCTTTCGGCATCTGCCTTGTCCTCAAAATCTCATTTGTTGCGAACAAAGGAGCGTGGGCAAAAAGTAAACGTTATGAGGCCTATTCTATTGTTTAGGGAGCGGAATTTCCGCTCCCTAAACTAATTTATGATTCTGATTAGATTCCACGCATCAGGAACGAGAACTTGTCGCGGTTCTTCATTGCGATACCTGTTCCGCGTGCAATAGCGCGCAACGGGTCCTCTGCAATGTGAACAGGCAAGCCGCACTTGTTTGAGAGGCGCTTGTCAAGACCCTTAATCAAGGCTCCACCACCTGCCAAGTAGATACCGTTCTTTACGATATCGGCATAAAGCTCGGGTGGCATAGCCTCCAAAACCTTCATCAAGGCTGCGTCCAACTTAACAAGCGACTTCTCCAATGCGTAAGCGATCTCGTTGTATGAGAGAGTAACAGTCTGGGGAAGTGCTGTAAGCATATTAGGACCTGTGATTACATAATCATCGGGCTCATCGTCCAACTCAGAAACAGCTGCACCGATTGCACACTTGATATCTTCGGCGGTACGCTCTCCGATGCGGATGTTGTGCTGCTGGCGTACATAGTTCTGAATATCGGCTGTAAATACATCACCTGCAACATTGATTGACTCCGAGCATACGATACCGCCCAACGAGATACAAGCGATCTCCGAAGTACCGCCACCGATGTCGATAACCATATTACCCTCTGGGGCCTCCACATCAAGTCCTGCACCCAAAGCTGCTGCCATGGGCTCGAAAATCATATAGATATCGCGACCACCTGCGTGCTCGGCCGAGTCACGCACAGCACGAATCTCGACGTTTGTTGAACCCGATGGAATACAGATAACCATACAGAGTGATGGTGCGAACATGCTGCTTGTTGTGCGGACCTTCTTAATCAAGCCGCGAAGCATCAATTCAGTGGCGCTGAAGTCGGCAATAACGCCATCCTTCAACGGACGGATAGTCTTAATATTGGGGTTGGTACGCTCGTGCATTTGGCGAGCCTGCTGGCCAATGGCCATAACTTTGCCGGTGTGAACATCGAGAGCCACGATTGAAGGCTCGTCGACCACAACCTTGCCATTGTAGATAATCAGAGTATTGGCAGTACCGAGGTCGATAGCCAACTCTTGTGTTAACGAAAAAAAGCCCATATATTTGTATTAATTTATAAATCAAACAATTAACCCTCGCAAACATTCCGTTTTTGAGGCGTTGCGAGGTCGCGGATGACAGTTTAATCTATCCGACTGCACAAAGGTAGTGAAAAGATGGGTAACTTTTCCAACTTTTTTGCGGAAAATTTTACTAATTTTGCAGAGTTGATTGTGAGTTGGGCAAATTTGGCCAGCAAGTGAAAAATTTAACCACTCGCCGAGCACGAGTTTTGTGAGTATAGGCGAAGGTAAGAAATTGACAAAACAGAAAATAATTATAATTTAAAACTGAAAAACAATGAGTTTGATGAAATTGGACATTGCAAAGTCGGGCGTGGTTATCACCGAGGCTATGAAAGTCGAGGCTGCCAAGGCTAACGCTTTGCTTCACTCTGGTGAGGGTGCTGGAAACGATTTTTTGGGTTGGGTGAATCTCCCATCTTCTATTGATGCCGAGCAGATCGCTGCTATCGAGGCACAGGCTGCTGCCCTGCGTGCTAAGGCCGAGGTTGTAATCTGTATCGGTATCGGTGGCTCGTACTTGGGTGCAAAGGCAGTAATCGAGGCTATGAACAACTCTTTTGAGTATTTGAAACGTCAGCACGAGAACCCCACAGTAGTATTTGCTGGTCAGAATATTTCGGAGGATTATACCTACGAGCTTTTGGACGCAGTGAAGGATTATTCGATTGCCGCAATCGTAATCTCTAAGTCGGGTACTACAACCGAGCCAGCTATCGCATTCCGTATCATCAAGGCCGAGATCGAGAAGCGTTATGGCAAGCAGGGTGCTGCGGAGCGTATCGTGGCTGTTACAGATGCTGCACGCGGCGCGTTGAAGACACTCTCTACAAACGAGGGTTATCCTACTTTCGTAATTCCCGACGATGTGGGTGGTCGTTTCTCAGTTCTCACTCCCGTAGGATTGTTGCCATTGGCTGTGGCTGGTGTTGATATCAAGGCGTTGGTAGCTGGTGCGCAGGCTATGGAGCGTGCAACAGGTGTCGATGTAGCCGTTGAGGATAACTTGGCTGCTCAGTATGCTATCGTGCGTAACGAACTCTACAAAGCAGGCAAGAAGACTGAGATTTTGGGTTCATATGAGCCTAAGTTGCAGTATGTTGCCGAGTGGTGGAAGCAGCTTTATGGCGAGAGCGAGGGTAAAGAGGGTAAGGGTATCTTCCCTGCAAGTGTTACACTCACTGCCGACCTTCACTCTATGGGTCAGTATATTCAGGAGGGTGAGCGTACTCTGTTTGAGACAATCATATCGGTTGAGAATGCAAAGCACACTGTAAAGGTTGAGACCGATGGCGAGAACCTCGACGGTTTGAATTTCTTGGCCGGCAAGCGTATCTCGGAGATTAACAAGATGGCTGAGTTGGGTGTTCGTCTGGCTCACATCGACGGTGGTGTTCCTCAGCTCTGCATCGAGATTCCTGCAATCGACGAGACATCTATCGGTGCGCTTATCTACTTCTTTGAGAAGGCGTGCGGTATTAGCGGTTATATCTTGGGTGTTAATCCTTTCAACCAGCCCGGTGTAGAGGCTTACAAGAAGAATATGTTTGCGCTTCTTGACAAGCCAGGGTATGAGGAGGAGTCGAAGGCCATTAAAGCCCGCTTGTAGTTTGAAAATCGTCTAATGTGGCTCTTTTGGCGTCTTGCTCGTCCTCGAATTCCTCATTTACGCAGAGTAAACTGCGGATTCTCGAACTTCGGCAATCCTCAAAATAGCCTACATTATACAATTTTCAAGGAGTGAAAAAAGTAATGAGTGTCGCGTTTTCGTGGCACTCATTACTTTTTAGCTATTTATGGGACTTTGGCAATCCTATTGAATTTGCGACTTATATTAAAACTCTTTTTTCATCGTGAAGAACATAATCACAGGGTTGTCGCTATCCTTAATATCTTTCATTACGGCTTGGTCGGGGAACACCTGATTGTATTCCTCGATTGTGACGGCATCGATTATAACGGCAAATTCATCTTTGTAGGTGGCACATACGTCGTAAACATTCAGTTCTGCAAACGATGTGGTACGCTCTCCTTCTAAACGGTAGGTTTTGCCGTTTGCTTTGTTGTAGATATATGTGTTGATAAATGAGTCTTTTGTTACGGCATTGATTATAATATTATTCTTGGCCTCATATAAATTATATATGCGGACAAACGAGTCGAAATCTGCTATTATCTTGTCGGTACTCCAATCGTTGGTGTTGGTTACTCCGCCAAATTCAGCGAGGTCAATGCGGTAGGCAGGAGTTATTGTGCAGTTCTCTACGCGATATACAGTGTCTTGGAATTGAGGAGTAATCAGCACATTCTTTGCATTTGTTGCGATGTCGGGGGTGACAAAATTTACGCGCTCAAATGGACTTGGCATTGTCGTAGATTTTATCTTCATATCCGAATCGGTAAATACGAGCAGCGAATTGCCGTCGTTGCGCTCCTTGAAGGCATCGGACTTTTGGTTGTCTCCACTTGTCAAGCATAACCAGCTATCGCCACTCTGTACAATATTGTCGAAATCGAATAGGTATTCGATAGAGTTAATGTATTTGCCGTCAATAGTGTAGAGCAACAATTTCTCTTGTCTGCTATCTGCTACTGCAATAGCCTCTTGACCCTTGTAGTCGAGTAGTGCCACATCTTGAATAAAAGTGTACTCCTGCGGGCCTCGTCCCAAACGGCATATCTCGCTTAGAATCTCGCCTTTGTGGTTGAATACGAAGATGGTGTTAGCCTGTTCGTTATCGACCAAGATGATGTATTTGTCGGTGATGATTGTTTTTTCAATCTCACCAACAGGGGTCTTTGTTGGGCTGAGTCGCACAAGTCGATGCGAATCTAAAAACTGGTCGGGCGAAATTTTCTCCTTGTCGCTGATTGTGATTGTGGTGATTTCGCTTTGCGATGATTGCGCTTTGTTGCACGCCACGTTACTTGCCGCAACAAGGAGCAGGAGCGATAAAATTAACTTTGTAATAGTTGTAGGTTTCATAAAAATAGTTTTTTTGAAAATGCTGATGCGAAGATGTGGAAATTTTATTTTATATCAAAATTTTCGTAATAGTTTTTTCGGCGGAATATCTCCTCCCCCGAATTCAAGATGTTATTATATTGATTGATAGATTATTATGTTCTTTTTGCGGGGTGGGAAAAATCTTTCTGAGAAATTAGCTGTGGCGCAGGAGTCGGATTATCTGAATTTTGGTTATATTTGCGGTGAAAATTAGGCAAATAACGTTAAAACTGAATAATATGATTCGTAAGATTTTTATTTCGCTCTTGCTCTGCTGCTCGTTTTTGAGCGTAAGCGCAGACGAGGGTATGTGGTTGCCGAGCTTGATTGGATCACGCATCAAGGATATGCGTCAGAAGGGTTTTAAGCTCTCGGCAGAGGATATCTATTCGATAAACCAGGCTTCGATGAAAGATGCTGTGGTCTTGTTTGGCGGAGGTTGTACAGGCGAGTATGTATCGGAGGAGGGTCTGCTTTTGACCAACCACCATTGCGGCTATGGCTCGATTCAGCAGCTCTCGTCGGTTGCTCACGACTATCTCACCGACGGTTTCTGGGCAATGTCGCGCGAGGAGGAGCTCCCTGTTCCGGGACTTTCGGTGCGTCGATTGGTGCGTATGGAAGATGTGACGGAACGAATGGCTGCAGGTGAGTCGGCAAAGGATATCCTTACCAAAGCAATGCAGGGCGGCTATACTGCCCGAATTGAGCAGATGTATTATGGCAATCAGCAGTTTCTGTTTGTTTACGAAATATTTACCGATGTGCGTTTGGTGGGTGCACCTCCCTCGTCAATTGGTAAGTTTGGTGGTGACACCGATAACTGGATTTGGCCACGCCATACAGGTGACTTTTCGATTTTCCGAGTATATGCAGACGAGAATAACCGTCCTGCAAAGTACTCAAAGTCAAACAAACCCTATCGTCCTGCGCGCCACTTTGCAGTATCGACCAAAGGCGTAAAGGAGGGCGATTTTACTATGATCTACGGCTTCCCCGGCAATACACAAGAGTATGTTACTGCTGATGCTGTGGAGTATGTGGCCGAGGTCTCTGACCCGATGAAGATTGCACTCCGCACGAAGCGTTTGGATATCATCTCTGCCGAGCAGGCTAAGAGCGCAGAGGTGCGTATCGCGTTTGCTGCTGTTCACGCATCGATTGCAAATGCGTGGAAGAAGTGGCAGGGTGAGGTTATGGGCTTGCGCCGTTTGGGTACGGTTGCCAAGAAACAGGCATATGAGCGTGAGTTTGCTGCGTGGGCAAAGTCTAAACCGGAATATGCTTCTTTGCTTGATTCTATGAAGGCGGCTTACGAGGCCGTTACCCCCGAATATTATATTCGAGAGTTGTACAACGAGTCAGTGGGAGCAGTTTCGATATTTGGTTTTGCTCGAAGCATTGCGGCCAATGCTGCTAAGCAGGATACAGATAACGATAAACTCTCTGCGCAGATTGCCGATTTTGCTAAGTCGTATAACCGCACGATTGATGAGCAGATTGCCGTTGCTATGCTCGATGAGTTTTTGCAGCGTATGCCCGCAGAGCGTATGCCAAAGGGAATGAAACAGGCCGTAGAGCAGAAGGGTGGAGCCAAGCAGTTTGTGGCGTGGTTGTATGATAATACCTGTCTGTTGAACGCTTCGGGTGTTACTGCCGAAAAGATAAAGGGCGATGCGATGGTTGAGTTTGCTATGCAGTTTACTCCTATCATCGAGAACAATCGCCACTATGCGTATCGTAATTTGAGCAATGTGCCTGCCATCGAGAAGTGGTATCGCCCATATATGCAGGCTCTGCGTGAGTGGGATAAGAGGCGTGCATTCTATCCCGATGCAAACCTTACGTTGCGTGTTGCCTATGGAAAGGTGGCTGGTTACGAGTATGCCGATGCCGAGTATCACAACCCTGTAACCACAATCGACGGTATTATCGCAAAGGATGATCCCAATATCTACGACTATAACATTCCTCAGCAGTTGCGCGATATCTACGCAAAGAAGGATTATGGCCGTTGGGGCGTGGAGATTGCTGGCAAGAAGAGTGTTCCCGTGTGCTTCTTGGCAACAAATCATACATCAGGAGGTAACTCAGGCTCTCCAATCATCAATGGAAAGGGTGAACTTATCGGAATCAACTTCGACCGTACTTGGCGTTCGACAATGAGCGACATTGAGTTCGATCCCTCGATCTGCCGTAACATTTCGGTAGATATCCGCTACGTGTTGTTTGTAATTGACCGCATCGGAGGAGCAGGATACCTTCTTGATGAGATGGATTTGAAGTAGCCCATAATAGCTGCATTGTACAATTTTAATTTATCTCATAAAACTTTATTTGGGATTGATTGCCTCTCAGTAACCTTTTTCGGGCAAGTTTTGGGTAGGCTAATTTATAACGAAAGATGTTTGAATCTCTGTTTCTGACCCATTCGGCGACGCAAGCCGTTGTGATAGTATCGCTTATATGTGCTATAGGTCTTATCTTCGGTAAGGTGCGATTGCTGGGCGTCTCGTTGGGTGTTACATTTGTATTCTTCGTGGGTATCATAGCTGGCCATTTTGGTGTGAGCATCGATCCGCGTATGTTGCTCTTTGCCGAGAATTTCGGACTTATACTCTTTGTCTATTCGCTTGGAGTACAGGTTGGACCCGGTTTTATGAGTTCGTTCCGCTCTGGCGGAGTGCAACTCAATATGTTGGGTGTGGGCGTAATCTTGCTGGGTACGGTTATGGCGGTGGCGATGAGTTATGGTTTTGGAGTGTCGATGCCCGAGATGATGGGTGTGCTATGTGGAGCCACAACCAATACTCCAGCTTTGGGTGCATCGCAGCAGACCCTCTCGCAGCTAGGTTTGCCGACAGCGGCCCCTGCGCTTAGTTGTGCGGTGACCTACCCGTTGGGTGTTGTGGGTGTGATACTTGCCATTATCGTGATGAATAAATTTTTTGTGCGTAAGATCGATATGGCTGCTCCCAATGAGGAGCATGTGGGTAATACGTTCCTTGCAACCCTGCGAGTACAGAACCCTGGAGTCTTTGGTCGCGATATGCACAATGTGGCTGAACTTGTGCACGTGCCGTTTGTTATCTCGCGTTTGTGGCGTGATGGCAAGGTGATTCTGCCCTCGAACGATACAATCTTGATGGAGGGCGATAGAGTGTTGGTTGTGACTGCTCGCAAGGATATAGATACCATAGAGGCGATGATTGGCCAAAGGGAGAGCATAGATTGGAACTCGGATAAGGTCGATTGGAATGCACTCGATAGCCAGCTCATATCGCGACAGATTATCATTACTCGTCCCGAGATAAATGGTAAACGTTTGGGCGCGTTGCGCTTACGCAATAGCTATGGAATCAATATAACTCGCATCTACCGCAGTGGTGTGTCGTTGCTGGCTACACCCGATTTAACGTTACAGATGGGCGACTGTGTGGTTGTAGTTGGTGGAGAGCGAGCTGTGTTGAAGGTTGAGAAGGTGCTTGGTAACGCCCAGAAAGAGCTGAATGAGCCTAACCTCACGTCAATCTACATTGGTATCGTGTTGGGCCTTATTTTGGGTGCTGTACCACTTGCATTGCCCGGTATCTCAGCACCGGTGAAGTTGGGTTTGGCCGGTGGCCCGATAATCGTGGGTATATTGATTGGAACCTATGGCCCACGTTTGCACCTTATAACCTATGCCACACGAAGTGCCAATCTTATGTTGCGCGGATTTGGTCTGTCGCTCTATCTGGCTTGTTTGGGTTTGAGTTCGGGCGGCGATTTCTTTGAAACGGCAATTAGCCCGACAGGTCTTATGTGGGTTGGATTGGGATTTTTGATTACGATTATTCCAGTCTTGATTATGGGATTGGTGGCGATGCGATTCTCAAAGGTCGATTTTGGCTCGACGTGCGGAATGTTGTGTGGCTCAATGGCCAATCCTATGGCACTGAACTATACGAACGACATAATTTCGGGAGAGCACGCCTCGGTGGCATATGCTACGGTTTATCCTTTGTCGATGTTCCTTAGAGTGGTCATAGCACAGGTGGTGTTGATGGTGTTTATGTAGCTCGGTGTGGGCTATAAAATAGCTTGCAGCGAGGAAAAGAGCATTGAATAAAATATTTTTCGGGCAAAAATTTTGCAGATTATAAAATAGTCGCTATATTTGCACACCTTTTCGGCGGAGCATTGCCCGCCACAAGTGAAGAGGCCCAGGTGGTGAAATTGGTAGACACGCTACTTTGAGGGGGTAGTGAGCATTAGCTCGTGCAAGTTCGAGTCTTGTCCTGGGCACAAAAAAAGCAGACTTTGCGGTCTGCTTTTTTTTGTGCCCATTGGCACCTATATTGACAAACCCTCCAAACCTCCCTTTGATAAGGGAGGCTTCGGGGTTGTTCTACATATGCAATATATTATATTGAGCAATAGCGTGATTGGAAAAAGTCTGACGCTTTTTTTGTGCACGTTGGCACCTTTACTATATGCTTTTACTCTGCTCCGTTGTTGTTGGAGGAGGTGTTTTTGGGGCGACGGGGAGAATTATTATTGTTATTGTTGTTGCGTCTGGTCGTATTTGTGGTGGTATTATCCATAATTGGTTGCGCAGACTGGCCTTGCTCCCAATGGAAGGGGGCGAACTCGGCTTTGGGATCGCGCCAAGAGGGTTTACGCATAGCGTAGATGATGTATGGAATTGCAACCACAACCACGCAGCCTATAATAAGTACCGAGTACCATACCTTGTTGCTGCCTGTTGCGATCTGGCTGGGTGGTACAAAGCTCAATACGAATGCCAGCAGCGAACCGCAGAATCCGACAGCTCCAATTAACCACATCAAACCATTACCCTTCCCCAATCGGAACGGGCGAGGCGTCGATTTCATCTTGTAGCGCAGCACTATGCCGGCAGCAAACATTAGCATATACATAATCAGATAGAGCAACACGGTGAGCTGCGAGAGAATCTGATAGAACGATTGGACCGATGGCATCACTACAAACAACAGAGCCAATAGAGTCACGATGCCTCCCTGTACAAGCAGAATATTGCGTTGTACACCTCGTTTGTTACTTCGCTGGAAGAATGGCGGCAGGTAGCCCGCCTTTCCTACCGTGAAGATACCCTTCGATGGGCCTGCTACCCACGTAAGTACTCCCGCCAGCACGCCGAACATCAGAGCGATAGCCATTATAGGTCCTGCCCACGAAATATGGAAGTGCTTGAAATAGTTGTCGAAGCCGATGAGTAGTGACTGCGTGAGGCTTATATCTTTTACCGGAATGATAAATCCCAGCGAGAATGTGCCGAGTACGAATATGCAGACCGTAGCCAATGAACCGATGATGATAGCCTTGGGGTAGTTGCGCGAGGGGTTGTTGACATCCATCACGTGTACTCCCATCATCTCCATACCTGCGTAGAATAGAAATATACTACTTGCCAGGACCAGATTGTCCATCTTCTTCAGATCGGGGAAGAAACTCTGCGACATATCCATATTGTTATGCCCGCCTGTGGAGATATATACTATTCCTAGGATGATGAGTATGGCGGCGGGGATAATTGTGCCTATCATACCTCCCCACTTGCTGATTTTTCCCACCCAATCCAATCCTTTGAGCGCGATGAAGGTGGCTATCCAGTAGATTGCAAGTACGATGGCGAGTGTGAAGATCTTGTTCGAAGCGAGCGCAGCATCGTGGGCATCGTTCATTCCGATAAAGGCGATTGATACTGCTCCAAAGGTTAATACGGTGGGGTACCAGATGGTCGACTCAATCCATTGCAGCCAGATGGCCAGAAATCCCGTTTTGGGACCGAAAGCTTCACCCACCCAGCGGAATACTCCGCCCTGCTTGTCGGAGAACATAGCGGCCAATTCGGCAGCAACCATCGCCGTCGGGATGAGAAACACGATAGCGGCAAACAAGTAGTAGAATGCCGACGAAAGTCCATAGACGGCCTCTGAAGGGAGGCCTCGCAAACTGACGACGGCAGTGATGTTCATAATGGCGAGCGTCATAACACTCAGCTTGGCAACTTTGCCTACGGTTGATTTAGTTTTATCCATAGAACTCTGTTTTATTCGATTAATTTACGTTGTACGTATGGCAACAAGTAAACACCAAACTTTGAAGAACCGGTTGACGATTCCTCAAAGTTTGTGCGTGGAATTGTTAATGCGTATAGACGTGTCCTTTGCAGTGTTGTTCCTTTTGGTGAGCTATGCGTGATGGTGTGGGATACTCGATTCTCTCCAATTCGCTTACAGCGTTGATTATGTCGCCAACGAGCATATCGGCCATATCGCGCGACATACCTTGTCGTACCACGATTCGCATCACCACCATATCCTCTATCGCCTTGGGCATTGTGTAGGCCGGTACCATCCAGCCGCTCTGCAGGAGCTTATCCTGCAAATCGAAGAGGGTCCACTTCGCATCCTTCTCGTATTCGGGCTTCATCGTCCAGATGAAGAGCGGGTTGTCGAGCTGTTCGGAGTAGTTCTGGAAGCAGTGCATTTGGCCTATGGCCTGGTGGCAATATTGGGCGATGGCCATCGAGTTCTCGTGAATCTCCTTGTAACCCTCGAATCCCAGGCGGATGAAGTTGTAGTATTGAGCCAAAATCTGTGCTGCTGGGCGTGAGAAGTTCAGACCCACCTGAGTGATGTTTGCTCCCAGGTAGTTGACGCTGAACGACATCTCCTTTGGCAGATACTTCTTGTCGCGCCAGATGACCCAACCCAGTCCAGGGTATACGAGTCCATATTTGTGGCCCGATGTTGATATCGACAACACCCACTTCAGGCGGAAATCCCATCTCTTTTTGGGGTTGAGGAATGGCAGAATAAATCCTCCCGAGGCTGCATCGACGTGAATCGGGATGTCGTAGCCGCTCTTTTTGTTGAATTTGTCGAGTGCCGCATCCAAAGCCTCGATGTCGTCGTTCATTCCCGTCCACGTCACTCCTGCGATGGGAACGACGCAGATGGTATTCTGGTCGCACATAGCGATTGCCTGCTCGATGTTGAGCGTGGGGTGGTCGTGGGTGATGGGTACGGTGCGAAGCTCGATTTGCCACAGCTGGCAGAATTTCTCCCACACGACCTGGTAGGCCGAACTCATCACCAAGTTTGGTTTGTCGTATGGCAGACCTGCGGCTTTACGACGCTCACGCCAGCGCAACCACGCAGCCACACCTCCGAGCATACAAGCCTCCGATGAGCCTATTCCCACAGCTCCCGTTTTCCACTCACTCTTTTCGGGCGAGTTCCAGAGATTGGCCACCATATTGATGCATCGGCCACACATAACCGCTACACGTGGATACTCGGTCTCGTCGATGTAGTTGATGCTGACGGCCTCGTTCATCAGTCGTGTGGCGTAGTCGTCCATATAGGTTGTGACGAATGTGGCCAGGTTCAGTCGTGGCTGCGTCTGAGGAAAAGTCTCGTCCTTGACCATTTGATAGGCTATTTCGGGCGAGGTCTTGTGCTTAGGGATAAACTCTGCAGGTGCAGACTCGCGCATCTGCTCAGAACCGAATACGGCTGTTGTAACACTCTCTTTGTCGTTCTTTTTCATAGTGTAGAATTATTGTTTAGTGTTTGATTGGAATAACTGCACACTATGTTTCACAAACTATGCCAATTCCGAGTGGTACAAAAAAAACCGCCACGTCTTGCGGCGCAGCGGCTATAAGAAATTCTCGAGCAATGCTATTTGCAGTACTCGTTGCAGAGCAGATACTGTGCTGGCTCATCCTCCTCGATGCTGGGGTAGCGGCCTGGCGATTGCAAGAAGCGGTTGTCGTTCTCGTCGTCGTTTACTGTCGATACCTCGCCAATCATACTGTGGCCACCCTCTGACCAGAATTCGTGGTACATATATGGTTCGAAACTGATGCTCTGACCCGGATACAAACGCAACACCTCGCCTGCGGGGATAACGGTTGTAACGCCGTCGATCTGTACCGAGCAGGGAGCATCGGTAGGCTGCTCGTTCTCATCAGCCTTCCATAGGCGAACGCAGAATGTGCCGCCACCGCGATGGATGATATCCTCCATCTTCTTCCAGTGGAAGTGGGTTGGTGTAACCTGGTTCTCGCGGACAAACATAATCTTTTCGCAATAGGTCTTTTTGTCGTACTTCACATTTCCGTTGCGGATTGTGACGAGCGTAAGGCCAATCTCCTCGAATTTGCCAGTAGCAAAGTCGGTAACGTCCCAGCCAAGTTGATTGCGGCGAATCTCCTCGCACTCCTCGCCCTTGGTTGCCCACTCTGCAGGTGACCAATCTACCCATACAGGCAGGTGGAACTGATGCTTGGCAAAGAAATCTTTTGCTTCGTTGATGTAACGATTAATTTCACTTCGTTTCATAGGTATGTAGCTTTATCGGTTAATAATTCTTATTCAAAAACTCCTCAATCTGGGCGAGTGTGGGGGCTCCATCGGTCGAGGTTGCGTTGTGGAGGTTGAACCACGCCGCGGCATTGGCCATTCTAAGCGACTTCTGCAACGGTAGCTCCTCGTGCAGAGCGTAGAGCATCGTGGCGCAGAATGCGTCGCCGGCTCCTACCGACGAAACAATCTCCGAGGCGGGGATTCTGAGTGATGGCTCGTAATGCTCATCACCGTTTGTCCTTACTGCATATCCGCCCTCGGGGAAGTGTATCACACAAGCCTCCTTGACTCCATTTGCAAGCATAAATTTGGCAGCCTCCTCGACCTTGTCGAGCAGAATCTCACCATTCTCGTCACGCAACGATGTGCCGTAGCAGGCTCCGGCTTCGACTTCGTTGATGATGAAGTAGTCCATATATTTCAAGCAGGGGAGTATCACCTCGCGGAAACGATTGCCCTCCTCAGAAACTACGTCAACCGATGTCTTGTAGCCTCGTTTCTGCAAGTTGTCGAGCACTCGGGCGGCAACAATGCCGTATTCGGCGTCGGGGGCATCCATCCTATCGAGCAGGAGCAGATATCCCAAGTGGAAAATCTTCGCAGGAGCTGTGATGGCATCGATATGCTCGGGGCCGAGCTGTGCGTTGGCTCCACGGTGGTGGAAGAAGGTGCGGGTACCGGCCTTCATATCGGCCATAACGTCGGTGTACGATGTGGCAGCATCTACGCGGCACATTCCGTCGGCATTAAGTCCTAACTTCTCTATACCTGCCATTATATCGTCGCCCAACGCATCCTTGCCCACGCATCCAGCTGCATATAGCGGAAGGTCGGTCTTCATATGGGCCAGGTCGGCAAGAACGTTGTGTGAGCAACCGCCAAAGCCCGATTCGATACGCTCGATAGTGACAAGATTGCCGGCTGCAGGGTAGCTGCCGATGAATTTTATGGTGTCGACAAGCCAGTTGCCTGCCGAAACTATTCCTTTTCTCATGGTTAGTAGTTTTTATGGTTGTGAGGTTGTGTCTGTTATGCGCGATTATTGCTTTCGAAGAGTCTGATGTGGTCGGCAACAACCTGCTTTGATGCCTCTACAATGTGGCTCTTCATAGTGATATAATCGGGATTGGGGGTCTCGCTCAGATACTTCTGCACCTGCTCTGTTACGCCCACCTGAATAGCTGTGGCAACGTTGATTTTGCAGATTCCGTTGTGGATGCAAGCCTTGAAATCCTCGACGCTTGTACCGCTGCCGCCATGAAGTACCAGTGGCAGATTGTTGTTGCGGTCGCGCAGCTCAATCAGACGCTCGATGTTGAGCTTTGGGGTTGCTACATAGCGGCCGTGCTGATTACCGATGGCTACCGCTAAGGCATCTACTCCTGTCTGAGCAATAAACGCAGCCGACTCCTCGACGTCGGTGAAAACGTCAATCTTGTCATCGTCAACACCAACATCGCCGACCTTGCCTAACTCAGCCTCTACGTCGACACCCATAGCTTTGGCCATACGGGTAACGGCACTTGTGATGCGTACGTTCTCCTCGAAGGGGAGTGATGCTCCATCGAACATTACCGAACCGAATCCCAATCGGATAGCCTCGGCGCAGGTCTCGAAACTCTGGCCGTGGTCGAGATGCACAACAACGGGAACCTTCGCCTTGCGGGCAGCCTCGATATAGAGCGGGGCCATAAGGTTAAGCGGTGCACAAGGAAACTGCACTTCGGCAAGTTGTATGATGATGGGCGAGTTAAGCTCCTCGGCAGCGGCAATGGCTCCCTCTACATTCTCTAAACTCAAACAATTGAACGCTCCCACTGCGTAGCGGCCACGATTAGCCTGCTGTAGCATCTCTTTAAATGAAACAATCATAGGTATATTAGTTATAGTTAAATTAGCACTTCGGGTAGATTTATGACCGAATATCGGCCTTCTTGCTCCAATATAACAAAGATAATATTTTATTTTGTTGGTTACTATATCTTCTGTCGATTTTATCGGTGTGTAATGCTTTTTTTCGCTGATGATTACAGAGTTGTATATGAATTTCGTATATTTGTACGTATAACTGCAAAACGAAATGATGAAACCGTTTACAAAACTTTTGATTATGATTGCAACGCTTGCCAATGTAGGTTGTGGTTCAGAGGGCTTTACGCCCCACGAAAAGGAGGTAATTGCAGCTGGTGAGGTTGATATTATGGCTCTTACAACCATCGCTAATGAGCAGGACTCTATTCTGCTGCGCTCGAAGTCTGAGCCTCTCACTCGCGAGATGGTAGAGAGCAAGGAGTTTGAGGTGTTGTGCCGCCGAATGTTGGCCACTGTGCAGGATCCGCTCAACGAGGGTGTGGGTATTGCAGCCCCGCAGGTAGGACTCTTGCGCCGATTGGTGGCTGTGCAGCGATTTGATAAGGAGGGTGAGCCGTTTGAGTTTTTTGTGAATCCAGAAATTGTGGAGTTGGGCGATGATGTGGAGTTGGGCGGCGAAGGATGTCTTTCGGTGCCTGAGATTCGTGGCGAGGTCAGACGTGCACAGAGTTTGGTTTTGCGTTACCGCGATGCCGCCTTCGAGGAGCGTACCGAGCGAGTGGAAGGATTTACCGCGGTGATTTTCCAGCATGAGATAGATCACTTGGATGGTGTGTTGTTTATCGATAAGATGGAGGCAGAAATTGAGGCTGAAGAAGACGATGAGACAGATGCCGAAGAATAGATTGCATAAATAGCAAAATAAAACTCTCTCGCTATGGCGGGAGAGTTTTTTTTATAAGGAACCTGAATTACGTTGCCTGTTATTCAAGTTTGATGGTCGGTCGGAAATTGGCATCTATCTGCGTTGGCGTGTCGATATCCGTTGCGCGTGGCTTATAGACAAATTCGGCGGTCTTGATTCCGGAGAATGATTGCCAGCGTAGTGTCAAAGTCACTGTCTGTCCATTGTTGACGGGCAGTCCATCAAGTCTGAATGCAACTATTCCGTCGGCCCAATCGTCATCATCCCAGTCGCCATTGGCATTGTGGCGGAACTCTACTTCATAGGGATTTTCAGGGTTGACACCTGTAATCAAATTCACATAGTGTGGACGTCCCGTGTCGCCCCATACCGTGCGAAAACGGAGCGTGAGATAGCCATCTTCGGCCACCGTAACCCAGTCGCGGATAATCTCCACAGGATCGTTGCCATAGTTGAAGTCGGGGAGCATCTGTTCAACCGAGATTGCAGGTTTGGTGAGTATGCTGTCAATCCAATATACCCACACTGCTTTGTTGTATGGAGCCGGATTTTCGGGATGTATGCGGTAGTTGACTAATGCACGCACCTCCTTACTGCCGAATGGTGAGCCCTTCATATTGACGGGTTTGAGCGTGGTGTTGTCGTCAAGCTGCATATAGAATGAGTTGGCATCGACGGGCTTGACGGTTACCAGAGCATTGGGGTAGGTGTACCATACATCGTCGTCGTTGTCGCACGAGGGCAGCCACACAGCCGTAGCAAGCAGGGCCACCAATAAATAGAGTAGATTTTTTCTTTTCATAGTAAGTGAATTTATGTTGTTGCAAATCTCGTCTGTACCAACGGCACAACGAGGGTTGCGAAATTCAGGCCAAACATACAAATTTGGCAACATATATGGTAATATTTTGTCGTTTTTTTTCTTTTGAGCGGCGAGGGAAGTGAAAAAATTTGCAACGAAAGTCCATAATTTGTATCTTTGTGTAAAGATTAATTCAAGTTAGATATGGAGTTTGAAGGCGTAGTATTAAAGAAATTGCCCGTAAGCAAGGGCGTGTCGGCACGCGGCGAGTGGCAGCGTCAAGATGTGATATTTGAAGTTCCGAGCGAGTTCTCGCGCAAGATATGTGTTACATTTTTCAACAAACCCTCCGATGCTGATAGTTTGGTGGAGGGTCAGACCTACATAGTATCGGTAAATGTTGAGTCGAGAGAGTATAACGGCAAGTGGTACACCGATGTACGCGCGTGGCGTGTGCAGCCCAAGCAGCAGGAGGTAGCTCCGCAGGGTGCCCCAGCAATGCCCGATATGCCGCCATTTGGCGATGAGCCCAGCTATGGCGGAGCATCGTATGGAGCAGGCGCAGCTGGCGCAGGTGTCGCACCTATTGCCGAGGTTGACGATTTGCCATTCTAAGCGGAATTAAAAATTCAAAATTATAAAGCCCCATTGCGGGGCTTTTTTGTTGCTACTCCTTCAATGTATAGATAGCGATAAATGGATTGTCCTCCTCGCTGATTGTAGGAAAGTCGGCACGCAAACGCTCAATCTGTTTTGGGAACTCTTTGGTAAAGTCGTTGCCGTAATCATCTTTGCCTCGTTGTAATCGGGCTACGCTTGATGCCGAGATAGTTGTGATGATGTGGCTTTCGCCAACTGTGCATATATCGCCAAACGGTAGTGCGTATGGTTGTTCCATATATGAGCTTATCACCACATTCGATGATTTTGTTTGTTTATCGTATATTCCTAATGCATAGAAGAAGGAATGATTAAACTCACATACAACGTAATCTTTGCTTTCATTGATTTTGCTTACATTAGTAACCTTATTATTTAGACGACTATTCTTGTCGATATATTTAAAATAATCTCGTGGGTTGTCAAGTTCCTTTGGACGGCGATAGCTTCCAAAGTCGAACTCCCAACGTGTCTCTCCGCTCTTGGGGTTGATGACTTGCATCAGCCAATTGTTAGTGTAGAAAATCTCTCCGTCGTATAAGTAGAATGAGTCGTTAGATAGGTGCTTTCCTGCGTAAGCATTCTTTACTAAACACTTTTCAATTTCAAATTGGCTGTTCATCACTACCAAGTCACAGCTGTCGCACTTCTCGGGCATAAGTCCTCCCGTTGTGCCGTAATATTTGCCTTTGTGATACTCCATCGAGGTAAACTCTGCTGGTAATTCGTTATATACAGCCACTTCGTTGCCATCTTTGTCGAATGATAGGATTTTAGCTTTGAAACGGCCTAACAGGTTGATTGTGTGGCTGTCGGGATTGTAGAATATATCGGCTAAATAGGTGTATTCGTTACCAGCACGACCCTTTCGAGCCAATTTCTTGATAAATTTACCTTTGCGGTCAAAGATGTGGCAACATTCAAATTCTCTTAAATTGGCCACAAAGATTCTATCTTCTGTAACGATTATTTTATCAACATCGCCAATCAGTGCATCGTCTGATGTCTCCAACCGAACATACTCTACACCATCAATGATTCCGCAATTCTCTATATTTTCGGCTTTGCTAAGGTCGTATCCCTCCTCGGTATTTATTGCCTCTATTGTTGAATCGAGATTGATTTTGATAATGTTGTCGGAGCTGTCAGTTTTCGAGTTGCACGACGAGAGAGCTACAAGCAATAGCGTAGTGGCAGATAGGAGTGAGGCGGTAGGGTGTTTCATAGTTTATTTCGCTAATTAAATAATGGTTCGTAGTATAAAATTAATAGTTCTTCGGATACAAACAAAACATTTTTAGATAAAAATACCCGCTCCCCCAAATGGGAAGAGCGGGTAATATATATAAGGTATAACCTTATCTTAGTCCTGCAACTTCGCTGCCAAGAACTCGCGGTTGAGGCGAGCGATGTGAGCAATCGAAATCTGCTTAGGACACTCAGCCTGACAAGCACCTGTGTTAGTACAGTTACCGAAGCCGAGCTCGTCCATCTTAGCAACCATTGCCTTAGCACGACGTGCGCCCTCTACGCGACCCTGTGGAAGTTTCGCAAGTGACGATACGCGAGCTGCAACGAACAACATAGCTGAACCGTTTTTGCAAGTAGCGGCGCAAGCACCACATCCTACGCAAGCAGCTGCGTCCATCGACTCGTCTGCGTCCTTCTTAGGAATAGGTATTGCGTTACCATCGGGTACTGAGTTAGTACGAACTGATACGAAACCACCAGCCTGCAAAATCTCGTCGTAAGCACCACGGTTTACTACCAAGTCCTTGATTACGGGGAATGCAGCTGAACGCCAAGGCTCGATGGTGATTGTAGAGCCGTCCTTGAACTTACGCATATACATCTGGCAAGTAGTTACAGCCTGCGATGGGCCGTGTGCGTGGCCGTTGATGTGCAACGAACACATACCGCAGATACCCTCGCGGCAGTCGTGGTCGAATGCTACGGGCTCCTTGCCTGCGTGTACCAAATCGTTGTTCAAGATGTCGAGCATCTCAAGGAATGAGGTGTCGGCAGAGATATTCTTAACCTCGTAGGTCTCGAATGCACCCTGTGATTTAGCGTCCTTTTGACGCCATATCTTTAATTTAAAATTCATTGTTTTCTGGTATTAAAGTTTAACGTCAAAAATTAGTCCTTATAGTTACGCTGTGCGCGGTGTGTGAACTCGTAGTCAAGTGGCTCCTTAGTGAGCTCTGGCTCCTTGTCCATACCCTTGTACTCCCAAACGGCTGCGTATGCGAACTCGTCGTCGTGACGAAGAGCTTCGCCCTCCTCAGTCTGGTGCTCTGAGCGGAAGTGACCACCGCAAGACTCCTCACGGTTGAGTGCGTCGCGAGCCATCAACTCTCCAAGCTCCAAGTAGTCAACCAAGCGCAATGCCTTCTCCAACTCAACGTTGAATGAATCAGCAGTACCAACAACCTTAACGTCAGTCCAGAACTCCTTGCGAAGAGCCTGAATCTCCTTGATAGCCTTCTCCAAAGACTCCTTAGTACGAGCCATACCAACGTTGTTCCACATAATGTTACCCAAACGCTTGTGGATATCGTCAACCGACTGCTTACCGTTGATAGAGAACAACTTCTCGATCTTCTCCTTAACAGCCTTCTCTGCCTCAGCAAATGCAGGTGTATCGGTAGATACCTTTGGTGCCTGAATCTTCTTTGAGAGGTAGTCGCCAATTGTGTAAGGCAATACGAAGTAACCGTCGGCCAAGCCCTGCATCAATGCAGATGCACCCAAACGGTTAGCACCGTGATCTGAGAAGTTAGCCTCACCGATAGCGTACAAACCAGGGATTGTAGTCATAAGGTTGTAGTCAACCCAAATACCACCCATTGTATAGTGAACTGCGGGGAAAATCTGCATAGGCTCCTTGTATGGGCTTACGTCGGTAATCTCCTCATACATATCGAAGAGGTTGCCGTAACGCTGCTTGATGATATCCTCACCCAAGCGCTCGATAGCGGTCTTGAAATCGAGGAATACAGCCAAACCAGTCTCGTTCACACCGTAGCCAGCATCGCAACGCTCCTTAGCGGCACGTGAAGCAACGTCACGTGGTACCAAGTTGCCGAATGCAGGATAACGACGCTCCAAGTAGTAGTCGCGATCCTCCTCAGCGATATCTGATGGCTTCTTAGTACCCTTGCGGATAGCCTCTACGTCCTCCATCTTCTTTGGAACCCAGATACGACCGTCGTTACGCAATGACTCTGACATCAATGTAAGCTTCGACTGCTGTGTTCCGTGAATTGGAATACAAGTAGGGTGAATCTGAGTAAAGCATGGGTTTGCAAAACCTGCACCCTTACGGTAGCACTGGAATGCTGCAGAACCGTTAGAGCCCATAGCGTTAGTTGAGAGGAAGAATACGTTACCATATCCGCCTGTTGCGATAACCACAGCGTGAGCACCGTGACGCTCAATCTCACCTGTTACCAAGTTACGAGCGATGATACCCTTAGCCTCGCCATCCTCAACAACGATGTCCAACATCTCATGACGTGGGTAGCTCTTTACAGAACCTGCTGCAATCTCCTTATTGAGTGCTGCATAAGCACCAAGCAAAAGCTGCTGACCGGTCTGACCACGAGCATAGAATGTACGCGATACCTGAGCACCACCGAATGAACGGTTAGCCAACAAACCGCCGTACTCGCGAGCGAAAGGAACACCCTGAGCTACGCACTGGTCGATGATAAGGTTTGAAACCTCGGCCAAACGGTAAACGTTAGCCTCGCGTGCACGATAGTCACCACCCTTGATTGTGTCGTAGAAAAGACGGTAAACAGAGTCGTTATCGTTCTGATAGTTCTTAGCTGCATTGATACCTCCCTGAGCTGCGATTGAGTGAGCACGACGAGGAGAGTCCTGGATGCAGAATACCTTTACGTTGTAACCCATCTCACCGAGTGAAGCAGCTGCAGATGCGCCACCCAAACCCGTACCTACGATGATGATGTCGAGCTTACGCTTGTTAGCGGGGCTTACAACTTTGATTGCTGCTTTGTGGTTGCTCCACTTGTCGGCCAACGCACCAGCAGGAATTTTAGAATCTAACTTTAAAGCCATATCTGTTAATTTTTTATTGTTCTATGAATTTGATTAATGGGCGTGGTTGTGACCTGCGCAGCAAGCGTCGGTGCAAACCTCAACACCACAACCGCAGATGCTCATGATGAAGAAACCTACGATAACGGCAGCAAAGCCCAAGATAACGAGTGTAGATACCAACTTCGAAGCGCACTTCAAACGAGGATACCATACGTCGTTGGCCCAACCTACTGTCTGGAACATTGACCATACACCGTGGTTGAGGTGGAACCACAAAGCTGTAAGCCATACCAAGTAGAGTACTACGTTGTACCACTTAGAGAATGTGAAGGCAACGAGTGTAGCACCGTCTGTTGCGTGAACAAACTCACCAGCTACCATTGTGCCCTCTGCACCCATCAACTCAACGAGCATCATCTTCGACCAGAAGTGAACCAAGTGGAGCAAAAGACCCAAAATTACGATTACGCCCAAAACGAGCATATTCTTTGAGGCCCACTCAACACCGGGCTCGTTAACTGTTACAGCGTAACGCTGTGAACCGCGAGCGCGATAGTTGTTAACTGTAAGGATAAGAGCATACACAAAGTGGAGAACCACCAATGCTGCCAAACCTACTGTTGCTACTACGGCATACCAGTTGGCGCCGAGCAAAGCACAAATAGTGTTGTAACCTGCGGGATTAATCAATGCCACAAGGTTCATTGCCATATGGAAGAGAAGGAAGAGAACAAGACAGCAACCTGTCACACTCATAACTAACTTCTTTCCAAGAGATGAATTGCATAAAAAACAGCTCATAATTAAAAAGATTTTGTTTATTTTTGTTTGTGAAATTGTTTGTATTCTTTTTTGTGCGTAAAAAGGCATATTATTTCTGCAAAGATAATAATTGTTTGCTGAATAACAACAATTCGGGCAGGATATTTATATATAAAAAGAGCTTAAAAGTTATAGAATATGGAAAAACGCGAGGTGCGTCGTATTGTAAAGGAGCGTTTTAAGGCGTTGAGTGAGGAGCAAAAACTTTCGAAATCGAGAGCTGTAATTGAGCAGTTGCGTCAATTTTTCGCTCAGCGACAAATTTCGGTAGCGGCTCTCTTTTCTCCACTACGCGATGAGGTACAGATTGGCGAATTTGTTGAAGAGATGGTCTCAAAGGGTGATTGCCGAGTTGTTTTGCCCCGCGTTATTGACGATGGCCCAAACTCGAAGATGGAGTTTTTTGATTATCGTGCAGATTCGATGCATGTGGGCTCGTACGGAATTTTAGAGCCGCAGAGTGGAGAGCCTTGCGATGTATCCGAGATAGATGTGATGATAGTCCCCGGTGTGGCATTTGGTCGTGATGGGTCACGATTAGGTCGTGGCAAGGGCTTTTACGACCGTTATTTGGCGCGAGAAGGATTTCGCGCAGAGTGCATAGGTGTTTGTCTGGATTTTCAACTATTTGATACTCTGCCGGTGGAGCCTCACGATAGGGGGATGGATTGTGTTATTAGCAATGAATTATAATTCTAAATTCAATTGAGTTTTGCTATAATGTAAAAAGTGCTGAACTTATGTCCAGCACTTTTTTGATTCCTAATGTTTGGCGGGGTTTGCCATAAGCTCCTCGGCTGTCATCTTGTTGTCGGTAATCTTCGACACAGGACGTGCATCCTTGGCTGCACCAAACTCCTTGTTCGGTGTCGGGCTCATAACGAATGTAAGCTCACCACCCGATGTAATCATATCGTGTGTGATGTATGATTTGGCATATGGCTCGCCATTCCAGCGCACCTCCTTAACGTAGAAGTTTTCTGCTGAAAGATTCTCGGCCACAATCTTCAATGTCTTGCCGTTGGTCAAGTTCAATTGAGCGTTGGCAAAGCGTGGAGTACCTAAGATGTAGTCATTAGAACCAGGGGTAACCTGATAGAATCCCATAGCACTGAGGATATACCAAGCCGACATCTGGCCGCAGTCCTCGTTGCCGCAGATTCCTGAGCGAGTGTCGGTATACATCTCGTCGCATATCCGCTTTACTCGTTGCTGTGTTTTCCATGGCTGGCCAGCGTAAGAGTAGAGGTAGGCTGCATGATGTGATGGCTCGTTGCCGTGAGAGTATTGGCCTATGTTGCCCGTCACGTCACCGTGTCCCTCAGGAGTTTCGGCATCGAACATCTCGTCGAGACGAGCTACATACCTCTCATCGCCACCGATAAGCTCAATATGGCCCTCGACATCCTGTGGAGCGAAGAAGGTATAGTGCCAGGCATTGCCCTCGACGTAGTGGCTGTGGTAGATTGCAGTCGCACTGAATACGTCGTTTGTGAATTTGCCATTTGAATAGCGGCCTTTGAGGAACAGATCTGTGGGGTCATAGTAATTCTTATAGTATTGAGCACGAACGATATATCGGTCGTAAATATCCTTCTTGCCCAGCTGTTTTGCCATCTGTGCAATGCACCAATCATCGTAGGCGTACTCAACGGCTTTCGATACCGAAGATCCCTCTTTGTCGGCAGGAATGTAACCCAGCTCCTTTACGTATTTGATTCCGAACTCGTCACGTTCGGCAGTGGCTATCATAGCCTTCATAGCCTCCTCGTGGTCGAAGTTGCGATAGCCTTTCATATAGGCATCGACGATTACCGAGGCTGCGTGATATCCAATCATACAACGTGTGTCGTTGCAGTGTAGCTCCCACATTGGCAACATGCCAAGCTGCTTCCACTTTTCGATGATTGAACGTACGTATGATTCGTTGCGCTCAGGCTCGATGATGGTGTAGAGTGGGTGTGCTGCGCGGAAGGTGTCCCAGAACGAAAATAGGGTATAATGGGGCTCGTTGCCGCTATTGTGAATTTTGCCGTCCATACCTCGGTAATTGCCGTCGACATCGCTGAAAATGATGGGGGCTGCCAGTGCGTGATACATCGAGGTGTAGAAGATACGTTTGTCGGTCTCCGATGCTTCGATTTCAATTTTCGATAGTTCTTTGTTCCACTCGGCCATAGCCTCGCGACGTACTTTGTTGAAACTCTTGCCTGCAATTTCTGCCTCGTAATTTTTCTTTGCACCCTCGGCGCTTACCGACGAGATACCAACCTTAACGGTAATCTCCTTTGCCGGCTTGTTGAATTTGGCAGCAAGTGTAACCTTTCGACCTTCGCCCTGTGTGGTGGCGCCAGGTTCCTTGTCGTCGATTTTTGCCACCACTTCTGAAAATGGCTCAGAGAATACTGCATAGAAATGCACCTCGCGTTGCGGAGCCCAGCCATTTACAACTCTCACGCCCTCGATTGTTCGCTCGTCAACAACCCGGAATGAAGCTTTGCGTGTTGCGTTACCGTTCCAGTAGTTGAAATCGAGCATAATATGCTGCTGTGTGGGGTTGTCGAACGTGTAACGGTGATATCCGCAACGATATGAAGCTGTAACTTCGGCCTGAATTTTCGGGTCTTCGAGATATACGGCGTAGTAGCCGGCCTCAGCCTTTTCGGTTGAATGGCTGATGCGTGAACGATATCCCGAATCGGGGTCATCTGCTGTACCAAACTCAAATACAGGCTCTCCCACCTGAGGCATAATGGTGATGTCGCACAAATCACGAACGCCAGTGCCGCTGATATGGGTATGCGAGAAACCTATGATGGTCTTATCGGAAGAGTGATATCCTCCGCACCAATCCCAGCCGCCAGGGCCGTTATCGGGGCTCAACTGCACAAATCCGTGAGGGAGTGTTGCTCCCGGGAATGTATGAGCGTGGTAGTCGGTGCCAATCATCGGGTCAACCCATTGGGCAACAGACTCTTTGTCGCAGCAACTGATAGAGATGATAGCCACGATTATAAGAGTGGATAATTTTTGAAATTTGGTCATAATGTTGTAGTATTTGTGGTTTGATATATAATTTAGACAAAGTTATAAATTATATTTAGTGTTGCAAATTATCTGGGCATATAGTTGTATGTGCTGCAATATTTATTTGCGGGCGAATTTGAAAAAAGCAATTTTTTACTAAATTTGCAATATGAGTAACCGTGACGATAGATTGAGGGCTGAAGTGGCTGCGCTACCGTTATTGCCTGGCGTGTACCAATTTTTGGACCGCGATGGTAAGATTATCTATGTCGGTAAGGCCAAGTCGCTTAGAAAACGTGTGTCGTCGTATTTTGTGCAGAGCAAGGAGCATTCGGCCAAGGTGAGAGTACTGATTAAGCAGATAGAGGCCATAAAGCATATTGTGGTTAATAGCGAGCAAGATGCTTTGTTGTTGGAGAATTCGCTAATCAAGACCCACCAGCCGCGATATAATATCCTGCTCAAAGACGATAAGACATATCCGTGGATAGTGTTGCGACGCGAGAATTTTCCACGTGTGGAATCGACCCGTATCGTGCGTCACGACGGTTCGCAATATTTTGGCCCGTATGGGTCGGTTTCGATGCAACGCTCGATTTTGGAGTTTATACGCGAGGTCGTGCCGTTGCGTACTTGTAAGCTCAATCTTTCTCCACAAGCCATCGCCCGAGGTAAATATGGTGTCTGTCTCCAATATCATCTAGGCAACTGCAAGGGACCTTGTGTGGGAGCGCAGAGCGAGGAGGAGTATGCGGAGCTTACGGGTATGGTCAAGAGTGTTTTAAGGGGTGATTTGCGACCTGTGCGCCAATACCTCGAACAGAATATGCAGGATGCGGCCGAGGCGTTACGTTTCGAGCAGGCTCAGCGATTCAAACAGCGATTGGAGGCATTGGAGAACTATCAGAGTCGCTCGGTTATTGTGAGTGCAAAGATAGTGGATTGCGATATCTTTTCGCTTCTGGAGGATGACGATGTGGCCTATTGCAATTTTATTCGTCTGCGTAATGGCTCTATTGTAGCATTACATACGGTGCGTTTGACAACTGGTGTCGATGCCACTCGCGAGGATATGCTCTCAATGGCAATTCAGCATATCGTAGAAAATATCTCGCACGATCTTTCGCGCGAGGTTATAGTGCCGTTTATGCCTTCGGCGGCGTTGTTGTTTGACAAGGTTGTGTTCACGATTCCTAAGCGAGGTGAGAAGGCCGATTTGTTGGAGTTTTCGTTGAAAAGCGCACGAATATATCGTGCCGAGCAGATGAAAAATCTTGAAATAAAGAATCCGGAGCGTCATACCGAGCGATTGATGAACGCCATGCAACGGGAGTTGCATTTGGATAGGCAGCCTCGCCATATAGAGTGTTTTGATAACTCCAATTTGCAGGGTACAAACCCAGTGGCATCGTGCGTGGTGTTCCGCGATGGCAAACCTTCGCGCAAGGAGTATCGCCACTTCAACGTGAAGACGGTTGTCGGCCCCGATGATTTTGCTTCGATGCGGGAGATAGTCTATCGTCGCTATTCGCGTTTGTTGGAGGAGGGAGCAGAGCTTCCCGATTTGATAATTGTCGATGGTGGTAAGGGCCAGTTGTCGAGTGCGTACGAAGTGTTGCAGGCTTTGGGTATAGAAAATCGAGTACCGATAGTGGGCCTGGCCAAACGAATCGAGGAGGTCTTTTATCCGGGTGACCCTATGCCATACTATTTAAGCCGTACGGGTGAACCGTTGAAGGTGGTGTGTCATATTCGCGATGAGGCCCACCGATTCGGTATCACATTCCATCGCCAGAAGCGAAGCAAGGCGTTTATAAATAGCGAGTTGGAGCAGATTGAGGGCATCGGGGCGAAAAGCCTAAATGCTTTGCTAAAACGATTCCGCACCGTATCGAAAGTGCGTGAAGCGACGCAGGCCGAGTTGGCTGAGGTTGTGGGCGATGCGCGAGCCCGAAAGATTATAGAATATTTTAACAATTAAACTAAATGGATATGAAGAGATTTTTATTGATTGTAGCCGGATTGCTTTCTTTCTCGGGAGTATTTGCTCAGCAGAAGGGCCTTACGTTGAAGGATATAAATATCCGTGATCCGTATATCGTGCCTGTTGAGAAGGAGGGCGTTTATTATATGTACGCTTCATCGCCTACACGTGAGAATGGGAAGGTGTATGGCGGTATGGTGGCCTATAAGAGCCGCGATTTGAAGACCTGGGAGGGCCCAGTGAGGGTGTTCGATGTGCCACGTGATAATTGGATTACGGGTACTGTGTGGGCACCTGAGGTGCATAAGTACAAAGGAAAGTATTATCTCTTTGCTACACTCAATAGCGATATCAAGTGGAAGGGCGACAAGGCAGGGCATCCTGCCTACACTCATCGTGCTACGCAAGTATTTTGGTCGAAGGGGCCCGAAGGTCCGTTTTTGCCTTTTGAGCAGAAGACTCCGTTTACTCCACTCGACCAGATGGCTCTCGATGGTACGTTGTGGGTAGAGAATGGCGTGCCATATATGGTCTATTGTCACGAGTGGGTAGAGACTATGGATGGCGAAATGAAACTTGTACAGTTGAAAAAGGATTTGTCGGGTCCGGTAGGCGAGCCTATTCGCTTGTTCTGTGCTTCGGCTGCTAAATGGTCGACAGGAGGTGGCAATGGCGATGTTAAAACCTATGTTACCGATGGATGTTTCCTCTATCGCACAAAGTCAGATAAGTTGCTTATGGTGTGGTCGAGCTTTATGAATGGTACCTATGCCGTAGGTATTGCCGAGTCGACAACGGGTAAGATCATAGGTCCGTGGCGTCAGCAGGAGAAGCCACTCTTTGTCAATGGCGGTCATAGTATGATTTTCCGTACGTTTGATGGCCGATTGTACTTGGTTTTGCATTCGCCAAATTCACCTGGTGGAATGGAGCGTGCCAAGATATTCGAGTTGGAGGATTTGGGAGATACTTTGCAGCTCAAATCGGAGTTTAAATAATCGTATAGAATACATGATATAAAAACAATAAAATATTTAGAGGAAGATGAGAGTGAAAAGTATTGTTTTTGCATTGTGTGCGGTGATGGCTGTAGCAATGTGGGCAGAGGCCGATGCTTGTACGTCGGCAGTTATATCGGGTAGAGCAACCAAATCGGGTCGTCCACTCTTGTGGAAGCATCGTGATACGGGAACCGAATGGAATCATATAGAGTATCTGAAGGGCGAGAAGTATGCCTTCTCGGCACTTGTTAATTCGCGAGATAAGGAGCGTAAAGAGGCGTGGGCCGGAGCCAACGAGAAGGGTTTTGCAATTATGAATACAGCCTCGTATAATATGAAGCCCGATTCGCTGAAGTATCTGCCTGAACGAGAGGGCGAGGTGATGAAGGAGGCATTGGGTAAGTGTGCTTCGGTTGCCGAGTTTGAGGAGTTTCTAAAAAATATGAAGTTGCCACGTGCTTTGGAGACAAACTTTGGTGTTATAGACGCTGAGGGTGGAGCTGCATATTTCGAAGTGTGGGATTACGGTTATACAAAATACGATGCCAACGACGAGGCTAATGCCCCCAATGGATATATCATCCGTTCAAACTATTCGTTCTCGGGTGCGCAGGACGAGGGTATGGGCTATATCCGCTATCAGAATGCCGAGTATCTGATTCATCGTGCATACGCAGCAGGTGAGTTGTCGGCAGAGTGGATTTTTGCCGGCGCGTCGCGTTCGTTCTTCAATGCTATGCTCGATAGTGATTTGCTCTCGGAGGCTGGTCGCCCAGAGAGTGGATGGGCTATTGATCAGGATTATATCCCACGTAACTCATCGAGTGCATCTGTCGTTGTCGAGGGCGTGAAGAAGGGCGACAATCCCGATGCCACTACCATTTGGAGTGTTCTGGGTTATCCTCCTTGTTCTTATGCTGTGGCTGCGTGGGTCAAGGCCGAAAAGGAGATTGCGCCAATTATTGCAGCCAGCGAGGATGGCCACTCTCCGATGAACCTTATGGCTGTGGATTTGAAACGTAAGGTATTCCCCGTAAGCCGAGGCAACGGCAAACGATATATGCGTGTTGATGTTATCGAGCGAGCAATTGATTTGTTACGTCCCTACGAGGTGCAATCGATGCAGGGTGCTGCCAAGGTGCGAGACCAGATAGCCAAGAAGGGATTCGATAAGAATTTGGTGCGTGAATACAATCAGTCTGTGTGCGAGGCTGCTCCCAACCGAGAGCAGATAGTGCAGCAGGTAATGAACCGATAGAGCAAAATAAAATAGATATTATGAAACGTATAACTGTCGCTGTGGATTCGTTCAAAGGATCGCTTTCCTCGCAGGAGGTGGCCGATGCTGTGGAGCAGGGAGTATTGTCGGTCCTGCCCGATTGCAAGGTGCAGAAGTTGAGTATTGCCGATGGTGGCGAGGGGACGGTCGAGGCGATGGTTGCAAATCTGGCAGGCGAGTGGGTCGAGATAGAGGTGTTTGATCCACTCATGCGACCCATTAAGGCACGATATGGCATTGTCGACAATGGCCGTACCGCGGTTATGGAGATGTCGGCGGCGAGCGGCTTGCCTCTGCTCGCTGAGTCAGAGAGAAATCCGATGAAGACAACCACATTTGGTACTGGGCAGATGATGGCCGATGCCATAGTTCGTGGTTGTCGGAAGATACTTATGGGTATTGGCGGCAGTGCTACCAACGATGCCGGTGTGGGAATGTTGGAGGCTTTGGGTTATCGCTTTTTCGATGCCAATGGGGAGTTGCTTTCTGGCCGAGGCGAGATTTTGCAACGTGTGGCGAGGATAGATGCCGATCGAGTGATGCCGCAACTTGCGGAGTGTGAGATCGTAGTGGCGTGCGATGTGAAGAATCCCCTATATGGCGAGTCTGGTGCGGCTTATGTCTTTGCTCCGCAGAAGGGAGCCGATAAGGCTATGGTCGAGAGTCTTGATGCCGGATTACGCAATTTTGCCCGTGTGGTGGAGCAGTATAGTGGCGAAGACTATTCGTTGTGGCCGGGGGCTGGCGCTGCCGGAGGATTGGGCTTTGCATTTAAATCGCTGTTGGGTGCAGAACTCCGCCCCGGAATAGATATGGTGCTGGATGCCATTGACTTCTCTTCGATTATCGAGGGGTGCGATTTGATCATTACGGGCGAGGGTCGAATTGACCGCCAGACGGTTATGGGTAAGGCTCCAAGCGGAGTGTTGCGTGAGGCTATGGCACAGAATATTCCGGCCGTTGCTATTGGCGGTGCTGTGGAGATGTGCGAGGAGCTGGCCGAGAGCGCTTTTCTGGCGATCCTTCCGGTTGTGGCTGGTCCTATCGGGTTGCAGGAGGCTATGCGTCAGGACGTTGCTCATAAAAACATCAGTCGTACAGTGGAGCAGATAATACGACTGTTGAATTACAAACAAAATAGGATTTGATATGTGGAGTGCTATTGGAGCTGTGGTCGGAATGATGTTGGCCATAGTGCTTATTGTGCGAAAGTTTTCACCTGTTTATAGTCTTCTTTTGGGAGCTGTCGTGGGTGGTTTGATTGGAGGCTTTGGCTTGGATGGTACGGTGGCGAATATGATTGCGGGGGTGAAGGATATTACTCCGGCAATCGTTAGAATTATTGCTGCCGGAGTCTTGTCGGGCGTGCTCATCAAAACAGGTGCTGCGGCATCAATTTCACACGCGATTATCAATCGTTTGGGTAGTCGCCACGTCTTTCTGGCATTGGCCTTGTCGACCATGTTGTTGACTGCTGTGGGCGTATTTATCGATGTGGCTGTCATTACAGTAGCTCCAATCGCAATTATCATTGCCGAGAGAATGAATATCTCTAAGTTAAAACTTCTGTTGGCAATGGTGGGAGGTGGAAAGTGTGGTAATATCATATCGCCAAATCCGAATACAATCATTGCAGCCGAGAACTTTGATGCACCTCTGTCGTCGGTGATGTTGGTAAATGCTGTTCCGGCGCTGCTGGGTTTGATTCTTACCGTATATGTCATACTTCCGCTCTTGCCTTCACGTAAAGATGCGAAGGTGGGTGGTGAAGTAAAAATTTCCGATGCCGAGCGCGGAGATTTGCCATCGTTTGCGGCGTCGATTACTGCACCGTTGGTGGTTATTGTGTTGCTTATGTTGCGACCGATTGCAGGAATAGCCATTGATCCGTTGATTGCTCTGCCTGTGGGAGGTATTGTAGGAATCATTGCTACACGTCGCTGGAATATGGCAGCTGAGAGCGTAACGTATGGATTGGAGAAGATGTCTGTTGTAGCGGTATTGCTGGTGAGTACGGGTGCTATCGCAGGAATAGTGAAGGCTTCAACTTTGACTGACTATCTGATTGAGTGGCTTGGGCAGGGAGAGTCGGCTAAGATGTTGCTGGCTCCACTGTCGGGTGCAATTATGTCGGCCGCGACAGCTTCGACCACGGCAGGTGCAACTATTGCTTCGGCATCGTTCTCTGAGGCCATTTTGGCATCGGGAGTATCGGCCGTATGGGGTGCTGCACTTGTGAATGTGGGAGCTACGGTACTCGACCATTTGCCTCACGGTTCGTTCTTCCACGCGACAGGAGGGGCGGTGGAGATGAATATAAAAGAACGCCTGCGATTGATTCCTTTTGAATCGCTGGTGGGAGCTGTACTTACGCTTCTGTCGCTTGCGATGTACGCGATAGTAGGGTGATAATTATAGGGCTACTCGATAAATTTCGGGTAGCCCTAATTGTTTCTATTTAATTGTTTGTAATAATTTGCTGGTCTAAAAATGCTTTATTGAGGGCAAATTATTCAATCGGGTAATCTATTTTGGCAGGAAAATGCCGCATTTGTAAAGTTTTTTGGTATATTTGCATTATTATTACCCGAATTGTAATGCGTAAGTTTGATTACATAATAATCGGTAGTGGACTTGCTGGTCTGTATGCGGCCTATAAGGCTTCGTTCAAGGGGAGTGTAGCAGTCCTTACCAAAACATTCCTCAGAGAGAGCAATTCGTTTAATGCTCAGGGTGGTATTGCTGCTGTAACTTCGTTTGAGGATGATCCTGAAATTCACAAATCTGACACTTTGATTGCTGGTCGCGGTTTATGCGAGGATGCCTCGGTTGATATTTTGGTCAACGAGGGACCTGACCGTATAGCCGAGATTATTGCCGACGGTATGAAATTCGATACCGAGAATGGTGCGTTGGCTTTGGGCCTGGAGGGTGGTCACCATAAGCGTAGAATCCTACATGCTGGTGGCGATGCTACGGGGCGTTGGATTACCGAATTTGCCATCTCGAAGGTGGCTGAGAAGGAGAATATAACACTCTTCGAGAATACGTTGCTACTTGATTTGCTCATTAAGGATGGCACCTGTTATGGTGTGCGATGCTGGAGTAAAAACAAGGAGTTGGTACCGGATGCCGATAGTGATGGTGGTGAAGTGTTGCTTGCGGCAAATCACGTGTTTCTTACTTCGGGCGGTACGTCGGCAATATATGCCCGCACAACTAACCCCGAAACTACGGTCGGAGATGGCCTTGCCATAGCCTATAGTGCCGGTTGTCGCATTATGGATATGGAGTTTATTCAGTTCCACCCATCGGGACTCTATCTGAAGGATTCGTCGAAGGCGTTCCTCATTAGTGAAGCTGTGCGTGGCGAGGGGGCTCACCTGCTGGGTAAGAATGGAAAACGATTTATGGTACCTATTCACGAACTTGCCGAGCTCGCTCCACGTGATATTGTGGCCCGTTCGATATATAAACAGATGCAGAAGGATGATATGCCGTATGTACGTCTGTCGTTACGTCATCTCGACCGTGAAACCATTTTGAAACGCTTCCCCGGAATCAATGCCAAGTGTGTGGAGTTTGGTTATGACCTTACCGAAGAGATTCCCGTTGCTCCGGCAGCCCATTATACGGTGGGCGGTGTGGCATCGAATAGTAATGGACGTACGGATATCAAGCGTCTGTATGTGTGTGGTGAGATTGCCGCAACGGGTATTATGGGAGCTAATCGCTTGGCGTCGAATTCGCTTATCGAGTGTTTGGTGTTTGCCAATCGTGCAGTCGAGGACTCAGTCAAAGTGGGGACATTGGAAGAGTGCCCGCAGTTTGAGATGAAATATAGAATGGATAAGTCGAACCGTGATGAGTATCTCGAACTCAAACAGAAGGTGTCGAATATAATGAATGCTCATGCCGGTATCGTACGTAGCGAGGAGGGCTTGAAGGAGGGACTTCGTAAGATCGAAACGTTGAAGGAGGAGTTGTTGGCTCGTTGTAACGTAGGTCCGCAAGCCGAGTGTAAAGAGTTCTACGATGATGCTGCTTGGCGATTGTTGACCGTTGCATCGCTCATTATGACTCCTGCATTGTTGCGTAAGGAGAGTCGTGGAGGTCACTATCGCGAGGACTATCCTTGTGCCGACGAGAACTATGCTCTTCATTCGGTGCAGAGGTGTGGTGAGGAGATTACAACAGCCCCAGTAAATGAAAATTATTTAAACTTTTAGGCAAAGTATGCAATACGAGAATTTGATTAACAAATTGATAGACCTCGGTATCGAGGAGGATATCAATACGGGTGACATCACTACCGAGTCGATTATCCCCGAGTCGATGAATGCTGTGGCGACTATGACCGCTAAGCAGGATGGAGTTATCTCTGGTTTGGAGATTGTGAAGTTGGTATACGAGCGATTTCAGAAGGATACAGTATTTATTCCGTACTTTAAGAATGGAGATAGCGTGAAGAAGGGCGACGTGATATTGAAGGTTGAGGCCACATATCCTACTCTGCTTCGCGGTGAGCGATTGTCGCTCAATATTTTCCAGCGTATGTGTGGTATTGCAACCGAGACTGCAAAGTATGTGAAGGAGTTGGTTGGAACATCAACCGAGCTTTTGGATACCCGCAAGACCGCTCCAGGCCTGAGAGTGTTGGATAAGATGGCCGTAAAAGATGGTGGCGGAACAAATCACCGTATGGGCCTTTATGATATGGCGATGATTAAGGACAACCACATCAAGATGGCCGGTGGAATTACAAAGGCTGTCGAGCAAGTCCGCGCTAATATCCCTGCCGGAGTGAAGATCGAGGTCGAGGCTACAAATCTTGCCGAGGTGCAGGAGGCTGTGGCTGCGGGTGCCGATATTATTATGTTTGATAATATGACCAACGATGCTATGACAGAGGCGGCTGCCTATATCAAATCAACAGGCAAGCCTATCAAGACCGAGGCATCGGGTAATATGAGTATTCCGCGTTTGAAGGAGGTTGCCGCTACGGGTGTTGACTATATTAGCGTTGGTGCGCTTACTCACACAGTTAAGGCTATGGATATCAGTATGAATATTCAAGTCGAATAATGAACGAAGAATTTGTTTCTAATAAATTTCCTGAAACTTTGTGCCTATGACACAACAAGAGCTTATGCAACGTATCGAGGAGCTGAAACGCCAGAAAGGGGCGGTCATCTTGGCTCACTACTATACTGCGCCAGAGGTGCAGGCGGTGGCCGATTTTTTGGGTGATTCGCTTGCTTTGTCGGTTAAAGCTCGCGATATTGATGCGCCGATTATACTCTTTGCAGGTGTGAATTTTATGGCTGAGACGGCGAAGGTGTTGTCACCTGACAAAAAGGTGCTCATCCCTGTTGCCGAGGCGGGCTGCTCGTTGGCAGAGTCGTGCGATGCGGCCGAGTTTGCGGCTTTCAAGGCTAAGTATCCCGATCATAAGGTGGTGTCGTATGTCAATACTTCGGTGGGTGTGAAGGCTCTGACCGATGTGTGTTGCACATCATCGAATGCGTTGCAGGTTGTTGAGAGTATCCCAGCCGAGCAGCCTATAATCTTTGCCCCCGATAGAAATTTGGGTGGATATATTCGTGAGAAGACCGGCCGCAAGAATATGGTTTTGTGGAACGGAGCGTGCGATGTTCACGAAAAATTCTTTGTCGAGGGTATTGAGGCTCTTAAAAAGGAGCACCCCGAAGCGAAGGTTGTTGTTCACCCGGAGTGCAAGGCCGAAGTTACAGCATTGGGCGATTATGTGGGCTCGACGGCTGGTATTTTGGAGTATTGCGCTCAGAGTGAAGCCGATGAGTTTATCGTAGTGACTGAGGCTGGTATTTTGGCCGAGATGGAGAAGAAGTTGCCTGCCAAACGATTTATCCCAGCCCCAAGCAGTTGTGGCAAGCGATGCAACGAGTGCGAATCGATGAAAATGGTGACACTTGAAAATATCGCGGCTTGCTTGGAGTCGGAGTCGCCTGAAGTTCAGCTTGATGAGGCTACTCGCACAGCGGCCGAGAAGGCAATTTTGAATATGGTCGCAATTAAATAAACTGAGGACCTGCGTAGGGTAAAGATCAAAACGAAAAACACCCCAAAAGTTCATTCAAACTTTTGGGGTGTTTCGTATTGTAATTAGGAGTGTCTAAAAATCCTTATTAGGTGCAGGAGTGATATTGCCCAAAATGACGTGGCGCGAAGCTCCCGTAGCCGAACATACGTTCGATGGATAGCCGTGTAGGGTCTCGTTGCCCATAACAGCAAAGGCAATGGCCTCCTTGGCATCGGACGAGAGTCCTATCTCGTCCTGAGTGGTGACTTCAACGCCTGCTAACTCGTCGGCAAGCATACATCGCAAAGTAGCGTTGTGGGCACCACCACCTCCGAGTACGGTGCGCGATATAGGCCACTTCGGAATCACGAAACGTCGATATGCCTCGGCTATCGTACAAGCCGTAAAAGCTGTTGCAGTAGCAATCAAATCGGCCGAGGGTAGGGCTCCCCATTTCTCTAACAGGCCAACTGTAAACTGCTCTCCAAACATCTCTCGACCCGTACTTTTGGGTAGCGGCATCGAAATATAAGGGTGTGTCATCAATTCCGCGAGCATCTGCTGATTTACCTCTCCACTTGCTGCCACTCGACCACCCTCGTCATATGGGCGAGAGTAGAGGCGTTGCATCATCTCGTCGATTATCATATTGCCCGGACCGGTGTCGAATGCGTAAACATCGGCCATATTGCCCGTCGAGGGGAGTATGGTTACGTTTCCAATTCCACCTATGTTTTGTAGTGCGACATTCTGGTTGGGTGAGGAGTATAGCACAAATTCGCTGTAAGGAACAAGTGGAGCTCCCTCGCCACCTGCGGCAACATCCATCGTGCGGAAGTTCGACACCACCTTCACCCCCGTTTCGTAAGCAATTACTGCCGGCTCACCAATCTGAAATGTAGAGCGTGCGAAATCGCCATTGGGTTTGGGTATGTGCCATACGGTTTGGCCGTGCGAGGCTATGAAGTCAACCTTCTCCATTGGAAAGTTCGCCTCGCGGCATACTGCTTTGGCTGCATCAGCAAACAGATAGCCGAGTTTGAAATTGAGTGAACATAGCAGATCGACTGTTCCCGTCGATGGCTTTACAGCTTTGCGAATCTTTTGTTTTATATTCTCGGGAATCTCGGTGGTGGTGAATCCTATGAGAGTCACTTTGGTGGCGACGCCTCGACCTTCGATTTCGACCAAGGCGGCATCTACACCATCGAGCGATGTGCCCGACATAATACCTATGGCATACATAACTTATTGGGTGTTAGTTATTAGTTGTAGTGGTTGTATCAAAGATAGTGATTTTTTATGTGATTGCACAAAAAAACCTGCGTAACTTCCGTTACACAGGTTCTTCTTGTGGACCCAGAGGGGCATGATCCCACGACCTTCGGATTATGAGTCCGCTGCTCTAACCAACTGAGCTATGGGTCCAACGCACATTCGCTAATAAACGAACTTTGCGAGTGCAAAGATATGATAAAAAAATATAAAATGAAATTTTAGCGGCAAAAAGTTGTGCGGAGTAGATCTTTGTGTCCAAATTAGCAATAAGTACGTCCGGAAATTAGTAGTTGGGCAGTAGCGTTAGGTATAGGTTATTCTCTGGGTTGTGTGTTTATGGCCTGGTTATATTACAATCGAGTTAATTATTAAGCTATTGGCTTGATCGATTATTATATTGCTCAACGAGTTGAGATATATTCGAGTGGTGTTTTCAGATTGATGTCCCATACTCTCACTTATTACCGATATGGGTATGTTTTTGTCGTGGGCAATGCTTGCCCACGTATGGCGAGCAACATACATCGTGAGCGGAATGAGGAGTCCGATTTCGTGGCCAATTATTTTCAGATGTCTGTTTATCGAGTGGCTGGCATTGATATATTGCGTGCGCTCGTTGTGCGGGTGGTGAATTATCGGGAGTAGAAATTGAGATTTACCCGTGTCGTGTTTGTTGACAATCTCCTGCATGCAACTCTCCCATTTGATAAATAGTTGTTGGCTGGTCTTTCGTCGGCGGTAGGAGAGAGTCCCGTCCGATAAATTGCTCTTGCGCAGAAATGCCATATCAACAAACGACATCCCACGAGTGTAGAAGCTAAATAGAAACATATCACGAGCAACGTCGGCTCTAGGATTGTTGTGTAGGTCAAGTTGTTTGATTCGCCGAATTGTCTCTAGCGATACGGCTCGCTTGACGGTCTTGTCGATACCTGTGTAGACTCTCTTGAATGGATAACGCTGTTGGGTGAGTTCAGCTTCAACTGCCCGATTGTATACAGCCCGCAGAATGCGCATATAAAACGATATAGTGTTCATCGTCAGTCCCTTGCGTTTGAGATGTAGCTCGTATAACTGGATGGTGTGGGAGTTTAATTCACCAAACTGCAAATCTTTACAGCCGATGAATTTGCGAAAGCTACTCATGGCTGATGTGTAGGTCTCGCTTGTGCGATGTTGTCCTAACTCTTTGAGGTTGGAAACGATAGCCTCCATAAAATCAAAAAACGAATAATTGTCAGATGCCTCTTCAATTGTGGATTCTTTCGCATGGTTAATCATAGAGTAATGGTTAATCCAGTCGTGCTGTGTCATTGGCGAGAACTTTGATGCACGACCCTCTCTCTTTAAAGTGTTTTTCATAGCATTAAAGTATTCTGAAAATAAAATAATATTATTGCACAACTTGCCCTCTTGATAGCTCGATTTATGTAAGATAACATCTTTTGCCCAATTAAAAAAATAATTTTGCAGTGAATATTGTTGGTGTGACTCGATTTTTGCGTTCCAGTTTCAGACTTCTTGAGGTGGGAATGAGCAACAAGTTGGCGTATGTCCCACTCCTATTAACCTCGTTATATGTAAATAATTGTGATTTTTTTTGCAAAATGTTTGTGGGTGAAAATAAATTGCTTACCTTTGCAGTCGCTAAAAGCATTTAATTCAAAAACATTACAAACATGAAGAAAGGTATTCACCCTGAAAATTATCGTTTGGTGGCGTTCAAGGATATGTCGAACGACCACGTGTTTTTGTGTCGGTCCGCCGTTTCGACAAAAGAGACCATCGAAGTGAACGGCGAAACCTATCCTGTGTACAAGATGGAAATCTCTAACACATCTCACCCTTTCTACACTGGTAAGATGAAGTTGGTTGACACCGCAGGTCGTGTGGATAAGTTTATGAGCCGCTACGCAAAGCGTTACGATAAGAAGAACAAGTAGTCTATTGTGGATTGCTTCGAGAAAGGTGTTCGATTTGGTCGAACACCTTTTTTTTGTGAATCCGCTGAGCTGGGAGCTTTCGGCGTCTGCCTTGTGTACAAAATCTTCACATACATCGGTGAGGTTATAATTTTGGCGATTGTTTAGCGCACAACTCATCTGCTTATCGCGGAAAATACTGCAGGAGCGGATGTTTTGTGAGGAGTGCTAAGTAAAAGTCGCTTTTTGAGGCCGAAAATCTTATATATTATAATATAGGTGTGGCTTCAAAAAGAGTTTTTTTTATTTTTTACCAAAAAAAGCATCGTATTGTTTTTGAATTACAAAAGAAGTTACTATATTTGCACTCGATTTTCCGCCGTTAGCGTTAATGGTTGATTATCGAAGAGTTCTTTGAGCAAGAAGGTAAGGCAATTTTTAGTAAATTTTCGGGTCAAATTAAATTTTTGGGCAGAAAAATTTGCAAGTTTAAAAAAAATACCTACCTTTGCAACCCGTAACGGTTAATGCCGATGTAGCTCAGTTGGCCAGAGCACGTGATTTGTAATCTCGGGGTCGTGGGTTCGAATCCCTCCATCGGCTCATAAACAACTACAAGGTTGTACCGTAAAATACTTGGGAAGATACCAGAGTGGCCAAATGGGGCAGACTGTAAATCTGCTGGCGTACGCCTTCGGTGGTTCGAATCCATCTCTTCCCACTCGCCGAACCGGTCGGGGTTGCAACGTCTCTTGCAGACAATGAAAAGCTGCTCTGATGCGGTTTGTTTTTGCGGAAGTAGCTCAGTTGATAGAGCATTAGCCTTCCAAGCTAAGGGTCGCGAGTTTGAGCCTCGTCTTCCGCTCTCGCAAGACGGTAACACGATTTCCTGATAAGGGGAGAGCGTGTTACTCGTTTGTCTGCTAAATGAACTTGAAAACAAATAGTAATTTTTTAAAGAACTTAATACTTATAATACTATGGCAAAAGAAAAATTTGACCGTTCGAAACCCCACGTAAACATTGGTACTATCGGACACGTTGACCACGGTAAGACTACTCTTACTGCTGCTATCACCACAGTTCTTGCAAACAAGGGTTTGTCTGAGCTTCGTTCTTTCGATTCTATCGACAACGCACCTGAGGAGAAGGAGCGTGGTATTACCATTAACACTGCTCACGTAGAGTATCAGACTGCAACTCGTCACTACGCTCACGTAGACTGTCCGGGCCACGCCGACTATGTGAAGAACATGGTAACTGGTGCTGCTCAGATGGATGGTGCTATCTTGGTAGTTGCTGCTACTGATGGTCCTATGCCTCAGACTAACGAGCACGT
>SUZC01000011.1 GCA_015060165.1 Rikenellaceae bacterium
ACTATCATCAACCGCGACTACGAGACTTTCAGCGGCAAGATGCTTGAACGATATTTCAAGCGTGTGCTTATGGAGAGCAAAGCATACACACGCATCGGCAGTTGGTGGGATCGAAAAGGTGAGAACGAGATTGATATAGTTGCCGAGAACGAATTGAACAACGAAGCAGTATTCATTGAGGTAAAGAGAAAAGAGGATAACTTCGATGCTATCGCTCTTAATGAGAAAGTGGATGTGTTTACTCGTGCCACAGGCAAGTTTAAGGACTATACCGTATCGCAAAAAGGATTGTCGATGACAGATATGTAGCGAATGTTATAGGGGTGCGATATTCTAAAATTTACACAAAATTATGGCTCTGATTCCAGCATCGGTTTCAGAGCCGTTTTTGTACCTTTTCGGGGTGAAAAATGCGATTTTTTGCAAGTTTTTGTACCTCGGGTTTTGATATTCAAGAAATTACACTTACTTTTACATTCCAAAATGGAGGTACAAGGCGGAAAGTGCGTTGAAAATCACTAACTTACACATTCTCAATGACTTGCCAAATAAGTAGTTGTACCTTTTAGAGTGCTAAATGACTGATTGATAATCATCTACACTTTCTGCATCGGCAAGTAGACTCATCCGTAAGGGATAATATTTTTCCAGCATTTAATATGCTTTCCTTCATTTGCCTTAAAAAGATGGCTAAATAATTGTTAGTCAAAATATATTGTAGCCATATGTTATTGAAACAGTATAAAGTATAATGGCTAATGACAGTATTGCCAAAGACTCTTCTCAGGTGCATATTTCCTATTCTACCACTATTGCAAATGTTACCCGACCCTCCTCATTGTGTTTAAGGCGTAATGAGTCGCCGTGGAGACGGATGATTTTACGAGAGACTGCAAGGCCGATGCCTGAGCCGTCGGTTTTGGTGGTGAAGAATGGGGTGAAGATATTTTCGGTGACATCGGTGGGTATTGCCGAGCCGTTGTTGGTAACCTCAATTTGGATGCGTTCCTCTGCATCAATGGTTGAGCATATTATTCAATCGCCAATGGTAATCACTCGCAGACGTCGCTCGCCCTGCTCCAATAGTGAGCAACCTATCGAGAGTGCCATCTCGCCCAGCTCATTGACATATCGTACCACCCTCTGCTCTCCATTTTTTAAATTAATATATCACAAGTGGTACCATCATCCTCAACATTCCAAATCCTACCTGATAGGCCTTTCCAATATTCAGTTAAACCATTTAACCTCAACATTTTTGGCATTTTCCGAATAATTCCTTAAATTCGTTCATATAATTAGTGCAGTTTTGAAAAGGGCAAAAAGATTATTGTGGGATTTACTAGGATATTATTTCCCCACTTTTTGGTACTTCCTCTGATATATTTATTAAAATTACTATCTTTACACTCAAATCTTAGGCCAATATCAGATTTGTTGATGTGGCTTTGTAATGGATTACCCAAAACATTATTAAACAATAATATGAAACGTAGAATGCTATATATCGCACTCGCGCTAATGTGCATCGTTTTGAGTGGGGATATCTATGCTCAAAATTCGCAGATGCCGACCAATGAGGCTATTGAGACATATCTTTTCAATCAGGAGTATCAAGCGTACCGATGTGGTCGATTGAATGGTGAAAATGGTGTTGGAAGGAGTTGGTATAAGCGATTTACATTGATGCACATAACCGATGTTCATGCCTCGTATGATTTATTGCGGCAGGCCTTTCGTCTTAATAAGGGAGATTTCGATGTCATTTGCAATACGGGTGACAATGCCAATGGTTGTGGAGAAAAAGATGCACCCGCGATAATCACCACCCTCGATTCGATTTCAAGTGTTGTGAAGGCAGTAAACACCCACAAGACCCCTTATGTTGATGTCAAAGGTAACCACGATGTAACGGGAATAACCAATGTCGACTATTTTAGTCGTATGTGTACCACAATGCAGAATTTTTGCCATCCGGTATGGGGCGACGCCGAAGGAGGTAGAGCGTATGGATATATTGACATCAAATCGAACAACCATATGGGGGCGTTTCGACTTATATTCCTCGACCCCTTTGATTATAAAGATGGCGATTATGGTAAAAAATATCCGTTTATGTCGGCTGTATTCTCGCAGAAGCAGATAGATTGGTTTATTGATGCGATGGTCGATGCTACGCAGAAGGGGTTGCACGTTATTACGTTGATGCACTACTCATTTGGTGATTCTCCGATTTTTAGCGAAGAGAATGCTTGTCCCGATGCCACCTATTATCAAGATGCTTTTATGATTCCCGACATTATTGATGCCATTCAGAACAAGACAAAGTTAGAGGCAGAGTATAAAGACAAGGCCGGTGTTCACAATATCAGTATAAAACGTGATTTCACTATGCTTGGTGATTTGAAATACGTGTGTCACCTCTTTGGGCATATCCATAGCAAAAACTCATATCAGTGCAAAAAGAGCGATGGATCGAAGAAGTACAATATGTTGATGCTGGGCGAGATGTCGTTGGCGCGAGGCGGAACAGCTGTAAATATGGTGCATAAAGTGGGATACAATCCCGATTACATCTCTTTCTCTGTATTGAGTATTGATACCATCGAGAAGAGAATCTATCGCACTTCATATGGCTCGTTCCTTAGATACGACAAATCAAACTCTCATGCCGACCGAACAATGGTGTTCGACTACGATTTGCGGAAGTACTAAATAGCCCCCGCCGCATATTTGTTTGAAAACCTTATAGTTGCTATTTTTGGCTGCTATAAGGTTTTGTTGATTATATTACTGAGGTTTATTTTTATAGTATCAGCAAGTGATGCGGATTTTCCATGAATTATTTTATCTTTGTATGACGAAATAGTTAATGTGGAATTTCTTATGAAAAAGGGGGCTATTATTTATTCTTGTGTTTGTCGGTTTAGTATCTTGTGGTAGTTTTTTGCAACCAATAGGCGAACCGATGTTTATGCAATATCAGAGTCGTTGTCGAGAGATCTCTTCCAGCCATCCGCCATTTGCTAAGCTCGACAAGAACAATCCTCAATCTTCTTTGCCCTCCGTTGATCAATTAGCTGATGGGTTTACGGTGACCTTCTCTGCTCAATTTGGTGAGGTTGATACGGAGTCTGTTTTGTTGGATATCCCTGAAATATTACAGGTCACAATTGGTCAGCACCCTGCAGATAAGTGGCAACCGCAGAACTATCCAGCCTATCCGATGCCAGATGGTTCAATACCCGTTTTGGAGGCGAAACTTTGGTTGGATGATGAGGTGGGTAATAAGCGATATCTAACCGTAGGGCTTCCGTTATCGCTCCTTGATGAGCCCTATGGTAAGCACGAGGTGTGTTTGCAATTTACGGGAGTGGAGTGGAGCCTGTATGTGGATAATCGCTTGTATGATAACGATTTCGCTATAGGATATCCATCGGCGAGTGCTTTTAAGTCGTGGCGGATAGATTCGCAAAAGGTCGACGTTGCCAGCTTGTACCTCCCTGCATTAGCGATTAGTGAGGCTGCAGATTCTTCCCAATCGGAGGTTTTTAATATACAGTTCTGGACACCGCCATATCACAATGCTTGGGTAGGCGATGTGGCTACGCTATATCACGATGGTCGCTATCATCTGTTCTACTTGTTCGATAGACGAGGACACGGTAGTAAATTCGGTAGAGGAGGACACTATTTTGAGCATCTCTCGACAACTGATTTCAAGCATTGGATCGAACACAAAGCCGCAACTCCAATTGAGCATCAATGGGAATCCATTGGTACCGGTACACCGTTTATTCATAACGGGGAGCTGTGTATAAGCTATGGATTGCACACTACACGCTTATATCCTTACGAACGAACAATGCTGCCTATGCAGTGGAACTATCTGGAGGATAACGGTTTTACAGGCTCATTCAATTACGATACCATTCCCGATTTTGTACCTGCGGGATCTACCTATTCTGTCAGTGAAGATGGAATTTCCAACTTTAAGAAGACACATGTGCTTTTCCATCCCTGCGAGAATCCGAGTATCTATACCACTTCTGGCGGTTCGTTGGAGATGCTTGCTAACTATGGGGCACGAGGAACGTGGGCTAGCAATTCGGTGGCAGGAGGTTGGAGATGTATTGATGAGGAATTCCCTCTTGGAGGCGATTGTACATTTCCGTTCCGTTGGAATGGGTATGACTACATCATTGGTGGCTTCAACCGTCTATGGTATAGAGAAGCCAAGGCAGATGGTGATGATTACATAGATATGGTAAAAGAGGGGATTGATTTTTATAACGGAATGTCGGTTCCTTCAATTACGCAAATTGCCGATGGTAGATTCTTGATGGTGGCATGGGTCAAGACGCAAGGGTGGGGTGGTCCCCTTGTAATTCACGAGTTGATTCAGCATCCTGATGGCCGCATAGGTAATAAATGGATGGAGGAACTTATCCCTGTGACTCAAAAACCAGTATTGGTTACCCGCTTGGTTGAGGATAATCAGACGATTGAAGTGCCTAAGCAGCCATATATCTTGACTTTCGATGTTATTCCAGCACAAATAGGGAAGGGTGAGTTTGCAATAACATTTGAGGATCCCGCATCGCCCCAAAGTGCGTGCGAATGGCAGATGCAGATAGGTAATCAGCGGGCACAATTTGCTTCTGCCAATCCGCAAGGTTTTGCTCCCAAGCAGAAGACTTTACGTGAGGGAGGAAATGTTGCAGCTGCGCAAGATTACGCCATAGAAAATGGAATGGCGTTCGATAAACCCTTCACGGTGCGTATGCTGATACATCCATCTGCGAAGGTTCACGGAACGATGATGGATGTCGAGATTGGAGCGCAAAGAACAATGCTTAGTTATCGTCCTAATCTGTTTTCCAGCCAGTTGAAATTCCATTTGAAGGATGTCGAGATTCGGAATGTGAACTATGCTGTACTGAAATAGACCGAACTAATAAGCTAGGATTTAACAGATGGTTTATTGATTAATTGAAGAAATACTTCTTGATATGAAGGGATTGTTTTATGTATTACTTCTGCTTTTAATGTCGTGTGATACATCGGAAACTACGGATAGACTACTTGCAGAGGTGTGGTCGAAAGACCAAAATATTCGCCAGCAAATGACCGTATTGACAAAAGCTGTTACCGCCGAGGGAAGAATGGAACTCGTTGACTCGCTTATGTCGGTTTGCGAAGAGGTTGAGCGCATTGACGCAGAGAATATGATGGTTGTCGATAGCATATTGCAACGAGGGTTACCAAAGGGACTGTCGCCGGAATCGTATAAGACAATATGGATTGTTATTGACCACGCACCATTGGATAAGCAGGAGGCTTATCTCCCTCTTATTGAGCAAATGTCAATCAATGGATTAATCGATAACGATGAGTATGCAATTTTGTTTGATCGCATAGCAATGAAAAATAATCGTCCACAACGATATGGTAGTCAATCGGTGCAGTTCGGGAAGGTAGATAATCTGCAACTCTATATATGGCCTGTCGAGGATGCAGAGAGGCTTGATTCATTGCGGGCATCTGTCGGAATGCAATCTATTGCAGAATATTTGCAACAATTGACCACAACAACTGGTGTAAAGGCTCGGTATGAGCCTCAATTGTCGGTTGAGCAGATAAATGAGATGAGGAAAGTGGATCTGTAATACTGTGCATTATGCCGAGTAGTATCTTGGAACATTGAAACTCTCTGGTGTGAACTTGCAGAATAATGATTTTGTTGTCTGAATTATATGGTTAATCAGTCTAAAGTGGTGACATTTCCCTCGAAAAAACAAAAAGAAAAATCGCTAACAGCTTGATTATTCAGCTATTAGCGATTTTCTTGGTGGTGCCACCAGGAATCGAACCGGGGACACAAGGATTTTCAGTCCTTTGCTCTACCAACTGAGCTATGGCACCATTGTATATGCTTCGTGTCTTAAAGCGAGTGCAAATATAGGGCGCTTTTTTTTAATCTGCAAGTTTTTTGCGATTTTTTTTGTATCTTGCAGAGAAATGGACCGAAACATCGGTATAAATAGATGATGTTATGAATATAAAAAGAGTATTTTATCGTAGGGTAGAGTCGCTTGTGGTATTTTGTATTGCGATTATATCATTGATGAATGTGTCGTGCAGTCCGGTGCAGAAGGGTGAGTCGGTAGGTCGTGCGAAACGGGTGATATATCGTTCATTGGATGTAGAGAAATTTGCTAAGGTGTTGCAACGTGATGATGTTGTGCTGGTCGATGTTCGTACTCCCGAAGAGTATGCGGCAGGTCACATAGAGGGCGTGGATTGCAATCTGAATGTGCGCAGTACGACTTTCTTCAAAGATTATCAATCGCTTCCCAAAGATAAACTTATTGCAGTATACTGCAAAGGTGGTGGCCGCAGTAAGCAGGTAGCTGGAGTTCTAGCTGGTAATGGCTATAAGGTCGTGGAACTTTCTGTCGGCTACGACGGCTGGGTAAAGGCTGGTGGCAGAAGTGAAAAATAGAATAAGATAGTAAAAAGAAATAGCTTAACCTCAAAGGTTAAGCTATTTCTTTTGTGTCAAATATTTGTTATACAAACGGATACTTTACAACCTCAGCCTTCAAGAGACGGTCGCGGATGACAACCGCTACAGTTGTGCCAACAGCTGCATACTCGCTCTTAACATATCCCAATGCGATACCAACCTTCAACATAGGCGACATTGTACCCGATGTTACTACGCCAATCTCCTCACCCTCGAGGTTTGCGAGCTTATAGCCGTGACGAGGGATACCTCTATCAATCATCTTCAAGCCAACCAACTTGCGCTTTACGCCCTCAATCTTCTGCTGAGCCAAGAACTCGCGGTCGATAAAGTCTTTGCTCTCGGCAAACTTTGTAACCCAACCCAAGCCGGCCTCCAGAGGAGAGGTGGTGTCGTCGATATCGTTACCATAGAGTGCAAAGCCCTTCTCCAAGCGCAATGTATCGCGTGCACCCAAGCCGATATTCTTCAAACCGAACTCTTCGCCAGCCTTCCACATAGCTTCCCAAATGGTATCAGCATCAGCATTGTACATATAAATCTCGCAACCACCTGAGCCTGTATAGCCAGTTGCCGAGAGGATTACATCGCAACCAGCCAGCTTAGTCTGCTTGAATGTGTAGTAAACCATATCTTCTACTGGCTCCTCGCACATTTTCTGTACGAGCTTCATTGCCAATGGGCCCTGAATTGCAAGCTGTGCGATGTTGTCTGAGGCATTCTCCAACTCCTTGCCTGGTTCCATACCCATCTTTGCACCCTCAGCGCAGATATGAGCCCAATCCTTATCGGTGTTGGCTGCATTTACGCAGAGCATATACTTTGTGTCACTGAATTTATAGATAAGGATATCGTCGACGATACCGCCCTTACCGTTGGGCATTGTGGCGTATTGTACCTTACCATCGAAGAGCTTTGATACATCGTTCGATGCGATGCGCTGCAACAATGCCAAAGCCTTCTCGCCCTTAACCCAAATCTCGCCCATATGGCTCACATCGAACACGCCGCACTTCTCGCGTACGGTCATATGCTCGTCGTTGATGCCTGAGAACTCGATAGGCATATTGTAACCCGCAAACTCGGCCATCTTGGCACCAGCTGCAATGTGATACTTTGTGAAAGCTGTAGTTTTCATTTGATTAATTGTTTTATTGTTTTGTTATTATTGTCGTTTTATTTACAATCTTGGTCGTCCCCATTCTCTGGATATCTTTTTGCTTCGTGTTAGCTCAACCTCAGTTGGCTATTTTTCTGCTCGCTTGATGCCCAATCGAGGACAGCGAGTGAATGGTTTTGTGCGATCAAACAGGTAACGATATGTTGTGTGCATTTTATGGCGTGTTGCGCACACATAGGTTTGAATCATACGATTCATCACGGGATTGAAGTCGCCAATCCACGCAAACTCAAATGATTTATAATTGTTGCGCTCGGTGCGGATATATGTCTCATATATATATTGAATCATACCCGACTCCACGCCTTTACCCTGAAATTCAGGTGTTATGGCAAATATGATACAGAATATACGGTCGCAACTCTTCTTAACTTTCAGGTCCCACATCAATCGCAATTTGTTAATCAAATTGAAATTGCCGTTGAATTTGCCGATTATGCGGTTTATATCGGGGACCATAATGAAGAATCCGATAGGTTCGTTGTTGAAATATGAGAAAAAGATGATATTGGGGTCAACAATCGGACGCAGGGTTTTCATAATATTCTGGGCCTCCTCCTTAGGCATTGGATTCACGCCCGTAAATAGCGACCACGCCTTGTTATAGATGATGCGGAAATCTTCGGCAACATCTTCCAGGTTGCGTCCTTTGATATTGGCAAAACTATAACCAGGAGTATTGCTTAGGCGTTTAGCTCTTTCGTGAATAGACTGATTGATATCGTCATCGTCAACTTTCCAAAGGTAGGTGTTCTGATTGAAATAGTTCTGGAACCCATAGCTCTCGAACAGCTCCTTGTAGTAGGGTGGGTTATAAGGATTGCCATAAAGTGGCTGGAACTCATATCCCTCTACGAGTACTCCCCACCATGAGTCACGCGGACCGAAGTTTACAGGACCATCCATAGCCTCCATTCCTCGGCTTACAAGCCACATACGGGCTGCCTCGAAGAGTTGGTTTGCAAGCTCCTGATCGTTGATAGCCTCAAAGAATCCGCAACCACCAGTAGGCTGCTCATAAGAGTATGCGTGTTCATTGTCGTAGAAAGCAGCGATACGGCCTACAACTTCGCCCTGATTGTTATAGGCTACCCAACGTATGGCTTCGCCATCGGCGAATAGTTTGTTTTTAGCAGGATCGAATACAGCCTTGATATCGTTGTCTAATGGGCATACCCAATTACGATTGCCTTTGTAGAGGCGCTTGGGCAGATCGATAAACTCTTTTTCTAAGGCTTTGTCGGTCACCTCTTTGAGGGTATATTTTTTATTACTCATAGTTTATATGTTTTATTCTATATTCTGTTTGTTGGGTCAAAAGGGTCAAATAATCCTTTCAAAGTTACAAAAAAAAGCCGAAAGAGAGTTGCAAGCAACAAGTTTTTTGAGTCGAAAGCATCATATGTTGTAATATTTTGCTATATTTGTATAGTGAACCAAACTAAATCATTAACATATGGCATACAAAATTATCGACATCGAGGGCATAGGCGAGGCTTATGCTGCGAAATTGGAGGCAGCTGGTGTTGCAACTCCTGAGGCGTTGCTTGCAGCTTGTGCAACAGCGAAGGGCCGCAAAGAGATGGCAGAGAAGACAGAAATTAGTGAGAAGCTTATCCTTCGTTGGACTAATCACGCCGATTTGTTCCGTATTAAGGGTGTAGGACCTCAGTTTGCTGAGTTGTTGGAGGCTGCGGGTGTTGACACTGTTAAGGAGTTCCGTCATCGTGTAGCTGCTAATTTGCAGGCTAAGATGGAGGAGGTTAATGCCGAGAAAAATCTTGTAAACCGCGTTCCTTCTGAGAGTGAGCTCCAGAAGATGATCGATCAGGCTAAGGAGATGGAGCCGGTGATGACTTACTAAGAGTTTAAACAATTCGAGTTTGAAGAGCGATCGCAAATGTGGTCGCTCTTTTTTTTTGTATGGTTATTGCAACATAGGGGTAAAAGTTATAGTTATGAATAAATACTCTAAGAGAACTATGTTGCTGGCTTTGGCTATGTTGATTTTTGCGCTGACGGCATACGCCGAGGACCGCAAGCAGGAGATTAATACTGCAACCGTACCTAATTTCGACTTAAAGGCCTTTATGGGTCGCTGGTACGAAATTGCTCGCCTTGATAACCGTTTTGAACGAGGTATGACCAATGTGATTGCCGATTATACGTTGCAACCCGATGGTAAGATTCGAATAGTCAATAGTGGTATGCGCGATGGAAAATACCATGAGACTATTGGTCGCGGAAAGGTTACCAGGCAGACGGGGCGATTGCGCGTTTCGTTTTTTATGTTTTTCTATTCGGATTACAATGTGATGGCAATGGCACAAAATGGAGAGTGGGTGCTTGTGGGAGGCAATTCTCCGAAATATCTTTGGATTCTGGCCAGAAAGAAGAATCTTTCGGAGGAGACACTCAATCATATAATCGGTTTGGCGCGTGATCGGGGATATGATACTGATGCATTGATTTTCAGCCACGAGTAGAGGCAAAAGCAATTTTCCATCAACCGATTCGTTGTGGAAAATAGTTATGAGCTGAATTATTTCTCTAGACCATTCACCTTAAATCGGTATATTCTATTGGCTCTTGCATCACGAGGAGTATGGAATGAGATGTAGAGTTTTGAGCCCTTGTCGGCTACTCCTTCGGGTTCGTATGGGATGTGATTGAGGTCGAGAGTGGCTATTTTGCGGCAATCTACGATATCAACTATATGCATATAGCGCTCACGCGATGGCAATCCATCGGGCAGATATGCGTAACGATGCTTTATCATACTTCCCTGCGGAATTGCAATGTCGCCGAGCGGAATCGATGCAATGGAGTCTTCCGGTTTGAGGTGTACCTCTCGGTTTTTGTCGCTGTCGCCAATTCTTGGCAGGCGGAATGCTTTGAGCATTCGTATTTTACCTATGGTGCAATATAGATATATCAGATTGTGTTTGCGGTCAACCACCCAGTCGCTTGGGCCGGTGGTTTCTGTGCCATCATAATGGATAGTCTGCACGAGTCGTGAACCTTCGAGTGAGATATCGTTAACATAACAGGCCCGATTGCCTCTGCATTCAGTTACGTAGAGTAGCGGGAATCTGGAGCTCTTGCTATAATACTCGTTACCGAACGAGGCGTTGTTGCAATGCCCTGTATTGCCCTCCATTATGTAGGTGTTGATAAATTTTTTGCGGCGAATATCCACAACCACGCATTGCCCCTTGTCGTGCATCAGAAATGCGTAGCGACCCCATATGGCCATACCTTGCGAAGAGCCATTAACCTGCACATTATCGGGCAGGAGCTCAGCGACGTTAAACTCCTCGCTCATAGCGAGATTGAGCTGTTGGGCCGATGCACCGATGCTCGATAGTACCAATATTATTGTGAGGAATAGGATTTTCATTATATCATTGAGTTAATGGCCTTTTCGATGCCATCCACGTCGTAGCCACACAAAGCGTAGAGCTGGGCGGGTGTGCCGTGCTCAATGAAACGGTCTTCGATGCCCAACGTCTTGACCTGTACTGTATAGCCGTTGTCGTTAAAGAACTTGATGATAGATTCACCTATGCCGCCCCTCAGAATGCCATCCTCGACGGTTATGACCTTCTGGAACATCTTTCCGACTTCGTGTAGCAACTCCTCATCCAAGGGTTTCGCAAAGCGCATATCGTAGTGGGCAATTGTGGCCTTGCCGGTAGCCTCGATACGCTCTATTGCCTTAGCTGCAAAGTTGCCGACGGGGCCTAATGTCAATAACGCTACATCGTTTCCCGCTTTTATTTGACGACCACGACCTGTGGTAATCATTGAGAATGGCTTGTCCTTCCACTCAACTCCCACTCCACAACCTCTTGGGTAGCGAATAGCGTATGGCGATGGCGTTTCGATGGCCGAATATAGCATATTACGAAGCTCGGCCTCGTTCATTGGCGATGCGACAATCATATTGGGTACACATGAGAAATAGGCTATGTCGAAAACACCGTGGTGTGTGGCGCCATCCTCGCCTACCAAGCCACCTCGGTCGAGGCAGAATGTGACGGGTAGATTTTGCAATGCAACGTCGTGAATTACATTGTCGTATGCACGTTGCATAAAGCTCGAATAGATATTGCAGACCGGATGCATTCCACCTGCCGCCAGACCGGCCGAGAAGGTCACTGCATGGCCTTCGGCAATTCCCACATCGAAGCAACGTTCAGGAATCTCGCGCATCATCGTATTCATAGAGCAACCCGAAGGCATAGCGGGGGTGATTCCAATAATCTTCTCATTTTTGCGGGCTAATTCAACAAGTGTATCGCCAAACACATCTTGATATCTCGATGCTGAATCCTTCGATGGAATTCGTTCGCCAGTGTCGGGGTTGAAACGACCCGGAGCGTGCCATACCGACTGATTATCCTCGGCGGGGGTATAGCCTTTTCCTTTAGTGGTGATGATATGTAGGAGCTTAGGTTCGTTGATATCTTTCAATGCCGAGAGAATTCTTACCAACTCCTCGATGTTATGTCCATCGATTTGGCCGAAATATCTGAAATTAAGGCTCTCAAATAGGTTGCTATTTTGCAATAGCCCCTGCTTGATGGCATTGCCCACCTTTTGACACATACGCAAGAATGGAGGAACGTGGCCAAATATTCTCCACAACCATCTCTTGAAACGATTGTAATGCTTAGATGTAGATACGTGAGCTAAGTAGCTCTTTAAAGCTCCTGTCGCCTGGTCAATAGCCATATCGTTATCGTTGAGGATAACGAGTAGGTTGCCATTCTTGCCGTTCTTGTCGCCTGCATTGTTCAGTCCTTCGAAGGCCAGACCTCCCGTCATTGCACCATCGCCGATGATGGCTACCACGTGGCTGTTTTCGCCTTTTAGTTCTGCAGCTTTGGCCAATCCGAATGCTGCGGAGATAGATGTTGATGAGTGTCCTGCACCAAATGAGTCGTATTTGCTTTCGGCCATACGCGGGAATCCGCTTATACCTCCCATTTTGCGATTTGTGGGGAATAGGTCGCGACGCTCGGTAATAATTTTGTGAGCATAAGCCTGATGACCTACGTCCCACACAAGTTTATCGTTCGGGACATCATACACATAATGCAACGCTACGGTCAATTCAATAACTCCCAGACTTGAGGCTAAGTGACCTGGATTCTTCGAGCACTCTTCGATTATGTATTGTCTCAGTTCGGCGCAATATTGCGACAACTCCGACAATGAAAGTTGCTTCAAATCCTTCGGGGAATTGACTTTGTATAGTAGGTTGTATTCTATGTGTTGCATTGACTCCATAGTGCAAAAATAGTTATTTTATGTCGTACTTGCAAAAAAGCCATTTCAAGTTATGCCACCGAGCAGGGTATACCTATCTCTTCGACTCTTTTGGCTATGGATTGAAGTTGCTCACGATCAATCTTTTCCAAAGTCTTGCAGGGGGTGTCTCGGTCGAGCGAGTATACCATCACTTGTCGAGGAGATGTTTCGGCTACGACTTTCAGCCAAGCCTCCACTTCTTTGTTGGTTGTGTTGTCAACGTGCTGACCATTGTAGTCACCTCGCATGAACATTGTCTGCAAGATAAAATCTCCCTCAAAGAGTTTCAGCAACTCCACCGTGTGCTGCACCGTATATCGCCCTGCAGGCTTATTCATAATTGCAACCGTAGAGTCGAAGGCTGAATCGAGTTTTAAGATATTGTTATCGACCCGTTTTAATGCTCTGCGTACATCCTCACGATGTATCTGTGTGGCGTTGCTCAACACCGAAACCTTTGCCGAAGGGCAATACTCATCACGCAAGGCGATTGTGAGGTCGATAATCTTCTCAAATTCGGGGTGCATTGTGGGCTCTCCGTTGCCTGCAAAAGTGATTACATCAGGTGGTGTTCCATCGGCTACCATACGTTGCAGCGTCTTTTGCAATAGTTGCTTTACGTCGTCTGGCGAGTTGAATCGTCTCTTGCCGATATGCTCGTCGTTCCAGCCACATTCGCAATATATGCAATCGAAACTACATAGTTTTGAATCTACGGGCAATAGGTTTACTCCCAACGATATGCCAAGTCGGCGTGAACGGATGGGTCCAAAAATTATATCTTCGTAAAGTGCTGTCATATTCGATTTTATATTTCTCTATCGTTACATCTTTGACCTTCGGAACTCTTTGGGTGTCATCTGCGTATGTCGCAAAAAATACTGCCCGAAGAACGACGGATTGGGAAAGTTAAGTCGTGCAGAGATCTCCTGAATCGAGAGTTGTGTTGTCGAGAGGAGTGCTTTGGCATTGAGTATCACCGAGCGAGTAATCCACTCGTTGGCATTTCGACCCGAAACTTGGCGGGTGATTATGGTTAGATACTTCGAGGTAATATCCAATTTATTGGCGTAATACTGCACCTCTCGCGAGATGGTGATATCAGTGGCCAATAGCGACATAAAACGCCTAAACAACATATCCTGTCGCGAACAGGGCTCACGCTTGGTTGGTATGTCGTGGGCGTAAATTCCGGCTAACTCGTAGCAAAGGAGCATCAACATATGGGAGTTAATCTGCTGATGGTATGGATGTTGGTCGCGACTATCCTTGCGGTGCATCATCTCGCACACCTGCATAATATTATCCAACTGTTCTTGATTTAGCGAGATGCAGGGGTTATCGCGCATAAGTACGTGAATCGATTCAGCCGAGGGGATGTTTAATTCTCGTAAAAATGCGGTGTCGATAGCCAATGTGTAGCTTTGGAAATTTTCACCTCGGTGGAATGCTTGGATAATTGCACCAGGGAAAGCTACACACATTGTATTCTTACACAAGTTGTATTTGTTTTCGTTGATAATCACATACCCGTTTCCTTCTAGGCATATAAATATTCCTCCACGCCTAAGGACGTGAGGCATATTATCGAAATCGATAACTTCGTCGTATTCGTTGCTCGGTATGTATGTGAATAGGTTGTTGGCAGACATACAACATTGAGAAATTATTGCTAATTGGTTTAAATGTTTTTCTTAATACAAATATAAGAATATTTCTCGACAATGTATATAAATATATCTATTATGGTCGGTAAATATTGCAAATAGTGGTGTAATAGAACATTTAGAAACTGTTAAAAATTTATTTACTTCATTCTTTTATGCTCTTTATGACTCTTTTTCCTTCTGATTCTCGTTATATAGCCACCGCTACACGCCTCAAATCAGAAGAGAAAATAGCCACAAAGCAGACTGTGAAATAATCTCGCAAACAAATTTTAACAGTTTTTTGAGACGCGACAAAAAAGCTGTATAACAAGGCTCTTTTGTAGCCTCTCACGCCCTCTAAATCCTCACATACGTTTAGTATACTGCGGTTTATCGGGCTTCGAGGGCCTAAAATAGCTCCTGTCATATTAATATTGGTTTTACAAAAAAAATAAAATATTTCTTGTTTACAAAATATTTTCGTATGGTTTTTATAAAAATAGTCCCATAAGTCTTTTATCGAACTTATGGGACTATCTATGGGTTATAAGATATTTCGATGTTGTTTATTTTATGTTGAGAATCATCTTGTTCTCGAAGACGGTTTTTTGCGCTGCCTGCTGTATGTATTCAGCCTTTTCGGACGCAAAACCTGCTGTAAAGGTGGTCTGATATGGCGATACGAAGATGGTAGTGTAGATAACATTTGCCGCCAAGTATGTGCCGAGAGTAGATGGGTGCGACAAATCCGATGTGTAGAGCTGATAATCGGGACGTTCCGCACGAACTCGCTGCCAAGCCATACCAACGGGAGCGCAACGCGCATTGTTTTGGTAGGTCATCTCCAAATAACTTGTCTTTATGCGCTCCTGCATACCTTCGTAGGTGTAGGCAAGCGGATAGTTGTCGATTTTGTGGGTTGTACCGTACTTGTGACCCCACGTCATATAGAATATGGTCTTAGCTTTGGGTGAGCCAATGTGAATGAGGCTATCGAGCGACTTCGCTGCGGGGTACGACTCGCCCATAACTACTTCGGTCGGCTTTGCGGGTGTGCTGCTCTGCTCTTGAAGCACCACGAAATCCCACTTTTGCGAGGTGAGCATATCGCGTAGCTTTTGGTTTTTCAGGTGGCCACTCAATTTCTCTCCGCCTTTGGTTACGCTCTTTACCGATAGCTTTTTCTTTTGGCTTTTGGCTATCTCGTAAACCATCTTTGGCAGGTCGTGAAAGTAGGTGTAGCTGTTACCTATAAATAATAATCGGAGTGAATCTTGTTTTGTGTTTTGAGCCATCGCAAAGCAAGGAATCAACGCTAGCAATGTGAAAAGAATACGTTTCATATAGGTTTGTAGTTAATGTTCACACAAATATAGTGTTTTTTGTTTACTATTACGACTTTGTCGGGAATTTTTATAATGTATATGCACAAAAAAAGGCGACCGGAAAGTCGCCTTTTACTAAATGTATGAGTTTCTCAAAACTGATTACTCAACAGTACCAGCTGAACCCAAAACGTTCTCGCACTTGTGCAAAAATAAAAATCAATAAACCTCAGGGAAGCGTCAGCGACCAAAGCCCCTCCCTTTGACAAAGGGAGGGGTTGGGGAGGGAATGTAAATATGGAGCGAAGCTTTTATATGCACAAGAAAAGGCGACTGGAAAGTCGCCTTTTACTAAATGTATGAGTTTCTCAAATTCGATTACTCAACAGTACCAGCTGAACCCAAAACGTTCTCGCACTTGTGCATATAAAGCTTCTTGAGCTCGTCGCGTGCGGGACCCAAGTACTTACGAGGGTCGAACTCTGCTGGATTGTCAACGAATACCTTGCGAACCATAGCAGTCATAGCAAGACGGCCGTCTGAGTCGATGTTGATCTTGCAAACTGCAGACTTAGCAGCCTTACGCAACTCCTCCTCAGGAATACCTACTGCATCCTTCAATGCACCACCGTGAGTGTTGATAATCTTTACATACTCCTGTGGTACTGATGATGAACCGTGCAATACGATAGGGAAGCCAGGGATCTGCTTCTCGATCTCTGCCAAGATGTCGAAACGCAATGGGGGAGGAACCAAGATGCCGTCCTCGTTGCGAGTACACTGCTCAGGCTTAAACTTGTTAGCACCGTGTGAAGTACCGATTGAGATAGCCAATGAGTCAACGCCAGTCTTCGATACGAAGTCGATAACCTCCTCAGGGCGAGTGTAGTGAGCAACCTCAGAAGAAACCTCGTCCTCAACACCAGCCAATACGCCAAGCTCACCTTCAACTGTTACATCGAACTGGTGTGCATAGTCAACAACCTGCTTAGTAAGAGCAACGTTCTCGTCGTAAGGAAGGTGTGAACCGTCGATCATTACAGAAGAGAAGCCCATATCGATACAGCTCTTGCACAACTCAAATGAGTTACCGTGATCGAGGTGCAAAACGATAGGAATGTTCTTACCCAACTCCTTTGCATACTCTACAGCACCCTGAGCCATATAACGCAACAAAGTCTGGTTAGCGTACTTACGTGCGCCTGAAGATACCTGCAAAATAACGGGTGAAGAGCACTCTACACAAGCAGAGATGATAGCCTGCATCTGCTCCATATTGTTGAAGTTGAACGCTGGAATAGCGTAACCACCCTCGATAGCCTTCTTGAACATCTCACGAGTGTTCACAAGACCCAAATCCTTGTAAGAAATCATAGTTTTTCTGTTTTATTATGAATTAGTGAATAAATTCAGTTTATACTGATGCGGTCTCGTTAAAGGCCCTACATCGGTGCAAAGATACAAAATAATTGCATTGTGAGAAATTTTTTTATGCTCATTTGTTCTCCTAAATCGATAATATTCTTCACATTGTTGTTGAGCGTGATATTTAAATATCATTTTTTGACTTGTCTGGAGATATAATCGAAAAAAAACGACAACTCAGGAGAACCCGAATTGTCGTTTTTTGAGGTATATATCAAACTCTTATCTCACAGGTGAGATAATGAAGTTGAATGTGTAATCCTGATAGTTTACCATATACTGTGGCAATGGAACGTGTCCCCACGAGTTGATACAACCCAAGCCTTGCTGAACCAAATCGAAGCAGAGGTGAGTCTTATTGTCGGCTTTCAAGTCGCCTGAGTGACGCTGTTGGCGACCAACCGATACATCCATCTGCTCGATAGAGTAGGGTATAGCCGATGCAGAGAATGCATTTTCTGCGATGATGCGAATACCTGCACCTGCTGAGTTCTTAACCTCGTAGTAACGTAAATCGCTGCGAGTACCTGACTCCTGCGGACGAACATACTTTTCGTTGTACTGCTCGGCAACACTCTGCTTGAAGATACCAATATCGGCGCAGCTCTTACGGTCAGAGTAGTTTTCTACCTCGCCACGACCGTAGTACTCCAATGTGTTGTATGCGGCAGGCAACTCCACTCTCATACCATAACGGAACATTCCCGATACCTGTGCACCCTTCTCTGTTGTCATAGCCTGCGAAACCTTAATCTCGCCCTCGCCGTTGATTGTGTAGGTGATAACCATCTTAGCCTTTACTGTTGGCATTTCGTAAGAAGCCTTCAATACGGCCAAACCATCCTCGATGTTGTACTCCAGCTTCTTGAAGCTCATCGCTGGATTACGCCAAGCGGCAAATCTATTGTGCAACTTTGCTCCGAGATCATTCTCGGTGGGTGCACGCCAGAAGTTAGGACGAAGCGAAGAGTGCTCCTCGATAATTGACATCTGACCATATACAATCTTGTTGATAAAGCCCTGACGGTCAAACGAGATAAGCCAATCATAGCCCTCTACGTCGGTCGATTTCTCAAATTTTGTAATCTTGATAGGACGAGTTGACTCCTTCATTGCGAAAGCAGCCTTTGTGTCGTACTCGCGAATAGTGAGCTGCTGCTCGGCAACGGCATAGCCAATATCGAGCAATGGTTCTTTGCTCTTCAATGTGTAGCTTACATTCAAGAGTACCTCTTTTGCGTTGGGGCAGATATCCTCTGATGTATAACCCAAAGCAATCTGCTTCTTCTGCTGAGGAGCTACGTCGAGTGACTCAACGCGACCAGCCTTTGTAACTACACCATCCTGCATAAGTTCCCAAACTAAGGTGTAATTGCCGAGACCAATAAAGAAGTTCTCGTTGTATACCTCAATCTTGCCTGCAGTCAAATCGACAGGTGAAGTCCAGATAGACTGATACTGACGGCGGACTTCGTAAGCTTGTGCCTGCGGAGTGCGGTCAGCTGCAATGAATCCGTTGTTGTTGAATGAGTTGTCGGTTGCGTCGTAGTTGTTGTAATCGCCACCGTAGTAGAACGATACTTTGCCGTCTTTCTCGTATTGTGCCAATCCCTGGTCAACAAAATCCCAAATGAAACCACCCTGGTAGTGTGGATACTTACGGATCATATCCCAGTACTCCTTGAATCCACCGAGTGAGTTACCCATTGCGTGGGCATATTCACACTGGATGAGGGGCTTTTTGGGTGATTCTGTCACATACTTCTTACACCAATCGTATGTAGCATACATCGGACACATAATATCCGAGAAGTCGGTAAAGCGAGCCTGCTCATAGTGAATAGGACGTGATGGGTCTGCCTGGCGAATCCAACGATAGCACGCCTCGAAGTTGGGGCCCATACCGGCCTCGTTACCCATACTCCAAATAATTACCGATGCGTGGTTCTTATCGCGCTCAACCATACGCTGGTTACGCTCCAGGTGAGCCTTTGCGAAGGCTGGATTCTTTGCCAAAGTGTGGTCGCCATAACCCATACCGTGTGACTCCAAGTTTGCCTCGTCGATAACATACAGACCATACTCGTCGCAGAGGTCGTACCACTCAGGAGTGTCGGGATAGTGGCAGGTACGCACTGCGTTGAGGTTGAACTGCTTCATAAGTTTGATATCCTCAATCATACGCTCGCGCGACATAACAAATCCCTTCAATGGATCAACCTCGTGGCGGTTTGCGCCCTTGAAAAGAACGGGCTGGCCATTGACCAAAAGCTGTGCGTTCTTAATCTCCGATGAGCGGAATCCTACTCGCTGTGCGTAAGCTTCGGTGGTCTGTTTGCCATCGCTAACGGCTACGATAACCTTGTAGAGATTAGGCTCCTCAGCCGACCATTTAGCGGGATTCTCAACATCGATTGAGAGCTGAGCCTTACCCTTTACAGGTGTAGCCTTAGCCTCAGCTACTGTCTTACCCTGCTTGTCCACAAGTTTAACGTCGGCCTGTTTGATGCCGGCAGTAAACTCCATGTCGATATTGAGCTTTGCATTCTTGTATTGCTCGTCAAGTACGGGAGTAATCATCATATCTGCCAAACGAGCCTTGGGACGAGCCTCCAAATTCACGTCACGTGAGATACCGCTCAAACGCCATAAGTCCTGATCCTCCAAGTATGAACCATCGCACCAACGGAAAATCTGCAATGCAATAAGGTTCTTGCCGGGCTTTACAAACTTCGTAACATCAAATGATGTGCCGAGGTGGCTATCCTCTGAGTAACCAACAAATTTGCCGTTTACCCAAACGTAAACATTCGATACAGCAGCTCCTATGTTGAGCATAATGTCGCGACCTGTCCAATTGGCTGGGATCTCGACCTCACGACGGTATGAACCGACGTGATTCTGCTCGATGGGAACGTTGGGAGGGTCGTGGCGGAAGTTGCCTCGCCAAGCGTAACCTACGTTTACATATATGGGGTCACCATATCCGTTAAGCTCCCACATTGCAGGAACCTCCATGTTGTCCCACGAAGAGTCGTTGTATGTGAGTGTGAAGAAATCTGTGGGGCGCTGGTTGGCATTCTCAACCCAGTTGAATTTCCATGTGCCGTTTAGCGAGAGGCGGTATGGGTATGCTGCATCGCAGTATTTGCCAGCCGCAGCCTCGGCGTTGTCAAATAGTTTGAAAGTGGCGTGCATTGGAGCACGATTGATTTCGTTTACCCCGGCATCGTGCCACTCGGTGAAGGTCTGCGCCGAGAGCGAGAACGAAAGCATCGAGGCTAGGATTAGTAGTGAAAGTTTTTTCATATGTTCAGTAATTTATATTTTTTGATATTCTGAATCTTTAGTTTGGCGGTACTATTTCTTATCCAATGTCACGCGGATCATCACCGGGTAGTGGTCCGAAGGGCAACGGTGGATATACTTCTGGAAGCTAATCTCCTGTGGAGCAGCTTCGCCCTTAATACTTTTGGCTGGCATAGTATTCTCGGTCCAGTAGCCATCTGTCAAAACTGCATAGTGGCTAACATTCACCTGCTTGGTTACAAATATGTGGTCGATGCGGCTCTTTGTGTAGAGATTCGGATTGAAGCTGTTGAATGTGCCGTTCTGTATATAACGCTTGGCGCTCTTTTCGTATGAGTCGGTGAGTACACCCTGCGATACGATTGTCTTGTAGGCCTCGTTGTTTTGGTCAACATTGAAATCACCCGATACCATAGCAGGCTCGTTACCACACATTTCGGTGATTTTGCGAGCTATGATTTTTGCGCCCTCCTTGCGGGCCTCCACGCCAATATGGTCCATATGCAAATTGAAGAACCAGAATTTTTTCTTTGTCACTTTGTCTTGCAGGCGAGCATACGAGCAGATACGTGGCAGGGCAGCATCCCAACCCTTTACACCTACCTTTTCGGGTGTCTCCGAAATCCAGAATGTTCCCTGGTCGAGAAGTTTAAAACGGTCAGTTTTGTAGAATACAGGCGAGAACTCACCCTTGTCCTTGCCATCGTCGCGACCTACGCCAACGAAAGCGTAGCCCTCCAATTCGCGGAGCATATCGTCAATCTGGTTGCGCTTAACCTCTTGCGCTCCAAAAATATCTACATTATTCCACTCGATCTGGTCGCAGATTATAGGGCAACGCTGAGCCCAGCCATTTCCTCGTTTTGCGTCGCCAGAATTATCGTTGCGGATATTGTAAGATGCTACCACTAGCTCTTGTGCAGAGAGTGATATTGAGGTAAAAAGAATTGCGACAAGTATATAAATACGTTTCATATGGTTAAAAATTTATTAGTCCAAACTTATGCAAACATTGGTTTTACTACTCCGAACAATATATAGGCAACACCCAGCGTTACCAGAATGTTAAAGCCTTGTGCTGTAAGGAAGGCCCACAACGGACGACGATTCTCCTTCGAGAATATATCGGCAAAACGAGTCTCCAAACCTACGCATACGAATGCGATGCTGAAAAGTGTATTTGTAAAGCCCTTGGTGATCTTGCCAATAGCCTTGGCATCGGCAGTCTCCATAAAGAAACTGAATACGAGCGAAGCCAACACAAAACCTACAACAAACTTCGGGAAACGGTCCCAGATAACTCCCAATGTTGGTTTCTCCTCACGCTGCTCGCCTTTGTAGGTCCACATAAGCGAGATTATAAATGCGGCAACGCCGAGCAATACATTCTGCGATGATTTCACGATGATAGCAGTCTGTGCAGCTGCCTCGCCGAGCATTGTTCCCGATGCGGCTACTGCTCCTGTGGTATCGATTGTTCCACCCAACCAAGCACCTGCAACGTCTTCGTTAAGGCCCATCACCTCGGCCAACCAAGGCATAATGTACATCATTGGAATCGCGCACACCAAAACGAGTGAGATGATGTATGAAAGTTTCTTGTTGTCACCCTTGATTACACCACTTGTGGCGATAGCGGCAGATACTCCACAAATCGAAACTGAGCTGGCAAGCATTGTTGACATCTCGCGGTCCACGCCATAGCGACGAGATATGTAGAATGCGAAATACCACACAGTGAATACCACTATAAGTGCCTGAGCCAAGCCGAATACTCCCGATTTCAGAACCTCGCCAAATAGGATTGTAGAACCGAGGCAGACGATACCGATTTTGATATAAAACTCACTTTGTATAGCGGGCTTTAGCCATTCGGGAGTGCCAAATACGTTACTCACGATAAGTCCGAAAATTACCGAAAAGAATACCGATTCCAATCCCCACTCCTTGATAATAGGGATGTTGGCCACTACCTGTGACGCCAACGAGAGGATAAATATCACCACCAGCGATACAAATATACCTTTAAGCTTGCGACGCAATACAGCCTGACAGATATATGTCAAACCTAAAATCGAGGCAAACATTATGAGAGCTTGTTGCCACGCACCATCAGCCGAGAGGGTCTTGGGCATTTTGGGCATCATTTCGGGGAAGAGTGTTGCCAAAAGCAGTACGATAGCTCCCGCATAGACAATCACCCAATCTTCATTTTTAAGTGTAGCAATAATTCGTTTAATCATTTTGGATGAGATTATTTGTTCGAGTTATTTAGTCTTATCAAGTTCGTTCAAGGCAAATGCGTAGGCTCCCATCGATGTGGCGGCGTTGGCCCCAATCTTCGAGAACGAGATACCAATTCGTTTCTGTGGGTCGTAGCTTACCTCGCGCTCTGAACCATAAACCTTGATTGTGCGACTCTCTCCCTTTACGAAATCTTCGAATTCAGCATCATTATCCAGATCGTAGACCTTCATCTGTACTCTGTTGAGCGAACCACCCTGCATGGTGTGAATCTTTGAGCGCATCTCCTTCAGCAAGGCCGGTTTGATGTATTTCGCAGCGGCAGATAGACCTCCTCCTATTACAATTACTCCGTCGATAAGTGTAGCGGCTGTAGCCATAGCATCACCTGCAACCTCTCCGAGCATTGCAAAAGCCTTTTGGGCAGCTTCAGCATCGCCGGCACGACGACCCTCGGCAATCTCGAAAATATCTTTTGGGGTGAGTGTAATATCGGTTGATCCCGACTCCTCGGCATATACTCGTTTTACGGCTCTGATTGATACGCCTTCCTCGACCATTACGTTTGGCATATGCTTGTGGCGCAAGCAGAATGTCTCAACGCATGAGTTGTCGCCGATGTGTAATTCTCCCTTCGTTACAAATCCAAATCCGAATCCGGTGCCGAATGTAAAGCCCAGTAGATTACGGAATTGTTTGCTACTGCCAGATTCAGTTAAACGCTGATTCAACTCGGGCAATGCGCCAGCCAATGCCTCGCCATAAGCATAAAGGTCGGCATCGTTGTTAATGTATACAGGAATTCCAAATTTGTCCTCCAGGAATGGACCCAATGCCACACCGTCGCGGAACGATGGGAAATTAGGCAGGTATCCACCAATGATTCCATTGGGGTAGTCTGCCGGGCCTGGGAATGCGAAGCTAATTGCTACAGGTTTCTCGTCAAGTTTATCGATCATGCGAGAAAAACCTTCGACCATTGTCTCCAAGCAGCGGTCCAAGTCATCTGCATTTGACGGTAGTATTATCGGGTCTACGATAAACTTATTTCCTTTGATTGCTCCAAATGCGAAGTTGGTTCCTCCGGCATCGAGTGTGATTACAGTTCTCTTGTCGTTACTATACATATAAGTTGGTAGTTAGGTTAATTTTTAATCATAATACGTACAAAGATAATATTTTTATGCGAAATTATAGTCGATTTTGATTAGATTTGCAGTGTTAAATGATGTAAATTAACTAACAACATAAAACTTTTTGGAAAATGAGAATTTTTAAACTTTTATTTGTGGCTCTTGGAGTTGCCTCTATGTTGGCCTCATGTGCCGATGGTAATGCAATACGTGACGATAAACGCGCAGCTAAAGTGGTGGCCGAGATTCGTAATCCCAAATCTAAGAATGTATTGGTGGTCTGCCACCGAGGAGATTGGCGTAACTATCCTGAGAACTCGATTCCTGCTATTGAGTCGGTTATCAAGATGGGTGCCGATATTGTGGAGTTGGATATCGCTCTTACTGCCGATAGCGTGTTGGTTTTGCAGCACGACCGCACAATCGATCGTTGCACCACAGGCCGTGGCCGTGTTCAGGATATGACCTACGATTCGCTGCAGAAGTTCTATTTGAAGACTGCTCACGGAGTTCGTAGTTCGCTCGATTTGAAGGTCCCAACGTTGCGTGAGGCTTTGGAGGTGTGCAAGGATCGTATCGTTGTAAATATCGATAAGGGTTACGACCACTATGCTTTGGTATTGGCTATGGCCGAGGAGATGGGTGTGACAGAGCAGATTCTTATCAAGGGTGGCAAGTCGCTTGCCGATGTTCGCGAGAAGATGTCTGCCCACAAGAACAATCTGCTTTATATGCCTATCATTACTCCTACAAATGCCAAGAGCAGTGCTTTGTTTGATGAGTATATAGCAGACTCTGAGCCGCAACTTGCGTACGAAGTGTGCTGGGGTAAGATGACTCCTGAGGTCGAGCAGTGTATGAAACGTGTTGTCGAGGATGGCTCAAAGTTGTGGGTTAACTCGTTGTGGAACTCTTTGTGTGGAGGTCTGAGTGACGATGTGGCTTACGAGACATCTGCCGAGGAGGTATATGGCAAGCTCGTTGATATGGGTGCAACAATGATTCAGACCGACCGCCCAGAGTTGTTGCTTAATTATCTTCGTTCGCAGGGCCTCCACGATTAAAACTGTCGAATGTGGCTATTTTGGTAGCCGTCAAGATAATTCAAAATTCAAAATTAACTAAACCATCTGAATAACCCGATGTTATTCAGATGGTTTTATGTTTTCACTTAATTCTATTCTCTCGCCTCTTGGCCTAACTTTTCGCATAGCTCCAAGATGTAGGCCTCCAAATCTCGGTATGCAGTGTTGAGCGAAAGTTTGCTGCGTATTTTTCTGCGAGTGGTGTATATACTATTGATATTAGTGTGGTTGTATAGCACTCTAATTGATTCGGGGCTGAATCCGAGAGCGATAAATCCGCAGTAGCAGAGTTCGTGCTTCGTCAGCGATGAATAGTTCTCTCTAAGGAACGAAATTACTCCATTGTGAAGCAGGTCTGCGACCTCGATAATATCGTTCATTAACTCTTGATTCTTGTTCTTTGAGAGCTGTATATGCTCTTGAAACTTTCCATAGAATCGCGAGTTGTCGCCGACACCATATACCGATGCCAATTCCGATAGCTGTCTTAGGCTCTCAATACGGTTTTTTAGCACCTCTAAAAGGCGAGTTCTCTGCTCATCTTTGATTAGGTTTTGTTGTTCGATTTGCTGTTGAATGTTGTGGTACTTCTCTTGCAGTTTGTTGCGTTGCAGGTCGGCTTGTTCTATATACTCCTGATACTCGGCAAATCTTTGGACACTCTTTTGTTTGTGGCGACTAATTGCCCACGCTGCCGAAATTGCCGCAATCACACCCAATAGAGCATATATAATCGTAGTCATACGATACCTCTCCTGCAATTTTTTGTACGCAGCCTCGGCCTGCTGAGTCTTGTGTTTTTGTTCAAGACTTTGGATTAGAACTTTCCTCTCTTTTGCATAGAATTTGCCACTAATGTCAGAATATAGTCTCTCATATTCTATCGTAGTATTGAGGTATCCTTTTGATTCGGCCAGTCGAGATATAATAAGTATTGCACCTAATGATGCGTAAGTATGTTCTTTTATCTGCTGGATATAATATTTATAAAAATATAGTGCCGAATCGATTTTATGCTCGTTTTCATAGGTACTACCCCAATAGCGATATTGTTCTACATCTAATCTCTCTTTATACTTCGTCAAATCGTGCTTAATCGATTTTAATAATTGAGGATCTTTTGACTCGCTATGTCTATATGTATCAATTTTTAAAGGAATAATTCTCTCTATGTATTCTATCTCTTCGGCCAATTGTAAAGCCTTTTTTCTCAGCTCTGCGGCTTCTGGGCCTCGGTCGGTAAGATTTAAACAGTTTACGCAGCCTTCATAGGCGAGCAATAGATTGGTTTTATTGTCTAACTTTTCAAAAATCTCAGCTGAAATTTTATATAATGGCAAAGCTTCCTTATATTGCATCTGTAAAGAATATCTATTGGCTAATGAGTGATATATCAATCCTCGTAGATATTCATCATCAGTCTTTTCAACATACTTTTGTGCGACTAACAAAGCTTTAATTTGCGCTTCAATATTTTTTGCGTTACAATGAACCACACTTTTATAGTAGTATGCCAATGCCTTTTCGTGGTCGGTGCCGTGCTTGGAGTAATATTTGAGAGCAACCGAGATAAGCGAATCGTTGTCTGTGTCGATGTAGCACTTATCCATTGCCTGCGAGTATAACAAGGCAAATCTCGCCTTCAAAGCGCGATTTTTTAGCTCCGAGCGTTTGATGCCGTCGAGTACCAATTTGGCGCTATCGGGCTTTTCGTTCATAATCTCGGCGGCTCGGTCGAGGTTCTCGATGATATTACTATTGCTAGCGCACGATGAAATCATTGCGACAATCAACAGAATCAGGCAGTAGTATCTTCTCATTTTGCGTAAGGTTGATTAATTGTTGCGGATAAGATTTTCTCTTATCTCGCAACAAATATAGCAAAATTTATTGCGATGATTGTTTCTGCGTTTTTTGTGGTGCGGTTGAGGGCTAAATCGCCCTTAGAGTGCGCTGTGAGGCCGTTTTATGGTTCTGAAAAGCCTATTTTTGTTTCCTAAATTGGAATTTTAGTTGGTTAATATGAGTCGCAGATTGATAAGTATGTGATTGTGCGTCTGTAAGTGTTTGATAATCAGGTGTGATCTTTGGTATGTATGAATAAGAAATATCGAGAAATATGCGGGTTGTATGGGTGGAAATGGTTAATTTTGTAACCGAGAGCCAATCAATGTGGGCTTCTCATACGGTAATGTTGGGTGGAAATAATTAGCCGAGTGTTTCTTATAGCGCGGCTGGTTTCCCACCCTTTTCGTCTTAAGCTTAATCGGTATTGTTTAGAAAAATAGCATCGTGACGGCCGAGACTGCGAAACCTCCTATAAATCCAGCCAAAATTTGTATGCCGTTATTGCGTCCTAAATAGAGTCGAGCCGATGCCAACATACCGGTAATGATAATCGAAGCCATCATTACCCAAAACATATTCTGGGCTCCAATGATGTTTAATGTTACGAGTGCTGCCGTAGCTGCTCCCATGGCGGTCATATGTAGGCTTGCTCGCCAGAAAGGCAACGTAAGCAAACAGAATAACTCGCTCATAGCTGCTGCGAGAGCTATTTTGCGGAACATAATGAGCGATGGAGATTTCATCAGCGTGATTGCGCACAGTAAGTAGCAACATGTACCTATTAAGAGGGGTATAGCCTTCGAGCGCAAGTGCTTGATTTTCCCACCTCCCCATTTGTCGGCACGTTTCAGCAAGGCACGCCCTACGAACGGGATCACCAAGGCGTATAGTGCAACAACCCAAAGCAAATAGAACTTTATTCGCAGTGGAAACATATCGTATACCGAGTCGGCAAAAAGCAGCAATGCCACCAAATAGATAGGCACAAACGATGGGTGGAATACCGCAGATAATATTTTTGAAAGTCGTTTAAGCATTTTTGGTTTCGGATTAAATCTGCTTGCGTAGTCGTGCTACGGGGATGTCGAGCATCTCACGATATTTGGCAACTGTGCGTCGGGCAATGCAGTAACCCTTTGAATTAAGAATGTTCATAAGCGTTTCGTCGGTGATGGGATGTCGCTTGTCCTCCTCGTCGATACACTTTTGTAATATGTTTTTAATTTCGTAGCTCGAAACACTCTCTCCGCTTTCGGTCTGCATAGCCTCCGAGAAGAGCGATTTTAGAAGTATGATGCCGAAATGAGTCTGCACATATTTGCTATTTACCACACGAGAGATAGTCGATACATCCAATCCTGTGCGGTCGGCGATATCTTTAAGAATCATCGGGCGCAGCTTGCTCTGATCGCCATCTTTGAAGTACTCCTTTTGGAATGAAAGGATCTCCTGCATTGTGCGCATAAGAGTGTCGTGACGCTGCTTGATGGCCGAAATAAACCATTTGGCCGAGTCGATTTTGCTCTTCACGAACTGCACAGCCTCCTTGTTGTTCTCTGAAATCGAGCCGTCGGCCGTGACCATATCGCGTATCATCTCCACATATCGGCGATTGATGCGAAGGTCGGGGATGTTGTAAGAGTTGAGCGACAGGTCGAATTGTCCATCGTGATAGTCCAATCTGAAATCAGGGATAATGTATGGGGTAGTGTCCATACCGCCCTCATTATACAGATTGCCGGGCTTTGGCGAGAGGTGCTTGATCTCATCGATGGCGTCGCGAAACTCATCTTCGCTGACTGATAAGCGAACGATAAGTCGCTCGTAATGTTTCTTTACGAACTCCTCGAAATGCGATGATATTATTTTGTGCGCCAGTATCTTGGCTGGAGTGTCCATGCGTCGTTGAGCCATTTGCAGCAATAGGCACTCCTGCAAATTCCTTGCTCCTATACCAGCCGGTTCCAATTGGTGTATTATGGCGAGCAACTCTTCCAAATGATATGTCGATGTCTCGATGCCGAGCGAGAAGGCTATATCGTCCGAAATAGACTCCATATCGCGGCGCAGATAACCATCTTCGTCAATACTGCCCACAATAAACTCTGCAATTTGTCGATCCGTATCCGACAAATTACGATAACCGAGTTGTTCGCTTAGGTACTCCTGTAGTGAGCGACCCTCGGTAATATTTACGGGGCGTTGTTTATCGTCCTTTGAGAAATTGTTGATTCGGCTTTTATAGCTCGGGGTGTCGTCTTCGCGAATATACTCTTCGACCGATATATTCTGCGCTTCTTCTTCCGACTTATTCTCCTCCTCTTCCAATACGATGTTCTCCTCAATCTCCTGCTTTACACGTTGTTCGAGCATTATAGCAGGTAACTCCAACAGCTTTATCATCTGAATCTGCTGCGGAGAGAGGGTTTGTTGCATTTTCTGAATCTGACGTTGTGAAATAGCCATCTTTTTTTACTCTTTTTAGCTGTTATACACTCACTTCGACAGGTTCCTTCAATGAGTATATCCTCATGGGATAACTCCTACTTCTTCGATGCCTTGACAGCTCGCGTGATGGCTTGTGCCCAACGCTTAGCCAGTTTCTTGGCTCCGTCGACGTTGGGGTGTAGATAGAACACTCCAGCGTTTCCATTCTCGGCAAAGTAGTATTTCTTATAGTTAGCTTTTAGATAGTCGAAACTCTTGAAATCACCCAAATATACATCATCATTCTCCTCGGCCAGTTCAATCAGAATATTGGCATAACCAACCAATCGTTTCTGACCAGCAACCAAATACATAGCTCCATTATAGGTATTGGGGCTATACCATACGGGGCGTTGCAATACGAATATAGCATTGGGACTCATCTGGCGCAAACGCTCGATAATCGTGAGAAGATTCTTTTTATAATCCTCGTTCGATACGGGCGAACCCAACGGACCGGTCGAAGCCGAGTCGTTGGTTCCCAACATAATAGAGAATACAATTGGCTCGTAACTCTGCTTCTTTATATCGGCTACAGCACGCTCCACGCGCTTGAAGTCACGCTCTCGCTCGGGGAGGAAATCCACAGTAGTAGCACCCGAACGGCCGCAGTTGCGGAACATAACATCGGCTCCCAGCATGCGACCGACATAGTGGGCTGCAAAGACGGGAGGTGCAGTTTTGTCTTTCTCCTGATGCAACGCACCCTCGGTGATGCTGTTGCCTATAAAGACAATGTTGCAAGTACGTTTAACCTGTGCCTTGGCTCCCATAATACCCAGAGCCACACAAGCCATAAGCGAAATATAAAGAAGTCTCTTCATAATGCAAGGTCTATTTATTGGTTGTTTTTCCCTTCTCGGCAATGTCTCGATTAAAACTCTGCGTTGTTCGGAGTACGTGGGAATGGGATAACATCACGAATATTGCCCATACCTGTCACAAACAGAAGCAGACGCTCAAAGCCCAAACCGAAACCTGAGTGAGGTGCTGAGCCCCAGCGGCGAGTATCAAGATACCACCAGATATCCTGCTCGTTCATTCCGAGTTCTGCAACTCTTGCAGAAAGTTTGCCGTAATCGGCCTCACGCTCTGAACCGCCTATAATCTCGCCGATTTTGGGGAACAATACGTCCATAGCACGTACAGTCTTGCCATCCTCGTTCTGCTTCATATAGAATGCCTTAATCTCTTTCGGATAGTTGATTAAGATAACGGGACGCTTGAAGTGCTCCTCTACCAGGTAACGCTCGTGCTCCGACTGCAAATCGCAACCCCACTCGCAGGGGAACTCAAACTTGCGACCCGATGCCTTCAAGATATTGATACCCTCGGTGTAGTCCAAGCGAACGAAATCGTTGGCCAATACAAACTCCAAACGCTCGATAAGCTCCTTGTCCCACATCTTGTTCATAAACTCCAAATCCTCGCGGCAATTCTCCAACGCATAGCGGATAAGGTATTTCAAGAAATCCTCCGCAAGTTCCATATTATCCTCCAACTCGTAGAACGCCATCTCAGGCTCAATCATCCAAAACTCGGCCAAGTGGCGAGGCGTATTTGAGTTCTCAGCACGGAAAGTGGGGCCGAAAGTGTAGATGCGGCCAAGCGACAGTGCGCCTAGCTCACCCTCCAACTGACCCGATACGGTCAAATTACAAGGCTTACCGAAGAAATCCTGCGAGTAATCCACTTTGCCCTCCTCTGTACGTGGAGGATTCGCGATATCGAGCGTAGTGACGTTGAACATAGCACCGGCACCCTCGCAGTCTGAACCTGTGATGAGCGGAGTGTGGAGATAGTAGAAGCCGTTATCATTGAAATATTTGTGGATTGCGAATGCCATTGCGTGGCGAATACGCAAAATTGCACCAAAAGTATTGGTACGAGGACGCAAATATGCAATATCGCGCAGGAATTCCAATGAGTGACCCTTCTTCTGCAAAGGATATGTTTCGGGATCTGCTGTGCCGTAAATCTCAATATCGGCAGCCTGAACCTCTACGCCCTGACCCGATGCAGGCGACTCAACGAGCTTGCCATCTACTCTCAAACAAGCACCTGTGGTTACAGCCTTGAGCTTCTCTTCATCGAACGAAGCCAAGTCAACAACTATCTGAATATTAGCCACGCACGAACCATCGTTGAGTGCGATAAATGCTACGTTTTTATTACCTCGCTTTGTGCGCACCCAGCCCTTTACTGTAATGTCGTTGCCAACTGCGCCTGATTTCAGAATCTCTGCAATTCTTTGAGTCTTCATAACTATTTTGTGTTTAATCTTACTATCAAATTCTAATATCAACCCACAAAGATAGTCAATAATTTGATATTTGTCAAAAAAAAAGTACCTTTGCAAACGGTACTATGTACCGTGAAATACGAAATGTTTAATTACTGCTAACTTTTGTACTCATAATGAGAAAGTTTTTGCTTGTGGGAGCTCTATTATTCGCAGCTATTGCCAGCTATGCGCAGGCCCCACGCGTATACCGAAGCGAGTTTATTACATACGATAAGCGTGAAGATGCCGTAACCGACAAACGTGACGAAATTGCCCGTTATTGGGCCTATAAACCTGAGCGAATCGCTATAGCAGGTGGAGAGGTGCGTTTTGTCCAGAAGTTTACCATCGATGCTACGCTCAACGACTATAACCTCTTCCTGCATCTTGAAAATGCAGGTATGGCTTATACGCTCTTTATCAACAATGAGCGTATTGCTGATGTCGATGACCCTATCACTCCGGCAGATTTCCTGATCTCTCCATATATGCGTCAGGGCGTGAATGAGATTATGGTGGGCGTGCGTCAGACTCGCACTCCTCAGTTGCAGGAGAATATAATCCAACCAGAGTTCCCGCAGTTCGAGAATAGTTATATGTTTGCGCAGCGTCGTTTGTCGGTGCGCGACTTCAATATTATCCTTGAGCCAGACTCATCGCGTCAGTATGCCAAGTTGAAACTCGATGTTATCGTAGCCAACGATTTTAACTTCAAGGAGACCATTCAAGTAGGTTTCGATATCTACGACCCAAAGGGAAAACTTAAAGAGTATAGTGTCAATGAACTGGAGGTTGAGGGCCGTTCGATGGATACCTTGCATTTCAACCCCGATGTGTATCACACCTACAACTTCAAGTGGGGTGATGGCCAGCGTCCGTTGTATGATGTGATGATTTACATCAAGCGCAATGGTATGTTGTGGGAGTATATTCCATTGAAGATAGGATTCGGTAAGACAGTATACCGTAACAAGAAGTATTTCCGATTCGATCAGGTGTTGCATATTCAGAAGAAGGTGCATTTCAATGCAGATTCCGACCGTTACAAGACATTCGTTGCAATCGAGCAGCTCAAATTGCGTGGATATAATACCCTTTGTCCCGATTATCCGCAGCCCAAATGGTTCTACGATATGTGCGATAAGGCAGGTATGTTTGTTATCGAGCGTATGAATCTAAACTCTCCGACAAATAGCAATATTCGCACCATCGGAGGAACTCCCGCCAACGACCCAGCTCTGTTGGAGGAGTATATGACCCGTGCCAAGGCTATGTATTATCGTACCCGCAACCACTCTTGTATTATAGCTTATAGCTTGGGTGGCGAGAACTCGGGTAACGGATATAATATGTATAAGGTTTACGAGTGGATTAAGTCGGTTGAGAAGCAGCGTCCTATATTTTATGAGGGTGCTGAGGGTGAATGGAACACCGATTTGTAGAATAATTTGTGCGGCTCTTTTGGCATCTGTCTTGTTGCAGATTTTATCAGAGTAGAACAGAATAGAATGAATATCGAATTAATAGTTGTCGGCAAGACCGATTCTAAGGAGGTCGAGGCTTTGGTCGAGATGTATGCCAAGCGAGTGAATCGATATTGCCGATTCTCTATCACTACGTTGGCCGATGTTCGCAATACTCGCAATATGTCTCCTTTGCGTCAAAAGCAGTTGGAGGGCGAGGCTATCCTGCGTATGGTGGGTGATGGCGATTGCCTGACGTTGATGGATGAGAGAGGCTCACAATACACATCAATTGAGTTTTCACAGTGGTTGCAGAAGCGTATGCTTAGCGGTGTGAAACGTCTGGTGTTGGTTATAGGTGGCCCCTACGGTTTCTCCGATGAAGTTTACGCACGTGCTGACCAGAAGATATCTCTCTCGAAGATGACCTTCTCACATCAGATTGTGCGGGCGATTTTTGCTGAGCAACTGTATCGTGCGTTTACTATTCTGCATAACGAACCATATCACCACGAATAATCGAATGAAAATTTTTAAGACACATACAGCCCTGCTGATTTGGCGCATATTATTGTTGTATGTGGTACTGACGCTTTGCCGTCTACTCTTTTATATATATAATAGCGCGATTATAGGCCCTATAGCCATTTCTGAAATCGGGGGATTGTTCCGAGGCTCGCTGATGTTCGATAATGTGTCGATTCTCTATGCTAATGCTATATTTATTCTTCTGTCGCTTGTCCCGCTACACCTGCGTGAGCGAGGATGGTGGCAATCGATTATGTATTGGTATTATGTGATTGTCAATTCTGTACTTATAGTGGGGTTGAATATAGCGGATTCCATCTATTTCCGTTATGCTCACAAACGTTTTACGGCCGATGACCTCTTCTTTGCAGAGAACGATAATTCGTTACAACTAGCATTGAAATTTGCTGCCGAGAATTGGTATATGGTACTGGCCGGAGTTGTACTGATTGCTATGCTTGCCGTGTGTTATGGTCGCAAGCAAAAACCGCAAAATATTACATCGGGTGTATGGTATTATCTGATCTCTCTGCTTGTGTTAGTATTGGCCGCAGGTTTGTCAATCGGAGGAATAAGGGGTGGATTTACCAAAATGACACGTCCCATTACTTTGTCAAATGCTACGTTGTACACTCCAGATAATATGCGTGCCACGATGATCCTTAGCAATCCATTTTGTGTTTTGCGCACTATGGGATCGAGCGGTAAATTACATTATGAGCGATATTTCGAGCCTGAGGAGTTGACCAAATTATATTCTCCAAAGCATTACCCTCAGGGTGAGATACGTCAGACAGAACTTACGGGGCGCAATGTGGTAGTCTTTGTTATGGAGAGCTTCTCGGCTGAACATTCCGCTCTGCTTTCACCCAATTTATATAAAGAGGAGCAGCAAAAGGGCTATACTCCATTCCTCGATTCGCTGATGCGCCAGAGTTATACATTCTTCAATATGTATTCCAATGGTAAGCGCTCAATTCAAGCTCTGCCTGCGGTGTGGAGCTCTATCCCGTCGTTTAAGAGTTCATTTGTGTCGATGCCACAAGCTATGGCCCCAATGAAGGCTATGCCTGCACTTTTGGCCGATGAGGGTTACCGCACGATGTTTTTCTGTGGTTCAAACCATGGCTCTATGGGATTTGGAGCCTATGCACGTCAGGTGGGTGTTGAGGAGTTATTTAGCCGTGAGGATTATGAGAAGGTGCATGGCCGTGAGGATTTCGATGGATATTGGGGTATTTGGGATGAAGAGTTTATGCAGTATATGGGTGAAGAGCTCAGTCAATCGCCGCAACCATTCTTCTCTACAATGTTCACCCTTACCTCTCACCATCCGTTTGTCGTACCGGAGCGTTATGTGGGTAAATTCCCGGATGGTAAAACTGCGGTGCATAAGTGTGTAGGTTATGTCGACGAGGCGTTTCGTCGATTCTTCGCCCGCTACGAGAATGAGGAGTGGTTCCGCAATACGGTCTTTGTTTTTGTAGCCGACCACGTGTCGAGTGAAAAATTCTCTGAGGAGTTTCGTCATTCGCCTGGCGATTATCGTATTTTTGGATTTATGTATGCGCCCGATAGCGCACTTTTCGGTGAGCATCGAGCCGTAATCTCCCAAATCGATATTATGCCTACACTGCTTGGCCTTATGGGTTACAATAAGCCATACTTCGCATTTGGCCGCGATGTTTTTGGTGAACATCGAGATGTTCCGATGGCTGTGAACTACGATAATAATCTCTTTCAGGCCATTACGGCTGATTACCTGATTACCTTCGACGAAAAGAGTATCGTAGGTGTATATGCTAAAGATGATGTTGAACATAGCCATAATCTTGTAGGCGAGGTTGATGTCGAGGTGGTGGAACGTGATTTGAAAGCATTCATTCAGAGTTATTATACCCACGTTGAAGCAAAAGATTATTTAGCCGATGATATCACTACGGAGAGTGAGCCTGAGTCATAAACAGGTTATAGAGAGCTATCTGTCGCAAGCCTCGACGCTAATATGCGACTTCACATTCTCATCGTTATATATGTGGCAGGAGGTGTATAACACTTGCTGGACAGAGGTCGAAGGGGTGATGGTAGTGCGTTTTGATCTCTCGGAGGAGAATGTCAAAGGATATATGATAGTCGGGGCCGAGCCATCGGATGCTTCTGTGGAGCAGTATCATAGGTTGTACTCATTGCTTGTTGCCGATGCCCATCAACAGGGCAGACAGTTGCGACTTGTGTGTATGACCCATCGTGCGATTCAGCACTTTTTAGACTGGGCCGATCTCAATTATGAAGCTCACGAAAGGGGACTAAATGTAGTGTCGGGTAGGGAGTGCTTTGCTGTGTGTGACAATCCTGATTATCGTGACTATATTTACTCTCTGGATGATCTGAGCCAACTGTCGGGTCGAAAATACCAACCCAAACGCAATCACATCAATCGTTTTGAGGCAGCATATAACTATACCTTCCAAAAGCTAACACCCTCCGACTTTGAGCAGTGCTTGATGTTGGATTGTCGTTGGCAACGTCAGAAAATCGATTCTGCTACCTCAGTAGTTGAGGTGCGCAATCGTGTTGAGCACGAATGTCCGCCCAGCCAGGAGCATATGGCTATACGTCGGGCCTTTGACGCATACGATGAGTTAGGCCTTGTGGGAGGTGTGTTGCGTGTTGATGGCCAGGTTGTGGCATTTACCTACGGCTCTGCGCTTAGTGATGAGGTATTTTGCACCCATATCGAGAAGGCCGATGCAGCGTATGAAGGGGCTTTTCAAATGATTAATCGCTCGTTTGCTCAGATGCTACGACAGATGGGTTATGTGAAGGTTAATCGTGAAGAGGATATGGGCATTGCCGGACTTAGGCGAGCCAAGGAGTCGTATTATCCTATGATGATGCAGGAGAAAATTTCGCTACGCGAACTTACTCCGCGTGAGGTGTCGAGCCGCGAGTTGTGGCAAAGAGTTTTTGGCGATGAGCGAGAGTTCGTCGATCTGTTTATGACCGAGGTGTATAGTCCCGATAATATGTTGACCCGGGTGGAGCAAGGGCGAGTTGTCTCGATGCTACATATTGTCGAGATGCAGACATCGTTGGGTAGGACGGGTTATCTTTATGCCATAGCTACCGATGCCGATTATAGAGGTCGAGGTTATTCTTCGCAACTTATTGAGGAGGCTTTTCGGCTTATGCGCCAGCGCCGTTACGATGTGGCAATGCTTATCCCTGCAACCAATCAGTTGAAGAAATTCTATTCGAAGTTTGGATTTGAGGATCGGTCATATCAGATGGATTTTTCGGGCGGAGTATATCTCGGCACGGGAGAAGTGTCGGCCGATTTGGCAATGGTTAAAACTCTTTAAACCTTTTGTTAGAGAATTATTTTTCGCTAAATTTGTGGAAATAAATATTTGTGTTGCGATGAAAAATCGAATTAAATATCTGATTATTCTCTTTGTTATATGTTGTGGACATTTGGCCAATGCTACGGGTATTTGGGTCGAGGCCGAGAGCTTCTCAAACAAGGGAGGTTGGAGTGTTGACCAACAATTTGTCTTTGAGATGGGGTCGCCATATCTGATAGCTCACGGTATGGGTAAGCGAGTAGCAGACGCTTCGACCGAAGTCGATTTCTCAAAGGCTGGGCACTATCACGTCTATGTACGTTGCTATAATTGGACCTCTCCCTGGTCTGACAAGGATGGCGCGGGACGATTTGCTCTTATGGTGGGTAATGAGTGTCTGAACGATAAGTTGGGTTCAACGGGTAAGCAGTGGGAGTGGCAGTATGCTGGCTCGATCGATATTCCCGCAAAGGGTCGAGAGCGAATATCGCTTCGTGATATGACAGGCTTCGATGGCCGCTGCGATGCTATCTATTTCACAATCGACAAAGATGATGTTCCTCCAGCCGAAGCTGATCAGTTGGCGGCGTTCCGTCGTAAGATGTCACCCTCGAAGGCGAAAGTTGTAAAGTCGGAGTTTGTGGTTGTAGGAGGTGGCGTTGCCGGTATGTGTGCAGCCGTGGCGGCAGCCCGATTGGGGGTAAAGGTGGTTTTGATAAACGACCGTCCGTTGTGGGGTGGTTGCAATAGCTCCGAGACTCGTGTTCACCTGGGTGGCCATATCGAAATGCCACCTTATACAAACTTGGGAAATATGATAAAGGAGTTTGGCCCTCTGCGTGGCGGAAATGCACAACCTGCGGATAATTACGAGGACGAGAAAAAGCGAGCATTCTTGGAGGCTGAACCAAATCTCTCGCTCTATCCCTCGTATAAAGTCTATGCGGTTGAGAAGAGTGGAACGAAAATCAAAGCCGTCTATGCCAAACATATCGAGACGGGTGAGGAGTTGAAATTCGTAGCTCCTATTTATAGCGATTGTACGGGTGATGGTACGGTAGGTTATTTGGCTGGCGCCGACTATGCTATGGGACGCGAGGGGCGTGATGTCTACAATGAACCATCTGCTCCCGAGGTGGGCGATAAGTTGACTATGGGTTCTTCTGTCCAGTGGTATTCTGTGGCGCAGAGTCAGCCAAGTGAGTTCCCCTTGTTTGAGTATGGCCTGAATTTTAATACCGAAAGTTGTCAGCGCGTGACGATGGGCGAGTGGACTTGGGAGACGGGTATGAATCGTGACCAATGCAAAGAGTTTGAGTATATTCGCGATTATGGTTTGATGGTAGTATACTCAAATTGGAGCTATCTGAAAAATCGTCTTGCCGACAACGAGAAATATCGAAACCGTGAGTTAGGATGGGTGGCATATATCGCTGGTAAACGCGAGTCGCGTCGTTTGTTGGGTGACCACGTTTTGACCGAGAACGATTTGGTGAACGAGGTTGCCTATCCCGATGCTTCATTTACCACAACGTGGAGCATCGACCTTCATTATCCAGATCCTAAAAATACAAAATATTTCCCAGGCGGAGAGTTTAAATCAATCTGTACGCACGGAGCTACAAACCCTTATGCAGTGCCGTATCGTTGTCTCTATTCTCGTAATATTAGTAATATGTTTATGGCTGGTCGTGATATCAGCGTATCGCATATCGGGTTGGGTACTGTGCGAGTGATGCGTACGTGCGGAATGATGGGCGAAGTGGTTGGTATGGCCGCGTCGTTGTGCCAGCAACACAAGGCTTTACCCCGCGATATATATAACTCGCATCTCGATGAACTCAAGGGGCTTATGCAACAAGGTGCTGGAAAGCAGGGACTTGCTAATAATCAGCTCTATAATTTGGGAGGGCATTGGCCAACTTTCCGTAAATAGTTCATATAAAAGGTAATTTTGGCGTTATCCTTGGCCGAAAATCCTCACATACTATCGGTATGCTGCGGTATTTCGTCCGTCGTCTGCCTAAAAATTCCACTTTTCTATGAGACTATTTAATTATCGAGGAAGGTAATTTTGGCGTTATCCTAGGCTGAAAATTCCCACTTATTAGAAATAAAAACCCGACTCACAAAGGAGTCGGGTTTTTATTATACGGTTTTGAGTATTACATCTTGTAGAACTCCTCCCATCCTTTACGAGGTGGTGTACCAACGAGCAATGCATCGGCAAATGGATTGTCGATAATGTGCTTAGTCTCACGGTCGAATACAATCTTCTGGTTGAGACGCTGTGCCATAACACCCAAACAGAATACCTGGCACAATGGACCAAATACCTCAAATGGTGAACGTGAACGCTCCTCGTTCATACAAGCCAAAAGGAAGTTCTCGTAGTGGTTCGATGGACTCTTAGGAACCTCTGGCAATTTGCTTGCCATCTCCTTTGCTTTCGACTCAGGAATAATCTGAGTAGTAGCGCCGTGTGAGCCACGCTTGAAGATCAAATCCTTTGAGTACATAATTGTTCCGGGGTTAAGTTTAACAGCCGATGCGGCTGCTGGCTTACCTCCAATTGTTGGCACGTCGCTTCCCATCTTCGATTCGCCATATCCGTCGGGGATTGATGGGTAGTTGCCGATGCCATCCCACCAATTGATGGTCATGGCAGGCATATCGCCACGACGTGGGAACTTGAACTGCAATGTAGAGGCCATTGGGAAGAAGTAGTTGTTCCAACCCTCTAACTTCAACGGAGTAACTTCGTATGGCAGACCCAAGTTGAGGAATTCGTGGATAGTGTCGATGAGGTGTGCTCCCCAATCTCCCAAAGCGCCCATACCGAAGTCGTACCAGCTACGCCAGTTGCCGGGGTGATACTTCGGGTTAAACTCGTGGTAGAGCTGAGTGGTGTGCCACAAATCCCAATCCATACCATCAGGGATAGGCTCCTCTTGTGGATAACGGCTGATATTTACATCGTAACCGTGCCAACGGCGTGAGTTGTTCATATGAGCATCGACGTGTGTGACATCCTTGATGATGCCAGCCTCCTTCCAAGCCTTAAATTGGAAGTAATTGGCCTCCGAGTGACCCTGATTACCACCTTGTGTAACCAATTGTGGGTTGCGACGAGCTGCGTCTATCATCAATTGGCACTCCTGGAATGTACGGCCCATAGGCTTCTCGACGTAGACGTGCTTGCCCTGATTCAAAGCCAACATTACACAGGGGAAGTGCGAGAAGTCGGGAGTCTCGACAACAACAGCCTCAAACTGATTACCCATCTGATCGAACATCTTGCGGAAGTCGGTAAAGACCTTTGCCTTTGGATGAGCTGCGATAGCCTCCTGACAACCCTTCTGCTTGAGGTCAACATCGCACATAGCTACAATATTAGCCAAGCCTGTCGTCTCAAATTGACGCATAACTTCACGACCTCGATTGGCCATACCGACCCAAGCCACATTTACCTTACCCAATTTTGCAAATCGAGCCTTTTTATCCTGTGCTTGTTGTGCTGGAGATGGTGCAGCTGAAGCTGATGCCAGACCTCCCATCATTACGCCTGCAGCGGCCAATCCTGAGCGTTTCAAGAAATCGCCACGAGAAATTTTATTGTCCATAATATTTAGGTTTTAGTTATTTTCTAATAAATCAACCCTTAAAGTTAGTAAAAAAAACGATTGGTTGCATCTTTTGGGGAATAAAAAGCGTGAAATATCCCTGTTAGTTGCAATCGGTGGTTAAATTGTATGTGTTACCTTGTTGGGTTGCAAACGAGGTTTGGTAATAAGTGATGCCATTTTCGGTTATTGCATGAGATTCTGCAATCGACTCTTTACCCGATGTGATACGGATAGGAGTGTTGGTGCGGATTCGGCACTCGTTACCCGAGAGCGATGTGATCTCTCCGTTGAGTAGTTTATTCTCCTTCCACGTACAGTCTATTTCGAAATTACCTCTGGCCTTCAGGCCTTTAAATGATCCTGTATCCCACGCTTTTGGCAACGCGGGAAGTAAATGTATATGCTCGGAATGGCTCTGAATCAACATCTCTGCAATACCTGCCGTACCACCAAAATTTCCATCAATCTGGAATGGTGGGTGGTTGTCGAAAAGATTTTTGAGGGTCGATCTCTTCAATAACTCTCCGATATGGTGTAGGGCGTTATCGCCATCGAGAAGTCGTGCGTAGAAATTAATTATCCAAGCTCGGCTCCACCCCGTATGTCCTCCGCCTGATGATAGGCGCAGTGCAATGGTCTTTTGTGCTGCAGCAAAGAGTTCTGGAGTTGATGGGGTAATCTGGGTGCCAGGATGCAGTCCCAACAGATGCGATATGTGGCGGTGGCCTGGCTCGGCCTCCTTGTAATCCTCGATCCACTCTTGAATTCCTCCAAGCGAGGGCGATACCTTAACGGGTGGAAGCTCTTTGATTACTTGTCGCAACGAATCGGTAAATGCTTTGTCGTGGCCCAAAATAGATGATGCCTTGATGCAGTTGTTGAATAACTCGGTGATGATTTGAATATCCATTGTTGCACCATAGGTGATATCTATCGACTTCCCGCTTATGGGGTCGATATAGTGATTCTCCGGTGAGTTTGATGGCGCAGTAACCCATTGCCCCTTCTTGTCGCGAATCAAAAAATCAAGGACAAATTGGGCCGATGATTTCAAAATCGGATAGGCCGTATTGCGCAGGAACTCTCGCTCTTGAGTAAAAGCGTAATGCTCATAAATCGGGAATGTCATCCAGGGCCCACCCATAGGGAAACAGCCCCACACGCCATCCATTACTGCAGTGCGACCAAATGGGTCGGTGAGGTGGTGGAGTGTCCAACCGCGGGCATTGTACATCTCTTTTGCTGTTGTGCTACCAGGTTTTTGTAGTTTCTCTATCAAGTCGATGAGTGGCAATGCTGTCTCGGAGAGGTTACACACTTCAGCCGGCCAATAATTCATCTGCAAATTGATGTTTGTGTGGAAATCCGAACCCCATGGAGCATTGAAGTGTCGATTCCAAATCCCTTGTAGGTTGGCTGGTAGAACACCTGGCTTACGTGAACTATTCATCAATAGATAGCGGCCATATTGGAAGTATAGGCTGATAAGGCCTGGATCGTTGGCTCCATCTTTGACGGCTTTTAAGCGGATGTCGGTGGGAAGTGTATCCTGTGAAGTTTTACCCAAATCCAGCGATACACGATTGAAAACAGCTGAGTGGTCGACAATGTGGCGATTTAGCAACTCTTTGTATCTGAGTGCGGCAGCCTGATTAATAATCTGTTCACATTCGGCCAAAGGGTTGATATTTCTGTCGAAGTTGAGCATTGCAATGTTGTAATCGGTTGCAGCACTCCACAAAAGAGTGATTTCGCGGGCGTTACTGATGTAGATGCCGCTATCTTTTCCTATGATTTCACCTCCTTTACGCAGAACTCGCAATTTGGATGCAAATCGCATATGTTTGCCGCCTTTACCTGCAAGTGGACTATCTTCATCGATTATCTGTCCCTCCATTATAATCTCATTGCCCTCTATTCTAATTGTGGCATCCTTCTCTCTTTGTAGACGCACAAGCAGATTTAGGCCACTTCGCTGTGAAGAGCTTATGTGGGTGACTATCACGTCGTCTGTGGCCGATGCAAAAGATGTTTGGTTGTAGTCGATGCCATTCGATGAGAAGGTTGTAGTGCATAGGCCTCGATTTAGATCTAGCGAGCGACGATATTGAGTGGTGTCGTTGATATCGTAGTCCAAAAGAATCTCTCCGAAAGTCTGATATGAACGTACTCGTGGGGGAGTGCCGACCATCACTTCGGCTGCGAGTTTTTTTGCCTCGGTATATTGGTGGTTGAGAATAAGTTCTCGGATTTTATCCAAATTTGAGGCCGCTTTGGGGTTGTTGCTATTGATTGGCGCTCCCGACCATAGGCTCTCCTCATTGACTTGAAGACGTTCGTGGAAGGGATCTCCGAAAATCATTGCTCCCAATCTCCCGTTTCCAATTGGTAGAGCCTCTTCCCAAACCTTTGCGGGAGTGTTGTACCATAATTGGTAAGTAGATTCAGGTTCATCCTTCTGTTTGCAGGCGATAAGTGAAATAGCCAGTGATAGGGCCGATAGAAGAGGTATAATCTTTTTAATATTCATATTGATATTCATAGCAGTTTCGAAAATAATCCTTACAAAGTTAAGGATAATTTTTTATGTCAGAAGTTGGATTTTGCCTATTCTTTAAGTGGAATGATACTTTTGGGGGCCTTATATGGTAATTATACAACTTAAATTGTTATATTTGTATGCAAACCATTAAACATCTTGTTCGTTATGCGTAAACTTATCTTTGTAGCTATTTTTATGGCATTGTCGTCTGTGGCTTCTGCACAGAATATTCAATTACATTACGATTTGGGCCATAGCCTTTACGATGACCTTAAAGGTACCGAGGAGTTTGCTGGCCGTCCTGAGTTAACTACTACCGTTGAGATGTTTCGTCCTGACGGCTGGGGTAGTACATTCTTCTTCATCGACTTCGACTATTCATCGGGTGCAAAAGGTGCCTATTGGGAGTTGGCTCGCGAGTTCTGCTTCTGGCAGGAGAGTAAACTCAATTGGCTCTCTGTGCATGCTGAGTATAATGGTGGATTGAGTACTTCTGCTGGTTCGTTTAATAATAGTTGGTTGGGGGGAGCGACCTATTCGGGTCATTCGAAAGATTTCAGCAAGACCTGGTCAATCTCGATGATGTATAAATATATTCCTCATACAGTGAACACCGCAGGCGAGAGCTGCGAGCACAATTTCCAGATTACAGGTGTGTGGGGAATTAACTTCGCCAAAGGTTGGTGTACATATTCAGGCTTTATTGATTTTTGGCGTGAGGCTCGAGCATGGCAGGATACATCGCATATCCTCCTGTCGGAGCATCAGTTGTGGGTAAACTTCAACAAGATTAAAGGCTGGGAGAAGGTTAATCTCAGCATAGGTAGCGAGGTGGAGTTCTCTAATAATTTTGTTGCTAAGGGATTTTATGTAATCCCCACAGTTGCAGCGAAGTGGACATTCTGATATAACTTAAATCTTAATTAAATATGTTGAAAAAACTTTTTGGATTTGATTCCACCAAAACAACGGTTCGCACCGAGATTATAGCAGGTTTGACCACATTCCTTACTATGTCGTATATCTTGGCAGTGAACCCAAGTATGTTCAGCCAATTGGAAGGTATGCCTGCGGGTGCAGTATTTACTACCACTGCATTGGCTGCCATAATTGGTACTTTGGCAATGGCTTTTTGGGGTAAGTTGCCTTTTGGTTTGGCTCCGGGTATGGGCCTTAATGCATTCTTTGTCTATACCGTTTGTATGGGTATGGGCTATTCGTGGCAGTTTGCCCTTACGGCAGTATTTATCGAGGGATTGATTTTTATCTTGCTTACCATCACTAATTTGCGTGAGGCGATAGTCAATGCCATACCGGCCTCGCTGAAAAATGCTATCGGAGCAGGTATCGGTCTTTTCATTGCCTTCATCGGATTGCAGAATGCAGGTATCATCGCCAACAACGATGCTACGTTGGTTAGCTTGGGCGATATCACTCACGGCAGTCCATTACTCGCCTTGATAGGCTTGCTTATTACTGGTGTTTTGGTGGTGAAAGATGTTCGTGGCGGTATGCTTATCGGTATCTTGCTTACTACATTTATAGGTATCCCTATGGGTATCACCGACTACAATGGAATATTGTCGATGCCACACTCTGTGTCGGATATTTTCTGTAAGTTTGAGTGGGAACACGTTTTCTCGCTTGATATGCTTGTAGTGGTATTTACATTCTTGTTTATCGATATGTTCGATACAATCGGTACTTTGGTGGGTGTTTGTACTCGTGCAAATATGCTTACTCCCGAAGGTCGTATTCCTCGCATTAAGCAGGCATTTATGGCCGATGCGATTGCTACTACTTTGGGAGCTTGCTTGGGTACATCTACAACAACAACTTATGTCGAGAGCGCATCGGGTGTTGCTCATGGTGGCCGTTCGGGTCTTACCGCATTTGCAATTGCAGTGTGCTTTGCAATATCACTCTTCTTCTCGCCGTTATTCTTGGCTATTCCAGCTGCAGCGACAGCTCCGGTTCTGGTTATTGTGGGTCTGTTCATGATGGCTCCGATAAAGAATATTCCGTTTGATGATTACGCAGAGTCGCTTCCTGCGTTCATTACCATCATCACAATGCCGATGGCATACTCTATTTCTGATGGTATATTGTTGGGTATGATTTCGTATGTTGCATTGAATCTGATTTGTGGCAACGTTAAACGAATTACACCTACGATGGCTATTTTGGCTACTCTGTTTGTGCTGAAATATATATTCATTTAGCAATAGTAACCAATTTCGGTTTATGTGCCACAGCAAAGCGCTGTGGCACTTTTTTTTGTCAGGCTTGAAGTGCCTTATGTCACTCTTGTATATTATATATGTATTATAATTCGTATGAATGCGTGATTTAAAATGCATTTTCGTATATTTGCATAAACAAATTGTCGAATAATGAAAGTTACTATTCTACAACGCGATATAGAGTGGTCTAATCCTGCCGTAAATCAGCAGCGAGCAAGCGAGGCGATAGACCGAAATCCGAGCTCGGATTTATATGTTTTGCCCGAGATGTTTTCAACAGGATTTTGTACTAATCCCGAGGGTGTGGCAGAGCCCCTTGCCGAGGATGGTGAGTGTGTAACCCTGCGCTGGATGAAACGGAAGGCTGCTCAGATTGATGCGGCTATTGCGGGAAGTGTCGCAGTCGAGGAGCAGGGGCATTATTTCAATCGATTTTACTTTGTTAAACCCGATGGCGAGGTCGCTTTTTATGATAAAAAGCATCTGTTTACTTATGGTGGTGAGCATCATCGCTTCACTGCGGGTAGTGAGCGACGTGTTGTGGAGTTTCGTGGAGTGAGGATATTGCTCGAAATATGCTACGATTTGCGTTTCCCCGTTTGGTCACGCAATAGGGGTGATTACGATATGATTCTGTATGTGGCGAGCTGGCCTTCGTCGCGTGTGGCAGCATGGAGTGCGTTGCTTGTGGCTCGAGCTATCGAGAATCAATGCTATGTTGCTGGAGTAAATCGAGTAGGAAACGACCCTGCTTGTGAGTATAATGGCGGAAGTGCGATTATTAATCCTTATGGTGAGAGAATTGCCTGTTGCACAACGGGTGAGGAGTGCGAAGTATCGGCTACGATTGATATGGAGGCTTTAGAGGCTTTCCGTTGTAAGTTCCCCGTACTTAATGATAGAGATATTTAGTGAGACATAAATTAGTGAAAATATATGATTTCGAAGAGATTATTGTTGGGCGATGAGGCTATTGCATTGGGCGCTATCCATGCAGGTATAAGTGGCGTCTATGCGTATCCGGGTACGCCTTCAACCGAGATAACAGAGTTTATTCAGCGCGAAGCCCCTGAGGTGCGAAGCCGTTGGTGCGCCAACGAAAAGAGTGCTATGGAGGCCGCTTTGGGTATGTCGTATGCGGGTAAGCGAGCGATAGTGTGTATGAAACACGTGGGTATGAATGTGGCTGCCGATGCTTTTGTCAACTCAGCCATTACAGGAATCAACGGAGGTTTGGTGGTGTTGGCTGCCGATGACCCTTCGATGCACTCCTCACAAAATGAGCAGGATTCGCGATTTTATGGTAAGTTTGCGATGATTCCTATCCTTGAGCCTTCGACTCAGCAGGAGGCTTATGATATGATGCCGTATGCTTTTGCCCTTTCGGAACAGACCCGATTGCCAATATTGATGCGAGTGGTTACACGTTTGGCTCATTCGCGTGCAGATGTGCAGACTGTAACTCCGCTTCCCCAAAATGAACTTAATCCTGATAATGAGCGCACTCATTGGGTGTTGTTGCCGGGTAATGCACGCCGTCAATATGCGTCGTTGGTTGGTAAGCAATCCGAATTGTTGGCATTGGCCGAGAATTCACCATATAATGCTTTGCGGAGCGGAGAGCGAGCTAAAATTGGAGTCGTTGCGTGTGGAATAGCATATAACTATGTTATGGAGAATGAGCCCGCTGTACTCGGGATTCCCGTATTGAAGGTGTCGCAATATCCATTGCCGGAGGCTATGATAAAGGGCTTGGCTGAGCAGTGCGATTCGCTGTTGATTGCCGAGGATGGCCAGCCATTGGTTGAGGAGCAGGTGAAATCAATTCTGGGTGCAGATTATCCATTGAAGGGGCGTCTGACGGGAGATTTGCCGCGTATGGGCGAGTTGACTCCCGATAGTGTGGGTAAGGCCCTGGGCGTTATTGTTGAGAGTACGTTCACTGCAGCTGAAAATGTAGTGCCACGTCCACCTGCATTGTGCCAGGGTTGTGGTCACCGAGATGTCTATGATGCGCTGAATAAAGTGGCTGCCGAGTATGCTGATGCCCGTATTTTTGGAGATATTGGCTGCTATACTTTGGGTGCATTACCTCCGTTTAGAGCTATCGATTCTTGTGTGGATATGGGGGCTTCGATAACGATGGCCAAAGGTGCGGCCGATGCAGGGGTTCATCCCTCAATTGCTGTGATTGGTGACTCAACATTTACCCACTCAGGAATGACAGGTTTATTGGATGCTGTTAACGATAATTCACGTATAACGGTTATTATTTCGGACAACCTCACCACAGCAATGACGGGAGGTCAGGACTCTGCCGGAACAAATAAGTTTGAAGCTATTTGCCTTGGTTTGGGTGTTGATCCCGAGCACGTGAAGGTTGTGGTGCCACTGCCCAAGAATATGGATGAAATTACACGTATAATTCGTGAAGAGATTGAGTACGATGGAGTCTCTGTGATTATTCCTCGCAGAGAGTGTATCCAGACTCTAAATCGTAAACTTCGTCAAAAAAGAGCACAAGAGTAATGAAGAAGGATATCATATTAGCTGGCGTGGGAGGACAAGGCATCCTTACCATTGCCACCATTATAGGTGAGGCTGCAGCTGTGGCAGGGTTGAATCTCAAACAGGCCGAGGTTCACGGAATGAGTCAACGTGGCGGAGATGTGCAGTCGAATTTGCGTCTTTCGACCGAGATTATCCACTCTGATCTTATTAAGCAGGGTGCTGCCGATTTGATTATCTCAATGGAACCTATGGAGGCGTTGCGTTACCTACCATATCTGAATGGTGAGGGTAGGATTGTAACCTCTTCACACCCCTATAAGAATATTCCCAATTATCCCGATGAGCAGGCCTTGATGGGGGAGTTACAGGCCCTTTCACATGTGTCGATTCTTCCGATTGAGGATTTGGCTAGGCAGAGTAGCGTGCCCAAGAGTGCAAATGTTGTGTTGTTGGGTATGGCTGCTAAGTATATTGAGATTCTTTCACCAGAAGAGCTTCGTGAGAGTATTAAGCGAGTATTTGCATCGAAGGGAGAGAAGATTGTAGAGATGAATTGTAAGGCATTCGATATTGGTTTGAATGCAGTGAATGAGTAGTGCGATATGAAGATTTTTAGCGAAGAGTTGGTTGCCAAGGCGGTCAGTGAACTCCACATTGCGGATTTGTCGCGTGCGACAATTGGTGAGGTTTTGCTTGTCGCGCAGTATCTGGAGCGAGAAACGGGTATCCCATTTATTCGTATGGATCAGGGTTCTCCTGGTCTGCCAGTGAACAGTTATGGAGTTGAGGCCGAGAAGGCAGCTCTGGACAGAGGGGTAGGCTCGCAATATCCGGCTGCTGCAGGTGTGCCGGAGTTAAAGTATGAGGCATCGCGATTTGTAAAGGCATTTTTGAATGTTGATATTTCGGAGCGGGCCTGTGTGCCTACTGTTGGTAGTGTAGCAGGATCGTATGGCTCATTTATCGCAGCCACACAATGTACACCAGGCAAGAATAAAGTGTTGTTTATTGATCCCGGGTTTCCGATTCAGAAGTCACAGTTGAGAGTGATTGGAGCCGAGTGGGAGGAGTTCGATATATATAATCATCGTGGTCAGGCATTGCGTGAGAAGCTCGAAGAGATGCTTTCCGATGGCCATATTGCTGCTATTGTATACTCTAATCCCAACAATCCTGCGTGGATATGTTTGGAGGAGGAAGAGTTGAAGATTATCGGTGAGCTTGCTACCAAATATGATATTATAGTGATTGAGGATCTGGCTTACTTCTGTATGGATTTCCGTCGTGATCTTGGACATCCGTTTGAGCCGCCTTATCCCCCAACGGTGGCACATTATACTGATAATTACATTTTAATGCTTTCGTCGTCGAAGATTTTTAGCTATGCAGGCCAGCGAATGGCTTTGACTTGTATTAGCGACAAACTATTCGATCGACACTATCCGGCTTTGGCCGAGCGATATAAGGATGCCGGAGTCTTTGGTCAGACTCTGATAGCTTCGATCCTCTATATGATTACATCGGGATGTACTGCCTCGACTCAGTATGCATATGCCGAGATGTTGCGACTATCGACTGATGGAGAGATTAATTTTGTGGAGGATACACGCGAATATGCCATCCGTGCCGAGCGTATGAAGAGGATATTTACCGATAATGGTTTCCATATTGTTTACGACAATGATGTTACCCAGCCAGTAGGAGATGGCTTCTTCTTTACTATTGGTTATGGTGAGTTGAGCGGTGGTATGTTGCTTCGCGAACTGCTCTATTATGGAGTCAGCAGTATTTCGCTCTCGACTACGGGAAGCGAGCAACAGGGAGTAAGAGCTTGTACATCGCGTATGCGAGATGATTTATACGATGTCCTTGCTGAGCGTATGAAAGCATTCATGGAGGACCACCCATTGGAATAGGAAAATTAGTTAGGATTAAAGAGATATTAAGTTATGATTTGGAACCCAAACAAAGAGTGTATGAGTCGTGACGAGATGCACTCTTTGCAGAGTAAGCGTCTGCAAAAGCTTGTCACATATGTCTATCATAATGTGCCGTTCTACCGCAATAAGATGCAAGAGATGGATTTGGCACCTGAGGATATTAAGAGCATAGACGATATTGTTAAGCTTCCTTTTACCACCAAGCAGGATTTGCGCGATAATTATCCGTATGGGTTACAGGCAGCACCTGCGTCGGAGATTGTGCGAGTGCACGCATCGTCGGGTACAACGGGCAATCCTACCATTGTTGGCTACACTCGCAAGGATTTGGCTGTGTGGTCAGAGGTTATGGCCCGTTGTTTGACTGCGTATGGAGTTACTCGCGATGATACTTTCTCGGTAAGCTATGGATATGGTTTGTTCACTGGAGGTTTGGGAGCTCACTATGGCGTAGAGAATCTTGGTGCGACTGTAATTCCCACTTCGACAGGAAATACCGAAAAACATATTCGCCTTATTCGTGATTTGAAGATTTCGGGTATCGCTTGTACTCCATCGTATGCACTCTATCTTGCTGAGACTCTCGATAAGATGGGTTTGAAGCGTGAGGATATAAGTCTTCGTATTGGAGCTTTTGGCGCTGAGCCGTGGACAGAGAATATGCGAAAGGAGATCGAGGAGCGTTTGGGATTGAAGGCCTACAACCTCTATGGATTGAGCGAAATTATGGGTCCTGGTGTGTCGTATGAGTGTTCTGAGCAGGATGGCTCACACATCTGTGAGGATCACTTCTATCCGGAAATAATCAATCCCGATACCTTGGAGCAATTACCTTATGGAGAGCAGGGTGAGTTGGTATTTACCACTTTAACCAAAGAGGGTATGCCGTTGTTGCGTTACCGCACCAAGGATCTTTGTACGTTGATGAATGGCGAGTGTGCATGCGGACGTACGGCAGTAAGAATGGGACGTATTGTGGGTCGAAGCGACGATATGTTGATTATCCGAGGTATCAACGTATTCCCATCGCAGGTGGAGAGCGTTATTCTTGAGATGCCTGAGTTTGAGCCTCAGTATATGTTGATTGTTGACCGGGCTAATAACCTCGACACTTTGCAGGTTCAGGTTGAAGTTCGTCGTGATTTCTTCAGTGATGACATCGGTAGTATGTTGAATATGAAGAAGCGTCTTGCCGATAAGTTGAAGAGCGTACTCTCGATTGGTGCCGACGTGAAGCTTATGGAGCCTGGTAGTATTGAGCGTAGCCAGGGTAAGGGTAAGCATGTGATTGACAAGCGAATGTTGAAATAATAAACCTTGAGCAATATGACAATAAAGCAATTATCTGTTTTCCTTGAGAACAAGACAGGAAGAATCAACGATGTGACCCGCATTTTGGGCAAGCACGGGATTAATATGCACGCGTTCAGTATGGCTGAGACTCCTGACTTTGGTATTCTACGACTCATTGTGTCGGAGGTAGACCGCGCTGTTGAGGTGTTGCGAGCTGAGAACTTTGCAGTGATGCTTACCGATGTAGTATGCATAAAGTGTAGCAATAGTGCTGGTGCGCTATCGACTATCTTGGAGAAACTCTCTGAGCGAGAGATATTTATTGAGTATATGTATGCTTTTGCTGAGGGCGAGATGGCAAATGTTGTGATTCGTCCAAACAATATTGATAGCTGCGTGGCAACTTTGCAAGCGTGCGGCTGTGATGTTAAGAGTTGTTTTTAGCGATAAACTCACTATAGTTAGTTGTTGACTAACCATTAAAGCCCCGTCTCAAGCGGGGCTTTTTTTTGCGCCGGACAATACTCTGATCCTAATTTTGCTATTTATATTTTGTTTGATGTAATTTTTTTTGAAAAAGTGTTAGTTTTTTTAGGGTTTATGACACTATTAATATAAAGGGTGGCTGGAATGTGCTGGCTGGTGTGTGATTTTTGTGTGGAATTATTTGCAAAAAGAATAAATATATCTACCTTTGTTATCGAATAACGATAAAAGATAAATTAAAAACATTAAAAATAAGAATAGAGTGGAGCTACTAGCTCATTGTAACCCTAATGTGACGGAGTAGGAGTGAGAATGAAAATATAGTTATGTTATAATGTGTGCGAAAAATACTACTTTGTTTTGCATATTACCGAAAAATATCTATATTTGTAGCGTGAAAGCTAACAGAGCAATCAACTATTACAATTAAAAAACAACAAACAATAAACCAGTGGCCGTGTGCCACACAACATTACAATTATCTTATGAAGAAGCTATTTCTATTGGCTGTGGTGTGTATGATGCACATCTCAGCAGCAATGGCCGCAGAGGGAGTTCGTGGCCGAGTAATCAATCAAAAGAGTGAACCTGTGAGTTACGCGACCGTAGTGGCTATGGTGGGCGATTGGCAACATTCAGGTGTAATTACCGATGAGAAGGGTGAATTTGTGATGCGCCTTGCCGATGGCGAGTATCGCCTGTTGGTGGAGTTTGTGGGTTATAAGAGTCATGAGCAGACAATCAAGGTGGAGCAGGGTGGTTGCAATGTGGGCGATGTGGTTTTGCATGAGGCAGCTACCGATATTGACGAGGTAGTGGTGAAGGCCGAGATGATTCGACGTGAGGCCGACCGTTATGTTGTCGATGTCATGAACTCCGACGCCGCTATTGGTAAAGATGGCGTTGAGTTGCTGCGCCAATCTCCTGGTGTGTGGGTCAAAGATGATGGCTTGTCGATTAATGGAACGAGCGGTACAAAGGTCTATATCAACGAGCGTGAGTTGCGTATGTCGGGCGAAGAGCTTATCAGTTATCTTCGCAACATAAAGGCTGAGGATATAGCCAAAATCGAGATAGTGCCGCAGACAGGAGCCGATTACGATGCTAACTCTTCGGGTGGAATAATTAAAATCACGCTGCGTCGCAGGTTGGATAATGGAGTGATGGGCAATGTGTCGATGAACACCTCGCATAGCGATTTGGGTAACGATATATCGCCATCGGCTTCAATCAATGCCCATATAGGACGATTCGACTTGTCGGCTTCGGGCGGTTATTATCAGAGCCGTATCGAGATGGAGTCTTCGGAGCGAACCCAATACTTTTCGCCCGATGCCTTGATGGGTGCGGAATCGAAAGATGTGACCGACCAAACTCAGCCTTGGACTACTATTTCTGCTGTGGCCGAGGTTAATCCCCGTCATACACTTGGAGCTTCGTACTCATATTGGAACAAAGGTGATGGTAATACTACACTCTCAACTACCCAATATGCCGCATCGTCATACGAGCGACTAAGCGAGAGTGAGTATCGCGGTAGCGATGACAAGGAGTCTCATTCGGCTTTGTTTAATTATATCTTCAAAAGCGATACGCTTGGCTCTACCTTGAAATTCATTGCCGACTATACTACCCGTAATGGTGAAGCTCGCGTCGATAAGCAGAGCCATATAACCGAGCTGGGTGTACCTTCGGATTCTCTCTATTATGACCGTACGGGTAGCTCGTTTAAGATAGCCACAGCCCAACTCGCTCGAGAGAGAATCTTTTCGCCAAAGTTTAATTTGAAGTACGGAGCTAAATATACTTACAACGAAATTAACTCCGATGCCACCTATCGCTACCAGCTGGGACAAGAGTGGGTACCATCAATAGTCGATGATTACGATGTGAACTACACCGAGAATATTACGGCAGCCTATGCTGTGGCCTCGATGCGATTTGGTCGATTCAGTACGGTTTTGGGACTGCGTGGCGAATATACCAAAGCCGAAGGCAAGGGTGGAAACGTGAGTCAAGATTACTTATCTCTCTTCCCGAATGCCAACATCTCGTATGCCCTTGATAAGATGGGCAAGCACTCGCTTGTGGCGCAGTATTCGCGTACTATCTCGCGACCATCGTTCTGGAATCTAACGCCCAACCGTATTCAAATTTCAGATTATACCTATCAAACGGGTAATCCGTTACTTGACCCCTCGTACAATAACACCTTCTCGCTGACGGGCGTGGTGAATTATAAGTATTCTGTTACGTTTGTGGCCAGCATTCAGCGTGATGCCATACAGCAGATGATTGTGTCGGACCCTATTGATAACAGAATGATGAATCTAACGGTAGAGAACCTTCCCAAACTCAATACTTATATTGTGAATGTGTCGCTTCCATTCACCCTCACTAAATGGTGGGATTGGAATATCAACGCTTCGGGCCTATTATGGGAGCAGCAACTTACATCGGCAGCTCCTATCACCCATCAGTGGGTTGCACAATGCAATACAATGATGAACTTCAAATTGCCAAAGAAGTTCTTTATCGACCTTACCTATTTTGCAATGTCTGATGTCAAGGTGAGCAATGCCACATTGAAGGCAAATCATAATTTGAGCGCCACATTGAAGAAACGAATCAAAGAGTCGTGGACTCTATCGTGCGAGTTTGTAAATATTGTATCTCCGATGCAGGATATGGTGTTTGAGCAAGATGGCTTTGAGCGAATGATGAAACTTCGACAATTTGGAAATGATTTCCGAGTACGATTCGCTGCATCGTGGAATTTCAAGAGTGGCAAGCAGTTCAATGCCAAAAAGGTTGAGAGTGGCTCGCAGGACGAAGCATCGCGAATGTAACAGAAAATCATAACCACATTAAGCAAATATATATATAGTCAAGAGCCGAACTGACATCTCGTCGGTTCGGCTCTTTGTGTACAACCTTATTATATCTATGAAAAGATTCTGTAAGATTTTCTGATGGTTAGCGTATGTTAGAAGCGTCCGCCTCCCATACCGCCGCTACGGCCCATCATACCGCCACCCATTGAGCGGCCCATTCCGCTTCCGAAGCCTCCCATATTACCACTCTGGTTAGCATTAGCAGAACGCATATTCTTCGAACGGAAGTTGTAGTTGAACTGTATTCCGAAGTAACGGCCGATAACGCTACGGGTAGAACTCTGCATATAGAGAGTATTCCAGCTACGGCTATAACCTGTCTCGCGGTTGAAAACATCATTGGCAACGAGCTGAATCTCTCCCAGCTTCTGGAGAACCTTCATGCCGATACCGAAGTTGGCGATAAACTCGGTGTTGTTCTGGCGCTTTGCGTTCTCGCTGATACCTACGTACTGGCTATAGTTAGCGTTGGCGTGAAGTGTAAGGCCGAAACCAAATACTACGCGAACATTACCACTTGCACTGTGCTGCAAATACTCATTGTTACCATTGCTTGACATCGTATTCTTAATGTCGCTATAGTTTGCAGAGTAGCGGAACGAGAAATCAACATATTGACTGAAGTTGCTACTCAATGAAGCGTTAGCGCCATATCCGTTGCGAGTTGACTCATTAACAGTACCGTTAAGGATCGCTGGTGACTTCGAGTATGATGCGTTAGCACCAATATTGAAGTTACACTTGATGAAGTTAAGAGGGAAACCGTAATGAATGTGTCCATTGAAACCCCAGAAACCGTCCATATTTACGGGCTTAGAGAATCTACCAGTCGATGAAAGAGTGGTAAGGAACTCACCATCGGGGCTGAAAACCTGATAACCTGGCTGGTTCATTACAACAGAGTCGACAATAACTGTCTGATTCTTATTTGCACTTGCGTTAATGGCGAATGTAGTACCCTTCTCGATTCCTGAATGGATATAACCCAAGTTAAAGCTATGGTTGTATGTTGGCTTCAAATGTGGGTTACCCGAACGGATATTGTTAACATTCGAGATATCCACAACATCCTGCAAGTCACCTACCGAAGGATTCGATGTGCGAGAGCTGAATCGGAAGTTGATGCGGTTCTGCATATCGAGCTTGATACGAGCATTTCCCGAATATGTTAGGTTGTGGAATGTCTTCTCTGGAAGTACCCAAGCCTGAGGGAATTCGCGGTCACTATTCATCTTTACATTCTGATAGTTCAAACGAGCCGAGATGCTTGTTCCCTCCTTGCCGTAACGGAAACCGGGACCCACATTCTGTGTGAGGTAGTCGGTGTTGTGACGGTTAGAGTACTCAGGGCTGATGAAATCGTTATACTTGTCAGTCTCGAAATCGTAGAGGTTTGTCAAACGGTCAGCATCAGTCTTGCGGTAGTTGATTCTATACTCCAGAGTTACCTGTGCCTGCTCGCTGATAGGCTCGGCATATGTTACACCACCGTTAAGCGAGTAGTTGTAGCTGTCGTTGTGCGAAAGCTGCTGAATAACCTGAATAGAGTCCGAACGAATCAACTTCTGCGATGAGTTCTCAGAACCAGAACCGCTGTCTGAATAGTTTGCACCGAAGTTGATAAACATCGTACGACCAGCTTTTTCGCCAATGCGCAACATATAATTACCACCGATACCTACATTGATGCCGTCATTGTCACCTTGGCTCCAATTAGTCAAAGGAATTGAGTCGATACCGCTCAATGGGAAGTAGTAATTTGAACTTCCGCTATTGCTCTTGCCATTGTTGAACGAGAGGTTTGCACGCAACATCAAACGATTCTTCTCGTTGATACGGTCTTCGAAGCGAGCGTTGAAGTTGTGGTTGTAGCTTCTACTCTGGCTTCTGCTATCCGACAAATAACGCTCGTATACATCGTTAGGATCCTGCTTCAACATATCCTCTGTAAGGAAGTAATCGCGGTCGGTGTGGCTCCAACTCCTACCATCGTTGGCACGGAATGAATATGTTCCATCGAGCTTGATCTTATCGTTCTTGCCCCAACTGTTGATATAGTTTACACCAGCATTACCGGTCTTCGACTCTGAGTTACCGTTCATATTATTACCGCCAACGAAGAATGTAGTCTTGGCCTTCAAGCCCATAAGGGTAAGGTTGGCATTAACTCTGCCATAGTGCTTTGTACCGTCGGCATTCTCTGGCTCCATTGCATACATCGCTGTTAACTTACCGAATGCTGCGGTCTTAATCTTTGTGACAAGGTTGATTGCCTTGTAGCTGTTTCCGTCGTCGATACCCGAGAACTCGGCCTCGTCGCTGAGCTTATCGAATACCTCTACAGACTTAACAACCTGAGCCGGTAGGGTCTTGATAGCCTGCGAAACATCGTTGCCGAAGAACTCACGACCGTCAACGAGGATCTTCTGTACGGTCTCACCCTGTGCCTCGACAGTTCCACCCTCGACCTTGATACCTGGCATCTTCGAGAGAAGCTCATCGACATCGGCGTCGGGCAATACCTGATATGCACCGGCATTGTAGACTATTGTATCACCATTGATGGTGGTACGCACGGCCTGAGTGGTAACGTTTACAGTCTCAATCTGGGTTGCATCCTCTTCGAGCTTCCATTCGGGGACGGTAAGAGGTTTGCCAGAGGCAACTGTGATCTCCTGCTGAGCAGTCTTATAACCCAATGACTCGGCAGTAAGACGATACTTACCGGCAGGGATAAACTTAAACTGATATGCTCCGCGGATAGCCGAGATGGTGTACTTTTTCTGCAAAGTGTCTTGCAGGTTTGTAAGCTCCAAAGTAGCACCTACAATACCGATCTTGCCCTCTTGCTTGTCGTCTGCTACGAGGGTACCAGATACGGTAGTTTTAACTTGCGCCGAAACGGCGATAGCTGAGATTAATAACAGAAAAGTGAAGAATAATTTTCTCATCGCTTTTTGATTATTTATTGTTTATTTTTTTGCTTTTTTTAATTCAGTCGCAAATATAGGTCAAAAATGATAAATAGCAAGCTATATCAAGGGTGAATCGCCCAAAGCAGGGGGTCAAATGACCGCTCAAAAGGGCGAAATATTGCGACGAGAGCAAAATATTATTGCAGTGGGGCTTTGAACTCTCTTTTTTTATTGTTTACTTTGTATGAAAATAAATTGAAAGCTATGCAAAAATCAAAGGTCTTTTTCACAGATTTCCGTACCAAGGCACACGGTGATGGGTTGCCTACCAAGCTCAAAAAACTTATCCGTAAAGCGGGTATTGCCGATCTGGATATGCAAGGTAAATTCGTTGCAATAAAACTCCATTTTGGCGAGCTTGGAAATATCAGTTATTTGCGTCCCAACTATGCGCGTGCTGTGGTCGATGTGGTGAAGGAATTGGGCGGTAAGCCTTTCCTGACGGATTGCAATACGATGTATCCCGGTAGCCGCAAAAATGCCATTGAGCATCTCTATTGTGCTTGGGAGAACGGATTTACACCGCTTACGGTTGGATGCCCCATAATCATTGGCGACGGATTGAAGGGAACCGACGATGTGGACGTTAAGGTCGAGGGTGGAGAGTATGTGGAGTATGCCAAGATTGGCCGTGCGGTGATGGATGCCGATATCTTCATTAGCCTCAATCACTTCAAAGGCCACGAAATGACAGGTTTTGGCGGTGCGATAAAGAATATCGGAATGGGATGCGGGTCACGAGCAGGAAAGACCGAGCAACACATCAGCGGTCAGCCGGTAATTGATGCAGAGTTGTGTCGTGGTTGTAAAAAGTGCCTGGCACAGTGTGCAAATAATGGCCTTGTATTCGATGAACAGACTCGCAAGATGTCGGTCGATAAGCAGAATTGTGTGGGTTGTGGTCGCTGTTTGGGTGCTTGTAATTTCGATGCTATCAATTTTGAAGATTTCCACGCTCCTAAGTTGTTGAATTGCAAGATGGCAGAGTATGCTAAGGCGGTAGTGACAGGGCGTCCTCAATTCCATATCTCGTTGGTAGTAGATGTCTCGCCTAATTGCGATTGTCACGCCGAAAACGATGCTCCTATTTTGCCTAATATCGGAATGTTTGCTTCGGCCGATCCGTTAGCTTTGGATCAGGCTTGTGTCGATGCTTGTTTGGCTGCAACGCCTATGCCGGGAAGTCAACTTTATGATCGTATGCACGCTCACGATTTTTGTGATCATCACGATCATTTCCGCAATTCAACGCCCGAATCGGAGTGGAAGTCGTGTTTGGAGCATGCAGCGAAGATTGGATTAGGCTCGAGAGAGTATGAGTTGATAAAGTAGGATTTTACGCATTGTTGTAGTCGCTGGTTGTGACGGATGGTGATAACCACATGATGATACAAAAAGAGGTTGCCGAATATCGCGCAACCTCTTTATTTGTTTAATTTATATTGTTCAGACTACTCCTCGCTGCTCGCTGCTGCTTGGATGATAGTAACTGTTTGACTCAACGTTTTGTAGGAGAACTTAATTGTCGCTTGACGCTCCTCGCCAGTGGTGTTGGGGGCAACCTTGAAGCGCCACTGAGAAGTCGCATATGCACGACCCTCACCATCGACTCTTGTAATCCAAGTGGCGGCTGGATCGATAGCAATCTCACATACTACATTGCTCTTTACCTCTACGTTAACGATCTCACCCTCGGCTACTACGTTATATTGTGTAACAGTAACGTTGATAACATCCATCTGCTTCTGAGTGATTGTGATAGACTTGTTGTAGTTACCAGATGATACATACAATTTTGCAGTACGATCAGCATAGCTGCTATTCGGGGTTGCTGTAACTTTAATGATACTTGGATTAGCCTCGTCGCCAATACCACTTTTGGTGTTGATTGAGCACCATTCCTCTTTGTTGGCGCTATTGTCCTGCACCAAACGTGCAGTCCAGTTGTCGGTAGAAAGAACTTTGACATCTGATGTGCCACCCTCTGTTGTAAATGTAATATCGCCTGAGGCAATGTTGAGAATGCCAGACTTCTCTGCACCAGGCAATGAAGCGTCGGGTTGAGTATCACACGCTACTGCAGCAATTGCCAAAGCGAAGATGAAGATAAATTTTTTCATAATTTTATTGGTTTAAATGTTTTTTCTATTTTTATATCATTTCACAAATGTAGACAAAAAAATCGATTTGTGTATAACACTAACGCTAATTTGAGAGTTGGTGTGAGTGCAAAGGTATAATTATTTATTCTTCTTGCCCGAGTTTTTACTGCGATACGCCCAAAATAACGGGTGAAATGACCATTAAGTGTGGTTAAATGCTCAAAATAATTTGGATTTTTTAGCGCAGGATGACTAAAAATCCATTTTGTAGACATTAGTTTGCCGTTGTTCGAATCCGGCTGAGCGATAGAGCTCGTTGGCGGCTATGCGTGATGGTCGCGAGGTAAGCAACAACGAGCATGGGGCAAGTGTGCGAGCGTAGGCGATAGCCTCGTTAATGAGCAAGCGTCCTAACGCTTTACCTCGCATTGATGAGTCGACAACAACATCTTCTATCCAGACCTTTCTTCCGGTGGGAGTATCGTAGTGGGCCAGCGATAGCATCCCGACCAATTGCTGGTCGGTATACATAACCATGAGACGGGTCGATGCACATTCGATTATTGTGCGTAGCTCCTTCTGCGTGAAGTTGGGTTTACGAGAGGATAGCTGATGCAACAGTTGTTCGATAGGCTTGCATAGCGATGGGTCGAACTCGGTAATATGCTCTATTCTGATATTGCACATATTGCTACAATTTGATTGGTTGGAATCCACGACCGTATACACCCATAACCGAGCCTACTGTGATGAAGGCGTCGGGATCTATGCGTTTGACAAAATTTAACACAGTGGGAGTCTCGCGGTTGCTACAAACAACCATCACCATCTTCGAACGACGATGGGTATATCCTCCTTCAGAATCGAGAAGGGTAACTCCTCTGCCGAGTTCGTAATTCAGGGCGGTTGTTATCTCCTCATATTTAGGCGATATGATAAATACTTGACTCGATTGTTTATTACCCGCAAGAATCATATCGACTGTGTAACCAAATACTAGTGTCATAATGTAACCGTAGATGGCTGCATCAATTGAGAATCCGACAGTCAGAGATGATGCGATGATGAGTAGGTCGAGAATAAAGATTATTCGACCATAGCTTATGGCGCGGAACTTGTTTATTATCATTGCTAGGATATCGGTTCCTCCGGCTGATCCCCCTTGCATTAGGGCCATGGCTACTCCAAAACCGGTAATCACACCTCCGACAACCATCGAAAGGAATCTATCGAGATGCAGAAAGTCGTCGGCGGGAAGAATCTCCTGCCATACATTCATCGACATCGATAGCACGAATATGCAGTATATGGTCTTGATGCCGAAATTCCAGCCCAATATAAATCCGGCGGCTATGAGGAGTACAACGTTTATACAGAGTACAATTGTACCAATCTTAATATCCCATCCGAAACTGTTTTCAAGGGCTGTACTGATTACAATTGCAAGACCCGATGCGGCACCACTGGTACTTTTGGCGGGTAACACACAACCAATCCAACCGAAAGAGTATAGGCACATACCAATTGTCATAATGATATACTCCTTGATGGTTTTGAATATGCTGGGCTGTTTGCCGATAGTTTGAGCCAGCGCCCTATTCGGGATTGAATTTTTTATTTTGCTTGTGGTTGGTGAGGTTGGTTTATTTGTCATAGTAGTGTTTGGTATTCGTTTTGGTTTGCATCAATATAGCATATTCCAAAGTGTGAAATTAATATAATTTCCGTGAAGTTTTACACCCGCAGCCGAAAATATTTTGTTTTGAGATATTTTTTTTTGATTAGCACCCCGAATAACCATATAAATTATGCTCGCTACATAAGTTGCATGGGGCGGTAAAAGTTTATAAACGAAAAAGCCCAAAGATCGAGAAACGAATCTTCGGGCTTTTGTTTGTTGCTTAATGTTGACTTAGAACAAGTATCCGGTATTGATGTAGAATGCACCGTTACCATCCTGTTTATGGTATTTTCCAACTGGCTTACCATACTCCAAGCAGACGATAAAGTTCTGATTCATAATAAAGCGGAAACCTGCACCTACCGTAACGTGAGGACGGTCACGATCCAATCCGCGCGACATATACTCATCGTATTCGCTCTTTGCTGCTTGGAACTCTGCTGTAGTGGCAAACTCTGAGGCATCGCGGCCAAACGACATATCGTATTGGCGTGTTACCATTGTACCATCGCTAAATAGGTTCAAACCGAAAGCTATGTTTTGCTTCCAAAGTGCAAACGACACGAATCGCCATCTGATCTCGGCGTTGTATGAAGCCATATCCAAACCGTGAACGCGATTACGCATAATACCACGAATTGTTCTGAAACCACCCATTCCGTCGCGGTCGTATGTCTGACCCATAGTGGTTATGTATGGCAGTACGTAGTAGGGTACATCATCGCCAATCGAGCCCTCGTAATTAAGACGATATGCGAAGGTCAATTTGTCGTTTTTTACGATTGGCAGATAGTGGCGGAACGTGGCTGAGTATTTATAGTAGGGGTTTGTCGTTCCGAGCCATTTGGGGGCTAATATCATATGTGCCTCGGCCCATACTCCACGTGAAGGAGCACCCTCCTTGTCGCGTGTATCGTATAGCAATCCCACGCGTGCTGTGCTATTAAAACCTCCATCAGCAACATCGTCGGGAATAATTCCCCACGTGCGGTATTGCTCGAAGAGTGTAGGCTCGCTGTCGGGGAAGACTTTGTTCTCATCCTTGTTTTTATTAATCTTTTCGCGGTTGATGGCTCCCACTTTGAAATAACTCATATGATAGCCAGCCTCCCAGAAGAGTTTGTTCTTCCATATGTTACCCGTAAAGTCAGCCTTGAAAAGTGCTGCAAGGCGATTGATTCGGTATTTTGGAGTGTAGAAATACATATCGTCGCGCTCCTTTCCTGCATCGACCTTCTCGTAATCGAAATACGACATATAACCGTTGAAGCCGTAGAAGTCCATCGCTTTGTCGTTGGTGATGGTCAAGGCTGTCGAGAAACGAATCCCCGGAATCATAAATTTGTTATCGTACGAGATAACATACAACTGCGAACCTTTGGTAAAAAATGAGGCCTCGAAATACCACTGCTGACGAGTGTTGGGATAGTTCTCGCCATTACCAAAATCGTAAATATTGAGCAATGCTCCCAACTGAAAACCCTTGTCGGCATCGAAGGCTACCGCTGGCAAGGGTCCGAAATTATATCCTGTCTTGATAATCTCCTTGCTTTCAGAGGTAGATGAATCTTGCTCCTGAGCGCTAATGCTGTGCAGGGTTAGTGTCGCAAATGCGATTGTTAAAAATAATCTTATTTTCATCGGTTTCCTAATTTTCGTTAAATACAATGTTTCTTATTTGCGAATATTTATTGCGCAATTCTTTGTTAATAAGCAGTTTGATATCCGATCCGGCCAGTCGCATCAGTCGCCAGGTTTCGTGAGCGACAATTGGCGCAGGCAATAACATAACTATGACGGGCAGAGCCCATTGCCAGGGCAGTGCTATGAATGCTACTACGGAATAGATAATCATCAATAGTGGCCATAGTAACAGATTTACTAGATAGCGAATTGAATTGCGGAAAGCGTAATCCTTGAGCTTGGTAAAAATGAAATTACAAAGCAACTTGATTGGCAGAGTAAGTATTGAAACCGGAATGCAATATGGCAATGCTACCAGCAGGAACAAGAATTTCAATACTCGCGACAGAATCGGATACTTGATAGATACCGACGCCAAACTGATTTTGTCTGATTTACGCAACTTCGATGCTTCGCGGCCCAGATTTAACAACTTCTCGGCTCGGTCAGGCGTTTCGTTCCTCATTTGGGCGATTTGCTGTACCGTATAGTTGTTTGCCTTGAAGTGGGCATCGAGTCGATTCATTCGGCGACCACACTCATCATATTTGAATTGCTGTACTTGGCGTTTCACCACAGCAGCACAAATCTCGTAAGTCGCATCGTAATCCTCATCGTTGGGGATGTGGAATATTGATTGACGCATACGCTCGGCGAGCATATCGCGCATAAGATTTATCTGCTCCTGCGTAGATATTGCATTGTGTTCGCCGATGAATTGTCCCACATTAATTGGGTCGCCAATCTCAACGCGTACCGTGGAACGGAAACGGAAGAAACTACCGTATCGCATGCCAACGGGGACAATGTAGAGAGGTGTATCTGGCATAAGTTCCTGTGCCTGAAATGCGATTCTGAATATACCTTTCGATAGTGGCAACGAAGAGTATTTAGCCTGATGTTGTCCTTCGGGGAAGATGCAGAATGGTACTTTGTCGCGCAATACGTCAACGGCCTTCTCGATAGTTTGGTTATTCTTCTTGACTTCATCGAAACCATCGCGTATGCGCATAATTGGCATTATCTTCAAGAATGTGAATATCTTGGCCAATAACGGGCGACGGAATATGTCGGCACGAGCAACAAATACTTTGGGTTTGCGATCCATTGCCAAGATAATCAGCGCGTCCATCAATGCGTTGGTATGATTAGGCGCATAGATTACAGAGCCATCCTGAGGGACTTTGTCCAGCCCGACGTATCTGATATTGCGGTATGATAGCTTGAGAGTGAAGTCGACGTAATAGCGTAAAAGATTATACGCAAGGTCGTTATCCTGCACTTTTTTCTGCTTGGCCATATGCTAGTGTGTAATTGGAGTTCTACGGAACATATAAGCTACGCTAAGGCCCGAAACGATATGCCAGATTCCCCACCAAGCCGTAATGAATAACATCCCTCCGTAGTGGTTGTGCCATATTTCGGGAGGGAATATGTTGGGGTTAAAGAGCAATATAAGACCCAAACCCGAATTCTGAATGCCAATTTCTACGGTCAGTGAGCGGCGATCACGAGTGGGAACCTTTGCTAATGTGCCTCCAATATATCCTGTGCTCAGAGCACACGCATTGTGAATCAATACGATGAAGAATACGTAGAATATGTTATCTATAAAGAGCTGGAAATTTTGCGAGAATGATACCACTACCATTCCGAAGAAAAGCAGAATCGAAAGAATCATTGTTGGACGGCTGATCTTCTTGGTCGCATTGGGAAAGTATCTAGAGAAGATAAGACCCAACAAAATTGGTAGACCTAGAAGTAGCAGAATTTGTTCCAACATCGGTAAGAATGGGATTACCAAAGTGGGAATATCACTCTTCAAGCTGATAATCTGGCTATATAGCGAACCCCATAAGAAGAAGTTGAATGGTGTGACAATGGGGGCGAATGCTGTTGTGATGGCGGTCATCGATACTGATAATTCGATATTTCCCTTTGACAACGAAGATATGAAATTTGAGATGTTACCTCCTGGGCAAGATGCTACCAAAATCATACCGAGGGCAATCATAGGAGTAATCAGCGGATTGAGAGCAAGGGCGATAGCAAAAGTGATAGCCGGCAATGCAACCCACTGCAAAAAGATACCTAGTATAACCGATTTGGGGTTTTTAAATACATCTTTGAAGGTCTGTGGCTTGATACCCAATGCCACTCCAAACATTACAAATGCAAGTATGATATTAACGATCATCATACCGCCTTGGCCAAAATTAATGGTTAAACCATTCAGGGCTTCTAACTGTTCTTTCATTTTAATAAACATTTAGCTGCCGCATTTTTGCGGTAGCTTCATTTTGGTGTCTTTTATGTCGGGCTACGTCAATAGTACTATTTACGCGACATTAATGACTATCGTTTCTGCCCAGATTTCCCACTTTTGGAATGTTATCGGTTACAAAAATACCAATTGTTTTTTGAAAAATGCTATTTCTGCGCAAATAAATTACATTTGAACCCCTTAATATTCAACATTCTGCTTTCCGATGGGCTCTTGGTTTTGATGTTAATTGAGTATTGTCTGGTGTTTGTGGACTCAGAAAAATTGTAGATTTGCCGATTTTATATATGGTTTATTATCTGATAATTAGGGGCTTATGGCTGCTCGTTAAATAAATAAAGCCTGCACTAATCCAGTGCAGGCTTTATTTATTGCAAGACTCTGCGGATCCTATATTTTTGGCTCCCAACCTTTTTCGTACTTGCGACCCCAAAGTTTGCTGATCTTGCCGTCTGCATTGAGTATACGACCTGTTACAGGATCGATTTCGAGCTGCTTGCCTGAGCGCAAGGCGATATTACCATATTGTACAAGCTGAGTACTGATGCAGGCATCGACGATATTTGAGTTGAGCTTCTCGCCCTTCTTCATTCCGGCAAACCAATTTCTGAAGTGGAATACATCCAATGCCTCCGACGGATTGAGCAAGTTGCCCTCCTCGAATTTCAGATCGCTCTTAACCTCTTTGACAAGTTTACCTCTGATGTCGTGAACCCAATAACCATTGCCACTGCCCAAAAGCAATGTGCCGTTCTCTCCATAGAAGGCTACTCCGCAACCTATATTGTCAACGGGCTGCAAGTTACAACTGCGACCCTCCCACGAGCCAGAGGCCTTCTCTCCAAATTGATAAGTGATAAGTTGTGAGTCGGGGCACTCCCAATCATCCTCATAGCGATAGCGACCGCCCACAGACGATACCTTTGTCGGGTACTCTACATCCAAACCCCATCGCATCAGGTCGACAAAGTGAGTTCCGTTGTTGAGTGCTTCACCGGTTCCCCAGTGCCAGAACCAATGCCAATTGTAGTGTACTATGTTGTCTCGGAATTCACGACGAGGTGCTGGCCCTTGCCATAAATCCCAATCCAGCCATTCGGGTACAGGAGCTGGCTTGCCCACGCCAATCGATGCGCGGTTGTTGGTATACCACGATTTTGCGTATTGAACTTTGCCGATAGTACCTGAGTGCACCTCTTCGATAGCGGCTTTCACGTTTGGCCACGAACGACGCTGGTTTCCAACCTGTACAACTCGATTATATTTCGATGCTGCGCGAATCAACATCTCGTTCTCGGCAGGGTTGTGGCTGGTGGGCTTTTCTAGATATACGTGCTTACCTGCCTGCATAGCCATAATGGCTGCGGGGGCGTGCCAGTGGTCGGGCGTAGCGATGCATACTGCTTCAAATTCATCAGACTCAAGCATTTTGCGAATATCCTTCTCACCTTTAGGTGTTTTGCCTGTAATCTGTTTTACGGCTGCCTGACACTTAGCCAATGCTTTGGAATCAACATCGCAGATGTATGTGACTTCGCATTCTGGCAATTTGGCCAAGCATTGAGCAATGGCGCGACCACGTGAATTTACACCAATAATACCTATACGGATTTTCTCGTTTGCCCCAACGATATTGTTATATGAGTTTGCCGAAAATGCAGATGTGACGCCGCCTACCGAGATGGCTGTCGCTCCTGCAAAGGCGTGTTTTAGGAAATCTTTTCTTGTCAACATAGTTCTATATGGTTTAGTAGTTTTCTTTTGTAAAGTTAGCAAAAATATGGTTGCTCACTCTATTTGTCATATTTTTTGATGAGTTTTTTTGCTGCTTTCTCGCCGGCGCGCATAGCCTCGTCGATAGTCACAACGTCACCGTCTCGTTCCTTGCTCATATTCGAAGCCTTCATAAAGGCGAAGATCTCGATAGTCTCCTCCTTACTTACGGGGACTTTGCCTGTGCGGAAGTAGTTCAAAATCTCCTGCAAAAGAGGCTTGTAGCCTACATATCCTCCCGCTGCAATTGCTTGTTTTGTAGTGTAGGCTGTTCCGCCATAGATGTGCGGACCCTTAACGATTGCGCGGAAAGTTCCGATTCGTCCATCCTTCCATGCTCCTGTAACAACATCCCCTTGCTCGGTCGAAACGCGACTTACGCTGTTGCAGCCTGTGCCGAGAATTGTGTAGAGGGTCTCAACTCCGTGTATGCCGTAGAATCCGAAGTCGGGGTGGGTAGGCTCTGGTGAGTGGGGTGAGTAGCAATCTGCTCCGATGATTTCACCTGCCTCACCACGACGCAGTTGCTGATTTGCAGGGGTGAAACGTAGCGCCGAAGATGAAAAGAATGTAGCACCGTATTTATCGGCCATAGCATATAAGGCAATAGCGTCGGCCAATGTTGCACCCAGCGGTTTGTCGATAAAGCATGGTTTGCCTGCGCGGAATACTTTAATTGCCTGTTCCAAATGAGGGTTACCGTCGTTTGTCTCCAATAGTACGCAATCTACCTCTTTGAGTAGCTCGTCAATGGAATCTACTATTTTTACTCCGTGAGCCTTTACCTTCTCGATGTAGTCAGGAATGCGCTTGTAGCTCGATTCGATTGTGCGAGAGCCATAGGGGTATGCAGCTACGATTTTGAATCCTTCAGCCCAACTCTCTTTACCGCCATTTATGAGTTCGGTAAATGCTGTAGAGTGAGATGTATCCAATCCGATTATGCCAATGCGCACGACTTGCTGAGAAAAGGCTGTACTGCAAAGCATTGCGATGGCGAAAAGAAGTAATAATTTTCGTTTCATATGTTTTGCTATTTTGTTGGTTTATATTTATTTCCGAGCTAATAATTTTGAGCTGTCGTTATCGAGATAGAGCCTAGCTCCAGCCTTTTTGCGTAGTATACTTGCAGGACATACAGGGTCGATATCGCCCTCGACAGTGGCTTTTACAGCTTCGGCTTTTGAAGGTGCTGGTACGATGCAAAAGTGGTGAGAAGCTGCCATAAGTGCAGGAATCGTGAGTGTCATGGCATGAGTCGGTACATCGTCTATCGATGAAAAACATCCATCGTTTACCTGTTGTGTGCGACATTTATGGTCCAAATCAACTACCTTGACCATCTGAGGATCGTTGAAATCGGCGACGTGAGGGTCGTTGAATGCTATGTGCCCATTTTCGCCGATACCCATAAACACAATATCTGTGGGATGCGCTTTAAGCAGAGTCGTGTAGCTCTCGCACGCCTCGGTAGGTTCAATAGTCCCGTTTAGGTAGTGAACCGTACGGAAAGGAACTTTGTCGAATATTGCACGACGGAGAAAATTGCCAAACCCTTGCGGGGCATCGGCAGCAAGACCGATATACTCGTCCATATGAAATGCGTTCACCCTTGACCAATCAACATCCTTCATTGCAAGAGTCTCCAAGAACTCGTTTTGGGATGGGGCGGCTGCGAAAATAACATTAACACACTCTTTTTCGCTAAGCAATTTGTTCAGGCATGCGGCAGCCTCGGTGGCGGCAGCTTCGCCCATAAGTTGTCGCGAAGGGTATATCTTAACTTGCAGATTATCTGCGGTAAACTCTTTTGTCATTATATTTATTATTTGTGTTATATATTATTGTTGTAGACTATCTTTGAGTCAACGATTGTTGTGCGAACGTTGATATCGTCATCGAAAATCACGATGTCGGCATCGTATCCCTTTTCAATCGAACCTTTTCTATTGGCCAATCCCATAATTCGGGCTGGTGTTTCAGTTGCCGAGCGGATAATCTCTGGCAGTGGTCGCTGTGTCAGATCCCTTACCGTACGCACCACTCTATCCATTGTGGCCACGCTTCCTGCAAATGCCGAGCGATCGAGTAATTTTGCCACCCCATTTTCAACTACAACCTCTTGCCCCTGTTCCATGCTACCGAGCAGATACTTGCCGTCCGGCATTCCGGCAGCACGCATCGAGTCGGTAATGAGTGCTATATTTTCTGCTCCTTTTATTTTGTAGACGAGATTTAGCAGCGATGCAGGGACGTGAATTCCATCGCCAATAATCTCGATAGTGATATCGTCGTTGTAATATCCGTATTCGATGACTCCTGCGTAGCGATACGCGTTACGGCGGGTGATGGTACTCATACACGAGTAGAAGTGCGTCATATGAGTAAATCCAGCCCTATGTGCCTTCTGGCACTCTTCGAAAGTTGCTGCTGTGTGTCCCATAGCCATCAATATTCCGGCTTTTCTCAGTTCTGTTGCCATCTCAGCTGCTCCGTCCAGTTCAGGAGCAAGGCTCCAACGAGCAATATCCCCTTTGCCTGCTTCAAGCAGAGCCATATACTCCTGCTTTTGTGGGTTGCGCAGATATCGTTCATCTTGCGCTCCGCGCTGCTCATAGGCGAAGTATGGGCCTTCCAGATGCAATCCACCCATAGCAGCCCCCTCGATGTTGGCCTGCTTGGTTTTGCGATATTGTTCGATGGCTAAGTAGAGCGATTCGGTTGTGCTCGATAGGGTGGTGGGGTATAGCAATGTTGTGCCGTGTGCAGCGTGCATTTTCAATGCGCTTTCGTAGGCTTCGACTGTGCCGTCCATAAAATCAGCCCCTCCGGCTCCGTGAGTGTGCAAATCGATAAATCCGGCCGATATCCACGCTCCTTTGGCATCGATTGTGGTAGTGTCTTCGGGCATTTCGATGGGTTGAGAACCGACATAGTCAATTTTGCCGTTGGCAATCACGACGGTAATATTTTCGTGCCCGTCTCGGGTTATAACCTTGCCCCCGATTATCTTGATGGGTTTCATTGTGTAGTGAGTTTTATCTGGTTATCTCTTTCTCCAATGCTCGATTTTGTGACCGTAGGTGGCGTAGAAAATCATATATAGGAAACAAGGAACCAATACCCAATAACCCATACGGAAACTCACGCTGTCAGCTATAGCTCCATAGATTAGAGGTAGTATGGCATTACCACACAAGCCCATAACCAGCAATGAAGAACCAATATTGGTGAAACGCCCCAGGTTGCGAATGGCAAGCGGCCAAATACCTGCGTAAATCAACGAATTGGGGATACCAAGTAGCACCAAGCACCAAAGCGACAGGTCGGTGTGAAGACCAAATATGGTAACATCGCCAGAAATGAAGATAACTCCCAACGATAGAATAAGTCCCAAGGTGGTACAACCCAACAAGGCCTTCTGCTGGCTCAGGTATTTGGGAATTAGCGCGATTCCACACACGTATCCAATCAGTATGCAGGCTAACGTGAGCGAAGGAAGGATTTTCGCCTCGTCGAGTGTCACGCCCATCGTAGCGGCATATCTGATACTGGTATCAATAGAGATAACCTGCGAACCTGTGTGACAGAACATCGCAATTGCACCCAAAATCAGATAAGGGTATGATAGAATGCTTGTGCGACCGTTGTTTTCCTCTTCGATCGAGGCATTATCCTTTGTGGGATTAATATCGGGAATCGATGATTTGTAGAATATTATACCGAAGGCAAAGAGTAATATACCTAAACATATATATGGTATAATTACACCAGAAATGAGCTGATCCAAAGCTGCCTCCTTGGCAGCACCGACAAGTGTGCCGTTGCCGACCTGTTCCATAATTATCTTGTCGCTTTGGCGAATTACTAGTGCAGAGAAGATAAGTGGCGATACTATGCCTGCAAACTTATTGCATATACCCATTATGCTGATGCGTCGAGCAGCACTCTCGATAGGGCCAATTATAGTAACAAATGGATTGGCTGCAGTTTGTAAGATGGCGAGTCCAGTGCCCAATGTGAAAAGAGCCAACAAGAAGAGTCCGTAAGTGCGAGTTAGAGCTGCAGGGGTAAAGAGAAATGCTCCGGTGGCCATAATCCATAGACCATATTTCACTCCACGTTTAAATCCAATACGGTTGAGCATCATTGATGCCGGGATAGTCATCACAAAGTAGGCAATGTAGAATGCGAAAGCTACCAAGTAACTCTGCAATTCATTCTTCAAATCGCAGGCGATGCGGAAATATGGAATCAAGATCGAATTAACCCAAGAAACAAATCCGAAAATGAAAAATAGACAGCCTGTCATAAGCAGGGCTCTCCAATAGCTTTGTGCTGAGGAGTTGGTGGTATTTGCCATACGATGTGTAGTTATAGGTTAGTACTTGTGGAAATTTTATAAAAGTATTCCAGCTCTTACAAAGATAAAAAAAATTAATAGACGCAGAGTTCTATACGATAAAATTTTTAAGGGGATTTTGGATAATATATTGTTTCAGAAGTTTTTCGCCATTGTGTTCTCGGTTTACACATTGGTTTACACAAATGCCTCTAAAACTACCCGAAATGCTCAAAAATAGACACAAAAAAAGCGGTCACCTGATTGGTAACCGCCTTGTTTTCAGTGACTCCGACAGGATTCAAACCTGTAACCGCTTGATCCGTAGTCAAGTACTCTATTCAGTTGAGCTACGGAGCCATTGCCTGATTGCGAGTGCAAATGTACGGCGAAAAATCTAACTGTGCAAATTTTTTGGTAAATATTTTTAAGATTTTTTTAAGCGTGTAGGGCAAATTGTTGATTTGCAGTGAGTTCTTAGCTTGAAAAAATCTTAATGCTCGAAGCAATGGTGCAACTCTTCGCGCAGGGCATCTCCATGTAGATTACGAGCTACAATTTTGCCATCCGGCGAGATAAGCAGATTGGCTGGGATGCTTTGGATACAGTAAAGTTCACTAATCGCAATCTCGCCATCGCGAGGCAGGTCGATAGCATTGGTCCACAACATTTGATTTTGCATTACAAATGTTCGCCATCGTTGTGGATCACGGTCGAGCGAGATACTGCAAATCTCGAATCCCTGTAATGCATATTTAGAATATAGCTCGCGCAAAAGAGGAATCTCTTCGCAGCAAGGCTCGCACCACGATGCCCAGAAGTCAATCAAGACCCATTTGCCTTGTCCGCAGATCTTTGCAATTGATGAGCGGCCGGCCATAGTACGCAATGGGGCATCGACAAAGTTCTCTCCAATTTCACTTTTTGCATATTGATCGATATACTCGGCAAATCGTACCATCGAGGATAGGCGGCGCATCTTTGGCGAGAATTGAGCCATTCTCACACGCATATCTTCTGCTGTCATTGCGCGTGATTCCTGGCTGAGGAATAGCTCCACGCCAATTATATTGTCGAGGTTGCTACTAACTCCGGTTGAGAGTATGTCTTGATACTTAAATATCAGCGATTCGTAGGCCTCTTCGGGATTCTCATCGTCGGGTGATATTTCGCTTATTTGGCGAGCGACATCGCTTAGGCGTTGCATTATGATATTATACTTGTCGTTTATCGGACCACCTTCGGCTTTGTATCCACCTTCAGGAACTGGTTTGATATGCAACTTACTCTCCTCGATAAGCAGGATGGTGAGTGCATTACCGTTGTCGTCGCATACGAAAGCGGTTGTGGGCTCGGCAATGTCACCTTTCAGATGAAATGTATTGTCCCTTTCTACCGTGGCTGAGGCCAGTGTGTCGAGAGCGGTATTCTCCACAACCAGATAGACCACGCTTGCCGCATTGTCGGTCAATTGACCCGATATATCGAACTTGACCCCTTTATCGCACGAACATAGGCAAAGGGCAAGCATTAGGTATGTGAAAAAATATTTCATCGTTGGTGTATGTTATCTTTTTGCAAATGTAAGAAAAAAGTCATTAATCCATCTCATTTTGTGATGAATAAATATTTATGCCGGTGCTATGTATAGTAATTTTTATTACTATTTCTATTCAAAATATTTTTCACAGTATTCAGTAATAGCATTGTTGACTTGAAGCGTATAGTCAGCATCACCACCGAGCTCGTGTCCTGAGTTAGGAAATACAAATAGTTTGTGGTCTATGCCGTATTGTTTCAATACATCAGCCATCTTTTCGCCTTGCTTGGCAGAAACTAATTTGTCGTTTGCTCCGTATGCAAGTATTGCAGGAGGTGTGTCTGCCGATACCATATAGGTGGGAGAGAAACTGAGTTTTATCTCTCTGATACGCTCAACCGTCAACTCTTCTAGTGGTATTTTGCGCCCAGATATGCTATGTATGAATAGAGCCATTTCTAGTCTGAGTTTGTTGTTTTGCTCATTGGCTGAAACTTGTTTAATTTGAGCGAGTTGTTGTTCATCCATTGGAAACAGCATATCCATATCGGCAGGACCAACCCAACTTATTTGAAATTTCACGGGTAATGGTGAACTATTAATATACTTTGTTGCATACAGCATAGCTAAATGAGCTCCAGCCGAATAACCACCAATAGCCATTTGAGATAGATTATAACCTCTACTATCACACTCCTGTTTAATAGCCTTCACCGCTTGTTGCATTTCATCGATCATTGATACAAACGATGGTAGCTTATGATTGGAAATATAATCAATTGAATCCTGCTTAATTCGGGTATAATTCATAGTAGCAGTGATATATCCCTGTTTGGCAAACCTCCGTGCTGCGTAAGCGATATCTTCCTTTTCTCCCGCAACCCACGAACCTCCGTGGACAAACAACATTAGAGCGGTGGGCCGCCCTTTTGCAGGAATATATAGGTCATATGTATTGCGGCAACCCAATCCGTAACGAAGATTCTTATAACATTGTCCATCTTCCAAGTTCCATTCTACATTGGTGCCACTATTAATCTGATATTGTTTTATTCTTTTTGCCAAAATCAAACCTCCGATTGTAAGCAATAGAATTAAAATGGTAATTATTATACCAGTGACGGTTAAAATTTTTTTCATTTCCTTACGACTGAATATTCGAGTTAAAGTATAGTTGTATTTTGTTGTGTACTACACGACAAAAATAGTGTTTTTATTATGCTTCTATGCTAATTATATCGTAATTTTTGCATAAATATACGAAAATAAAACCCTTTGCGCCTACAATATAAAACCCGACACCCAATCAATTGATTGAGTGTCGGGCTTTATGTCAAATTCTAATACGTAGCAATCCTTACATCTTGAAATTCACGCCGATGAAGTATGAACGTGGCATAGTGGGGCCATATACATATACCGAGTCGCGGAATGGACCACGATCGATATCGTTTTGGAACGAGTCGAAGATGTTCTTTACGCCACCAAAAATTTCCAAGCCGATAGCGCTTGTAAGCTGAATGTTGTAAGCCACACGTATACCCATATCCCAGAATCGGGGAGTGAGCTCGTTGCAATCGGCATCGATATATCCTGCACTATGGGGAACAAGCATACGGCCTGTGTAGTTTCCAAATAGCGAGGCTTTGAGGTTGTGTGTGATATCGGCCGTCGCTGTAAAGTAGGCGTAGTGGTCGGGAGTGCGGAACATTCTTCGCTGGGGCTCAACGTTCTCAGACCACTCCTCGGGCTCATCGTAACGGCTACGCTGGAAGGTGTAGCCCATTTGGAAGTCGAAGACGTGGGGGATTCCCAATTTCAACTCTCCTGTAAGGCCCTTAACCTTGGCTCCTGCAGCGTTATAACGAGTTTGGATAATGTAACCAGCCTCATTTTCTCCGGTTTTTGCTAGAGCGAATACATCATCTAGGATTGTATAAAATCCCTCGATAAGCAGGTTGGTCTGCAAACGGCCGAAGTTGTGGTAGAGATCGGCTGAAGCGCTGAATGAATGCGAATACTCTGGCTTGAGGTTGGGGTCGAGCTCGATGATTGATGATTGGTTGTTTACAGCATCAATGTGCAAATCCTCGTCGAATGCTTGCGGAGCACGATATCCACTCGAATAACTTACTCTCAGGCCAATATCTTCGATAGGGCTATAACGCAGGTTGGCACGAGGTGAGAAGATGACGTTGTCCATCATACTATGTTTGTCGAAACGTCCTCCAATAACAAAGTTGACCTTCTCGCTCTGCCACTCGTTCTGTACAAACATACCAGCTGTACGCACTGTCTGCAAGATTGAACGGTCGAAACCAATCGAGTGGTCATCGAGGTCGTTGTATGTGTACTCTGCACCCACAGTAAATTGCGCGGGCATAAACAGACACTTCTGCATAGAGTAGCTATACTGAGCACCTGCCACCCAGGTCAAATCCTGCGTACGGCCGTATGCGTTAGGGTCTTTACCGGTGCCGTAGTAGCTGTTTCGCGATATGGCCTGAGCAGATGTATATATGTCGAATGTGTGACGAGCATCGGGGGAGAAGTAGCTGAAACGCAAGCTTCCGCCATCGATCTTATGACGTACATCTTCGGCAATCTCGGCCATATGTGGAGGCATATCAATATTATCACCACCACGACGATACTCGCTAATATGGTGATACTCGGCTGTAAGTTTCGAGTAAGCTGATGTTTTGTAGTAACCACGGAATCCAACGGTCTCTGACTCCATTTTCAGGATATCGGTGAAATCGTCATTGTTGTAGTCGAATGCATCGCGATCCTTGACCATACCGAAAATATAGACACCTGCGCGGTGGTCATCCGATACGAATGAACCATTAATCGAGGTGTTAAACTCAGCCGTTGTGCCATGAATCAAATTGGTGGTGTGCGAAAGTGAGAGCGAGTTGCGCAGAGGCTCTTTGGTGATGATGTTTACAACTCCACCAATGGCGTTTGAGCCGAAAAGAGCCGAACCTCCTCCGCGAATAACCTCTACTCGCTCAATCATAGCAACGGGTAACTGCTCCAAACCATACACACCTGCAAGTGAGCTGAATATCGGACTTGAATCTAGCAGAATCTGCGAATATTGACCCTCCAAACCATTGATGCGCAGCTGTACAGCACCGCAGTTTCCACAGGTATTCTCTACTCGCAAACCGGGTTGGAACTTAATTGACTCCGATAGGTTGGTTGATGCTGTGTTCTCAAACAACTTGCTTGATGTAACATTTACAATTGTCGCCGTATTCTTCTTGTTGGTCTCGTTTCGGGTAGCCGATACTACTACATCGTCCATCGACATTGGTTGTTCTTCGAGTGTGATGCTTATGTCGAGATGTTTTTCGTGTGGAGCGGCGATAGTATGCTCCACGCTTTTATAACCCAGATATTCAGCTACAATTGTGAACTCGCCATCGGGTAGGTTGCGCATTGTGAAGTGGCCTGTGCCATCGGCAACGGTACCGATGGTGGTACCTTTTACAGTGATGGTTACGTATGGAATATGCTCGCCACTGCGGGCATCGAGTATGTGACCCTTTATTGATGTGCTACCTTTTTGCAGGCGTTGGGGATTGTCGTTTGTCGAGCTATTGGTATTCTCGGTCGTATTGTCTTTATTTGGAGTGGTGGTCGCAGCGATGGCTGTTGTTCCCATAGTACATAACATAGCCATCATAACCACCAATGTTAGCTTTATAGCCTTCATAGTGATTTGTCGTTGTAATATTTATAAAAATGTAAGGATTGTGCCCGAATGGGGCCAAAGTGAGCATACATAGAGTTTGGTCTAAGTAAATACCTATACCTATCTATGCTAATAATTACATTGCAGGCGGGGCTCGCAACGACAAAGATGTGTCGGCAGATTTAGCAGTATGTTGCTTTGCTGCGTGTAGAATTATTGCCGACAGAGTGAAGAATGCCCCTAATGCCACTGATATATTTGTCACAGTTGCGACAAATGTCGAGAGCATTGCAATCATCGAAAATTGCGCTTGCGAGTGGCTATGAGTAGGGCTCTCAGGAGAATCTGCGTAGGGGTGAGAGTGGGTTACTGCACGTCCGTTGATAAGGTGGTTATGAGGGAAAAGCGTTGTGCAACCGATGTAACCTACGAACATCAGCAGCATCAGTAACGCGTACCAGCACTTATTATTTATTTTACGCTTGTAATCCATTTGCGCTGCAAAGGTATTCTTTTTTTTGCAAAATAGTCACCCCTAATTGCAATTTCACTACATTTCGGGATAACCATTAGTTGTGTATAATGGTTTTTGGTGAGGTCGAAGATGTCTTGTATGTGTATGTAAAAAAATAAGGTTGCAATCTCCATGATTGCAACCTTATTGGTCTTATGCAAATTTGTTATTTGCTGCTTCCGAATTAGCGGATACGCTCCTTATACTCGCGTGTACGGCTATCAACGCGAATCTTGTCACCTGTGTTGATAAACAAAGGAACTCGAACTGTAGCACCAGTATTTACTGTTGCTGGCTTCAATGAGCTTGTAGAAGCTGTATCACCCTTGATACCTGGCTCGGTGTAAGTTACCTCCATGTCGAGTACGGGAGGAAGCTCAGCTGAGAGAACAGACTCCTTCTCTGTGTGGAACATTACCTCTACGATCTGACCATCGGCCATAAGGTCGTAGTTCTCGATAAGGTTCTTGTCGATGTTAATCTCCTCGAAAGTCTCAGTGTGCATGAAGTGTGCACCCAAGTCATCCTCGTAAGTGAACTGGTATGGGCGACGCTCAACGCGTACCTGCTCAATCTTCTGGCTTACAGAAGAGAAAGTCTTCTCGAGAACGTAACCATTCTCCAAGTTCTTGAGCTTTGAACG
>SUZC01000012.1 GCA_015060165.1 Rikenellaceae bacterium
GCAGCACCTACTACGTAAGCCCACTTTGCATTCTCGAAGCAGATTGGCTGTGTCTCCTCACACATCTTGTAAGGATCAATACCCTTAGCGTCGCAGATAGCCTTAGCCTCCTCGATGCTTGCGATTCCATACTGTGCGAGCACCTCGTTGATGTGGTCGATTCGGCGCTCGTAGCTCTCAAATAAATTTGCCATATCTAAATTCTCTTTTTTCGATTATACAATTGGTTTACTCCTGACGAGGATCGATGTACTTAACTGCATCCTTGAAGCGGCCATAAGAACCCTTTGCCTTCTCCAATGCCTCTGCTGGCTCGATACCCTTCTTGATGAACTCCATCATCTTGCCAAGGTGTACGAACTCGTAGCCGATAACCTCATCGTTAGCGTCCAAAGCCATACGTGTACAGTAACCCTCAGCCATCTCAAGATAACGAGGACCCTTTGCCAAAGTACCGAACATTGTACCAACCTGTGAACGAAGACCCTTACCCAAGTCCTCAAGACCTGCACCGATAGGAAGACCGCCCTCAGAGAAAGCTGACTGTGTACGACCGTAAACAATCTGCTTGAAGAGCTCGCGCATAGCTGTATTGATAGCGTCGCAAACCAAGTCGGTGTTCAATGCCTCCAAAATGGTCTTGCCTGGAAGAATCTCCGATGCCATAGCTGCTGAGTGAGTCATACCAGAGCAACCGATAGTCTCAACCAATGCCTCCTGGATGATACCCTCCTTAACGTTGAGAGTAAGTTTGCAGGCACCCTGCTGAGGAGCACACCAGCCCACACCGTGTGTAAGGCCTGAAATGTCCTTAATCTCCTTAGCTACAACCCACTTTCCCTCCTGAGGGATTGGTGCAGATGCGTGATTAGCACCCTTTTTAACGCAGCACATCTGCTGCACTTCGTGTGAATAAATCATAATTTAGAAGAGTTTATTTGTTACTATAACAGTTCGTTAATACTCTTTGCACCCGCCAATTTTAGGCCAAGCGCATCATTCCAACGCAAAGATATAAATATTTTCACTCAATAGCAATAGTGAAATTCAAAATTCAGAATTCAAAATTCAAAATCGATAAACCCTCTGTCTGATGTCGAATCCGGCAGAGGATTTTTTTGTTATATCGTGTAAAAAAGTTATAAAACAGTCGCAGGACTGCGTCATTCCCAATTTTCGCATCATCGGCCAGCGTTGATAATATCAGCAGCTATGCGAAAATGGCGGGAATCAACCTTTTTATTAAAGACCTTGCAAAGAATAGCCTTTGCTGCAAAGTAAATCATAAAACAGTCGTAAGACCTAAATTTTGAATTTTGAATTATAATAGGTAACTTTGGCACAAAGTTTCATCGCAATATGGATTTTATACCTTTCACATTTATCGACTTTATCGACATCCTGCTTGTGGCACTGCTGATGCTGGGTTTGTATCGTATGACGCGAGGCACCAATGCCCCATATATCTTTACGGGTATCATAGTGATATATGTAGTGTGGATTGTGGTGCGAGCCTTGAATATGACGCTTTTGCAGAGCATCTTGGGACAGCTTGTAAGTGTGGGTATGATTGCCGTTATCATCCTTTTCCAGCCTGAGTTGCGACACTTCTTGCAGATGATTGGTATGCGCCGTAACTTCAAGTTTCTCAACTCGATTTTCAACTCGTCGAATCAGGCCGAAATAACCCTGCAACCAATCGTGACGGCTTGTACGGATATGTCGGCCACCAAAACAGGTGCTTTGATTGTGTTGGCTCAGCAGAGCGACTTGCGCGATATAATCGATGGCGGCATTACACTCGATGCGCAGTTGTCGGTGCCCATTCTGGAAAACATATTCTTCAAGAATGCCCCTCTGCACGACGGTGCGGCCATCGTGATGAACAATAGGGTGGTGGCGGCCAAATGTATTCTTCCCGTTACCCAGTCGCCTGTGCCCAAGGCGTATGGTACTCGCCACCGCGCAGCCATAGGTATTACCGAGACCTCGGATGCGATTGTGGTTGTGGTGTCGGAGGAGACGGGAGGTATCTCGGTGGCGTACGATGGTAAGATTGAGCGCAATATCCCACCGCAGCGTTTGGCAAAGGCTATTGCACAGCACTTCCCCAATGCTGAGCCAGAGAATCAGCGTCGTTCGCGTCGCAAACCATTCTCGCATAGCCGTCGCGCAGCCGACAAAGGGGCAGTAGCAGATAAGGGTGCAGAGAAAAATGTAGCAGAAAAGGTGGTAGTGGAAGAACCGGATTCTGCTCCCGTACAGGCAGATAAAAAAGAGTAAGATTTGAATGATAGTAAATCGAGGGCGAGTTAATCGCTCCCGAAAAATAGAAAAGAGTGTTCAACGCGTTGTTGAGCACTCTTATTTTATTTATATCTGGGAGAGAGATCCTTCAGTATTCAATCTCTACATCTCAAATATGTATGGTGTCAGATGGGACAATCTCTCGGCTTGCTCACGATTCTCAAAGATGCCAAATACCGTTGAGCCACTGCCCGACATTGCTGCATATAATGCTCCGCTATCGAGCAACACCTGCTTGATGTGGCCGATTGCGGGGTGGGCAGCAAAGACCGATCTCTCGAAGTCGTTTTTTACACTCTGCTGCCACTCTGAGATTGGGGCTTTCAGGTTCTCGGTGAGCGAGACGGCAGGCACTGCGGGAATCACCCCAGCATAGGCCTCGCGCGTAGACACACCCTCGTCGGGCTTCACCAGCACGATCCATCGACCTGTGAGTTGTGGAATCTCAATCGGGGTCATTACCTCGCCACGACCCTCGCACAATTGCGGCGTGTTGCGTACGAAAAATGCAGTATCGCTACCCAATTCTGCCGCTATATCAATCAGCTCTTCTTCAGTTAATCCAAGTTTAAATAGTTCGTTTATGGCCATTATTACAGCTGTGCCGTCGGCTGAACCACCGCCCAATCCCGCGCCGAATGGGACTCGTTTGTCGAGCGTTATACGCACTCCACCTGTCGCAAAACGGCTCTGCATAAGCTTGTGTGCCTTGACGCAGATGTTGTGTTCGTCGTCGCAGTCAATCACTAGGCCCAGCGAGTGGAACTCGCACTCTGAACCCTCGATGGGCTCCACTTCGACGACATCGAAGAGACCCTTAACGGGAATCATTACAGTCGATAGGTCGTGGTATCCGTCTGGGCGTTTGCGCAGTACGTCCAAACCGAGATTTATCTTGCAATTGGCTTTTATTTTCATCGCTATGTCGGGTTATTTTTGGTTTTGTTGGGTATTTATCTGATCAATGGTGGCCTGCGTAGCTTCGTAGAGCGATGTTTGCAGCTGTTTGATGCGTTCGGCCCACTCTTCGAGGGTGCCATCGGCAGCGTCGCTCACAATCTTAATCATATGCACCTCGGGTTGCGGCTGGTTGTGACGCGCAGAGTAGAAGGCTATGGAACGCATAATTGCATAGCTCTCCATATCCATTGCGTCGAATGTCTTGAATAGTTCGAGTTGCGAGGATGGTGTGTCGGCCCCTATGAAGTTGTCGGACGAAACTATTGAGCAGCCCTTGTTACCCGTACCTAGGCTAATGGGAGGCGTTGCGAAGTCGGATGCAATGTAGATGTCTCCCTGCGCCACAATCGACGGATAGAGCAGCGTGCCTGGTGCGTGACAGAACGAACCGCAGCTGCCAACGTTGATGATGTGGGAGTATGTGGTGCCCATCTTGCCGCTATCGGCAAGGGCATTCAATGTTGCCTCGAAGGAGTTGAGTTTGCCCACGCCGATGAGTTTTACGTCGCATAGTTGGTTTAGTTTTGCGATGTTCTCGGCTCCCAATTCGTCGGCAACGGCCGTGAGGAGCAGTATTTTCGTAGGGTTATTATTCATCGTTTCAGGTTTTGATTAACAAATTTACACAAAAAATCGCGAACTCCCTTATTTTGTGTAGGGAATTCGCGAAATGTTCTTACGGGCACTTTACTACGCCTTTACTCAGCCTTTTCGGCCTGCTTAGCCTCGGTCTTCTCCTTGGCGTATAGCTCGTTCACCTTAGCCAATACCGCTGCGCTGATGTCGAGTGACTCGTCACCATCCAGCAAGGCTGTGGCGTTAACGATAAGCTTGTACTTCTTGTCGGCGTTAATCTCGCGGATGGCACGCATTACCAAATCCTGAGTGCGGTTGGTGAATACGATGTTCTCCTCCTCCAAAGTCTTAGCCTCCTTCTGAGTGTTAGTCTGATAGTTAGCTATCTTGCGCTCGATGTTCTGCTGCTGCTTCTGAGCGTCTGCTGTGGTGATAAGCCCCTTCTGATACTTCTCCTGCAACTGAGTAGCCTCGTATTGGAGATTCTTCTCCTTCTGAGCCCACGACTTGCTAGCCTTCTCGGTCTTCTCCTGCAAAGCTACGCCCTCAGTCTTGTAAATCTCGCTCTCGGCCATTACATACTCAACGCGTACATAAGCAATATCGCCGCCGTTAATCTGCTCTGTCGCAGCATCCTGAGCCTCTGCTGGAGCCTCTGTGTTCTGGTTCTGGCACGCTGCCAATGAGATGGTGGCAATCAATGCTGCCAAAAAAATCTTCTTCATTTTCGTATTTAAATTTTATGTTTTTTTGCAATTATGCGTACAATAATTGACAAAGGTAAAAAAAAATATTTATTTTTGTCATATTGACTGTCAAAATTAATGCTATGTACGAATATATTTCAGGTAAGCTGACTGAATTGGCCCCTACGTATGCTGTAGTTGAGGCCGCAGGAGTGGGATACTACCTCAATATCTCGTTGCAGACCTTTTCCGCAATTGAGAATCAGAACGATGTGCGATTGTATGTCCACTTCGTTGTGCGTGAAGATGCCCAATTGCTCTATGGCTTTGCGTCGAAAATCGAGCGTGAGTTGTTCCGAAATCTTATCAGCGTATCGGGCGTGGGTGGTAACACTGCAAGGATGATTCTATCGACCTATTCGTCTTCGGAGCTGCGTAATATCATAGCCACAGAGAATGCTGTGCTACTCAAAAATGTTAAGGGATTGGGCCTGAAGACTGCCCAAAAGATTATTGTCGAACTGAGTGGCAAGATGCTTGAACTAAATGTCGTAGATGGCGACCAGATGGCTGTCGGTAAGGTTGATGCGCAAGCATATGACGAAACTTTGTCGGCATTGCAAATGCTTGGTTTCCAAAGAGGTGTGTCGGAGAAAGTGGTGAAGGCTATCTTCAAGGAGTCGCCCTCGATTTCGGTAGAGGATGCTGTGCGTCAAGCTCTCCGACGAATGTAGTCTGTGGGACTCGATAGTTGTTGAATCACCATTTTATATAAATATATGTAGTATAGAAATTGGTCGAATCGATATTTTTGTTTAATTTTGCACAATTATATGGGTACAAAACTACGATTGATGATGGCAGTGTTTGCTGCTATGTGCTTAGCCTTGGCGGTTGGGTGTAGCGATGAAGATGAGCAGATCTCATCTCAGCGCTCTGAGATCGTGCGTTTTCTTACCTCGACTCACGTTCCTCGCCTTGTGGCTGAGGAAGATAAGGAGAGCTCGCTTGAGGCAGAACCCCCATTTTACGAGAAATTGAATCAGGACCTATATCGCTATGTGGCCAACTATTACGATAGTAATCGCAGTAGTCGCACAATGGTTGATAAGGGAGATCAGGTGTCGTTAACCTATACAGCCTATATCTTCAGAGGAGGAATGCCCCGAGTGGATAATGTCTATATATCGAACGATACAGCGGTGATTTCGCAGCTCAAACAGGCCGGCTTGAATACAGAATATTGGTCTGCGGAGCCACTTGTTGTAACTTTGGGAGAGTCAAATATAATAAAAGGTGTCTCGCAGTCGTTAGTAGGTTGTCGCCAGGGTGACCAGGTGGAGGTATATATGACCTTCGAGGAGGCCTATGAGGATAAAGTTGTGGGGATTGTACCACACAAGTCGGCAGTTGCATGGTTCTATACTATCGATGCGGTGGTGAAGAAGTAATTTGGGACGGCCGAGTATAGCCTTATTTAGAAAATGAAGTAAAATTTAGATATGAAGTTTTTTAACCGCTTATTTTTGATTGTTTGCTCGATTCTTTCGGTGTCGCTCATCTCGTGTGTCGATTCCGAGGATATGCCTTTTGAGGAGGTAGAGAAGATTGCCTTGAAGGCGTGGATTGAGAATAATCATCCCGAATTGTTGGCCAATCATCAGGTGATGGGTGACTACTATGTCGAACTTCTCGATGAGGGCCATCCCGATAGCTTGCCCGTAAGAAGCAAGGATGCTTGGGTGTGGTTTGATGTTACTTGTCGCGATTTGGCTGGTAATGTGGTGCTTACACGTAGCTCAGAACTTGCTCGTATGCAGAATACCTATACCGAGCATACTCACTATGTGCCATTCTTCTTGTTCGTGGGTAACGACAATGTAGCAATGCCCGAAGGTACATATCTGTCGTTGCGTAACAAGCTTCGCATTGGCGAAGAGATCTACGAGGCTCGTTACGGTACAAAGATGCGTTTGTATATGCCTTCATCGATCGGTACTGGCGATAAGACTATGAGTGGCGAGGCAGGTTATGAGGGTCAGTATATCCTTGATGCCAACCGTCCGATGATTGTCGAGATTGAGGTATGGGGTAGCGTGGCTAATCCTGTAGCCTACGAGGATCAGTGGGTGAGAGCGTTCGCTGAGGCAAATGGCGGTTTGGCTCCTGAGGCCGAGAGTGACAAAGATGCTGCGTCGAAGCGACGTAGCTATATGCGTGCCAGCTCGACTGAAACAGATGCCGTTTACGACAATGAGTGGCATTTGGCTGTCGACTCAATTGCAGGTCTCTATATTAACTATAAGTACACTCCAAAGCAGAGCTTGCAGTTCGATTGTTTGGGTGCCGATACCTTAATTTATGATGGTCAGACAGAGTATAAGAGGGGTAAGATTTATGGTACAACCAGCCTTGCAGAGATTAACCGTAAGGTCGATGAGGCGCTGGTTCGCCGTTTCGGGAAAGGACTAAATCCGGCCGACGCTGAGCCGTTGGATTCGGTTAAGAAGGCGAAGGTGTGGTATGTGACTCGCTTGTTGGATGGTTTTATTGTCGATTCTAACATTCCTGAGGTTAAGCGTATAGTGTATGATGATGTCGAGGATGATGAGGTTGGCGAGGCGCTGGAGTTTGTTACAGCCAAGGATAGCGAGGAGAATAAGTATGTCGATGCTTGGATCTATGCCATCCCGCAGATGAAGCTTGGTGCGTGGAACGCAATCTTGACCACCTCGTCGAATGCCTATGGAGCTACCGGAGTATCAGGCTCGGTAAGCACAACGGGTACAACCTGGGAGGATAACTATTGGAACTACTATAATTATTACAATTATTATAATAGCTACTATGGTAACAACTACTATAATAACTATTATAATAACTATTATGGTGGATATTATGGTGGTTATGGCGGCGGTTATTATAATAACTATTACGATAGCTACTATTACAATAACTACTATAACAACTCATACTTTGGCAATACCGAAGAGGAGGATGCCAAATTGATTGTCACATCGGAGATTCAGCCTTACACTCCACTCTTGTGGCAGATCTTTATCGAGACAACTGGTGTAGCTGAGTAGTTTTCGATAAGCCGTAATAGCGATAGCCTATGTCGTGATGAAGATTGCTGGGTTGTGAATAGTTTTCGATATGTTGCGATTGTCCTCTGCTCGTAGAGGTATCGTCGGTCGGTTGAAAATAGCAAAAGAGGATTGTATTTCGGTATAATCCTCTTTTTTTACCCTTTTTTGTTGTTTAATTTGGTAGTCTGAAAAAAAAGTTGTAATTTTATCTTGCAAACGTGATAGTTTTTCACATTTCGTAACGAATAACAATAATATAAACTTTAAAACTATTGAATTATGATTATCACATTCAATGAATTGCGTCGCATTAAGGACAAGTTGCCCAGTGGTAGCTCACAGCGTATTGCTGATGAGTTGGGTATTGATGTAGAGACTGTACGTAACTATTTTGGTGGCAAGCACCTCGATGCTAAGGCTGGTGCTGGTATTCATATCGAGCAGGGTCCCGACGGTGGTGTTGTGACTTTGGACGATACAGCTATTCTCGATGCGGCTATGCGTATTCTCAACGAGAATAAATAATAGAGGCAATTTTTTATTCACAGGCATCGATAATCTTCGCGAATTCGATGCCTTTTTTGTTATGCTGCTATAAATGTTTTTCGATATGAAACATCTTATTTTAATGCTCTCGATGATATGTTGGGCTGTGGGATTGTATGCCCAAGAACCTCAGGGTGTTCCCTTTAATGGTTTTGTAGCCGACGCCTCGGGCAAACCTATGGCGAAGGTCAAGATTGAGTTGAAGGGGGTGGGTGTATATACCTATTCCGACAAGGAGGGACGCTTTGGCTTTACCAATGTTCAGGCCGATGATGTACTGGTTTTTATCAAGAAGAAAAACAAGGTTGAGGTAGCCGTTAATGGTCGCCGCAGTCTGCACGTCATATTGCTTGATGGAGGAAAGAGTCAATCTGAGGAGTCTGATGAACTGATTGATACAGGTTTTGGCTATGTCAAGAAACGCGAATATACCAATAGCTCAGGTACTATCTCTGGCGAGTTCTTGCGTCGTATGGGAGCGCAGGATTTGGAGGCTGCTATATTGGGTAGAGTTGCAGGTGTGACAAAAGTCAACGGAGCGATTGTGATACGTAACGTGGGTACGGTGAACCCTACTAATGCTTCGCAGGCAGCGCTTATTTTGGTTGATGGCAGTGAGGTCCCCAACCTATCGATGGTCAATGTGCAGGACGTAGAGACGGTTACTGTGCAGAAAGATGGTACGATGTATGGGTTGCGAGGTGCTAATGGCGTGATACTGATTAAAACCCGAAGCGGAGATAGCAAATAAACAAATTTGGTGAGGCTGTATAGCTTTGTATAGAGAAAATTCCTTCTTGCGAGCAGCGGATTTATAGCAGGTGTCATATTTTTGGCACCTGCATTTCTTTTTGCTGCGTATGACAGCGAAGTTGGCTTGTCATACATTTTCGGCCAAAATGGCAGACGAGAAGAGTCGTTTGGCAGGAAAAAGTGTAATAAATCCTGATTTTTGCGCCGAAACATTTTTGGTATAACCTTTGTTCATATTAAGGCAGTTGTCCGATGGGGTGGCTGCTGAAAGGTAAGGCGCTTGGTCGGAGTAGGAACAGAAAAATAAGTATAAACAAAATAAAAATTTACAACTATGGGAAAGATTATTGGTATTGATTTGGGTACAACCAACTCGTGTGTATCTGTAATGGAGGGTAACGAGCCTGTTGTTATTCCTAACTCAGAGGGTCATCGCACCACTCCTTCAATTGTTGCTTTTACCGATTCGTCGGAGCGTAAGGTGGGCGATCCTGCAAAGCGTCAGGCTATCACCAATCCTAAGCGTACGGTATTCTCAATCAAGCGTTTTATGGGTGAGAAGTACGATAACGTAAGTAATGACATTGCTCGCGCACCTTATTCAATCGTGCGTGGCGATAATAATACTCCTCGTGTGGATATCGACGGCCGTCAGTATACAGCGCAGGAGATCTCGGCTATCATCCTTCAGAAGATGAAGAAGACCGCAGAGGATTATTTGGGTCAGGAGGTATCAGAGGCAGTTATCACAGTGCCCGCATACTTCTCGGATTCACAGCGTCAGGCAACAAAGGAGGCTGGTGAGATTGCAGGCTTGAAGGTGCGTCGTATCATCAACGAGCCCACAGCTGCTGCATTGGCTTACGGTTTGGATAAGAAGGATGCCGATATGAAGGTTGCAGTATACGACCTTGGTGGTGGTACATTCGATATCTCTATTTTGGAGTTGGGTGATGGCGTATTCGAGGTTAAGTCTACAAACGGTGATACTCACTTGGGTGGTGACGACTTCGACCACGTTCTTATCGACTATATGGCTGAGGCTTTCAAGGCTGAGCACGGTATCGACCTTCGTCAGGATGCAATGGCTTTGCAGCGCTTGAAGGAGGCTGCCGAGAAGGCAAAGATTGAGCTCTCGTCATCAACTACAACAGAGATCAACTTGCCCTACATTATGCCCGTTAACGGTATTCCTCAGCACCTTGTAATGTCTCTTACACGTGCCAAGTTCGAGCAGCTCAGCGACCACCTTATCCAGAAGACTATCGAGCCTTGTAAGATTGCGTTGCGTGATGCAGGTTTGCAGGCAAGCGATATCGACGAGGTTATCTTGGTTGGTGGTTCTACTCGTATCCCAGCTATCCAGCAGATCGTAGAGTCATTCTTCGGTAAGGCTCCTAACAAGTCGGTTAACCCCGATGAGGTTGTAGCTATCGGTGCTGCTATCCAGGGTGGTGTATTGACAGGTGAGGTTAAGGATGTGCTTTTGTTGGATGTAACTCCATTGTCACTCGGTATCGAGACTTTGGGCGGTGTATTCACTAAGCTTATCGAGGCCAACACAACTATCCCTACTCGCAAGAGTGAGGTGTTCTCAACTGCTGCTGATAACCAGCCTTCGGTAGAGATTAACGTATGCCAGGGTGAGCGTCCTATGGCTCGTGACAATAAGTCAATCGGTCGTTTCCACTTGGACGGCATCCCAGCAGCTCCACGTGGTGTGCCACAGATTGAGGTTACATTTGATATCGACGCTAACGGTATCTTGAACGTGTCGGCTAAGGATAAGGGTACAGGTAAGGAGCAGAAGATTCGCATCGAGGCTTCATCTGGTTTGACTGAGCAGGAGATTCAGCGTATGCGCGACGAGGCTAAGGCCAATGAGGAGAAGGATAAGCAGGAGAAGGAGCGTGTTGACAAGGTTAACGCAGCCGACTCAAATATCTTCGCTACCGAGAAGCAGCTCAAGGAGTATGGCGATAAGATTCCTGCCGATAAGAAGTCTGCTATCGAGGGTGCTTTGGCTAAGTTGAAGGAGGCTCATAAGAGTCAGGATTTGGCAGCTATCGACGCAGCTATCGCAGAACTTAACAACGCTTGGCAGGCCGCATCGCAGGATTTGTATGCAGCACAGCAGGCTCAGCAGCAGGCACAAGGTGGCGCACAGCAGAACGCAGGTGCAGGTGCAGGTCAGCAGGGTGGTGCACAGCAGCAGCCCGAGGATGTTGAGTTCGAGGAGGTTAAGTAATTCGATATATCTCGGATAATTACATATTAAAGTCGGTCACAGACTCTCTGTGGCCGACTTTTTTTGTATCATATGGTTGATTTATTGACAACAAATTATTAGCTTTGTGTAGGTAAATTGTCGTGTAAAAATTAAACAAAAATATCGTAATGAAGAATCTGATAGCAAAAGTTGTATGTCTGGCGCTGTTTGCAGTGGTGACACATCCCGTAGAGGCACGTAAAGATGTGAAATCCTCAACCTCTGAAAAGAGTAAAAATGGTGTGGAATTGTCGTTGCCACGTGGCAAGGCATCAGTTCAGCTTGATAAGGCTTTCGAGGAGTATCTCAATGCTGCGGCTGCCATAAAGAATCAGGAGTTGCATAGCGTAATGATCGTCAAGGATGGCAAGGTGGTGAAGGAGAGATGGTTGAATGGTGGTGAGGCTAATGTGCCGCATGTGCTGAATTCGGTGAGCAAGACCTTTACAGCTACGGCCGTAGGTATAGCTATAGCCGAGGGTCGATTCTCTTTGTCTGATAAGGTAATTTCGTTCTTCCCTGAGAAATTGCCCGCCGAGGTAAGTGAAAATCTCAAAAAGATGGAGGTTCGTCATCTGCTCTCAATGTCGACTGGTCACGATTATGCTCCCGATCGTCATAAGATGGGAGCCGATGCCGATTGGGTTAAGGGTTTTCTGGCCGATCCTGTCAAGCATGAGCCGGGTACATTCTTTGTTTATAATAGTTTGGCTACTTATATGCTATCGGCTATTATTCAGAAGGTTACGGGTGAAAAGCTGGTCGATTATATCTATCCTCGTTTGTTTGAGCCGTTAGGTATCGACCGTGCCCATTGGGACGAATGTAGCCAAGGTATTAATACTGGCGGTTGGGGTTTGTATTTGAAGACTGAAGATTTGGCGAAACTCGGTCAGCTGTTCTTACAGAAGGGTAAGTGGAACGGTAAGCGTATCATATCTGCGAAGTGGATTAAGGAGGCAACTACGGCCCACGTGGCTTCGCGTCCTGCTGGAGTTCGCCCAGAGAATGTGAAGGTGAAACCTGAGGATAGCGATTGGTTGCAGGGTTATTGCTATCAGATGTGGCGCTGTCGCCACAACGCAGTGCGTGCTGATGGTGCAGCAGGTCAATATATCATCATTATGCCTGACCAGAATGCAGTAATTGCTGTGACAGCTAATGTACGAAATATGCAACGCGAGATAAATCTCATTTGGGAGCATCTTTTGCCTGCATTGAAGTAGTAATTATGCCCATAGTGGGTGGTAAATTTACCGTGTAAAAGGGTATAATTACCTAATCGCAGTGGAAAAGTCTGAAAATCGGACCGAAAGGGTAGGTTTTCAGATTTTTTTTATTATCTTTGCGAATTAAAATTCGGACTGTGTCCGATGATATGTGAGAAACATAAAAAATAAATACAAACAAAAATTTTAAACAACAATGCAAAGTAAAGGCGCAATTAAATTGCTCGCAATTCTTTTGGTGATTGCGTGTATTTATCAGCTCTCTTTCTCGTTTGTTACGAGAAAAGTAGAGAAGGCAGCTGTCGAGTACGCTGCCGCATTTGATGAGTCTGAGCAGGCTTCACGTGAGGTTTACTACTTGGATTCAATTCAGAATCAGCCTGTTTTCAGTTTCCTCGGTTTGGTGGATTTCACCTACAAGCAGTGTAAGGAGAAGGAGGTAAACTTGGGTCTTGACCTTAAGGGCGGTATGAACGTAATGCTCGAGATCGAGGTTCAGGATTTGGTTAAGTCGCTCGCTGGTGACAGCCAGAACGATCCCGCTTTCATCGCGGCTATCGAGCGTGCCAACGAGGCAATGAAGGCTGGTACAAACGACTATATCGGTGAGTTTGCTAAGGCTTATGCCGAGACATCGAATGGTGGTTCTTTGGCTGCAATCTTCGTAAGCCCCGACCGAAAGGATATCAATCCTAACTCGTCAAACGAGGAGGTTTTGAAGGTGTTGCGTGATGAGACCGATGCTGCTATTGCTGCGTCGTTCAACATCTTGCGTAGCCGTATCGACCACTTCGGTGTGACCCAACCCAACATCCAGCGTCTGCCTAACTCAAACCGTATTATGGTTGAGTTGCCAGGTGTAAAGGAGCCCGAGCGTGTACGTAAGCTTTTGCAGGGTTCTGCATCATTGGAGTTCTGGGTGACTTACGATGCTCAGGAGGTTCTTCCTATCTTGGCTGAGGTTGAGCGTTTGGTTAAGGAGTCTGCACAGCCCGCAGCAGAGCAGGCTGAGGCTACAGAGGCTGCAGCAGAGAAGCCCGCAGATCTTGCTGCTGAGGTTGCTCAGAATGCTGCCGAGCAGGAGAATGTAGAGTCACAGTCTCGTTTCTCACGTGAGGAGAATCCTTTGTTCGCACTTTTGGATCCCACTTACTCTGGTGGTTGTATCGTAGGTGCTGCTACTGCAGCTGATATACCTGTAATCAATGAGTATCTGGCTCGTCCAGAGGTTCAGAATCTCTTCCCTGCAGACCTTAGCTTGAAGTGGGGTGTAAAGGGCGAGGATTACTTTGGTGGTCGTTACGCTTTGTATGCACTTCGCGCAGTGGATGGTAAGCCTGCAATGGATGGCTCGGCAGTATCAACAGCTCAGGAGATGTATGCTGAGCAGGGTGCCGCAGCCGAGGTTAGCCTCTCGATGAACTCTGATGGTGCTTCACAGTGGGCACAGCTTACAGGTCAGAACATTGGAAAGCCTATCGCAATCGTTTTGGATGGCTATGTATATTCAGCTCCTAACGTACAGAACAAGATTGAGGGTGGTACATCACGTATTACAGGTAACTTCACTATCCAGGAGGCTCAGGACTTGGCTAATGTATTGAAGTCAGGTAAGGTTCCTGCTCCTGCACGTATCATCCAGGATACAGTAGTAGGTCCATCACTCGGTCAGGAGTCTATCAATGCTGGTATGTTCTCATTCGTATTGGCATTTATCCTTGTGTTGCTCTATATGGGCTTGTTCTACAAGACTGCAGGTTGGATGGCCGACTTGGCACTTATCCTTAATGTATTCTTGTTGATGGGTGTGTTGGTATCGTTTGGTGCAGTTCTTACATTGCCTGGTATCGCCGGTATCGTGCTTACAATGGGTATGGCTGTCGATGCTAACGTTATTATCTACGAGCGTATTAAGGAGGAGCTTCGTGCTGGCAAGGGCTTGAATCTTGCTATCAAGGATGGTTTCTCTAACGCATACTCAGCAATTATCGACGGTCAGTTGACAACTATCATTACAGGTATCGTATTGTTCGTATTCGGTAACGGTCCTGTACAGGGTTTTGCTACAACACTTGTTATCGGTATCGTAACATCACTCTTCTGTGCAATCTTCATCACTCGTATGTTGCTTGAGTGGGTTGAGAACAAGTGGGGTACAGTATCATTCTCTCGCTCTTGGTCTGAGAACTGGTTGTCTAACGTTAAGTTCGACTTTATTGCAAAGCGTAAGACATCTTACATTGTTTCAGGTGCATTGATCGTTGTATCTGTTATCTCATTGCTCACTATTGGCTTGAACACAGGCGTTGACTTTACAGGTGGTCGTACTTATGTAGTACGTTTCGACCAGAACGTATCAGCTGAGGCTGTTCGCGAGGCTTTGGATAAGGCTTTGGTTAGCGACGACGCTGCTAAGTCATCTATTGAGGTTAAGCAGTATGGTGCCGAGAATCAGATGCGTATCGTTACTCAGTATAAGTATGACGATACATCAGAGGAGACAACTGCCGAGGTAGATGCATTGCTCTACAACGCTTTGAAGGGCTTCTATACTTATGATATCACTTTGGAGGGCTTCACATCAACTCAGGAGGATGCCAACGGTATCATCTCATCTGAGAAGATTGGTCCAGCTATCGCTAAGGATTTGCTTTTCAGCGCATTCTATGCCGTATTGTTCTCACTCATCGCAATCGGTCTCTATATTACATTCCGATTCAAGCGTTGGGAGTGGGCAACAGGTGCTACATTGGCATTGGCCCACAATGCGTTCCTCGTGATTGGTATCTTCTCAATCCTCTATCACGTTATGCCATTCAACTTGGAGGTTAACCAGGCCTTCATCGCGGCTATCCTTACAATCATTGGTTACTCAATCAACGATACAGTGGTTATCTTCGACCGTATCCGAGAGTACATCACATTGTATCCAAAGCGTGAGATGAAGCAGAATATCAACCAGGCTATCTGCTCTACATTATCTCGTACAATGAATACATCACTTACTACTCTTGTGACATTGCTTGCAATCTTCATCTTGGGTGGTGAGAACCTTCGTGGTTTCGTATTCGCGTTGTTGGTTGGTATTGTAATTGGTACATACTCTTCAGTATTCATTGCAACACCTATCGCATACGATATTTTGAGCCGCAGAAGCAAGAAGTAGTAGATACTTTAATGATAAAAATAGGTTGCAACGATGGTTTGCAACCTATTTTTTTATACCTTTGTAATTGATATGGGAACACTACTAAATAAATTGCGTGTATTACAGCGCTGGTTGAAGAGTTATATTTCGCCCGCGTTCATATTGTTGTTTTGCGCGTCGTTCGTATTCTGGTATATCCTCAAATTGGGTAATACCTATACCACCGAGTATAACATACTTGTTAATATCGACGGTCAGACCATACGCATCCCTTCGGTTGTGGAGGGTGTCGGAACAAATCTGCTGGGTTATAGAAACTATACCCACAAGGAGATTAAATTGCGCCTTTCGGATTTGAAATATCGTACGGAGTCGGTTGTTGACGAGCAGACGGGCGAGACTAATATGTGTTACGTTCTCGATCCTCAATCTGTTCAGAATGCCATATCGGTACGTTTTAGCGATATTAAGATTGTGTCGTTGGGCGATATCCCGCATCTCCCTATGCCTGAGCCTCAAGATGATCCTAGTATGGAAGGTAGTCGTGACTCTTCAAAAGTAAAGGGAATTAAAGCTCTCTTTAAGGGGAAAAACGAGAATAAAGATAGTGAGTAATTTGGAACAATGCGCATCTTCGACGGTGCGCAAAATTCTTATAAAGAGATGTATAAAGTAGGTATTACAGGAGGTATAGGTAGCGGAAAAAGCACGGTGTGCCGACTGTTGGCTGAGTATGGCATAGCTGTCTACGACTCCGATTCCAAAGCCAAAGAGTTGATGGCCAACAGCGAGCCACTGCGTCAGGCTTTGCAGGAGACATTTGGCCGGGAGTGCTATAACGAGCATGGACTGAATCGTGCTTATCTGGCAAGCAAGGTTTTCAATGATAAGGAGGCTTTGGCAAAGCTTAATTCAATTGTGCATCCTGTCGTAAGAGCCGATTTTCGGGCGTGGGCCGAGTCGCAGAGTAGTGCCTATGTAGTTTTGGAGAGTGCCATATTGTTTGAGGCAGGTTTCGAAAATGAGGTCGATACTACGTTGGCAGTTTTGGCTCCGCTGGAGGAGCGTATAAGGCGTACAATCAGTCGTGACGGAGCCGATAGAGCTGCTATTGAGGCTCGTATAGCCAATCAGATGAGCGATGAGGAGTTGCACGCTCGAGCTGACCGTACGATAGTAAATCTGATAATGGAGTATTTGGAGAGTGATGTAGAGCAGCTCCATAAAATATATTGTCGTGAATCTCAACTTTAATGGTTTGAATCTCGCTGAGCCACTGGTGATGGCTATTGTAAACGTCACCGATGACTCTTTCTATGCTCAGAGCCGTACTATGTCGGAAAAGGCGGTGGCCGAGCGAGCCGAGCAGGCTATGACCGAAGGTGCTACGATTTTGGACATCGGTGGTTATTCGTCACGTCCTGGTGCAAAGGATATCTCTGTGGAGGAGGAGTGGCAGCGCGTAAACTTGGGGCTTAAAGTGATTCGTGAGGTATTGCCCGATGTCGCTATCTCTATCGATACATTCCGATCGGAGGTTGCACGACGAGTTTTGCAGGAGTATGGCCCGGTAATCATTAACGATATTTCGGCGGGTGAGATAGACGAGAAGATGATTGAAGTTGTGGCTGAGTATGATGTGCCGTATGTTGCTATGCATATGCGCGGCACACCTCAAACAATGCAGCAAAACGTTGATTACGAGTATGATGTGACTTCGGAGGTGGTGGCATATTTGCGCCAGCGAGCAGAATTTTTACAATCGCGCGGAGTACATAAAATAATCCTTGATCCAGGTTTTGGCTTTGCCAAGAGCTTAAAGCAGAATTATGAACTGCTGCTCAATCTTGACCAAGTGTGCGATTTGGGTTATCCTGTTTTGGCGGGATTATCGCGTAAGTCGATGATATATAATCTATTGGGAACAACTGCCATTGATTCGACAACGTTGGAAGGAACTAAAATCCTCAATTGGATGGCTCTATGTCGGGGTGCTTCGATTCTGCGAGTGCACGATGTGAAAGAGGCAGTTGAGCTAGTAGAGAAGATTTGTACAAAATAGAATTCGTTTGTAGGTATAAGATAACCCCGGCTAAAATCATTTTAGTCGGGGTTATCTTTAGTCAAACAAACTGATTACGAGTTAGTCTTGCTCCGATTTAGCATTTGCTGATACCGATGCGAGCCTCCTCGTTGTCTTTCTCCAACTTTTCGTCCTCCTCCCAATCAAACATCGCAAACTCCTTGCCGCCAGCCAGCGAGAAGCGGGTGTAGGTGATTGGCAGGCCTCGTTGCAAGAATTTGGTTTCGTAGGCGGTCTTTACCGACAATTCAGCATCGGCATAGCCTGTGCCGTAGATGTCGTTGTTTGAAGCCTCGCAAGGCAAAGAGAAGTGGCGCACAACCTCGTTGGTATAGCCGTAGAGGTGCTGTGAATCTGTTTTCAGATTAATCCACCCGTCGGCTGCGAGGAATTGGGCATAATACTCCAAAAAGATTGGCGACGTAAGGCGTTTCTTTGCACGACGTGTTTTGAGTTGTGGATCAGGGAAAGTAATCCATATCTCGGCAACCTCGCCTTCGGCAAAGAAAGAGTTGATAAACTCTATTCGGGTACGAAGGAATGCTACATTGGTCATTCCCTGCTCTGTGGCACTCTTTGCACCACGCCACATACGTGCCCCTTTGATATCCACACCGATATAATTGGCATTGGGGTTACGCTCGGCCAAGGCTATTGTGTACTCACCTTTGCCACAACCCAACTCCAAGATAATGGGGTTGTCGTTGTGGAAGAAATCTTTGTGCCAACGCCCTTTCAGCGGGTGGTCCTTGTGAAAAATCTCATCAAATTCGGGCTGCACCATACAGCTGAATGTGAGATTCTCGGCGAATCGTTTTAGTTTATCTTTTCCCACGGTTAAATCACTTTTCTCGTTTATAACTTATACCTGCCGACTCAACTCCTTTCAGTGGGGTGAGTGGGGTTATGGTGAATGAGTATTGACCCATCTTGCGCATCTCGACATTGTGACGATATGGAATTTCAATATCGAACGATTGTGCTGTTACAGCAGGCCACTCGACCACGCTCTTTGCTGCTATACTTTCGCTATATCGCAGTGAATCGGCTGTCATACTTACAATCTCAAACTCTACATCTTGAGCTTCGAATAATCGGTTGACGTGCAGCACAATCGTAAGGTCACCGATGACATTAGAAACTTCGTTTTCAAGAGTTACCGTAATCGGCTCCTCCCACTTGGCGATATTTACATCGGTCATACTTACGACATTTACCTCCTGGCTGCAACCACACGATAGTGCCACGATGTATAGCACTGCGACAATGTGCAGTAGAGACTTGCTCATAGGCTTAAAGCACTTGGCATATCGCATAGTTACTCCTGCTTGGGTTGTTGCTGCGAATCAGCTTTATTGCCATCTCTGCGGTGGTTGTCGTCGCGACGATGGTTGCGATTATTATCACGGCCATCACGATTGAAGCGGCCTATGCGTATCATACGGTTGTTGTCGCGACGATTATTGCGCTGTCCTCCCTGACGAGGCTCTTTGCTTTCACCCTCCTGATTGGGGCGATTCTCTCGATTGTCGCGGTTATTGTCACGATTCTCGCGATTGTCACGACCATCTGCCTGAGCCTGGTTATCGTTATTAGCCATTCTGCCGTTATTGTTGTTACCATTGCGGTTATTTCGGCCTCGATTGTTTCTACCCTTACGGCGTCGGTTTTGGTTGTCAAAACGTGTGATGCTGTCTTCTTCGGTACGGTATGTAGGCTCTTCAATCTCGTTAATGCTATCCTTATCGAGCAGCGATTCTACACGTTTTCCTGCGCGATTCATTGCTATAATCTCTCTTACTCGTGAGGTGGGGATAGTTACAACATTCGACATCGTCTCCTTGCTACTGCTGAACGACATAGTGTGAGCCAAGATATCGGTCTTGACCAAATAATACTCTCCATCTACGGCCTGCAACGGCTCACGTACGCGAGGTAATGTCTGGCGTGCATCAGCGTATACATCGTACTCATACATCAAGCAACATTTCAATTTTGAGCATTGACCTGCTAACTTCAATGGGTTGAGCGAGATGTCTTGAATACGCGCAGCATTTGTCGTTACGCTCGAGAAGTTAGAAATCCACGATGCACAGCATAACTCACGACCACAGGCTCCAATGCCACCAATGCGTCCAGCCTCCTGACGTGCACCAATCTGTTTCATCTCGATGCGGATGTGGAAACGCTCGGCAAAGACCTTGATAAGCTCGCGGAAGTCAACTCGACCCTCGGCAATATAGTAGAAGATAGCCTTGATTTTATCGCCCTGATACTCCACGTCGCCAATCTTCATATCCAATCCCATCTCGGCTGCGATTTGGCGTGACTGAATCATTGTGTCGTGCTCCAATGCGATAGCCTCCTGCCAGCGCTCAATATCGTAGGGGCGGGCTTTACGGTAAATCTTTTTATACTCGCCATTGAATGGGGTGAATCCGATACGACGAATCTGCTTTGCTACCATATCGCCCGTAAGCGAGATGATACCAATATCGTGGCCTGGCGATGCCTCGACGGCCACAATATCGCCACGCTTTAACTGTAGATTATTGACGTTCTTGTAATACGAACGACGGGTATTCTTGAATCGCACCTCAAAAATGTCGGTAGGAATGTTATCGGGATACTCCTCCAACCAAGGTGTTTCGTGTAGTTTATAGCAACCCTCAACCGGCTCAACTTGAAGCTCCTCGCCGCAATCGCAAACTTTGAAACCTCGGCCCGGTTCGGGAATGTGTTTTTTCGAGCAATTATTGTTAAAACTCATTGATGCAAAAATTTTTGTAAAGGTAAGAAATTAATTTTAATTTCCGACTCTTCTTTCCAACCGATTTATGTCTCTTCTGACGCGTAATATTGTCAGGGTGGCACAAATCGACAATCCGACGATGAATCCAACGATGAGACCTATCGACTCAAATCCGCAATTGAAGGCGAGCAGATAGCCGACAGGAATATTGAAAATTATGTATGAAATCACAACAATTGGCATAATGACCTTCACATCTTGCAATCCTCGCAAAACGCTGATTGAGATGGCTTGCAGACAATCCGACACTTGAAACAAAGCAATGAAAATCAGCATTGTGGCCGTAAGTTTGATGGTCTCTTGATTTGAGGTGAACAACGCTGGAATGTGGTTGCGAAGCAGTACGAAAAGCAGTGCTACAGTGATGTTCCACATCAGCCCCATCTGATAGGATGCGTAGATGGTTTTACGCAGGTTCTCAAAATTACGTCGACCGTAGATGTGTGAGCAGAGAATGGTTGTGGCTGAGCCAATGGCAATTACAATCATAAACGTTACGTTCATCATATTTGTGCCAATCTGGTAAGCGCTGACCGAATGGGCTCCGAATGCCAGCACAAGTACTCCAGCCAGGGCGAATGCACTCGCCTCCATAAGCATCTGGAAAGATATTGGAATACCCACCTTTAGTGTCTCGATTATGGCCTTAAAGTGAGGCGTGACGAGTCGGAACAATCCCTTGGTGTATTCTCTGAACTTAGGTGAATAAAGGAAGTATGCGAGCATCACTACGCATTGAGCCACACGGGCAATCAATGTAGCCAGACCAGCACCCACTGCTCCCATAGCTTCGAATCCGAAATGTCCGAAAATAAATACCCAGTTGAGGAATATATTTATCACATTCGAGATTATGATTGTGACCATCGCAACTTTTGTATTGCCAATACCTTCAAGGAATTGTTTTGCGGTGCCCCATATCATTATCGGGAATATTGTCCAGATGATTATGTCGTAGTAGGGTAGCGCCATATCGATTACCTCGTTAATCGAGGCATCGCTACCCGACGAGATCATCATCCCGCCCATAATCCTAAACATCGGACGAATGGCGAAAAGCAGCAGGGTAGTTATTGCTCCTATAATACCATAAAGCACAAAACCGCTGCGTAGTAGCTCGCTTACATACGATTTGTTGCCTTTGGCATAGTGCTCTCCCACGAGTGGTGTTAAGCCGAATGTGAGCCCCATTGCTGTAACGAATACGATGAAGAAAAGGCTCGTTGCATACGATACTGCTGCCAAAGGTACAGGGTCATCTCCTCCATAGCGACCAACCATAGCAGTGTCGGCCAATTGAACTGTAATTTGTCCCACTTGGGATAGTATCACCGGCAGAGCAAGTTTCAGATTTTCCTTGTAAAATGACTTATATGTATTAAAAAATAAACTCATTGTACGAAAACAACTTTTTATCGAAGCGCAAAGGTAATAAAAAATAAGAAAATTACGTTATGCAATAAAGATTCCACGGATGTGTGCAACCAGATAAATCGACTTTTCAGTGAGTTGAAAAAATGTTGAGTTGAAAGGTTTGATAATTGGTCAAAAAGTATACTGATTTTTGTATTTTAATAGCTTGTATGTAATTTTGCTGGCCCAAAAGGGACTTTTAAATGTAGAAAATTGATATGATACAGTATTATGAATGGCTCCCACAACTCGAGACGATCGAGGGAGTGAGTAGTATTAGCAACGAATTGCTGACATTCTCGTTTTCGGATATAAAATCTTATGTTCAGAAGATTAATCCTTTCCACAACGAGGCTATCAGTAAACCACATAAGTTCGATTTCTTCTTGATTGCTTATCACAAGTCGGGTAGTGCTATCTTGGAAATCGATATGGAGAAGTATGACCTGTCAGAACCTGCCAATATTATCAGATTATTGCCCGGACAGATAGTGGCTTTCAACAATACGAGCCCCGATTTTGATGTTGATGTTGTCATTATGTCGAAATCGTTTGTTGATAATCTTCTTGTATTTGTAAATGGTGGAGTACCTTTTTCGTTCGATAAAAGGTATAATGCCGTGGTCCGTATCGCCGGTAGAGAGAAGATGGCAAGTATGTTTATCAAGGCCATACGTCATATTTTAGACGAAAATGCCGAAAATCCTTATAAGTCAAAGATCGTGCAGCACGTGTTGATGGCCATCTTCTATTCGTCGGAGAATATCTCGCGTACCGAGGTTGAGAAGCCACGTACCAATGCCGATATTCTGTCGAAGGAATTCTTGGCGTTGGTCAAGGAGCATTTCCGCGAAGAGCGTCAGTTGAAATTCTACGCCGACAAGATGTGTATCACACCCCGCTATCTGTCACGTGTGGTGAAGGAGTGCACTCAATTCTCGGCAGCCGATTGGATTGAGCGATTTGTGGTGTTGGAGGCCCGTGCCTTGTTGAAGAGTACCAATATGACCGTTCAGCAGATAAGCGACGAACTGAATTTCCCATCGCAGACATTCTTCGGAAAATATTTCAAGCGCAGAGTGGGACTTTCGCCTAAGGAGTATCGCCGAATTGGATAATTGGCGATGTGGATTTATTGACAATAACCGAAACACACCCCTAATAACCTAACTGACTATGATTATTGCCACATTGATTATGGGCTTTGTGAGATTTTGCAGGACATTGTTTCGATGAGGATGGTCGAAACCATTTGTTGCATCTTCCACAAAATGAGGGTATCGAGCTATTGAAAGCCGATACCCTCTTCTTCATCTACAAAGCAGGGTGTATATGTTAGCTGATGTGGCCTGCTTTGTCCTGAGTATATAACTCCTATTTAAGAGTTTATGGTTTTATGCGACCTTGACTCTGATCTGATCGTTATACGAATCTATTTTAATATTCCCACCTGTCGTTAGGTCGTGCTCAACGATAAGTGCCGAGAGTGGCTCTTCGACCTTGTCGAGCAGTGTTCTTCGCAGGGCTCTGACTCCATATTTTGATTCATATCCCATTGTCGCCAACACCCTGCGGGCTTTGCGGGTGATTGCAATCTCAATTCCTAGTTCTTTGGCTCTGTCGAATATGTTTTTCAGCTCCAAATCGACAATCTGCTCCACATCTTTCAAGTCGAGTGTGCGGAAGTAGATAACCTCATCAATCCTATTCAGAAACTCTGGTGCGAAGGTTGACTCCAAAGCCTTACCATACTCGTTTTGTATGTTGAGTGATGAGTTGGTCTGTTTTGACGAAGTGTTGTATCCGACAAGCGTACTCTTATTCACTGCTGCGCGTGAGCCAACGTTCGACGTGAGAATAATCACCGTATTTTTGAAATCTATTTCGCGTCCTGAGCCATCGGTGAGGCGTCCATCGTCGAATATCTGCAACATAGTGTTGAAAATATCGGGATGTGCCTTCTCTATCTCATCGAATAGAACTACCGAGTAGGGTTTACGTCGTACCGCTTCAGTAAGTTGCCCGCCTTCTCCATATCCCACATATCCCGGTGGCGAACCAATGAGTCGAGCGACGTTGTGTTTCTCGCTGTATTCCGACATATCGATTCTTATCAAACCTCTTTTGTGGTCGAATAACCATTTCGACAACTCTTTGGCAAGCAGAGTTTTGCCAACTCCTGTCGGGCCTACGAACAGAAATACTCCAATCGGGCGATTTCTATCTTTTAAGCCAGCGCGTGAGCGAATAAGCGATTTTGTAATCGACTCCACCGCCTGCTCTTGTCCGATGACCCTACCCGAAAGATGTTTTTTCAACTCTTTAAGACGTTGGGCCTCTCCGCTGGAGATGCGTTCGGCTGGAATACCTGTCATCAGAGTTATCACCTGCTCAATGTCGCTAATCTGAATTGTAATGGGGTTTTGAATCATCTCGCGATGCCACTTTTGGTGCAACTCTTCGAGACGTGCCTTCAGCGCGATCTCTTTTAGGCGTGCTGTTGCGGCCGTTTCGTACGAAAGAGTAGCAATGGCATTGCGTCGCTCTTGCTTGACCATTTCCAATTCGCGTTCCGCTTGGCGTATGTATTCTGGTAGAATGTCGGTTGCGAGCCGCGAGCGAGCTCCTGCTTCGTCCATCACATCTATCGCCTTGTCGGGGAAGTGTCGGTCGTTGATATATCGCTCGGTGAGCGAGATGCAGGCCTCCAGCGCCTCGTCGCTGTACTTTACGTTATGATATTGCTCATAGTGAGGTGCTATGCGGTGCAATATTTCAAGCGTCTGCTTGGCTGAGGTAGGCTCGATTACGACCTTCTGGAATCTACGCTCAAGAGCCGAATCGCGTTCTATATTCTCGCGGTACTCATCGAGTGTGGTGGTCCCAATCGTTTGCAACTCACCGCGTGCAAGGGCGGGTTTTAGTATGTTGGCTGTATCGAGACTCCCTTGCGTAGCTCCTGCTCCGACGATAGTATGTATCTCGTCTATGTAGAGTATCGTGTCGGTGCTCTTACGCAGCTCATCGAGAAGTTGTTGCATACGCTCCTCGAACTCGCCACGAAATTTAGTGCCGGCTATGAGTGACGATACGTCGAGCGAGAATATGCGCTTGTTGCGGATTGTCGATGGAACACTTCCCGAAGCGATTCGTAGTGCCAGCCCCTCTACAATAGCACTCTTGCCAACTCCTGCCTCGCCTATGAGGATAGGGTTGTTTTTGCGGCGGCGCGATAGAATCTGCACCACGCGTTCAATCTCGTTATCTCGCCCCACGACAGGGTCAATATCTCCCCGACGTGCGAGTTGGGTGATGTCGACTCCGAATTTTTCTATCATTTTAGACGACCTTTCCTGATGAAAGGTGGTGCTGTTGTCAAATGTCAGTGGCCCAAAGTGGGCATCAGATTGCATATTAATAATCGGTGTAGAGAACGATTCTATGGCGCGGTCGATGCTCTGTGCACTGATGCCATATACGGCAAGTATCTGCGATGTTGCTGTTGTGGAATCGGCTACAATGTCGCGCAGAATGTGAATTGTCGAGATTGTTTTTGCCGAACCGTATGTGTCGAGCAACAGCGCGCGGTAGTTACGCATAAACTCCTCGGGTGATTGCACCTCGTTGATAGGCTGTGATAGTATCATACTCTCAATCTGTTGGCCAAGTGTTGTAATCTCGCCCTTTTTGAGTAGAGTTGTAAGTGTGTTGTATGCCATAGAACCATCCTCGCGTAGAAGTTCCAGAGCCAACTTATCTTTGTATGATTGACGAGTGTCGGCCTTCACAAGGTCGAATGTAGTGCGTGCAATTGCCGCATCTGAAGTCTTTGAAATTCTATTTCCCATATTAGTTAATTGTTGTTTCCAATCAATAACGATGGATTTTGTCACAATATTATGTATACTTCCAATGGGGCGTATAAAAAAATTAGCACCTCGCATGGTGGGTGCTAATATCTATTATTATATGATGTTAGTGTCGAATTATAGTGGTGCTTACTCCTTACGTAACAGACGGGGCCATTCGCCAATCTCCATATCGCGGATATCATCGCCATCTATTGTGAAACGTATAGCGGTGCGAACTTTGTGGAACCCATATTGGCCGGCTGCTCCGGGATTGATGTGCAGTAGCTGATATACGGGGTCGAACATAACCTTCAAAATATGAGAGTGACCAGCCACAAATATATCTGGACGAGCACTCTGAATCATCCTGACAGCAGCGGGGGAGTAGTGTCGTGGATAACCGCCGATATGGGTTATCAACACCCGCTTGTTCTCGCACTGAAAGCAGGCAAATTCGTTGTATGCGCGTCGCATCACTCCGCCATCTATATTCCCATATACACCTTTCAACGGCTTGAATGACGCTATCTGGTCGGCCAGCTCAATCGATCCGAAATCGCCAGCGTGCCAAATCTCATCGACATCGCGCAAAAACTCTTGCAGCGGTTGGTCGAAGGTGCCGTGGGTGTCCGAGATGATACCAATTCGTTTCATTCTATTTGCCGAAGTTCGCTTCGATATAATCTTTGAGTTTGAATTTGGTCTTGCTTTCGGGTAACTCGCCATCTTTTATGACCGTATGAATCATCAATGGTCGACGCTTGATGGCAAAATCCTGAATAAAGGTCTTAATCTCGTTGTGGTTTGTAAACATAGGCGCACCGGCAATATTGTGCCCCTGATACTCCATATCGTAGAACCAGTATGGGGAATTCTCCTTTGCCAGCTCCTCGCTCAAGTATTTAGGACCATAGAAACCAATACCCATCATAGTTGCCTTGTCGTAGGGGACTTGTTGGTCGGAGTTGCCGTGGAACATAATAATTGGCGCAGGTTTGTTCTTCCACTTTGGCTTGCCATCAACCGAGAAGATAGCTCCTGCAAACGACATTACACCTGCATAGTCGAAGCCTTCGGGGAGTACCGCTGCCAATGAGGTGCGATTGGCAATTGCATATTCGGCCTGCAAGGCTGTGATGGCACCTGCGCTCGAACCGCTTGTGATTAGCTTAGTCGGGTTGATTTGCAGCTTTTCGTGGTTCTCTATGATAAACAATGTGGCGCTAAACAGATCTTCAACAGCCATATTGATAGCTTTGTTGAGCTGTATTACAACATCTTTAACTGAAGGAGTCTGCTCGCTTTGAGTCATCATAGGGCGAAGCCCACGTCGATAATCTATCGACACTACGTCATAACCTTCATCAAGAAGCATTTGAAAATATGGCTCATACCACTCCTGATATCTTACTCCATTCACAAAACCACCTCCAAAGATGTATATCACGCAGGGACGGTAGCCCTCGACATTGGCTGAATAGTGGTCCAGATATAACGAATCAGCACCTTTGACGGCATATAGATAGGTCTTTCTCTCCGGGAGTTTAGCCATCGCCGATGAAACGCACAGAACGAACAACGATAGCAAAAGTGAAATCTTTCTCATAATTTGTATCTCTCTAAATTTTAATTATTTGTACTTTTCTCCCCATAGGCGTTCCATTCGCTCGGCAATCTTGGCTTCGGTGGAGTTTTGTAGATTGGGTTTGTAGAATCTGCGACCTGCGATACTCTCTGGTAAGAACTCCTGCTCGACAAACGACCCATCGAAGTCGTGGGCATATTTGTAACCTTTGGCATAACCTGCATCGCTCATCAGTTTTGTAGGAGCGTTACGAAGATGCAGTGGAACGGGACGATTCGTTGTGTCGTGTTCGACAAACGACAGTGCCTCATTTATAGCCATATAAGCCGAGTTACTCTTGGGACTTGTGGCCAGATAAATTGTTGTCTCAGCAAGTGTTATGCGTGCCTCGGGCATTCCTATCTTGTGGACAGTATCGAAGCAGGCATTGGCTAAGAGCAGTGCGTTTGGATTGGCCAGGCCAATATCCTCCGATGCCAGAATAACCAATCGGCGGGCTATGAATCGGGGTTCTTCTCCTCCTGCTAACATGCGGGCCAGATAGTAGATGGCTGCATTGGGGTCGCTGCCACGCACCGATTTGATAAATGCCGATATGACATCGTAGTGTTGTTCGCCATTCTTGTCGTAAAGTGCAATGTTTTGTTGCAAGCACTCGGTCACATAGGCGTCGGTTATCTCAATATCGCCATCCGTGGCACCTGCTATTATGTCAAGAATGTTAAGCAACTTTCGTGCATCTCCACCTGAGAATTTGAATAGTGCTTCGGTCTCGGTTACCTTTACATTGCGTTCCCGCAGGCCATTTTCAGAGTTTATGGCACGGTCGAGCAGTGTGGCGAGCTCTTCATCGTTCATCGATTTGAGAATGTAGACCTGGCAACGGCTCAGGAGTGGTGAGATGACCTCAAATGATGGGTTCTCTGTTGTGGCACCGATAAGTGTCACAATACCTTGCTCTACAGCTCCGAGCAATGAATCTTGTTGGCTCTTGTTGAAGCGGTGAATCTCGTCGATAAACAAAAATGCGGCCGATTGCTGAAATAAGCTCTGCTTGCGTGCCGATTCAATCACCTCTCTTACGTCTTTAACGCCTGATGTTACGGCTGATAGGGTGTAGAATGGGCGTTTGAGTTGATTGGCGACGAGTTTGGCGAGGGTCGTTTTACCCACACCGGGAGGACCCCACAGAATGAACGAGGGTACGTTCCCCGTCTCTAAAAATTTACGGAAAACTCCATTTGGCCCAACAAGATGTGTTTGGCCTATATACTCTTCGATGGTTTGCGGACGCAAACGCTCTGCCAACGGTTTACTCATAGCTTTCTAAAACTCTTTGCGGCGATAATGTCTATTGTGGCGGTTGTCGCATCTTGATGCAAAGTTAAACAATATTTCCCTCCATACAATATTCCGATGCAGCTAAATACCCCTAAAAGAATCTTTTTTATGGCATCATTCGGTTAATTTTACTATATTTGTAGACAAAAGCTATAATGTTTAAATATATGAAGAAGATTCTATTTATTTTCTCGGCTGCTGCTATGCTGTTATGTGGCAGTTGTTCACACGAAGAGTACGAGTGCGACGTGTGCGTTTATGGCGGAACTTCATCGGGAGTGATCGCGGCTTATGCTGTGGCAAAGCAGGGTAAGAAGGTGCTGCTTGTGGAGCCTGCATATCGTTTGGGTGGTCTTTCATCGGGCGGTCTTGGAATGACCGATATCGGTAACAAGCAGGTTGTTAAGGGCCTTTCGCTTGACTTCTATCGTCGTGTGGGTGCTCACTACGGAGCTTTGGAGCAGTGGATTTTCGAACCAAGCGTGGCTGAGAGCATCTTTAAAGGATATATTGAGCGTGGTCAGGTTGAGGTGCTTTACGGTCATCGTATCTTGGAGGCCGCAAAGCAGGGCACTCAGTTGACATCTATCAAGTTGGAAAATGTAGAGAAATTCTGTGGCCGTGCCAATGTGAAGGCTAAGGTCTATATCGATTGCTCGTATGAGGGCGATTTGATGGCTCGCTCGGGTGTGAGCTATACAGTTGGTCGCGAGCCTAATTCGCTCTACAACGAGGATTACAACGGTGTGCAGATGCGTCAATACCACCAGTTCCCCGATGGCGTCGACCCTTATGTTGTTGAGGGCGACCCTGAGAGCGGTCTTTTGTGGGGCATCTCGCCTGAGCCATTGGCCGAGCAGGGTAGCGGCGATAATAAAGTTCAAGCATACAACTATCGTATGTGTCTGACCGATGTGAAAGAGAATGCTATCCCTATCACTCGCCCCGATGATTATGACTCTACGAAATATGAGTTGCTTCTGCGTTTGATTAAGGCTAAGGGTGATAACTCTATCCATTCTTATTTTCATTTCAGCCATATGCCCAACCACAAAACCGATATCAATAATAACGGAGGTTTCTCGTCGGATATGATTGGAATGAACCATAATTATCCCGAGGCATCATACGAGGAGCGTGAAAAGATTATTGAGGCTCATAGAAGTTACACCTTCGGCCTTTTATGGTTCTTGGGCCACGATGAGCGTGTGCCGGAGCAGATTCGCAATGAGATGCTTCGTTGGGGGTTGCCAAAAGATGAGTATGTAGAGTACGGTCATTGGACTCCGCAGCTCTATATTCGCGAGGCTCGCCGCATGGTAGGTGAGTACGTTACAACCCAGGCTAACTGCGATAATCGTATAACAGTTGAGGATGGCATTGGTATGGCTGCTTATACGATGGATTCGCATAATTGCCAGCGTGTAGTGATTGTGAAGGATGGTAAGGCTATGGTTAAAAACGAGGGTGATGCTCAGATTTTCGGTGGCCTGCCTTACGACATATCATATCGCTCGATTACTCCGAAACGCGAGGAGTGTAGCAATCTACTTGTGCCGGTTTGTCTGTCGGCAAGCCATATCGCTTACGGCTCAATCCGTATGGAGCCTGTGTTTATGCTTCTTGGTCAGAGTGCAGCAAAGGCTGCTTGTTTGGCCATCGATGGAGGTGTGAAGGTTCAGGAGGTTGACTATCGCGATATTCAGCGTATGTACGAGGTCGATCCATTGCTCGATGGTACGGCAGCCGATATTGTGATTGATGATACGGCCATCGAGGTTGACGAAAAATCAGATTGGAAAAGAATCAAAGCCAACAACGGCTATGGTCGTTCATATTTCACCCTCGATCCGGTTCGAGCAGAGCGTCGTTTGCGTTTCCCATTTGAGGTTAAGGAGTCGGGTAAGTATAAAGTTTATACCTATTACATTAACCTTTGGAATGCAGGCACCAAAGTTACCGAGTTGGAACTTTTTGACGGTAAGCAGAAGCAGAGAGTGTGGCTTGATGCCGGTAAGATTGAGGTGAAGGGTCAGACCTCAGGAGAATGGGTGTTGCTTGGCGAATACGATCTTTCGGCCGAGAATCCCGGATATGTGGAGTTTACCAACAATGGAAAAGTTACGGGTAAGATTGTTGCCGATGCCGTGTTGCTGGTTAAGAGTAAATAGCGTGGAACAATAAATTATCTGAGAATATGTGCAATGAAGTGGGTGCCTTTTTGGGGCACTCATTTCTTCTTTCGTGTAGGAAGTTGGGAAGCACTTTTGTCAATCTCCCTAAAATAATGTATATTTGCCGAGAATAATATAAATATGGAATAAAGTGGAGAAGAGTGTATTTAAATATAGCGTCGACCCGCAGCGAGTAGATTTTACAGGCCGCATATCAATATCGTCTATGTTCGATTTGATTCTTGGTGCCGCAGGTGAGGATGCACATAATCGTGGTTTCGGCATTGATGCTTTGGCTGAGCGTAATACAGGCTGGGTATTGTCTCGAATCTGTTTTGAGTTGGATTCTATCCCCAAGGAGTACGATCAGATAGTTCTGAATACTTGGATTAGCGATTATAACCGACTCTCATCGACTCGTAACTTTATTCTCTACGATGCCGATGGTAAGGAGTTTGGTCGAGCCGTGTCGCAGTGGTGTATGCTTGATTATAATACCCGTATGCCGGTAGATATGTCTATTATGGCTGCGGCTCACGAGGGTCATATGGTCGATGCGCCGTCGCCTTGTGAGCGTCCTCGTCGTCTAGCAAGTGTCGACAGTGAGCCTATCGTGCAGCATAAGGTGGCATATAGTGATATCGATTTCAACCGCCATATGAATACAATGCGATATATCGATATAGTTTTCGATTCGATGCCTATCGAAGTCCCCGAAAACTTGAATGCTATGCGTATGGATATCAATTTTATTCGCGAGGCAAGATATGGCGATACTCTGCAGCTGATGGCCCAGCAGCAGGAGGCGTTACGCAATTATGAGTATCGTAATTCCGAAGGTGATGTTCTATGCAGAATGTCACTCGAGGTCAAGTGATAGTTTAATAAAGGGCAGAGTGTACAATCCTGCCCGCAATTCAATAATATATGACTCCAATTCCGTCATTTATTTACAAGAAATCGAACCAGATTACTATGGTGGTCTTCGTTCCGATTTTCGCCTTGTTATTCATTGCAATTTATAGCCCATTTGATTTCAATCAGATTGATACCGAGGGCAAAGTATTGTCGTGGTTGCATATACAGTCGCGAGAAGTTGCTGTGCATCTTATCACACTTGGTCTTATTTTGATTGGTATGGCAGTGGCCGCTATCAGCCGCTGGATTATGGGAGTCTATACTCGTAAGCATCAGATATCATATGTGGCTTATATATCGTGGATAGCCTGCGAGATATTGGTTATGACCTTGCTCTTTACGTTGGGCGGATTCTCAATCGAGCCCAATAAGGGCCTTGTTACCATATTCCGAAATTCGTTGGCTAAGACCTTCTTCATTCTGCTTATCCCCTATACTCTTTGTTATATCTATTTTATCTGGCAGGAGCGTGTTGCCCAGCTACGTTCAATTAAGGCTCGATTGGCAGAGGATGAGACAACGTTGAAGGCAGCCTATGTGCAGATTTTCGATGATAAGGGAGAGATGCGATTGTCGGTACGCCGTGAGAATCTGATTATGTTGGAGTCGGCTGACAACTATGTATGTGTTTGGTATCTTAACAATAACTCGCCCAAGAAGGTTTTGGTACGTAATACCTTGAAAAATATTGCCGACTCTTTATCGTCGACTCATATCCAGCGATGCCATCGTTCGTATGTTGTGAATCTCGATTTGGTGAAGGTTATGCGTCGCGAGAAGGAGGGGGTATTCGTGGAACTGGGTATCGATGGAGTCCCCGAAGTTCCTATCTCGAAGACCTATTCCGATGCTATCAAAAAGTGGCTTATCGACAATGCATAGACTCAGATTTCGCCACCGTGTCAATCGTGGTTAGTACTTAAATGTGAAATTTTCACCCCTAAATTCAGGAATTTTGTCCCCTATAAGGATTTCGCCACTCATAATAGGGCGTTGTCACATAAATTTTCAGATTTCAAACTACCGTCCCATCTTTGCATAATCAAAATAGGGTTTTGCCTCATCGTGTGAAACTATTTTGGTGTACTAATTAGCTAATTGTATACCCAATTAAATTTTATTATGCAACACTACTTAACCATTCTACAATCAACAATGCGTCGCCGCTGGGATTGCCAGGCGTTGAGCGATTATCGTGGTACTACATTTACATTTGCAGAGATAGCTACTGAGATTTACCGTCTTCACGCTATCTTCGAGCAGGTGGGTGTAAAGCCAGGTGACCGTGTGGCGTTGGCAGCTAAGAATAGTGCGCGTTGGGCAATTGGATTCCTTGCTGCTGTTACATATCGTGCAGTTGCGGTACCTATCCTTAGCGATTTTGCTATTGCCGACATTCAGAGTTTGGTAGACCACTCTGAGAGCGTAGTATTGTTTACCGAGAGTAGAATGTGGGATGAAATGTCGTCAGACAATATGCCTAAGCTTAGTGCCACAATCTCTTCTGAGGATTTCTCGGCTCTCTATTGCCGTGATTGCGATGCGCAGACTTTGGTGGCTAAGGCTACAGGCTCTATGCCTAAGGTTTTCCCTGCTCAGAAGCGAGAGCAGATTACCGATTATACATTCGGCGACATGGATGATTTGGCGGTTATCAACTACACATCTGGCACTACAAGTTCGCCCAAGGGTGTGATGCTTACAACCCGCAATATCTCATCAAATATCGATTTTGCATTGAAAAATATTCCTGTCGAGGATGGTTATACATTGATGTCAATGTTGCCTTTGGCTCATATGTACGGTATGGCTTTTGAGTTCTTGTATCCGTTGAGCGGAGGTGCCCATATCTTCTTCTTGGGCAAGACTCCAACCCCAACTTTGCTTTTGCAGGCGTTGGCCGACATTAAGCCCTATTTGCTTATCACAGTGCCATTGGTATTGGAGAAGATCTTCAAGAATAAGGTGATGCCTACACTCGAGAAGCCTATGATGCGCGTGTTGACTTCAATTCCTGGTGTGCGTAATATTATATACGGTAAGGTTCGCGAGAAGTTGTTGACAACATTTGGTGGCAATCTGAACTCTATCGTAATTGGAGGTGCTGCAATCAGTCGTCCCGTAGAGGTTGTTATGCGCAAGATTCGTTTGCCTTATACTGTAGGTTATGGTATGACAGAGTGTGCACCGCTTATCGGTTACTCTCCTTGGAGAGTTTTCCGCTTGGGCTCTTGCGGTCGTGCGGTGACAAATATCGATGTTCGTATCGATTCAAGCGATCCAGCAAAGGTTGTAGGAGAGATTCAGGTGAAGGGTGATAATGTGATGCAGGGTTATTATAAGAATCCCGAGGCTACACAAGCTGTATTTACCGAGGATGGTTACTTGCGTACGGGCGATTTGGGTATTATCGACAAGCAGGGGCATATCTTTATTCGCGGTCGCAGCAAGTGTATGATCTTGACTGCAAACGGCCAGAATATCTACCCTGAGGAGATCGAGGGTAAGATCAATTCGATGCCTTATGTGGGTGAGTCGTTGGTCGTAGAGCGTAATAAGGTATTGGTTGCATTGGTAGCGTTGTCTCAGGATGCTGTCGAGGGTATGTCGAAAGAGGATATCGAGGCAGCGATGGAGAACAATCGCCGTGAGTTGAACAAGACCTTGCCGATGTATAGCCAGATTGCAAAGGTTGAAATTATGGAGCAGGAGTTTGAGCATACGCCTAAGCGTTCAATCAAACGTTTCCTCTATAAATAAGATAAATGCTATTCTGACATAAGAGTAGCTATTAGCAGTTTTATTTGTGTATTGGTGTTTGGGGCAGACTCGGGAGAGTGAGCCCCAAACTTTTTTTGTGATTTTGCAACGCCGGGGGTTGATATAATCGACGACAGTTTGTAACTTTGTGCAAATTTGATAATTCATATTATATGTTATCAGCAGATAAGCGTAGAGCTATTATCGACCTTGTCAAGCGCGAGGTTGTGCCGGCAATAGGTTGTACCGAGCCTATTGCAGTATCGTTGTGTGTGGCACGCGCAGCCGAGATGTTGGGGCAGTTGCCAGAGAAGATCAATGTGCGATTGAGTGCCAATATTTTGAAGAATGCGATGGGTGTAGGTATCCCCGGAACGGGAATGATAGGTTTACCCATTGCGATTGCGCTGGGTGCTATTGTGGGCCGTTCGGAGTATGGACTGGAGGTGCTTAAAGATGCTACCCCCGAGGCTGTGGAGCAGGGTCGTCAGTATATCGACAAACGTGGAATATCAATCGATTTAAAAGAGGGTATCGAGGAGAAACTTTATATTGAGGTGGAGGTACTCGGTGGTGATGGTAGTGCGCTTGCGATTATTTCGGGTGGTCACACCAATTTTGTATTCTTGCAGCATAATGGGCAGATCTTGTTGGATGCAAGAGTGCAGCAGGGTAGTGGCGATAGTAGCGATGATGTGGAGCTTAAATTGTGTACTGTATTCGATTTTGCCATGGAGTCGCCTATCGAAGAGATCGAGTTTATTATGGAGGCCAGACGTCTGAATAAGTCGGCAGCCGAGAGTGCTTTTGTAGCCGATTATGGCCATTCGCTTGGTCGTACATTGCGTAGCGAGCGTGAGTTGAGCATTATGGGCGATAGCATATTTTCGCGTATTATATCCTACACAGCGGCAGCTTGCGATGCCCGTATGGGTGGAGCCATGGTGCCTGTGATGAGTAATTCGGGTAGTGGAAATCAGGGTATTACCGCTACGTTGCCGGTTGTGGTGTATGGTGAGGAGTGTGGTGCTTCGCACGAGCAGATGGTGAGAGCTTTGATGCTGAGCCATTTGACCGTTATTTACATCAAGCAGAGCCTTGGCCGTCTGTCGGCATTGTGCGGATGTGTGGTCGCAGCGGCTGGTTCGAGTTGTGGTATTACGTATCTTATGGGTGGTGGCTTCGATGAGGTGGCTATGGCCGTGAAGAATATGATTGCAAACCTTACGGGTATGATTTGCGATGGAGCGAAGCCAAGCTGCGCGTTGAAGTTGGCAAGTGGTGTATCGACAGCGGTGTTGTCGGCGATGATGGCTATGGAACATCGTTGTGTGTCGAAGTTGGAGGGAATTATCGACGAAGATGTCGACCGTTCAATTCGCAATCTGACAACCATTGGACGTGATGGAATGAACGAGACTGATTCGCTTATTCTGAATATTATGACCGATAAATGCTAGTAAAAAATATATAACAAGGCTCTTTTGGCATCTTGCTTGTTTTCGAATTCCTCACATACGATTAGTATGCTGCGGATTCTCAAACTTCGTCAATCTTCAAAATAGCTCTTGTTATATGCTTTTTTGAGTTTGAGGTATCAAGGCTCTTTTGGGTATTTTGTATATAAAATAATAGCGGATATGAGTGAATCTTATCCGCTTCTTTTATACCTATAATCCGCATTACAACAACGGATAGATATTTTCCCAGATCGAGTCGAGCATCTTCTTAGTGTCGGTTGAGTATGCGGTGGCAATCACTACTGCATTCTTGTCGGGGAAGATGATTCCCAACTGTCCGTTTGCACCGTGCATACGTATAGCTCCATCGGTGCAGTTCCACATCTGGTAGGCATAACCCTGCTCCCATTGGTTACGTGATTTCTTCAGCTCCTCCAAACGGGCTGGGTCGGTAACCTTGTTCTGATACTGCATAATATGTGGATAGGTAGCTTTGTCGAACCACTCTGTGTGAAGCAACTGCTCGCCATTCCACTCGCCTTTCTGGAGTATGAACTGTCCCATCTTGGCAAATGACTCGGTGGTGATATAAAGTCCCCAGCCGCCGGTATTGATGCCTTGTGGCGATTCACACCAGTAATAATCATCAATGCCCAATGGCTTGAAAAGCTTTTCGTTGAGATAGTCTGCCATCTTCTTACCCGTAACCTTGGTAACAATAGCCGATAGAATGTAGGTATTCATACTATTGTAGTGGTATTGAGTGCCTGGCTCGAAGTGATATTCCGATGCCAAAGTAGTCTTTACCCAATTCTCTACTTTACCCTTCATAGCATCGTAGATGTAGTCTGTCCAGCCCGATGACATAATCAGCAAATCGTGTAGCGTCATCTTCTTCAACCACTCGTGCGGCTCGGCTGGGAGTTCCGAGGAGTCGAAATAGTCAATCACACGATCTGATGTTTTGAGCAAACCATCCTGCTCGGCAAAACCTATGGCTGTGGCTGTGAAGGTCTTACTCACCGACCACATGACGTGCAACTGTTCGGGAGAGTAGCCTACGTCCCAATGCTCGTATACGACCTTCCCATCTTTCAGAACCATCAAGCTATGAAGTACATTGCCTGGGTCGCCCCATACGTCGGCAAAAATTTTATCTCCGGCAGCCTTGAATGTCTCCATCTCGGCCTGGGATGCGCGGGGAAGAGAAGAGTCGTTGCACGCAACCGCACAAAGTAGTGCAGTCAACGAGATTAGAAGCGAAAGTAGTCTATTCCTCATGATTTCCAGTTTTATGGGTTCAGGTTTATTACCTAAGATATATAATATATAGTTATGTGAAAATTCTCAAGTTGAAGTGGGGGCATAGGGCATAGTGTGTCGTGCCTGCATCCATTTTGTCGTATGCCGGGTTGGATAATTCTTCGAGATGATTAATTATTGTTCTCGAATGCAATCTTCATAATCAGCGATGTCGCACCCTGATTTCTCTTGGTGTAATCCTTTGCTGTGGTGCTGGCCTTCTGCAATAGCTCTGCGTCGTCACGCAATGGAGCAAACCACGCCTTCAAATCGGCTGCCGATTCCACCTTCGTGGCAGCTCCCAATACAACCATATCGCGAGCCTCCTTGAACTTCTGGTAGTTGGGGCCAAATGCTATTGGCAGGCCAAATGTGGCAGCCTCCAGCGTGTTGTGAATACCTACTCCAAAACCTCCTCCGATGTATGACCACGTTGCGTATCCATATACCGATGAAAGAATACCCACCGTGTCGAGTATGAGCACCTGATAAGAGTCCAACGTGGTGTTGTCGTCGCACTTGGTGTAGCGTATAGCGCCTTGCTTGGTCGACGTAATGATTTTGTTTATCCTGCCCTCGTTCATCTCGTGGGGAGCAACGACAAACTTTATCTGGGGGTTGTCGTTAATAAGCTCCTGCAATATATCTTCGTCGGGTCCCCATGTTGAACCAGCCACGAATAGTTTTTCTCCCTGCTTGAATCGCTCCACAATGTCGATCTTTTTGGCAGCTTTGGCTATATCGGCTACGCGGTCGAAACGTGTATCGCCTGCGATTATCACATTGTCAAATCCTATGCTGTGCAGCAAGTCGCGCGACTCCTGATTCTGTACAAACATATATTCGAACGTATCGAGTGCCTTACGCCAATAGAATCCGTAGCCGCGGAAGAAAATCGAGCCGGAGCGGAAGATTGACGAAATGAGGAGTGTCCGGATTCCACGCTCTTTCAATTTGTAGAGATAGTTGAGCCAGAATTCGTACTTTACGAAGATGGCAATCTCGGGGTGTGCTATGTCGAGGAATCGAGCTGCATTGCCTGGGGTGTCGATTGGAAGATAGAAGATATAGTCGGCACCATTGTAGTTTTTACGAATCTCGTAACCCGAAGGCGAAAAGAATGTAAGCAGGACTTTGTATTCGGGATGCTCCTTTTTGATCTGCTCAATCACAGGACGACCCTGCTCGAACTCCCCGAGTGAGGCGACGTGAATCCACACCACCTTGTCGGATGGCGAGATGGCAGCAGCCATACGTTCAAAGATTTCTTTTCGTCCTGCGGCCCACAATCTGGCTTTGTTGTTCCACAGACCGACAAATGCAATAAGTTGTGCATAGATGGCTATGCATATATTGTAGAGAAACATAATCCTTCAATTTGGGTTTAGTCCTACAAATGTACTCTTTTTTCTTTTACGCTCCAAATTACCAATGGCTTTCGGCTACGTTTCTGATAAAACGCACGTCGCTCGAACCATCGGGAAACATATCCACCGCAACCAAATCAATCTCGAACTCATCGGCTATACGACGTTGGGCCAGATAGGCCTTTACAGCTCGGTGCAGGGCATCGATTTTTGTTTTGGTGAGGGCCTGCTCGGGGGTAGTGAGTGAACTTGCGCTGCGGGTTTTTACCTCGATAAAATGTATCAAGCCACCCTTTTGGGCTACGATGTCGATCTCGTAACGGCCACTACGCCAATTTAAATCAGCAATCAGAAAACCGTTGCGGCGCAGATATGCTACGGCAATAGCTTCTCCCTGCTTTCCTATTTGGGCCTTTGTCAGCATCGATTTGGTTGGGAATGTATTGGTAATAGTTAAAGAGGAGGGATTGCCCCTCCTCTTGGGTATGGTTGGATTTGATGTGAGACGAAATTTACATCAGGAAACTCAAGTCGTCTCCGGCGTTAACCTCATAGGTCTCAACACCCTTCTTGAATATACGCATCGGGCGAGAGCCTATGAGCTCCATCTTCTCTCCCTCGACGTGCAACATACAACCTTCGCGCAGACCCACAACCCAACGGCGTGGATTGGCCTCGATGTACTCCAGGATACGCTGTTCGCGAGTCTCGCCGGCGTGACCTTCGGGGTTGGCATCGAGATAGTGGGGGTTGATCTGGAACTTCACAGCTCCTATGGCCTTGAACGATTCGGGTTGCACGATAGGCATATCGTTGGTTGTGCAGATTGTTGGGCAGCACACGTTGCTACCAGCCGACCAACCTACATAAGGAGTGCCTTCGTTGATCTTCTTGCGGATGGCCTGCATCAAGCCCTGCTCCTGCATCTTCTTTGTGAGAGCGAAAGTGTTGCCACCGCCAACGCAGATTGCCTCGGCATTGCGAATCATCTGGCGAGGGTTGGCTGCGCGGTGTACGGAACGCACCTTTACTCCAATCTGATTGAAGCGAGCCTGCACCTTGGCCTCGTATGCTGCATATGAGAAAGTTACAGCTGCGTAGGGGATAAATACAACCTCTTTTACACCCTGCAAGAATTTTCCGATACGTTCGATGGGGTATTGCAAGTATTCTTCACCTGCGTTGGTAGAGTTGGAAATTAGTAGTAGATTCATAATTTATTGATTTTTAGCATTTTGCATATTTAGACCAAAAAGTGTCCGTAAAATATTTCTTTTCTAATGCCAAAAATAATAAAAAAAGTGTTATTTTTGCGCAGATTTACAATTAAAGATTAAACCAATCAAAAATAAATTGTTAAACTTAAAAAGTTAAAATTATGTCAGAGATTCAGGCAAAGGTTGTTGAGATTATTGTCGACAAGTTGGGCGTTAAGGAGTCTGAGGTTGTACCCGAAGCAAGTTTCACAGCTCACTTGGGAGCAGATTCACTCGACACTGTAGAGTTGATTATGGAGTTCGAGAAGGCATTCGACATTCAGATCCCCGATGAGGACGCTGAGAAGATTGCAACTGTTGGCGATGCAGTAGCATACGTTGAGGCTCACAAGAAATAATTAACCATCATATTCTCGGAGCTATCGAGTTGCGCTATGGCAGGTAGAAGAGTTGTAGTTACGGGCATTGGCACAATCAACCCATTGGGTCACTCTGTTGAGGAGTATTTTACCAATCTTGAAAATGGAGTAAGTGCTGCAGCACCCATTACACATTTCGATGCTACAAAGTTTCGTTCTCGTATAGCTTGCGAGGTTAAAGATTACGACTGGACCCGCTATTTCGACCGTAAGGAGGTTCGTAAGTACGATCTCTTTGCGCAGTTTGCGATGATTTCGGCCGCTGAGGCTGTTCGCGACGCGGCGTTGGAAGATGAGGGCATCGACCTTGAAAGAGTAGGTGTTGTCTGGGGTTCAGGTACAGGTGGAACAACTACGTTCTACGAAGAGAGTAAGGGCTATATCGAGGGTAATTTTACACCTCGATTTAGCCCGTTTTTTGTACCTCGTATGGTATCCGACTTGGCAGCCGGATTTATCTCGATTAAGTATGGGTTTATGGGACCCAACTATTGCACCGTTTCGGCGTGTGCATCGTCGAATCACGCGATGATCGATGCCTTGAACCTGATTCGCTGGGGTAAGGCCGATGTGATTGTGACGGGTGGATCGGAGGCTTCGATCAACGACCCGGGTGTGGGTAGCTTCTGCGGTATGCAGGCTCTCTCTACACGCAACGACGATGCTGCTCACGCGTCGCGTCCGTTCGATAAGGACCGCGATGGCTTTGTGATTGGCGAGGGTGGTGCAGCGCTGGTGTTTGAGGAGATGGAACACGCATTGAAGCGAGGTGCAAAGATTTATTGTGAGGTTGCAGGTGGCGGTATGTCGGCTGACGCATATCATATGACGGCTCCACATCCAGAGGGTAAGGGAGCTCTAATCTCTATGCGTGAGGCGATCCGCGATGCCGAGATGTCGATCGAAGACATCGACTATGTAAATGCTCACGGAACCTCTACTTCGTTGGGTGATGTGGCCGAGGTGAAGGCTATCAAGGGCCTATTCGGGGAGCACGCCTACAAGATGAACATCTCTTCTACCAAATCTATGACCGGTCACTTGTTGGGTGGTACGGCGGCCATCGAGGCTTTGGCTTGCGTGATGGCCATCACAAAGGGTGTGATTCCTCCTACGATTAATGTCGAGAATCTCGACCCCGAGATCGACCCAGAGCTCAATCTTACTTTGGGTAAGGCGCAATATCGCGAGGTGCGTGCAGCGTTGAGCAATACGTTTGGCTTTGGAGGTCACAACTCATCGATTATATTCCGCAAAGTTTAGGTGCAGGGGCATCGGAGCGAGTGGGATATATCTTATTTTGGTAGGCTGTCGGACTGATGTGTGACAGCCGTTGTTGTTAACATATAAAATCAATAGTTTTGATAGATTTCATCCTTCGTCCTTTCCGCCGTAATTTCGGCAAGGACAAGCGATTTTATGCAGCTGTGGACGATATGTTTGGGTTTATACCCCACAATATCGAACTCTATAAATTGGCATTGATCCATAAGTCGGCATCGGTGGTGTTGGCTGATGGTCAACATATTAATAACGAGCGACTTGAATTTTTGGGCGACGCTGTGCTGGAGAGCGTTTCGTCGGACTATCTCTTCATTGAATTTCCCGACAAGAACGAGGGTTTTTTGACGAAGCTACGTTCGAAGATGGTATCTCGTCAGATGCTCAACGAGGTGGCAAAGCGCATCGGACTCGATAGCTATGTGATAACCCATTCGTCGAGCAATTTGTCGCAGAAACATATCTATGGCGACGCTTTCGAGGCGATGATGGGTGCCATATATCTCGACCAGGGATATGACTTTGTCAACCGCCTGCTGATTAACAAGATCTTTGTGGAGTACATCAAGGTCGACCAGCTTACTCAGTCGGAGACCGATTTCAAGAGCCGATTGATTGAGTGGTGTCAGAAGAATCACCATGCGATACATTTCGATACGGTGAACGACAAGACATATTCGTCGACCCACCCATTCTTTTATAGCAAGGTGTTGATTGACGGTATCGAGATGGGATATGGTGCTGGCGAGTCGAAGAAGGAGGCCGAGCAGCGTGCTGCATACTCTGTGTCGCAGGGTTTTAACGACGACGATTGCACCAAGTTGCTCGATAAGTTGGATACTATCGACGCTCGTGCCAAGCAACGCTCTAAGAGCGAGCCTAAGCAGGAGTCTAAAATTGAGCCTAAGCAGGAGCATAAGAGTGAAGTTAAAGCGGAGGTAAAGGTTGAGCCAAAAGCCGAGGTTAAGTCAGAATCGAAACCTGCTGCCAAGTCAGAGCAGAAACCTGCTACAAAGTTAGAGCGAAAGGCCGAAAAGAGTTCTGAGCCCAAGGCTGACGGCAAAGTAGAACCCAAGGCCGATACCAAAACTGAATCCAAGGCCGAACCAAAAGCAGCGCCCAAGGTGGAGACTACGGTAGAATCTAAGTCTGAGCAAACCGCAGAGCGTAAGCCAAGGTCTAAACCGAAGTCGAAAGCAAACGCAAAGTCAGAGCAGAAGTCGGAGCAGAAGTCGGCGAAGATTACTGCGACAGAGCTTACAGAGCTTGCAGAACCTGCAGAGCCTGCTGTGCCCAAGGCGAAGCGAACAGTAAGACGACGTCCGAAAAAGAGTGATGCAAAACAATCATCAGTAACCAAGCAGTCAGTAACCAAGCAGCCGGACTCTAAGCAGCCGAAAACTCAACAATCGGAGTTTAAGCAGTCGTCGGAACAAGCTGTGGCAAAGGCCGAATAGCCTGAGATATTAAAACCTGAGATTATGATGAAAAACCTGCACGATAAACTCGCCTCGCGAGGTGTGGCAGCTCTCGATGATAAGGAGCTGCTGGCCCTGCTTGTGGAGTCGACATCGAACTCGTCGGATGCAATGCAGATGGCAGAGCGAATCATCGGCCAATATGGTTCGTTGGCGGCGCTGTTGCGTCAGCCATTGTCGCGTCTGCGTATGGTCGAGGGTATGGGGTTGCGTCGTGCCGAGAGGTTGCAACTTGCTGCGGAGTTGGGTCGTAGGGTGGCGGCATCATCGACTGGCGAGATGGACTCCATCTCCACCGATGTGGATGTGGTGCGTTTGATGCGTCCTGTGTTCGATGGTATGCAGCACGAGGAGTGTTGGGTGCTCTACCTCACCTCGTCGAATCGCATAATCGAGCGCCATCGAGTGAGTCAAGGTGGAGTGCAGTCAACAGTTGTCGACCATCGCTTGATTGTCAAGCGTGCGTTGGAGTTGCTCTCTACTCAGATGATTATGGTGCATAATCACCCGTCGGGCTCGACCGAGCCGAGCGATGCCGATAAGTTCTTGACTCGCAAGGTGGCTGAGGCTGCAGGGTTGTTCGATATACGTCTGCTGGACCACGTTATCATCTCGTCGGAGGGTGAATATTCGTTCCTTCGTGCTGGGCTGTTGTAGAGCTGGGAGTGAGCGAATAGTAGCGATATGCCGATAGGAAGAGAGCCTGTCGGTTTTTTTTGTGCCTAAAAATGAGATTACACGGTGGCATTTACATAGAAAATTATTAACTTTGTGGGTTGATTGGCCGAGTAGTCGGCTTGTGATTGGAAAATTTAAAAAATAATGAGATATGACACAGGAGGAGTTGTTTAAGAAATTGGTTGCTCACTGCAAGGAGTATGGCTTTATATTCCCTTCGAGTGAGATTTACGATGGCTTGGGAGCCGTTTATGATTATGGTCAGAATGGTGTTGAGTTGAAGAATAACATCAAGCGTTATTGGTGGGATTCGATGGTTAAGCTCAACGAGAATATTGTCGGAATCGATGCGGCAATCTTTATGCACCCCCGCACTTGGGAGGCTTCGGGCCACGTGGCAGCTTTCAACGACCCTCTTATTGACAACAAGGACTCTAAGAAGCGTTATCGTGCCGATGTGCTCATCGAGGATTGGATGGCCAAGCAGGACGAGAAGATTCAGAAGGAGGTTGATAAGGCCCGCAAGCGTTTTGGCGAGGCATTCGACGAGGCTCAGTATCGTGCTACTTCGCCACGCGTGCTGGATATCGCTGCCAAGCGCGATGCTGTTCACACCCGTTTTGCCAATGCACTTAACGACAACAACCTCGAAGAGTTGAAGCAGATTATCCTCGATTGCGAGATTGTATGTCCTATTTCGGGCACTCGCAACTGGACCGATGTGCGTCAGTTCAACCTTATGTTCTCAACCCAGATGGGCTCTACAGCTGAGGGTGCTAATACTATCTACTTGCGTCCTGAGACTGCGCAGGGTATCTTCGTGAACTACCTTAACGTGCAGAAGACAGGCCGTATGAAGCTCCCATTCGGTATTGCTCAGATTGGTAAGGCGTTCCGTAACGAGATTGTGGCTCGTCAGTTTATCTTCCGTATGCGAGAGTTCGAGCAGATGGAGATGCAGTTCTTCGTGCAGCCCGGAACCGAGATGGAGTGGTGGAACAAGTGGAAGAATACCCGTATGGCTTGGCACCGTGCGTTGGGCTTTGGTGACGAGAACTATCGTTTCCACGACCACGACAAGTTGGCTCACTATGCCAATGCAGCTACCGACGTGGAGTACAACTTCCCATTCGGATTCAAAGAGGTGGAGGGTATCCACTCTCGTACCGACTTCGACTTGGGCCGCCATCAGGAGTTCTCGGGCAAGAAGATTCAGTACTTCGATGCTGAGCGTGGCGAGAGCTATGTACCATACGTTGTGGAGACCTCTATCGGTGTTGACCGTATGTTCTTGCAGATTATGTCGGCTGCATACTGCGAGGAGAAGTTGGAGGGTGGCGATGAGCGCGTAGTGTTGCGTATCCCTGCGGCGTTGGCTCCAACGAAGGTGGCCGTTATGCCACTCGTTAAGAAGGACGGTCTGCCCGATGTGGCTCGCCAGATTATCGACGAGTTGAAGTATGACTATGTGGTGGCTTACGACGAGAAGGACTCTATCGGTAAGCGCTACCGTCGTCAGGATGCTATCGGTACTCCGTTCTGTGTGACTGTTGACCACCAGACCTTGGAGGACGGAACTGTGACGGTTCGTCACCGCGACTCAATGCAGCAGGAGCGCATCAAGATTGAGGCTTTGCGTGCAATGGTCGACGAGGAGGTATCGTTCCGCAAGCTCTTCAAGAAGATTCAGGCATAGTAGGTGGGAAGAATCTTAGCAATAGACTACGGTACAAGGCGTACGGGGTTGGCTGTTACCGACCCCCTGCGCATTATTGCTAACGCGTTGGCGACGGTCGAGACCAAGCAGTTGGAGAGGTATCTTGCAGACTATTTCTCGAAGAACGACGTTGATATAATAGTCTTGGGCAAGCCCTCGCAGATGAATGGTGCTCCCTCGGAGACTATGCGCTACATCGAGCCTTTGGCAGGGCGTCTGCGTCACGCCTATCCCAACAAGCAGGTGGTGATGTACGATGAGCGATTCACCTCGGTGATGGCTCACCGCACGATGTTGGAGAGTGGCATTGGCAAGATGGCCCGCCGCGATAAGGCTTTGGTCGATCGCATCTCGGCCACGATAATCCTGCAATCCTATATGGACTCTATCGAATATAATGCGGATAGATTCCGTGAGGCGTTCAAGTTGTAGATATAAAAATAGAAGAGTATGATATATCCTATTGTAATTTATGGTTCGCAGACTCTGCGTAATAAGTCGGTGGATATTGCTCCCGACTACCCAGAGCTCAAGAAGCTCATCGACGATATGTTCCTCACACTCACCGAGGCATCGGGTGTAGGTTTGGCAGCTCCGCAGATAGGTAAGAATATCCGTCTGTTTATAGTCGATTGCACTCCGTGGGGCGATGATGACCCCGAGTTGGCCGATTATAAGAAGGTCTTTATCAATGCCGAGATTTATGAGGTGTCGGAGGAGACCGACCTCTTCAACGAGGGATGTCTGTCGTTGCCGGGTCTGCACGAGGATGTGCGTCGCCCTGTGGCTATTCGTATGCGCTATATGGACGAGAACTTTGTGGAGCACGACGAGGAGTTTGACGGTCTGCCTGCGCGTGTTATCCAGCACGAGTACGACCACCTGGAGGGTAAGGTCTTTACCGACCGCGTGTCGCCCTTGCGCCGTAACTTGTTGAAGGGCAAGATGACGAAGTTGGCCAATGGTAAGTATCGTTGTGCCTACAAAACTAAATAAATTGTCTAATGCGGCTCTTTTGGCGTCTTGCTCGTCTTCAAAATCCTCACATACGCAGAGTATGCTGCGGTTTTTCAGACTTCGGCAATCCTCAAAATAGCTCGCCTTATACATTTTATTTGGGCTGAGAAGTCATAAAACCATCGTAAGATGGCGGTTTCAGCTCCTGCGTGCAGCTTCAAAATTAAAAATTGATAAAATATCCTGTCTAACATCGAGTTAGGCAGGATATTTATTTATTTGTCACTCCATAGTCTTACGACTGTTTTATGATTTGGCTCTCTAATCCAAAACTCAAAACCCAATTATTCCCACCCGTCAGGCCAATCTTGAATTATAAGCATTACAACCGTTACAACCATTACACCATTACAGGCATTACAGGCATTACACCCTGTAATGCTGTAATGGTGTAATGCTTTGTCGCTGCACTCTACGCTCGGCGGTATTGTCCCGCGTTGGCTACTCGTTGCATAGTCACTTGTAAGTAACTGTTGGTAACTATGGGTATTTATGGGTAACTACGAGTGACTATGAGTAACTACTAGTAACTACCAGCTCTAAGTATTAGCATAGTCGGCTGGTGGTAAATACCTTAAACACAATAGTTTAAGGTGTAAAAGTAATATATATATTAATATATATAATTATAACTGTTGCGTAGTCTGGCTCTACACCCCAGTAGGGATAATACAGTAATTGACTTTACACTAAGAGAGTAAAATTACTGTTAATTTTTTCACACGTAAATACCTGAAAGACTGCGGTAGTGTGGCAAGCGAAAGCATTACACCATTACACCATTACAGCATTACAGGGTGTAATGCCTGTAATGGTTGTAATGCCTGTAATGGTCTGTAACGCTTGTAATGAAAAAGTTCTCCTTAGCCCATAAAAAAACTCCCCACCCTTTGGGGGCGAGGAGCTGATATAATCGATTAATGTGTATTCGATTACTTCTGATTGAGGGCTGCGTGAGCCGCTGCCAAACGTGCGATAGGCACACGGTATGGAGAGCAGCTTACGTAGTTCAAACCTGCGTAGTGGCAGAACTCTACTGATGATGGCTCACCACCGTGCTCACCACAGATACCGCACTTCAACTCAGGACGTGTACCACGACCCTTGAATACAGCCTCACGTACCAACTGACCTACACCGTTGCGGTCCAAGATCTGGAATGGATCGGCCTTCAAGATGTTCTTCTCCAAGTATACTGGCAAGAACTTAGCGATATCGTCACGTGAGAAACCAAGTGTCATCTGAGTAAGGTCGTTTGTACCGAATGAGAAGAACTCGGCAACCTCAGCAATCTGGTTAGCTGTAACGGCAGCACGTGGAACCTCAATCATTGTACCTACCAAGTAGTCGATCTTGTCGTTGCGCTCAGCAAATACCTCACCAGCTACACGGTCGATGATGTTCTTCTGGTAGCGAAGCTCCTTGTGGTTACCTACCAATGGAACCATAATCTCAACCTTCACGTCTGTACCCGAAGCCTTCACGTTCATTGCAGCCTCGATGATAGCACGTGCCTGCATCTCAGTGATCTCAGGATATGTGTTACCCAAACGGCAACCACGGTGACCAAGCATTGGGTTAACCTCGTGCAAGTACTCTACCTTAGCGGCAACTGCCTCGTAGGTGATACCCAACTCCTCAGCCATCTCGCGCTGCTCCTTCTCGGTGTTAGGAGCGAACTCGTGCAATGGTGGGTCGAGCAAACGTACGATAACTGGGTAACCCTTCATAGCCTTGAACAAGCCCTCGAAGTCACCACGCTGCATTGGGAGCAACTTGCCTAGAGCCACGCGACGACCAGCCTCATCATCAGCCAAGATCATCTCGCGTACGGCCTTGATACGCTCACCCTCGAAGAACATATGCTCTGTACGGCACAAACCGATACCCTCGGCACCAAATGCAAATGCCTGAGCAGCATCGCGAGGAGTATCAGCGTTAGCGCGAACCTTCATTGTTGCGTACTTGCCGGCAAGCTCCATGAGCTGACCGAAGTCACCGCTCAAATCAGCGTCCTGAGTAGCTACCTGACCCAAGTAAACCTCTCCTGTTGAACCGTTGAGTGAAATCCAGTCACCCTCCTTAATCTCGTAGCCGTTAACCTTGATAGTGCGAGCCTTGTAGTCGATGTTGAGCTCACCAGCACCTGATACGCAGCACTTACCCATACCACGAGCAACAACGGCTGCGTGAGATGTCATACCACCGCGTGCAGTCAAGATACCAGCTGCATCCAACATACCCTTCAAATCCTCAGGTGAAGTCTCGATACGAACCAAGATAGCCTTCTGGCCTGTCTCGGCCAATACCTTCTCAGCGTCCTCAGCGAAGAATACTACCGGACCTGTGGCAGCACCTGGAGATGCTGGAAGACCCTTTACGATAACCTTTGCGTTCTTGATAGCTGTCTTATCGAATACGGGGTGCAAGAGCTCGTCCAACTTAGCGGGCTCGCAACGCAATACAGCTGTCTTCTCGTCGATAAGGCCCTCACGCAACATATCCATTGCGATCTTAACCATCGCTGCACCTGTACGCTTACCGTTACGGCACTGCAACATCCAAAGCTTACCATCCTGAATTGTGAACTCGATATCCTGCATATCCTTGAAGTAAACCTCCAAGTGGTGCTGAATCTCGTTAAGCTCAGCGTATACAGTAGGCATAACCTCCTCCAATGAAGGATACTTCGATGCACGATCCTCCTCAGAGATGTTCTGAGCCTTAGCCCAACGACGTGAACCCTCGATTGTGATCTGCTGTGGTGTACGGATACCTGCCACAACGTCCTCACCCTGTGCGTTTACAAGGTACTCACCGTTGAAGATATTCTCACCTGTAGCTGCATCGCGAGAGAATGCTACACCGGTAGCTGAGTTCTCGCCCATATTACCGAATACCATTGCCTGTACCGATACGGCTGTTCCCCACTCAGCGGGGATATTGTTGAGCTTACGATAGAGGATAGCACGCTCGTTCATCCAAGAACCGAATACTGCGCATACTGCACCCCACAACTGCTCCCAAGGGCAAGTTGGGAAGTCCTTGCCTGTCTGCTCCTTAACGGCAGCCTTGAATGCAACAACCAACTCCTTCAAATCCTCTACTGTAAGATCTGTATCCATCTTAACACCGCGCTTCTCCTTCTGAGCATCGATAAGCACCTCGAATGGATCGTGGTCCTCCTTCGATACTGGCTTCATACCGAGTACTACGTCACCGTACATCTGTACGAAACGACGATATGAGTCCCAAGCGAAACGTGGGTTGCCGGTACGCTTAGCAACAGCCTCTACTGCGTCGTCGTTCATACCCAAGTTGAGGATAGTATCCATCATACCGGGCATTGATGCGCGAGCACCCGAACGAACTGATACCAAAAGTGGCATCTCGTTGTCACCGAAGCGCATACCTGTGAGCTTCTCAATATTCTTGATAGCCTTCTCGACCTCAGGACGGAGGATCTCGATTACAGCCTCCTTGCCCTTGCTGTAGTACTCAGCACATACCTCAGTGGTGATTGTGAATCCCGGAGGTACGGGGATACCGATAAGGTTCATCTCTGCCAAGTTGGCACCCTTACCGCCGAGCAACTCTCTCATCTTACCATTACCCTCAGCCTCTTTGTTACCGAAGGTATAGACGCGTTTTACATCTGCCATAAATTTGTGGTTTTTTTAATTATAATTTGTTTGAAATTTGATATTGTTTACATCTTCTGTTTTGTTTCGAAAGGCTCAAACCGTAACCATCCAACCTCCGTAATTTGGCGGGGGTTGAGGCTGTAGCCATTCGAACATACAAAGTTAAAACTTTTTTGCTAATAAGCAAATAAATCCTCAAAATATATGTAAATCGGCACGCTTTTGGTGTAGCTGCCGTAGTGTTGCTTGCTGCTGAAAACGTCTAAATGTTTCCCCGAATCGTCTAATAGCCAATCTCTTATAAATACTCCGTAATGTTGCTTGCCACGGATGTTGGTTATGGCCCTGTCTCTCGATATCCATCTCTTTGCCGCAACTACGTTGACCTTTCCCTTCAAGTGTGGAGTAGGGGTATCATTGTGCGGTTTCAGGAGCTCCATAGTGGCGTCGGGTATTTGGCCCATTAGGATAATATTGTCAGTTTTGGCGTCTACGTTGATCCTATCCATAAGCACCTTGATTGAGCTACTGCGAGCGTTGGCTATAATCGTGATGGGCACATTGTTGCAGCTCCCCTCTATTGCCAAAGCTCCTTGCCACGTTGTGACGGTTTCGGGCACGAATCGGTCGGCCTTGTATAGCACAGTAAACTCCAAACCATTGTCGATGTTCTGCTCGCGATGGATGTATGCGTAGTCGCACTTCGACATCTCTACCAAATCTCGTACCACTTGCTCGTCCTCCACACCGTAGAGTACCATAACGGGCAGAGCCATAGAGTCAATAATTCTAACCGTGTGCTTGATTTTGCGGTGGTAATACCCTGGTTGTACGTTAATTGTGGGTTGCGATTTGCTGCGTTTGTTGCGCTTGTAATCAGAGTGATGTGAGGGCCTAATCTCTCCTGCGTCGTAGTAGGCCACGCCAAACGATACCCCTTTGGGTGTTGGGGCTTTCTCCTGTGCCGAAACTGCCAAAGCGAGCGAGCCGAGTGTATAGAGTAATAGTAGCGATAGGAACTTGCTTGGCATAAAACAATCTTGTTTACCTATCCTTCAATAACTCCTGAGCCAGCCAATATCTCACCATCATACCACGCGGCAAATTGACCCGCTGCGATACCTCGCTGTGCCTCCTCGAAGAGGATATACATAGCATCGCTCTTGCGAATGAGTGTGGCCTTTTGGAGTGGCTGGCGGTAGCGGATACGCACCATATAGTCGCGGCACTCTCCCTCTTGCATAGCCTGCTCGGGGTCAACCCAATGTATCTCTTCGGGGCGTATGCGTAGTGCCTTGCGATAGAGTCCCGGGTGCGAATCACCCTCGCCGACATATATCACATTCTCCTTGACGTCGGTTGCAATGATGAATAGCGACTCCTTGCGGCCACCTATGCCCAGACCTTTACGCTGACCTATGGTGTAGAAGTGTGCGCCGTTGTGGGTGCCAATCTTCTTGCCGTCACGAACTGTGTAGCGATAGGGTGTAGCGAGCTGCTGCAAGTCCTGCTCTGAATGCTCGTCGTTTGGTTTGTTGTAGCCTCGCCACGAGGGTAGTATTTCGTGAATATTTCCCTGCTTGGCTGCGAGTTGCTGTTGTAGGAATACGGGCAAATCAACCTTGCCCACAAAGCATATTCCCTGCGAATCCTTGCGCTTTGCGGTGGCTAACTTCTGCTCCTCGGCTATGCGTCGTACCTCGGGCTTTTGTAGCTCACCAATGGGGAACATAGCATACTTTAGCTGCTCCTGAGTGAGCTGGCAGAGAAAGTAGCTCTGGTCTTTGTTTTTGTCGGCACCTGCCAATAGGCGATATGTGGTACGGCCATCACGCTGCTCGATTGCCTTGCGGCAGTAGTGGCCCGTAGCAACATAGTCGGCACCGAGTTTGAGTGCCTCTTTGAGGAATACATCGAACTTGATTTCGCGGTTGCACAACACATCGGGATTGGGTGTGCGCCCCTGCTTGTACTCCTCGAACATATAATCAACCACACGCTTGCGGTACTCTTGCGAGAGGTCAACATATCGGAAGGGGATATCCAAACGCTTGGCCACAAGCTCGGCAAATAGCTGGTCGTCGTACCAGGGGCAATCGCCCTCCAAAGTGCCTGTTGTGTCGTGCCAATTACGCATAAAGAGGCCTACGACCTCATAACCCTGCTCTTTGAGCAGATATGCAGCCACCGACGAATCGACACCTCCCGAGAGTCCAACTACAACTTTTGCCATAATTCCTTGATTTTTTGTTTCTGCCGCAAAGGTACGAATTTTAGAATTAATAATTGAGTTTTACAACTCTTCTATGATTACTTTGAGGCAAAATAATAATATAACAGTCGTAAGACTGCGTCATTCCACATTTCTTCATTGGCGAGGGTCGGAGAAGATAATAAGCGTCTATGAAGAAATGTGAGAAGGTTGCGATTAAGGTGAGAGCAGAGTATGCTTGCATACTTTGCCGAACCGAAGCAACCAAAAGCCGCGAACGCGGATTAATCAACCTTATATTAAAGATCTTGCAAAGAACACCCTTTGCCTCAAAGTCGTTCTTTGCACCGCCTTATTTCCAAAGGTAGATTTCTACATTTTTATATACCAGCTCAATCTTTCTAATTAACCAAACAAATATAAAAATGTGAAATGACGGGAGATTTATAGATAAATAGGTATAACGATAGAAAATATTTCTTATCTTTGTATTGGGTGCGGAATACGCATTCCTTTATTGGTGGCATTTAGGCTATTGTTTCGCAAAGTAAAACGACCAAAATTTATAAAACGAATAACAATAGGCACATTAAATGCTCACGCCTTATGGCGTGGGTGTGTCTATGTTCGTTTGGGTACTTGGTCGTCCCTTCTTTGCGATAGGCAGTACCCACGTTTCTTTTTTTGAGTTAAACGGTTGCCATCTGCTGGCTGAAAATTAATTGCTCAATAAATAATTATATAGTTATGGAAGATGAATTATTAACGTTGTTATTTGGTTCTTTGCTGATGCTTCTGGTTTTTATTATGCCTGGATGTCTATTGTATAAAGTCATAATACAAGCTACAACAAAAAAAGAGGTATCATTCTTTAAATGTTTATTTAAGACTGTAGTAACAATTATTGTAACAACATTAGTATTTGTTTTGTTAGCTATACTTATTGCTACGCTTAGTTAGAAATAAATAAAAAGTTCCATCTTGCATCTTGATGATGTTCGATGGAACTTTTATTATTTATACGTATTGTATAATTACTTATTCATCTTTGCCCACGAGTCTTTGAGCGTAACGGTACGGTTAAAGACAAGGTGGTCGGGGGTAGACTCCTTATCGACATTGAAGTAACCAATGCGCTGGAACTGCAGGTAGTCGAGTGGCTTGGCATCAGCCAAATACTTCTCAACGTAGCACTCTGTAAGCACTGTGAGTGAGTTGGGGTTAATCATCTGTTTCATAGCCTCCAACGCATCGCAACCCTGCTCCTTGCGGATTGCAGCCATCTCGTCGCGAGGATTCTCAACCTTCCACAAACGATCGTACAAGCGTACCTCAGCCTTGATGCAGTGGTCGCAACTTACCCAGTGGAGTGTACCCTTCACCTTGCGGTTGCTGCCCGGCATACCTGTCTTGGTCTCGGGGTCGTACTCAGCATATACGGTTGTAACCTTGCCATTCTCGTCCTTGTCGCAACCCGTACACTTCACGATGTAGGCGTTCTTCAAGCGTACCTCCTGACCCGGAGTCATACGGAAATACTTCTTTGGAGCATCCTCCATAAAGTCATCACGCTCCATCCACAATTCGCGGCTGAACTCAATGGTGTGAGTACCTGCCTCGGGGTCCTCCGGGTTGTTTACGGCCTCCATTGCCTCCACCTGACCCTCTGGGTAGTTGGTGATGATGAGCTTTACGGGGTCAAGCACTGCGCTCACACGAGTAGCACGTTTGTTCAAATCGTCGCGTACGGCACTCTCCAACAAAGCAAAGTCGTTCAACGCATCGTAGGTGGTGTAGCCAATCTTATCCACGAAGTTGCGGATAGACTCTGGTGAGTAACCTCTGCGGCGGAATGCGCAAAGGGTCGGCATACGAGGATCGTCCCAACCGTCAACCAAACCCTCCTTTACGAGGATAAGCAGGTTGCGCTTACTCATCAGCGTATAGTTGAGGTTCAACTTGTTGAACTCATACTGGCGAGGACGGTTGTGCTCCAAATCTTTGCCCTCCTTCACCCAATCCACAAACAAGTCGTAGAGTGGACGGTGAGGCACAAATTCGAGTGTACACAACGAGTGAGTCACACCCTCGAAGTAGTCGCTCTGACCGTGTGCAAAGTCATACATCGGATATACCTTCCACTTGTCGCCCGTACGGTGGTGAGGGTGGTTCACTACACGATAGATAATCGGGTCGCGGAAGTGCATATTTGAGCTTGCCATATCAATCTTGGCACGAAGTACCATCTTGCCCTCCTCAATCTCGCCACGTGTCATCTTCTCAAACAAATCGAGGTTCTCCTCGATGGGACGATTGCGATAGGGGCTATCTGTACCAGCCTGAGTGGGTGTACCCTTCTGGGCAGCAATCTCTTCTGAGGTCTGCTCGTCGATGTAGGCCTTGCCCTCCTTGATTAGACGCACTGCAAAGTCCCACAACTGCTGGAAGTAGTCCGAAGCGTAATACTCATTACCCCATTGGAAACCAAGCCATTGAATATCCTCCTTGATGGCCTCGACATACTCCATATCCTCTTTGGTAGGATTAGTATCATCGAAACGAAGGTTGCACACACCACCATATTTGGCAGCTACGCCAAAGTCCAAGCAGATGGCCTTAGCGTGGCCGATGTGAAGGTAGCCGTTGGGCTCGGGTGGGAAACGGGTCTGCACTCGTGTTTCTCCCTTTGCAATCGACTCCTCTATAATCTCCTCCAAAAAATTGAGTCGCTCCTTCGACTCCTGAGTCTCGATGTTATTAATCTCTGTCATAGCTCGTTATATGATTTATATTATTCTCTGTAATTAGTTTTCCTGCAATTATCTCTTTTTGCTGAGTGCAATATCTTTGAGCAGACGTACCGATACCGATACCACCTGGCGGTTGCCCCAGCCTGTGCCGTCGTACTGCATCGCAAAGAAACAGTTTACGCGCACCGTATTGTCGAAGAACCAGCGATCGTAACCAATCTTTGTGATGTTGTATATATTCTCAGTTGTGCCATAGAACGACTCACCTGCATAGAGCTCTCCGCCATAGCCGTTGGGGAATGCCTCGCTACGGAACGAGCGGTAGTAGGGTTGCAGATTCTCGCCGATGTAGAGCTGCTCGTCGAGATATACTCCCCACTTAGCCATACGCAACTGCAACATTCCGCCTTTGGGACGAAGGTACTTCTCGTCGTTGTCGCGGTCACGCTGGAAAGTCTGGAAGTAGTGCAACTTCACATCGAAGTCGAAATAAGCGTTGAATCTCGCTCCAACGTATGGGTCGAGCATCAGCTGGTCGTTCACACAATCCTTGATTAGCTTGCTGCCTGCGAAGTGGAACATCGAGAAATTGTAACCTGCGTAGAATCGGCGATGGTAGTTGTCGATGTAATAACGCCCCGACGACATAATGCGGAACTTCTCGCGTGATGCCTCCGAATACATACCGCACCAGTCGGCTGAAATCTCAGCATAGCCTCTATCGCCCTTGTATTGTACCATCACTCCCTGCACTCGGTTGTCGTAGAAACGCATCGAGTCGCTCATCATTACGTCGGTATAGTCGCCAATCATCTTCTCACGCGAAAAGATACCGGCGTATGCGGCAACCTTCTGGTTGTCGAATTGGTAATATACCTGTGGGCGAGCCTTTGAGAATGTGACAGTGTTATTGCCGAAGTCCGACCATAAATCCATACCCACCATCAGGCGGTTATACTTGTTCCACTCCACGCCAACGGTTGGTGTAAGTCGTGAACTGAAAAGAGTCTGCGATTCGCCAAATCGGCAGTCGATGTACTCGCGGTTGTCGAAATACATATCGAAGTCGGCACCCACCAAGAGCTTCATATCCTGCTGTGCGTGAGCCGAACTGAGAGCCATCAATGCAGCGATGGCCACTATCATATTGCGTAAAATACGATTCATAGAGTGTGATTGATTTTATTTTAACATGCAAAGTTAATGTAATTCTCGCGATTTATATTATATTTGTGTAAGGAATTTAATCAAAAAAGATATGAATAGGCGTATTATTCTTATTATATTGCTCATCGTGGCATATTCGGGTGTAGATGCTGTGGCTCAATCAGTCGGCAGGAAATCAGGCAAAGTGCATTATAATGCCTTTTCGCACAACGACTATACCCGGGCTCGTCCTTTGTGGGATGCGGTAGATAGAGGCTTTAACTGCGTCGAGGCAGATTTGTGGCTTATTGATGGTGAAATTTATGTTGCTCACGACCGAGAAAAAGTAAAACCCGAGAGAACGTTCGAGAAATTATATATTGAACCTTTGGCACAATTGGTTGCACAAAACAAGGGCCGTGTACATCGTAAGGGCAAGAAACCGTTTATGCTGATGATTGATTGCAAAAGCGATGGCGAGCAGATGCTGCCTGTGCTTAAAGCAAAACTCGAAAAATATCGTTCGATGTTTTGTTATGTGGAGAATGGTAAAATGCACAAACGTGCGATTCTGCTATTTATATCGGGCAAAAGACCTATGAAAACTATTTTGGAGCAGGGTGATGGTTATATGTTTTTGGATGGAACGATTAGCGAACTGGGAAGCAATATAGATTCCAATATAATGCCTGTGGTGAGCGATAATTTTACTAAATTCGTCAAGTGGAATGGTGAGGCTGAGATATCTCAATCGGAATTGGAGAAGATGCGAGGTTATATCGCTAAGACTCACGCTGAAGGCAAGTTGTTCCGCTGGTGGGGCGCACCCGACAAGGCACAATTCAAAAAATTATTTATCGAGGAGGGTGTCGATTTAATCGGTGCTGATGATTTGGATATATTGATTGATGTTATACAAGACGTAAAGTAATATGAGAAAAATAACAAATCAAGAACTTAATCGTCCCACGGTGGACGAATTTGCCGCTATGGGTCGTATTCCCGTTGTGGTAGTGCTTGATAATGTGCGCTCGGCTCAGAATGTGGGAGCTTTCTTCCGTACGGGCGATGCTTTTGCCATCGAGTGTGTGGCGTTGTGTGGTATTACAGCTACCCCTCCATCGAAGGATATACACAAGTCGGCACTGGGAGCCGAACTCTCCGTTGAGTGGATCCACTATCCGTCGACGTTGGATTGTGTGCGGGAACTAAAGGCACAAGGCTATCGCATTTTGGCTATCGAGCAGGTCGAGGGTGCTGTGATGCTTGATGAGTTGCAGGTTGCCTCCGACTGCAAGTATGCCCTTGTTTTTGGCAATGAGGTGGCTGGTGTCGAACAGTCGGTAGTTGACGAGTGCGATGGAGCTATCGAGATTCCCCAGCTCGGTACAAAGCATTCGCTCAATGTATCTGTTGCGGGAGGAGTGGTGTTGTGGCCATTTTTTGCAGCCCTCCGCCACTGTGTCGATGACAAATAGTTGCCATAGGCGTAGCTAAAATCATAAATGGCTGCGGTAAATTTCGTTAAGATATAAATTTTACCTACTTTTGCCGCGAGTAAATGGGTCGCATATCTGCCTCAGGCAGGGCGAGTCCGATTAATGAACGATTATAAATTTTTTAGATATATGTCAGTTGCAGGTTCTGTCAGAGCGGTTACGACTCTGCGTTTAACCGAGATGAAACAGCGTGGCGAGAAGATTGCTATGCTTACTTCGTATGATTATTCAACAGCCAAGATTGTCGATGCGGCAGGTGTCGATGTGATTCTGGTGGGTGACTCGGCGGCCAATGTGATGGCCGGTTACGAGACCACACTCCCCATTACTTTGGATATGATGATTTATCACGCCCGATCGGTCGTTAGAGCTGTCAATCGTGCTTTGGTGGTTGTCGATTTGCCATTTGGAACATATCAGGGTAACTCGAAGGTCGCTCTCGATTCGGCTATCCGTATTATGAAGGAGACCGAGGCCGATGCCGTTAAGTTGGAGGGTGGCGAGGAGATCCTCGAATCGGTTGAGCGTATTCTCTCGGCGGGTATTCCCGTTATGGGCCATTTGGGACTCACGCCGCAGTCGATTCACAAGTTTGGTACGTATAATGTGCGTGCCAAGGAGGAGGCCGAGGCCGAGAAGTTGGTGCGCGATGCTCATCTGTTGGAGCAGGCTGGTTGCTTTGCTGTGGTATTGGAGAAGATTCCTGCAGCCCTGGCTGAGCGAGTATCGAAGGAGTTGCATATGCCTACAATCGGTATTGGAGCAGGCGGTGCTACCGATGGTCAGGTGCTTGTAGTACACGATATGTTGGGCATTACCAACGACTTCTCACCTCGATTCCTGCGTCGCTATGCCGACCTGAATGGTATTATGAGCGAGGCTGTTGCCCACTATGTGAACGATGTGAAGAGTCTCGACTTCCCCAACGAGAAGGAGCAGTATTAATTTTTTCGAAAACCTATTTCTGAAAACCTTTTAGCTATGCGTAAATTAGTTATAATTCCCACTTACAACGAGATTGAGAATGTCTCGGCTATGATCGACAAAGTCTTCTCATTGGAGGAGTCGTTCGATTTGCTTATCATCGACGATGGTTCACCCGACGGTACCGCTGCCGTGGTGAAGAAACGTATGGCAGAGTTCCCGGAGCGATTGTTTATCATCGAGCGTCAGGGCAAGTTAGGCCTTGGTACAGCCTACCTTACTGGCTTTAAGTGGGCATTGGATAATGGTTATGACTATGTCTTCGAGATGGATTGTGACTTCTCGCATAACCCCGACGATTTGGTGCGCTTATATCGTACTGCTGTGGCAGGCAGCGATGTGGTTGTAGGCTCACGCTATGTGAAGGGTGTGAATGTGGTGAATTGGCCGATGTCGCGATTGTTGATGTCGTACTTTGCCTCGGTGTATGTTCGTCTGGTTACCCGTATGCCGGTGCGAGATGCTACGGCAGGCTTTGTTTGCTACTCCCGCAAGGCGTTGGAGACTTTGGATCTGGACGCTGTGAAGATGAAAGGCTATGGTTTCCAGATTGAGATGAAGTACTCGGCGTGGACTTTGGGCTTGAAGGTTAGCGAGGTGTCGATTATCTTCACCGAGCGCCAGGAGGGAGCCTCAAAGATGAGTGGAGGAATCTTTGGCGAGGCATTCTTCGGAGTGTTGAAGTTGCCTTTCCGCAAGATCAGTCGTAAGAATTAGTTGCCGAGCAGAGGGCAATACAAAAATAGACCCGACACAAATTTATTGTGTCGGGTTTTTCGTTGATGCGTTGTCGCTAACCAAACTATATTGTCTGAAATCGTAGTTACAGTGATGTCTTGTTGTTGCAAGTCGTAGTTGCCGCTATGCAGCAATGGGGCGCAGTGGTGCTATTGGAATGTGAAGATATAGTTCATCGAAAAGTTCCAGAATGTCACCACTCCTGTAGCGATTAGCTTTACGAAGTAGAAATTCCACTTTGCGCAGCCGTGTAGCAGATAGATAACCAGATTGTTGATGGCAAGTCCTATGAGCGAGAATCCGAAGAAACGGAAGTACTGCATCATAATGTCAGGGTCGTTGCTGGCAAATGTCCAGGCTCTGTTGAGAATGTAGTTCGACGTTGCTGCGCAGACAAATCCAATCGAGTTTGCCACATATTTGTTGAGTTTGAAAAACTCTTTGGCCAGATATGTAATACCAAAATCGACCACAACGCCCGAACCTCCGACAATGCAAAATTTCAGGAAACGCTCGATTAGAGTCTGGTTATGTAGTATCTCTTTAATCATATTCTATTTGTGTACCTATTTGGGCTGGTGCAGCCGCCACTACTTCGTAATTTCGGTCTTGTATATTTCGCTGTTGTACCAGGTCGGAATGTCGCGATGGCGTATGGCAAATCCCATTTTGTAATGCTGCTCGGGAAGAGTCTGATTGTCGGGTAGCGTGAACTCTATATCGATAGTGGTCTGCTTGCCGGCTGGTAGGGTAATACCCTTTGCAAGTGGGAAATAACTGCATCGTGGAGTGGCCCAACGCCAAGCTATTGTGAGCGAATTAACCTCTCCGTCGAGCAGAATATCATAGGGGTATGGATTGAATATTCTAAGCTTTGCCACAATCTTGTCACCCGCTTTCATCTGCTCTGGAAGAGTGAAATCTTCGGCCTCGATTCTCACCTTTCTTACAGGTTGGAACTTTGGCTCCTCCACATAACTGAACGTTCTGCCATTCGATAGCTTGATTGATTTTACCCTCTCGCTAAGCTCCTGTTCTGTGTATTTGGCAGGGTCAACCTCGATGATTACCTCGCGATTGATGAAGTTGTCGTCGTTGTTTAGAAACTCCCATTCCGATGTGCGGTGATCGATACTAGATTGGCAGTATACCTCGCCCCCGGTGTAGAAATCGTACTTCGCACCTGTTGTATAGCGTGTGTTTACAATCAGCGGGCGGCCGTTTGCTGCCTCGGCCATCTCGGAGTATGAACTCTTATTCTCAAACACTTCGGCACGCAATCCAATGGGGTTGCATATCAATACAACTCTCACTATAAGCAGCAATGCCAATGTGGCATAACCCACTTTCATTACATAGCGTCGTGTGCGAGTGTGTAGGCGGGTGTAACTCCAAAGCAACCATACCAAGCCATAGGCGGCTACGATAGTCCATTGTGGTTGCACGTAACCTCTGAATACCGATATGCCAAAGAAGATGAAGAATGCTGCAGGATAGAATTTAAGCGTACGAGTAATAGGAGTTGTTGCTTCGACCTTGCGCATAGCCTGTACCCATAGTGGTACGAAGAAGGGCGAAAAGACAACCAATATGTTTACTATATACTCAATCACATTACCCAACTCGAAGGCTTTGTTTCTGTCGGATAGATGATATGCAAACGAAACCCAATCGTGGTCGCTCTGCCACATAAGGTGAGGTGTGATGATAGCCAGTGCCACCACGCCACTCAGGGCTAACTCTCCAATCTTGCGAGGATTTCTGATGAACCATCCCACGTTGGCCAGCAATGCAAATATAAGTACCAGTGCTCCGTGATATTTGCTCAGCGCCAGCAGACCGAGCGTTAGGCCCATAGTGAGCCATGCCCAGCGACGCGATTCGGTGAAGTGCTTGAATGTAAGTAGGAACAACGATGTGAAGAACATCAGTGGCCCATCGGGGACTGCAATCAAGCCGTAGAGTTGCAGGATGAGCATCGATGCCGTAATCATAGCATAGAGTTCACCATCCTGGCGTGTAGGCTGCTCTGTGGTAGCTGATTTTGCGGGACGAATAATCAACCAAAAGATGTAGAGGTAGATGGGCTGAAGAATCGTGAAGAAGAATCTCACGCCCAGCTCTCCACTGAAAATGTGTTCACCCAGCCATACGAGCAAAGCCGTTACGGGCGGGTGGTCGAAATATCCCCAAGCGAGGTTTTGTGCAAAGATGTGGTAGTAGGCTTCGTCGTTAGCGAGTTCACTGCAACCCGATACAATAAGGTTTGCAATCCACCACACAATCATCCAAAAGCCAACGGTTTGATCGGCTGTTAGCGATCGATATTTAGCTAAAATATTGCCTTTTTCTCTTTCCATAATTGACTATATCATATTGTCAAACTTGTGTCGTCCGAGCGCATATCGCACAACCATCGAACCTCGGTAGATCATCTTCGATTCGGCAACCACTCGGCTACGTGTGGCTTTGCGTTTCTTGCTCAATGCTTTGTGCCAAGCAAAGAAATCTTTGTAGGCTCGGAGTGTGGCGTTTGCCAATTTAATCTCTCCTTTGAGCAGGTATATTATAACCGAGAGCATATCGGCCAGGGGCCTAAGTACCGCTACCGTCATGCGTTGCATTGTGGGGGCGCATTTGTAGAGCATTGCCAGATTGTTGCGATAGTTGAGGTATAGCTTGCCGGGTGATTCGTTTGGAAGTGTACCACCTCCCAAATGGTAGACTACGCTGCGAGGTTCTGCCATAACTTTATAGCCGGCAAGTTGCATACGCCAGCAGAGGTCAATCTCCTCCATGTGGGCAAAGAAATCTCCATCGAAACCACCTAAACTATGAAACACCTCAGCTCGACAGCAAAATGCTGCTCCACTTGCCCAGAATACTTCGCGAGCCGAGTCGTATTGCCCCTTGTCCTGCTCGATTGTCGAGAGTATTCTGCCTCGGCAGAGAGGGTATCCTAAATAGTCTATGAAGCCTCCCGCTGCGCCAGCATACTCAAATTTGCTGCGTTCCACATCTGAGAGCAATTTGGGTGCTACGGCAGCTATCTGCTCATCGCCTTGAAGCATCTCGATGAGTGGTTCAAGCCAGCCTGAAGTCACTTCTACATCAGAGTTTAGCAAGACGTAATATTTTGCATCGACTTTGGTCAGTGCTCTGTTGTAACCCTCGGCAAAACCATAATTCTTATCAAGTTCGAGAATCTCAACGGTGGGGTAACTCTGCTTAAGAAAAGCTACCGAATCATCGGTCGAGCCGTTGTCGGCTACGATTATTCGTGCCTGCGACGGGGTGTTTTCCACCACCGACGGCATATAGTGTTCCAAGTGCTTACGGCCGTTCCAGTTGAGAATGACTACTGCTGTCTGCATCATAGTTTAAAATTTTTGTGCGAGGAGTTCCGCCGGAGGTGTATGCTTCCATCGGCGGTGTGACCAAATCCACATCTCGGGGGCTCTGTTGATGTCGGCCTCCAATAGTCGTGCATAACGCTCGGTGATGGTGTGCGGTTCAACCTCCTCCTTGCCATCGTAAATCAGAGTGAATGTCCCCTCGTAATATCCGGCTTTGATTCTGCGTGGTGAGAAGTAGTATACCGGAAGTGAATATTTAAGAGCCAATACCTCGGCACCTTCGTAGAATGCTGTCCACTGATGAAGGAATTTGTACCAGTGGAAGTTAGGACGTATCGTGGGGTTCTGATCCGAGATTAGTCCCAAAATCATAGGCTGCTTAGTACGGTTGTCTATGAAGTGTCGCATCAAACGTTTCATTGATACCAACTCGACATTGGTGTGTTGGCGGATGCGTTTGTATAGTTCGTCGATAACTTTGTTGCTTATTTCGTGATATACGGCAACAAACGTATGCTCGGTGAATTTCAGGCTTACCACGCTGCCCGATTCCCAAGGCCCGTAGTGTGCTGTCATAAATACGGCGCTTTCACCCTCAACAGCCTGCATCGTTGGCTCTGCATTTGCGAATGTCATTCGTCGGCGCAATTCATCATCGCTTACGCCCGATTGGCCGAGTGTGTTGATTATCTGCTCGGTGAGATTTTTATAACTGTCGCGGCATATTTTGCAGAGTTGCTTTTCGCTCTTGTCGGGGAACGAATTACGCAGATTATGCATAATTACCTTGCGGCGATAACGCAGTAGATAACATAGAATCAGATATATGAAACCACCTATCACATAGTGTCTTACGAAGTGGGGTAGTATGGCGATAAAACGACACAACACCCACAATAGCTCCAATGCTATGTGTTGCATAAATCCTAATTCACTACTTTTTTGACTCATTGCTTCTGCAATTACTGTATTGGGAATATCTTCCCCTCAATATAAACTATTCTGTCTCCTCTTCCGATGTGTCCTCCTGAGCATATCGGTTGTGTTTGCTTGGCTTTTCGGGTTTGGGGCACCCTGCAACAACGATTACAAACTCTCCCTTTGGTTCGTGTTGGCGGAAATGCTCCAATACCTCGCTTATTGTACCACGTACGGTCTGCTCAAATTTTTTGGTGAGCTCTCTGGAAACCGATACTTTGCGCTCAGTTCCAAATGTCTCGGCAAGTTGTTCCAGACACTTCACCACCCTGAAAGGTGACTCGTAGAAGATAATCGAGCGGCTCTCGGTGCTGAGTTCCTGCAGTCGCTTGCTGCGTCCCTTCTTTTGCGGGAGGAAACCCTCGAAGCAAAATCTGTCGCACGGAAATCCACTCTGTACCAATGCCGGAACAAAAGCAGTCGCGCCAGGAAGGGTCTCAACTTCGATTCCAGCCTCTACGCAGGTGCGTACCAATAGGAATCCAGGGTCGGAGATGCCGGGTGTGCCGGCATCTGAAACCAATGCTACGGTACGGCCCTCGCCAATGGCTTCAGCCACCGATGCCGATGTGGCGTGTTCGTTGAATTTGTGGTGAGAGTATAACTTCTTCTCGATGCCCAAATGTTTGAGCAGGAAGGCTGTTGTGCGGGTATCCTCGGCAAGGATATAATCGGCCTCTGAGAGCACCTTTATTGCTCGCAGGGTAATATCATCGAGGTTGCCAATCGGTGTGGGAACAATGTATAGTTTCGACATTCTGCTGATTGGCTTATGAGAGTTTACGCTCCAAGAGCTGCATAATGAATTTTGCACCTTCCGAGTCGGCATTCCATGCGAAATTCTCGGCGATATAGATTATGCAGTCGTCAAAATCGTCGAATTCATCGAGTGCATTGATGGTTTGCTCGTATGCATCACCATCACCGTCAAACAAATCGCGAATCATCAAAAACTTATCGTTAAGACCTATGCCTTGACGTAACGATCTGATGCTTTTGTGTGAAATCTCTTCACTCAAAGCTGTTGGAGCTGCAATTGTATCGGCAAGTGTTTGGCTGTTTTGGGCCATCACGTCGCCAATGGTGGTTGCAGGTTCAATATCGATAGGGGTCTCGACGACAGGAATTGAAATCTTCTCCTCGCTATGGCTCTCTGTAGCTGCCTTTTTGGGAGTTGTAGCGGGTTGCTCAGAACTCTTCTTGGGTGCTGGAGCAGATGGCTCGTCAGAGCCTAAGTCGAATATCTTTGAGATGTCGACAACTTTTTCGGGACGGCTCTCTTCGTCGTTGTAAATCGACATCATTCGCTGATGCTTGGTGCGAGGCTGACGGCGTGGTTCGTCGGCTCCGAAGAGTGTATTCATCGAGCGAGCCTTTGGTGCATCTGCTGGCTGAGCTTCCTCCTTGGGCTGAACCTCTGTTTTTTCAGGCTCAGGTGCAGGCTCAGGCTCAGGTTCAGGCACAACTGGTGCTGGCTCTGGTTTAATGTCTGGTTGAATCTCAGGCAACTCTACCGCCTCAATCTCTGCGGGAGCATTCGACTCCTCATCAAGCTCCGCTTCCTCCTGCTCATCGTCGGCAAAAATAAACTCTACCTCTACATCGCTCTGCTCGTAGTCTTCATCAACCTCTTCGGCTGCAGGCTCAGCCTTTGGCTCAGTAGAGTCTGCCGCAACGGGAATTGGGGCTACGATGGGCGTCTCGATCTCCTTTTCGTCGTTATTTTGTGCGAAACGCACTAAATCGTATATCTTCAGGAGTTTGTCAAGTGCTAAATCTCTTTCGATAGCAGCTATAGGATTGTTGTCGCTCCACGCCGAAACGATCTGCGTCAAGCACTCTAATTCTGATTTTATCTTCTCGATGTTCATATTTAGTAGGCTGTAAAATTATTCTCCAAAGATAGGTGTTTTTTGCGGATATACCATAATAAAAAAGAGAAAATGGCCACTTTGTGCAGCCATTTTCTCAGATATTTTAGATTTTGTTACTATTTATTGCTCAATTGGTCGCTGTAAACAGCGCGGGGAAGCTCGTGCATATTATACTCCGAAGCCATCGAACGACCATAGGCACCAGCCGATTTTATGGCAAGCAAGTCGCCACGCTTACTCTTGCGAAGGCTAATATTTTCATCGAATACGTCGGTCGACTCGCAGGCTGTTCCTACCACAGTATACTTCTTGAAATTCTCCTCCTGCGATGTGATATTCTCGATGTTGTGGTACGAGCCGTATAGCATCGGACGGATAAGCTCGGTCATACTTGCGTCAATGATAAGCAGACGACGACCTGTAGCTGTTGTCTTGTTGAATAACACGCTGGCAATCAACTCACCACACTCACCAACGATTGAGCGGCCAAACTCGAAATGTACCTCTCGCTCGCCAACGTTCAGATACTCGTGTACGATAGCGAAGAGCGATGCAAAATTGGGAATAGGCTCGTTTTCTGGAACGTCGTAGTTGATACCCAAGCCGCCACCCACATCGACAATGCGGAATTGGAAGCCCAGGAGCGACTCCAACTTCTCGACAATCGCATTTGCCTTATTGCACATATTTTCAAAAACGTGCAATTCGCGAATCTGCGAACCAATGTGAATATGGATGCCGATGATATCGATGTTTTCGAGAGCCTTTATGGTGTCGATGTTTTCGATAATCTCCTCATATGAGATTCCAAACTTACTGTCAGCCTGACCTGTATCGATGCAACGGTTGGTCTTGGGGTCAATATCGGGATTGATGCGCAAACCGATGCTTGGACGACGGCCCATTTCGCCAGCTATCTGGTTGATTACCTGCAACTCTTCGATAGATTCGCAGTTGATGGCCAAGATGCCCTGCTCGATAGCATAGCGAATCTCCTTGTCGCGCTTGCCAACACCCGCGTACACGATAGTTTCTGGGGCAAATCCCGACTCAATTGCCTTGCGTACCTCGTTGCCACTGGCGCAGTCGATGCCCAGACCATACTCGCGGATAATCGAGAGTAGATAATCGTCGTTGTTGGCTTTGATCGCGTAGTGGACTTTGTAGTTATATTTGTTCGATTCGTAAACTACACTCTCCAACGTTTGACGCAGGAGGTTGATGTCGTACAAATAGAATGGAGTCTCCAATTCTTTGAGTTGTGCTGCTACCTTTCTGCTAAGCATAATTCTAACTTTCTTTTAAACCTAAACATTACCCAAAATTCGCCTTGCTGGTTTCGCAGGCCGAATAGGTTGCAAATGTAATGATTAGTTGGCTTTTATCCAAATAAAATGCCATCAAACGGGATTGTGTGGGGTGTAATTGTGCCCCGGAATTAATTTTTGTGGCCGAAAATTGACGATGTCTGCTCAAAAATCATTACTTTTGTCAGATTAATAATGTATATAACGTAAACAAAGATATAAAATGGCATTACAATGTGGTATCGTAGGTCTGCCCAATGTGGGTAAATCGACCTTGTTCAACTGCCTGTCGAATGCAAAGGCACAGGCTGCAAACTTCCCTTTCTGTACAATCGAACCCAACGTGGGTGTTATCACCGTTCCCGATGAGCGTCTGGTAAAGTTGGCTGAGATTGACAACCCTAAGAAAGTTATCCCCACAACCATCGAAATCGTCGATATTGCTGGTTTGGTGAAGGGTGCATCAAAGGGCGAAGGTTTGGGTAATAAGTTCTTGGGCAATATCCGCAATACAAATGCAATTATCCACGTTTTGCGCTGCTTCGAGAATGGTAATATCACTCACGTTGATGGCTCGGTTGATCCTGTGCGTGATAAGGGTATTATCGATACAGAACTGCAGCTAAAGGATTTGGAGACAGTAGAGAACAATATCGGAAAGTGTCAGAAGCAGGCTGTGGCTGGCGATAAGAACGCCAAGCGTCGCTACGATCTGCTTGTGCAGTTCAAGGAGGCTTTGGAGCAGGGTCGCTCTGCTCGTACCGTCGAGACCGATAAGGAGGAGCGCAAGTTGGTTGCCGATTTGAATCTGCTTACCGATAAGCCCGTTTTGTATGTCTGCAATGTCGATGAGGCGAGCGCCGTTTCAGGAAATGTGCATACCGAGGCTGTAAAGGCTGCTATTGCCGACGAGAACGCCGAGATGTTGATTGTGGCGGCTGCTACCGAGGCTGATATTGCTGAGTTGGAGGATTTCGAGGAGCGTCAGATGTTCTTGCAGGATATGGGATTGGAGGAGTCGGGAGTGGCTCGTCTTATCAAGGCGGCATACAAATTGCTCAATCTTCAAACATTCTTCACTACGGGAGCCGATGAGAGTCGAGCTTGGACTTTCGTGAAAGGTATGAAGGCTCCGCAGACCGCAGGTATTATCCACACCGATTTTGAGCGAGGTTTCATTCGTGCCGAGGTTATTAAGTACGATGATTATGTGGCTCTCGGTTCAGAAAAGGCTTGTCGCGACGTTGGTAAGATTGGAATTGAGGGTAAGGAGTATATAGTGCAGGATGGAGATATTATGCACTTCCTCTTTAACGTATAAGATAGAAAAGTAAGTAAAATAAAGTAAAAATAAATCATTGATATAGCGGCTTTTAGGCCGCTTTTCTTTTTTACTTTACTTTCCACACCTTGCCAAAATTTACGTTACTTTTCGCGTTTTTTGTTACCCGTTTGTTACTCGCATTGAAAAAATGCCTATATTTGTACCCGGTAACAACAATAAAATTTAACGATATGGCAAGGCCTAAAAAGCAGATACGGGCTAAAGAACCCGTAACAATTCGTTTTAAAGAGCTGGCGAAAGGCAGCAAGTCAATTTATCTTGACATATACCGGGACGGGGTGCGATCCTATGAATTTTTAAAGCTCTATATTATCCCGGAAAAATCCGCAGAAGATAAGAACGCAAACGCCGTAACAATGGACGCGGCGAACGCGATTAAGGCCCAAAGGATTAAAGAGATCGTAAACGGGGAGGCCGGAATAAAAAACCGCAAGGGCGGCTATGTGCTTATATTGGATTGGATGCAGCAGCGCCAGGATAGAGCCGAAAAAGCCGCAAAGGACGCCGGACGCAAAACCAGCAACACCGCGGAGGGAATAAAGACCGCGGCCGCACATTTGCGCCGTTACATTGAAAGCGAATATAAAGGGCGCGCCGTAACCCTGGCCGCTATTGATAAGGATTTTTGCGCGGGTTTTGCCGCTTACCTTAAAGACGCGCCGCAGCGTTGGGGCGCTGGCACTCTTTCCAAAAACACAAGCGCGCTTTATTACAGCAACTTTGAGGCGGCATTGAATGAGGCATATAAAAAGGGCCTTATTTCAGTAAACCCGGCGGCACTTGTCGAGGATAACGAAAAGCCACAAGCCCAGCCGTCAGAAAGGGACTATTTAACAGCTGAGGAATTAAGAACCCTTGCGGCTGCAAAATGCCCTAACGAACAAGTAAAGGCCGCTTTTCTTTTCTCTTGCTTTTGCGGCTTGCGCCTTTCCGATATTGAGGGCTTAACCTGGGACGCCGTACACCTGGACGGGGACACGTGGCAAATTGAAACCAGGATGCAGAAAACCCGACAAATTATATATTTACCTTTGAGCGCTGAGGCCCGCCGCTTTATGCCGGAACGGGGAAACAAAGGGCCGCAAGATCTTGTTTTTACTCTACCTAAAAGAGTTACAACCCAATGCGATATAAGAACCTGGGTAAAACGTGCGGGGCTTACTAAAAAGATTTCATTTCA
>SUZC01000004.1 GCA_015060165.1 Rikenellaceae bacterium
CAAATGCCATTCGAGGACTCTTTTATTGTGCTTTGATTTATGTGTGTGCGTCAAATTCTTGTCGCATTTCGTTTTGACTGACCTTTGAGGTCGAAAAGTCGCGTTTGGTTTTGGATTTTGCTACATTTGGTTTTGGCGATTATAAATTGATATGAAGAGTTTAGGTATAACCGATTTTGGCGAGCCTAATGGTACGACTAATCGTGTCGATTTATATTGTGATGGTCAACGTCAGATATTGGCGCGTTGGCCTAACGAAGGCTTTACAAAAGCCGGTAGTGCAATGGGTGTACAGCCAAACAAATACCAGTGGTTTGTAGCCGATGTTAAAACATCAGCCGACGGAGTGATGGAATATGTTGATTCAAGAATAGACCGTTGGGCCGAAGAGAATGAGCCTTGTGTGTTTGGTTATTGGCATTATGATTGGAGCGAAGGACATCACGCTATCGAATGCATAGATGCTGTTAGTCGCCAATTTTTTATCCGCCCACCATATCATAACTACGGTTACCGCTCTGGCTGTCGATTCTATGGTTATAATTTGCTCTGCGAACTCGATGTTGAGGGTGAATATTATATCAATCGCAAAAACGGAATTCTATATTGGTATGTTCCCAATTTAGTTGATATGTCAAAATCTGTAATTACACTTTCGGTTTCTGCTCCTCAATATATGTTTAAGGTCTGTGATATGGATGATTTTACGCTGAGTGGTATTGATATGCAAGGTAGTAGAGGCGGAGGTGTCGAGGTTCTCAATAGCAACCGTTGCCTTATTTATGATTGTGCCATTCGTCAATTTGCTCAACGCGCTATCCATATCGAGGGTGGAGTAGGAAATTGGGTGGATAATTGCACTCTTGAAAATTTAGGTCACGATGGCATTCATCTAATTGGCGGTAATCGTAAAACACTTGAGCCCTGCAATCATAAAGTTACCAATAGTGTTGTTCGTAATTTTTCGCTATACAAGCGCACATATCAGCCCGCTATTTATACAGAGGGCGTAGGCTTTCTCATTAGCAATAACCTATTTACCGAATCGAGTTCTTCGGCTATGCGTATCGAGGCAAACGACTGCTTGATAGAGTATAATCAGATATTTCACGTTGTGACCGAGAGTGATGACCAGGGTGGACTTGATATGTTCTTTAACTATGCTCTACGTGGCAATGTGATACGTTACAACCACTGGCGCGATATCCGAGGTGCTACACATTATGGCTCTGCAGGTGTACGTTTTGATGATATTATCTCGGGTCAAGTTGTTTATGGTAATGTGTTTGAGAATATCGGAGGCGGACATTTTGGCGGAGTGCAGATTCACGGTGGTAAGGATAATTTGATAGAGAATAATATTTTCTATAATTGTTCAAAGGCTGCTAGTTTCTCGCAGTGGAGCGCATTGTCGTGGGATGCCAAATTTAATGAACCAAGACATATAAAACAAGTGTATGAAAATGCCGACATCCGCAGCGATGTGTATCTTAATCGTTATCCTAAACTTCGAGAGCCTTATGCATCAAATCTAAATCGCAATGTCCTTCGTAGTAATCTGCTGGTTAAATGTCTTGAGATGACAAGCGGCGATAGTGGACAAAATGTAATAGAGAACAATACAATGTTGTCGGAAGAAGACTCGTCGCATCCGATAAGTTACTATTTGCAGTCAGACGTATTAAAACAATATGGTCTTGCACCTATTCCATTCGATAAAATTGGACCACATCAAAATCCTGATATTAAGGTAAACCGTAAAAAGAGATAAATACTATCGTTTTACAATATTAAAGAGCCTCTTAAACTCTCTAAAAAGTTTAAGAGGCTCTTCTTCTGTGGAGTTAGCTATTCTCTATTTTCTTCCTCCGCCAATCACTACTCCTAAAGAGAACATAATATAGGCTTGCGAGAAATTGTATGTGTGTAGTGTTACGGTAAGCCTCGCGTGCTGAAATAGTTCCACTCCTGCTCGGGGCATAAAGTGAAATTTTGTCGAACTCTCGTCAGGACCGTCGCTATTACCGACGCTTCCGACCTCGCTGACATCCCCCACGCCCATACCTGCACCGACAAAGAACATCACATTCTTATTTGGCCTTATGAAGTTATAATCCGACACCACGTCGGCTGTTGTGCCATAGAAATCCATACCTGCTCGCGGGCCAATATCCCAACGAGGGGAAAGATTGTTGCGCACCTCTAACGCGAGTGATATTCCGCCAGTGCCGAGGCCGATGCTCGGCTCAACTTCGATTCGTCTAACGGTAAAATCTTCTCTCTGCGCAAACGATGTAGTAGCACAAACAATGGCGATTATCAATATTACAAATCTTTTCATAATGCGAGGTCGTTAAATTGTGTATAATTATACAAATATACCTCTCTGTTCCCTAATATGCAACATATTAGCCTATATTGACCAAATTTTCTCTTGCCATTCACCCCCCCCCGAAAAACGTGTACTTTTTGACCAAAAAAATGCTTGTAATTTGCATTTAAGCCTATCCGATAAAACAAAAAAAGGCCGACAGTGGAATCATTGTCGGCACTAATATTTGATTTGTTTTCAAATCACAAATTTATCGACGGAAACCGCCTCGACGCATCTGCTGCATTCGCTGCTGAAGACCTCCACCCGCAACCATCTTCATCATTTTGCGGGTCTCCTCAAACTGCTTCATCAAGCGATTCACATCGGCCATTGTAGTACCCGAACCCTTAGCGATTCGCTCACGGCGACGTGCATTAATAATGTCGGGATTCTCGCGCTCGGCAGGAGTCATAGAGCCAATAATTGCCTCCACCTGCTTAAATGCATCATCCGGAATATCCACATCCTTGAGCATCTTACCCATTCCAGGAATCATCGAAGCGATATCCTTCAAGCTACCCATCTTCTTCACCTGATTGATTTGGTCGATAAAGTCGTTGAAGTTAAACTGATTCTTCACAATCTTCTTCTTCAAACGACGAGCAGCCTCCTCGTCATACTGCTCCTGAGCACGCTCAACGAGTGATACCACATCACCCATACCCAAGATACGGTCGGCCATACGCTCAGGGTGGAACACCTGCAAAGCGTCCATCTTCTCACCACTCGAAATAAACTTCAATGGCTTATCCACAACCGAGCGGATTGAGATAGCAGCACCACCACGAGTATCACCGTCCAACTTTGTGAGTACCACGCCATCGAAATCCAAACGGTCGTTAAACTCCTTAGCGGTATTTACAGCATCTTGACCAGTCATTGAATCCACCACGAAGAGTGTCTCGCTTGGCTTAACGGCAGCCTTTATTGCAGTAATCTCCTGCATCATCGCCTCATCAACCGCCAAACGACCCGCAGTATCGACAATTACCGTATTGTAAGCCTTCGAGCGAGCATACTTGATTGCGTTCTCAGCAATCTCAACGGGATTTTGATTACCCTCCTCGGTGTAAACCTCCACTCCAATCTGCTCTCCCAAAACCTTCAACTGGTCGATAGCTGCAGGACGATAAACGTCACCCGCAACGAGCAATACCTGACGACCCTTCTTCGATTTGAGCATCGAGGCTAACTTACCCGAGAATGTAGTCTTACCAGAACCCTGCAAACCTGCAATCAAAATCACCGCGGGCGAGCCCTCCAACTTGATGTCGGTAGCAGTACCACCCATCAACTCTGCCAACTCGTCACGCACAATTTTGGTCATCATCTGGCCAGGCTTCACAGCCGTAAGCACATTCTGACCCAAAGCCTTCTGCTTAACCTGGTCGGTAAAGGTCTTTGCCACTTTGTAGTTAACGTCGGCATCGATAAGCGCACGACGAATCTCCTTCAAAGTCTCGGCAACATTAATCTCGGTGATTTTACCCTCACCCTTCAATATCTTAAACGAGCGTTCAAGTTTGTCTGTTAAATTTTCAAACATAGCTTTATCGTGTTTTATTTATTTCCACAGAAAATCACGCAAAGATATAAAATCTTTGTGAGAACTCGATTATTTATGGCTAAATTGTTGCTCTTTGCAGAAAATCTATCACAAATATTAGTTCATCACAACTCAATTGTCACTATATTTGCAAAAGTAAAACAAAATTATCACAGAACAATATGTATTTCACTGGACTTATCATTGGCGTAGCCACATTTCTCATAATCGGACTTTTTCACCCACTTGTCATCAAGGGTGAGTACTATTTTGGCACACGCATTTGGTGGGTGTTTGCACTAATGGGAGTGGTGGCAATTGCAGCATCGCTTATGATCGAGAATGTATTGTGGTCCACACTTTTGGCGGTGTGGGGAGCATCATCGTTTTGGTCAATAGGCGAACTCTTCGAGCAGAAGAAAAGAGTTGAGAAAGGGTGGTTTCCCAAGCGCGAGAAGAAGTTATAAAATTATCTTTGTTGTATAGAATACTCTAAAACGCCAAACTATGAAGAAATTATATTTATTCATTTTTGTCGCATTGATGTTTACGTCTTGCAATAGCGATAAGCAGGAGAGCATTTACAAAGTCGATACTTCTGTCCAAGCTCCAATCGAAGAGTTTATAAAACGAGAGGTCGCTTGTGTTGAATTAGAGACAACCACAGAATCTATGATTGGAAACATTCAACATATAGAGTACGATAAGGACAATATCTATATCTATCCATCATATAATGTAGCAACAATTCTTCGTTTTGACCGCCATACAGGCAAGTTTATCAACCGCATAGGTCGCAAAGGTCGCGGGCCAAACGAATATACACATTTTAACGATTTTACAATAAGTGAGGGTAAAGCATATATTCTTTCATCAAAGAAGATATACGTCTATGGTATTGACGGAAAATTTATACAAACAATCGACACCGCCAACGAACATTTCTATAAAATTTCGCGATGTGATGATGGTAAGATATGGTTATCTTCCGATACTAGCAACGAGAGTTTGTATGAGTATCATTTGCTAAACCCAGATACAGGCGAAATCGAGGTGAAAATGTGCGAATTTCCTAAATATGCAGGTCTTTTAGTGAGTGGTACGACACCATTTATACACAAAGAGGGTAAAGATTATTTGGTAGCTCGATTATGGGATCAAACAATTTACCGTTTGTCCGATGATTCGTACGAGCCATATTTGACAATAGATTTTCACCGTCCCAACTCGATTACGGCCGAACAACGAAAGTCTCTTTCGCCTGCTATTGTCGATGAGTTAATAGAGAAAGATGATTACTTTTATTATTATGCTGGTATTAAGCAAAATAATCACAAAATCATAGTTATTGCAGACATAAAATACCGCCACGAAAACAAATGTTCGTGTATGGTTAAAATCGATAATAAATCGGGCAAGGCCAAATATACTCAATTAACATTCACTAAATCAGAGAAGTTGCCATATCTCAAAAATTGTTGGTTTGGATATGCTGGTAGAGTTATCGACAATATGGTTGTCGGATTTGCCAATGCTCACGACATAAACCAAACCGAGCGATTCAAACACCTCAAGGATGACGACAATCCTGTTTTATTCTTTTATGAGTTGAATATGGAATAAACGCAAACAAGGCTGCAAATCAATCGTTTGCAGCTTTGTTCTATACTATTTATTTGCTTTGCGCTTCGCAATCTTCTGCAAAAGCATCTCTGGATAATCGGTTGTAATGTAATTAAAACCTTTATCAAGGAACAGATCCATATCAGCCTCCTCGTTTACGGTCCATACGTTGAGATGAATTCCCTCGCGTTTGAATCTTTCAACCCATTCGGGGCGCTTCTTATACTGAACATCCTGATAATCCAAATAGCGTATTCCTCGGCGAGAAATTGTATCGGGGTGCATTTCGGGTAGCTCTGTCATCCAACGGCCCAGATAGGCAACTGGCGCAGAAGTTACCTCACGCAAAGCCACATCGGCTGGCAAATAACCAACCAAATACTCAACTTGCTTTTCAATCTGCAACTCTTTGGCCAATTTGGCCGATGCAAGGGCAATCTTCACAGCGCGCGAATTATCCTTCGGTGTTTTAATATCAAGTACAAGTTTTGTGCGTGGATACTTTTTTGCACACAACATATACTCACGCAGGGTAGGGATTTGGCTAAAATCTTTAAGTGGCTCTTTTACCAAATCGGCATAAAGAGTCTTTTCAATCAACATTCCTTTGTGAGAAAGGTCGTGGAACACAACGAGTGAGTCATCTAACGTGAGATGCACGTCGCACTCCGAACCGTGACAACCCATTTCGGCAGCAGCACGAAACGAGGCAAGGGTATTTTGCGGGTGGCCTGTGTTTTTCCAAGCTCCTCGGTGAGCAATAACTCCGTTGTCGTGAAAATCTTGCGCCGAGAGCGAAACTATGCTCAAAACTGCAATCATTGTTAATGTAATCTTCTTCATATCAATTTGTTGTTATAATTATTTCAAGCAATTATTTAATTTGATTTTATTATCCTATTGAATTACTTTATTTTATGGTACTTTAATTAAAGTTTATCATTAGCTATATGACGCTCCTTATCGCGCGAGGTCTTCTTCTTGAAATTCAATTCGATAGCCTTCTCCAAATCAACTCCCGTTTGGTTAGCCAGACACACCAAAACCCACAACACATCGGCCATCTCATCAGAGAGGTTATCCTTCTCTTCGGCCTTGAACGACTGCTCACCATAACGTCGTGCCATCACTCGTGCAAGTTCGCCAACCTCTTCTGTTAAAATCGCCATATTTGTAAGCTCGTTGAAATAACGAACTCCATACTCGCGAATCCACTCATCTACCTTTGTTTGCAATTCTCTTATCTCCATAATTGACTTATATATTCAATCCAAAGTTACAAAAATATTTGATTTGTTATTCTCACGACACAATATTTCAGCCTTACGGCTGTATAATTTTGCAAATTTTATTAACTTTGTCTGATTAGACTATTAAACCAAACAACTATGATAAAAAAATCAATTTTCATTTCGGCTGCGGTCGTATTAGCCACAAGCTCATTTATGGCTTGTAGCGACACTACTCCTGCAAAGGTCGAGGAGACTCTGACCCCCATACCTTTCCAGCAGGTTACATTGGAGGACGAATTTTGGTTGCCTCGTCTGAAAACACAGAAAAAGACACTTGTTCCATTCTCGCTCGAAAAGACCGAGCCTGCAGTTGAGAATCTGCGACGCACGGGAGCTTACTTGCGTGGTGAAAAGATTGAACCACTGCTCCAATGGCCATATTATGTAGCATCGGATCTCTTCAAGGTTATGGAAGGTGCTGCATATCTGCTCACTTTGGAGAAAGATCCCGAGTTGGAGAAGAAGATGGACGACATTATCGACATTATCGCCGCTGCTCAAAAAGAAGATGGTTATCTATATGAGCATCACACTGTTGCCGAGAAATATCGTTATGCAAGAAATAATGGAGGTGCCGGCACTCGCCCATATCAACACGTTGCACATAGCCACGAGCTCTACAATATGGGCCATATGTACGAGGGTGCTATCGCATATTATCAGGCTACGGGCAAACGCAAGTGGTTGGACGTAGCAGAAAAGAGTGCGCGTCACATAAACAAAGTGTTCTTCGAGGGTGACCCCAACTACAACGACGGCAAACCTGTAATGACTTCTCCCGGACACGAGGAGATCGAGTTGGCATTGGTAAAATTGTTCCGTGTAACGGGCGACTCACTCTACTTGAATATGGCCAAGAAGTTCATTGATATTCGTGGCGTGGGTGATGACAAACGCGAAAATAACTATGCCCAGCAACATTTGCCTGTCCGAGAGCAGCGCACAGCCGTAGGCCACTCTGTTCGTGCAACCTACCTCTACTCAGGTATGGCCGATGTGGCGGCTATGACAGGCGACGAGACTCTAAAACCTGCATTGGAGGCTATCTGGCACGACATTGTTGACAAGAAGATGCACATTACAGGAGGTTTGGGAGCTGTTCCTGGCATTGAGGGATTTGGCCCAGACTATCTACTTCCCAATAAGGATACATACGACGAAACTTGCTCGGCTGTGGGCAACGTTTTCTTCAACCACAGGATGTTCCTTATGTCGGGTGATGCAAAGTATGTTGACGTTGCCGAGGTAGCGTTGTACAACAACGTGTTGGCAGGTGTAAACCTCGAAGGAAACCGATTCTTCTATGTAAATCCTTTGGAGGCTGATGGTCGCAAGGCATTCAATCACGGACACACAGGTCGTTCGCCTTGGTTTAGCACAGCTTGCTGCCCATCGAATTTGGCCCGACTGATTCCTCAGATTTCTGGTATGATTTACTCTCACACCAACGACGATATCTTCTGCGCCCTCTATGCTGGAAGTTCAACAGAGATTCCTTTAGAGACAGGCAATGTGAAAATTTCTCAAAAGACAGAGTATCCATTCGAGGGTGATATAACATTTGAGTTAACACCTGCAAACGATGGCGAAGAGTTCACTTTGTGGTTGCGTATTCCAAGCTGGTGTACAAGTGACAGATTTGTATCAGGCGACTTGTATAAATATGCAGACGGAGTGAACAACAAGGCTATTGCAAAGGTTAACGGCCGCAAAGTGAGAAGCAATGTTGTAGATGGTTATTTGCCTATCCAGCGTAAATGGTCGGCAGGCGACAAGGTAGAGCTCTCTTTACCTATGCCTGTGCGTTACAACGTAGCACACGAATTGGTTAAGGCCGACAGCAACCGAGTATGCGTAACTCGTGGTCCGTTGGTATTCTGCGCCGAGACTGCCGACAACGAACATCAGGTATCAACCTACTTTATTCCGGAGGCAGCTCAAAAGCAGAGCAAGGTTGGTAAATTCGCAGACGGCATAATGAAGGGTATTCCCTCAATTACAATCGAAGCAAATGTAGCCGACGAGGAGAGTGAAGCTTCAGCTACGCTCACATTGGTTCCATATTATGCATGGGATAATCGTGGAGACAAAGCCATGAATGTATGGTTTGGTCGTGATGCCGAGACCGCTCGCATGTCGCTTATTCACACCGTTGGCAATATCAAAGATGTAAAAGCCACTCACACCTTTTCAGGTGACGATGTGTATGCCATTGCCGATGGCAAGCGCCCATCGAGTTCTGCGGACCGATCAATTCCACGTTGGACTAGTTGGCCAGAAAAGGGTAAGAAGCAGCAGGTAGAGGTCGTTTTGAAAAAGGCTCAGCCCATCGAAAGCGTATCAGTATACTGGTATGACGACAAAGGCGGCGTTCAGCCTCCCGTCGAGTGGAATATGGAGTACCGCTCTGAGGGCAAATGGCACAAATACACTCCATACATTACCGATTCATTTGGCGTGGCTACAAATCAATTCAATATGGTTCACCCGGCATCAGCCATTACAGCCGATGCGTTGCGTCTGAACATCACTCCAAAGAACGATTCAACTGCTGGAATTTTGGAGTTAACCGTTGAGTAACGATATTATTATGATTGAGATAGGATTAAAATATGAGAGCCAAACTGTTGTTGGGCCCAACAACACAGCCCAAACACTCGGCTCGGGCGATATGGAGGTTTTTGCCACACCGGCTATGGTCGCCTTGATGGAGAATGCTGCAATGCTGGCTGTGGCACCCCATTTAGACGAAGGCGCATCGACTGTTGGAGTGGAGATGAACACATCACACATCAAAGCATCGCCTATGGGTGCAACCATAACAGCATCGGCTGAGTTGACCACCATAGAGGGCCGTAAGCTAACATTCAAAGTCAAAGCGTGGGATGAGCAAGGCGTGATAGGCGAGGGCTATCACACTCGATTTATTGTTGACCGCGAAAGATTTTTAAGCAAAATCAAATAATCGAAACTGATTGATATGAGAAGATTATTATTTATATTAATATTTTTTGCTGCGACATTTTCCACCACAGCACAAACCAAATGGCACAACCCCGCCGAAGCTGGTTACAACGTAATTCAAAATCAAGCATACAGCAACGAGATTGGCAAGAGTTATGTTCGTTTTCCTGCTCGTGCCGAGGGTGTTATTCCTCCAGCAGTATGGGGATTATCTAGACACTCAGCTGGATTATACATCAGTTTCTACACTGACTCGCCATCGATTGAAGTGAAATACACAACAACGAGCAAATCATACGCGATGAATCATATGCCAGCAACAGGTGTTTCTGGAGTCGATATGTATCGTGTAGGTCCCGATGGCAACTGGGATTTCTGCTTTGGAAAATATTCATTCGGAGAGAATGGAGTAAGTTTTAAGTACACCGAGTTGCCTACCAAAAACGGCTACAACCATAATGGATACGAATACCGCGTATTCCTTCCTCTATACAACGGAGTACAATCAATGCAGGTTGGCGTAGACGACGGCACATCATTCCGTTTTATCCCAACATCGACAGAAAAACCTATTGTACTCTATGGTACATCCATAGCTCAAGGAGGTTGCGCTTCTCGTCCATCAATGACATGGGGAACAATCATGCAACGCTCGTTGGATTACCCTGTAATCAATCTCGGATTTTCGGGTAACGGCAAGATGGAGAAAGAGGTTGTCGAGTTGATAAACGAAATTGACGCCCGTATGTTTATTCTCGACTGCATACCCAACATGCTTGGTCTCAACGACATAGAGCAAAGAGTTTATAATGCAGTCAAGGCCATACGCTCAAAACACTCTGCACCCATATTGCTTGTTGAACACGTTGGCTATGCCCATGCCCGAACAAACGATAGCAGCCGCGAGAAATCGATAACCGGCAACAAAGCCAATCGCCGAGCATATGAGAAGCTTATCAAAGAGGGCATAAAAGATGTCTACTACCTCTCACAAAGCGAACTTGGAGTATCACCTGAATCAACGGTTGACTACGTACATCTTACCGACAAGGGTATGTCGGAGCAAGCCACATCGGTTGAGCGCAAAGTCCGCCAGATATTGAATATCCCATTGGGCGACAGAGTAACTTCTCGCCCCGTGACCCAACGCCGTTCTGCCGGTTATGAGTGGCGCACACGACATTACGATATGATTCGAGAGGCAGCAAGTAAGCAACCAAAGGTTATCATAATGGGCAACTCTATTATTCATAATTGGGGCAACATATACGGCAAGCAGGTATGGGCCGAGAAGATGGCCAAAGATTTTGTAAATATGGGTTGCGGATGGGATAGAATCGAGAACCTATTATGGAGAGTCTATCACGGAGCGTTGGACAACTGCTCACCAGAAAAGATCATTGTCAAAATTGGTACTAACAATATAGGACGTGACACAAACATCGACATCGTAGAGGGTATCAGATTCCTACTTGATGCCATCCGCGTGCGTCAGCCCAAAGCCGAGATTCAGGTTATGGGAATCCTGCCACGTCGCAATATGGAGCAACGCATAGCAGAGATAAATCTAATGATTGAATCTATGGCAAAACAGGAGGGATACAAATATGCAAACCCCGGCACAAAGATGTTGCTTGAAAATGGCAAAATCGATGAGAGCCTATTCACCGATGGCCTTCATCCCAATGACAAGGGGTACGAACGCATCGTAGACGATTTCGTAAAATAACAATCGTCAATTATAACAACAATACGGTATTGCAGAGTTTGCGATACCGTATTTTTTATTTCAAGTGACCAATTGCAACAAATCGAGGTTGATTGCGACTATAAAATAGTTGCCATAAAATTTTGCTGATTAATTTTTTTGCATTACTTTTGTCGCGCTTACGAGCAAACGATTGAGCTATGGTGTAACGGTAACACAGCAGATTTTGGTTCTGTTATTCTGAGTTCGAATCTCGGTAGCTCAACCAAAAGGGGGAAAGTGAACACGAACACTTCCTCCTTTTTTATTTTAGCTATTAAGCCCATATTTGGAGGAGGATAAACACCTCCACGATTTCAAACACAATAATTTTCAAACACAATAATTATAGAATGATTTTCAGAAAGGCAACAACAGCAGATATCGACACCATAGAGCGAATCATCAAAGCCGCAAGCGCACGACTGGGTGCGGCGGGCATCGACCAGTGGCAACGAGGATACCCCAATCGCACGAGCATCGAAAACGATGTGGAGGTAGGTGTGGGAATGGTGCTTGCGCTGGGCAACGAGATATTAGCATACGGGGCTGTGATATTTACCGGAGAGCCAGCCTACGACGACCTTACTGGCGGAAAATGGCTCACCGATGGCCAGTATGCAGTGGTACACCGACTCTGCGTGTCGGAAATATTTGTGGGAATGGGATTTGCCAAACAGTTTATGTCGGCAGCCGAAGTTATGGCTGCTGAGAGGGTGAAAAGCTTTAGAATCGACACCCATCCCGATAATAAAATCATGCAAGGCTTGGTGGAGCGAATGGGCTTCACATATTGCGGAGATGTAATAATAGAGAGCCGCAGACTGGCTTACGAAAAAGTGCTTCAATAACAACTACAAATCACTTTCAGCATAAGCAACAAACACCAGATAATCGCCTTCAGCCGAGATTGTAAAGCGCTCGGCCGTTGTGCGATTGAGTGTACCTTGCCACCATTGCGTAAAATCGTAGATGGGATATTGCAAACCATCCGAAGAGAAGTTTTGAGCCGAAATATTGAAAATAGACACAGCTTGCCCTATCTTGCAATCAAAGTTCACCTCGCCGTGACAAGCCACAAAAATCCCCGAATCGGTATAGATTCTAACATTTAGCCCCTGCCGCATATATTCAACCAGCAAAGCAACATTTCCAATAGTATGATCTTCGCGCTTACCAGTGGCTCCCACAATAGCGATATTGCTAACACCGCGTTCCTGAAGAAACTTTACAGCCTTTGTCTGGTCGTTGGTCTCCTGGTCAGAATCAATATGGATAATCTCTGCAAATTGCGATTTAAGTTCTTGGCTCAGAGAGTCGCCATCACCTACGATAGCGTCGGGGCGATTTGAACGTGCTATATATTCGCTTGCAGCTCCATCACAACACACCACATAAGGCGCATCGTGAAGTATACCAAGCGGCAACTTCGCCGTAGGGTAGTCTCCAGCTGCTAAAATCACAGCCTCGATATTATCGCTCGTCCAATCCATATAATCAAATCTTCAAAACCGCAACCCAACAACTGCTAATCCAACAAGCAAAGCAAGATGATTACAATCTCGATTAATATATAAAAGTTCCGATTTTTGATATCGGCTTCAAAGTTAATTAGAAAAATATTATTATCTTCGCCATTGAAAGAAATTTTTAACCATAATAATATGAAGAGACTTATCTTGTGTGCCGCAATGTTGTTCGGCACAATGAGCGTAATGGCTCAATCTCAGAGCAAGGATGGTGGCATCAGCGAAGATATGATGAACCGTATCCGTCAGGGATATACCGCATCGGCCGAGCAGAAAGCTATCAAAAATGCACTTGCATCAAACTCAATTGCAACTTTGGCTATCAATGCCGAGAATCTCACAATGTGCGACACTCACTTTTCGCACAGAGTAAAGACTGTCGGCATCACAAACCAGAAATCATCGGGCCGCTGCTGGCTATTCACCGGTCTGAATGTGTTGCGCGCAAAGATGATCGACAAGTACGATTTGCCCGAATTTGAGTTTTCGCAGAACTACTGCTCATTCTACGACCTATTGGAGAAATCAAACCTCTTCTTGCAGGCAATTATCGATACTCGCGAGTTGCCTATCAGCGATCGTAAAGTTGATTGGCTTTTGCACAACCCAATCGGAGATGGTGGTCAGTTTACCGGTGTATCCAACTTGATTATGAAGTATGGCGTTGCCCCAAAATCGGCTATGCCCGAGACTTTCCAGAGCGAGAACACCGGCCAAATGTCGAATATACTACGCCAGAAACTTCGCGAATATGCACTTGCTTTACGCGAGATGAAACCAGCCGAGGCTGCAAAGCAAAAGGTAGAGATGCTCACCGAAATCTATCGCATATTGGTTGAGTGCCTGGGCGTTCCTCCCACAGAGTTCGAGTGGGCTCGCTACGACAAGCAGGGTAATCTCGTAAGTAAAAAGACATACACTCCCAAAGAGTTCTACAACGAATATATAGGCGAGGATTTGGAAAAGAACTATGTAATGATCATGAACGATCCTTCTCGCGAATATGGCAAGGTATATGAGATTGAGTACGACCGTCACGTTTACGATGGCGAGAACTGGCTCTATATCAACCTCCCCATTGAGCGAATCAAGGAGATGGCTATCGCTTCAATTAAGGACAATGTAGCAATGTATTTCTCTTGCGATGTAGGTAAGTTTATGAACAGTTCAAAAGGCACGCTCGATATAGCAAACTTCGACTACGCATCGCTTTTCCGCACATCGTTCCCAATGGACAAGAAACAGCGTATACAAACCTATTCAAGTCTATCATCTCACGCGATGACACTCATTGCAGTGGATTTGGACGAGGCTGGCAAAGCAAAGAAATGGATGGTTGAGAATAGTTGGGGTGCATCGTCGGGCTACAAGGGCAACTTGATTATGACCGACGAGTGGTTCAACGAGTATATGTTCCGCGTGGTTGTTGAGCGTAAATACGTTCCGGCCGATGTATTGGAGATGCTCAATCAGAAGCCTATTCTACTTCCAGCCTGGGATCCTATGTTTGCCCCAGAGGAGTAATATCCCTAACAAGACGTAAGAGAGCCTGTCTAACAAGTCGTGGACAGGCTCTTTTTATTACCAAACCAAACACTATTAATACCAGCTCTGACCTGTGAACGCAAAAAAGACACAGCAGGGTGTCTCACGACAGCCTGCTGCTTTACTAACCCAAACTTAAATAAATGAAGAAACCTCGTGGCTTAGATACCACTGAACTACAAACGAGCAATTATTTTGCCAATGTATAACAGCAATTCATATACACCACATCTCAACCCAATTTGAACAAAAATAAAGGCAGGCGTTTCACAACGGCTGCCTTTCGTAAACTACTAACCCAAACTTTTGTTCAAAGCAAAACCACTATTTTGCTCCAAACTCAAATAAATGAAGAAACCTCGCTACAACACCATTGCGATGTCATAGTTGTAATTGTTGGGTACAAATGATATGCCAATCACAAACGCATCCTTTAAATAAATCCACAAACATCATTTACAAACCCAAAAGCACAACTGCACAAAAAAACAGAGCTTACATCTGTGAAAATTTGCTACAACTTTTGCAAAACACCTATATTTTGCTAAATTTGCAATATTGATATATAATTGGAGAGAATGCGTATTTATACATTCTGAGTTTAGAGAAAGATAAATTATTCATAAAACAGACTAATAGACTATGTTGCGAAAGATTAGAATTGTCGCGGCCGCACTTTGTTTCACACTAATCACATTATTGTTCCTCGACTTTACGGGAACAATCCACTCGTGGTTTGGCTGGCTGGCTAAAATCCAATTTTTACCTGCTCTACTTGCCCTCAATGTAGGAGTGGTAATTGCTCTTATATTACTTACTCTACTGCTTGGCAGGGTATATTGTTCGGTCATCTGCCCATTAGGCGTGATGCAAGACCTGATATCGTGGGCAGCCGGGAAACGCAAGAAAAATCGATTCACATATTCCCCCGCTAAAACATGGTTGCGATATGGTGTATTGGCGGTTTTCATAATTACTCTCGTTGCTGGATTTGGAGCAATTGCGTTGCTGGTAGCTCCATACAGTGCATACGGCCGTATTGCGCAAAACCTATTTGCACCTCTGTGGGGATGGGGTAACAATCTGCTCGCATACCTCGCAGAGAGAATCGACAGCTACGCATTCTATTCAACCGAGGTTGTTATGGGCAGTATAGGAACGTTTGTCGTGGCTGTAATCACACTCATCGTTGTAGGCGTGTTGGCGTGGCGAGGTGGACGTACATACTGCAACACAATCTGCCCAGTAGGTACAGTGCTTGGCGCAATTTCGCGTTTCTCAATTTTAAAGCCAGTAATTGATACTAATATGTGCATCGACTGCAAGCGTTGTGCTCGCAACTGTAAAGCATCCTGCATTGATGTACAGACTCATACAATTGACTATTCTCGTTGTGTAGCTTGTATGGATTGTTTGGAGATGTGTAGCAAAGGAGCTATCAAGTATGCTCGTCGCGCATCACAACCCAAAGCTGAAACATCATCTGCAAAAGCCGACTCATCACGCCGCAACTTTATTGTTGGAGCTGGCCTTTTGGCTGCATCAGCCGCAAAGGCTCAGGAGATGAAACTCGATGGTGGTTATGCCACAATAATCGACAAAAAGGCCCCAGCGCGCCAGAATGCGATTACGCCTGCCGGCTCGCTGAGCGCACACAACATGACAACGCATTGCACTGGCTGCCAACTGTGTGTAGCCGTTTGTCCAACAAAGGTATTGCGTCCATCGTCTGATTTGAAAACATTTATGCAACCAACAATGTCTTACGAAGTAGGGTATTGCCGCCCGGAATGTAACAAATGTTCCGAAGTATGCCCTGCGGGTGCAATCAATCCAATAAGTGTGGCAGAAAAATCATCTATACAGATTGGTCATGCTGTATGGATCAAGGAGAATTGTATCGTTCTGACCGACGATGTAGATTGCGGCAATTGCGAACGCCACTGCCCGACAGAGGCCATTACAATGATCCGTTCGGATGTCAATAATCCAAAATCCAAGAAGATTCCAGCTATCAATGCAGAACGATGCATTGGATGCGGAGCGTGTGAGAATCTATGCCCGGCACGTCCGTTTAGCGCAATATATGTAGAGGGCCATTCAAGTCATAGAACAATCTAAACGCTATCGCTATGCAGGAAAAGAAATTCAAACTCGAAATAGATCGTCGTGAATTTTTAAAGCGACTCGGAGCAGGTGCATTATTTACATCGGCTGCAATAACAGGATGTAAAAACAATAGTTCGTTTGGTGGAGCAACATATGGCGAAGTACCAACCGACAAAATGACATATCGAATCCATCCCAAATCGGGCGACAAAGTATCGCTCATCGGATATGGTTGTATGCGATGGCCGACCCGCAAACGTGCCGACGGCAATGGCAATGAAATTATTCAGGAAACTGTAAACGAATTGGTTGACTACGCTATTGAACACGGTATCAACTTCTTCGATTGCGCACCCGTATATTGCCAGGGAATGTCAGAAACCGCAACGGGTATAGCCCTAAAACGCCACCCTCGTGAGAAATTCTACATCTCGACCAAGTTATCAAACTTTGCCAACTCGACATATGAAAACTCGGTGGCAATGTACGAGCGCTCGTTCCGAGAGCTACAGGTCGATTATATCGACTACTATCTCTTGCACTCTGTAGGTAGCAGTATAGCTGATTTCGAGAAACGCTACGTAAACAATGGAATCTTGGACTTCCTAATCAAAGAGCGAGAGAAGGGCAAGATTCGCCACTTGGGTTGGTCATTCCACGGAGATCAGAAGGTATTCGACCATATTCTCGCGTTACATGATACTGTGAAATGGGATTTTGTACTGATTCAGATGAACTACTCGGATTGGCGAAATGCCCGTGGACGAAATGTAAATGCCGAGTATCTATATACCGAATTGGAGAAGCGAGGCATCCCCAACCTCATCATGGAACCTCTGCTTGGTGGCCGATTGTCGAACGTTCCCGATCATATTGCCACACGCCTCAAAGAGCAGGAGCCAACAAAGAGCGTTGCTTCGTGGTCGTTCCGATTCAACGGTAGTTACCCCAACGTATTGAGTATATTGAGTGGTATGACATTTATGGAGCATTTGCAGGATAACATCCGTTCATTCTCGCCACTTGTTCCTCTTACCGATCAGGAGAAAGATTTCCTCTTCGAGACGGCAGAGCTGATGCTAAGATATCCAACAATCCCTTGCAACGACTGCAAATATTGTATGCCGTGCCCTTATGGTTTGGATATTCCAGCCATCTTGTTGCATTACAATAAGTGTGTAAACGAGGGTAATCTTTCGAAGTCATCCAAGGATTCAAATTACCGTAAGGCCCGTCGTGCATTCCTTGTGGGTTACGAACGTGCAGTGGAAAAGTTACGTCGCGCCGACCATTGTACGGGATGCGGACAGTGCAACCAACATTGTCCACAACGAATTGATATTCCTAAGGAGATTCGACGTATTGACGAATATATCGAAGCATTGAAGCAAGGCAAAGAGTTTTAATAGCAAAGCAGACGACAAGCCACAGAATGCAAAGAAGGGATAATATAGGAGAAGAGTCGAAGCAAAAAGCCATCGAATTATTACATAGCAAAGGTTGCTCGTGTGTAATCACCGATGGCAAAAACTTCCGGACATTCCACCAACGTGGAGTGAAGGATCTTTACGATATACTCAACTCCGAGCCAAAAATTCTTCACAATGCATTCATAGCTGACAAAGTTGTCGGTAAAGGAGCTGCCGCATTGATGATTGTGGGAGGCATTGAGTCTCTCTACGCCGACACGATTAGCAAAGCAGCAATAGGACTATTCGAAAAATACGATATTGCTATTCAATTCGGCAAATCTGTTCCACACATAATCAATCGCACTGGCACAGGAATTTGCCCAGTTGAATCACTATGCAAGGAGTGCGAAACCGCCGAAGAGTGCTTACCTTTGATAAAGAATTTTATAGAGAACAACGCAAAATGAGATATTTTCATTTAATTGCTACCGTATTGGGTATAGTGGCTGGCGTGATACTTATTGCCAAATCCTGCGAGGAAAACGACAGCGACAAGAAGATTGTGGATTCTATTGAGCGTCATATGGCTGACTACCCGCAATCAACGCTACGAGACCTCTATAAAAACTATTTTCAAGACAGATTCGGGCCTGGGCATATTATTTCGGACAAATCGGCCGCCGATAGATACCTACGATACGAATTGGAATCAAGTACAACTTTTGCAGGCAAAGACTACGAGCCAACAGGCTATGAAGGTCGTTTTTACCGAGTGAATTTAGGTGTAATAAAGGATGGCAGGGTTGAATACGAAAAGTACCTCGATGCATTTGTAAGAAGTGTAAACGGCATCAAACAGCCAAGTATTGATGAGTGGAGCCGAGAGTGGCATAAAATAGATTCGATTATAAAGCGTATGAATCTCAACCTGCCCAATGCCGAGCAAGACAGAGCAACCATAGATAGTATGCTAAACGCAGGTAAGGTCGTGATGCACCATAGTGAGCTTTTCAACAAGCACTATGCACCGCATTACCGAATCATCGAGCGGGAGATTTTCAATAATGAGATTCTACCTCTAATTAATAAAAAGTAGAGCCAAATATTTCGGCAACATTTTTGGGATAAATAGGCAAACATATATTATATTTGCTATGAAAAAAATATTTATTCCTTTATTAATCTCATTGGCGGGAACAACCGTAATAATTAACACCAAAGCAACGAGTAACAAAGACATAGAAGTAACAATACAACAAACGACACTTAATACGACAGAGAGAGGGTGGAAGGCCGCCAATGCTTTGAAACAAAATTTACGGCAAACAATGCACACTGACGGAGTATTCACTCTTATAGAGCTACCATACCCGACCGATGCTCTCGAACCAATAATAAGCAAACAAACCATCGAATTGCACTACGGGAAACATTTAAGGGGCTATGTCGATAAGTTAAATACATTGCTTAAAAGTTCTGAACATAATGGTGCTTCGTTAGAAGAGATTGTAGCCTCGGCTGATGGGACATTGTTTGACAATGCTGGTCAAACACTCAACCACAATCTCTATTTCACTCAGTTTTCACCATCGGCAAAGGGCCTATCCAACGGTAAACTATACCGTGCCATATGTGACAAATGGGGTAGCGAGGAGAATTTCCGTAGGGTATTTACCGATGCTGGAACTGAAATATTTGGTTCAGGGTGGGTATGGCTTGCGGCTAACGAAAATGGTGAATTATATATCGAAAAGATGACTAATGGCTCAAATCCATTAGCCGAGGGATTAATTCCATTGATGGGTTTCGACATATGGGAACACGCCTATTATTTGGATTATCAGAACAGACGACGCGAGCACATAGAGGCATTATGGCAAATTGTCGATTGGCCTACAATAGAAGAGAGATACAAAGAAATTATAGACAAATAAAAACTTACATTATGCAAACTACAAGCATCAAACTCTACACTATGGGTTACAACGAGGCTAAGACATACCTCGTTGCAGCAATGTTTATCGTGGGTAATATTGCTCTACCGCAGTTGTGTCATCTTATGCCACAAGGTGGTATGATCTGGCTACCCATCTATTTCTTTACTTTAATTGGAGCTTACAAATATGGCTGGAAAGTTGGTCTTCTTACAGCCATTGCATCACCTCTGCTCAATCACATTTTGTTTGGCATGCCGGCAGCAGCTGTACTTGTTCCAATTTTGGTAAAATCAACTTTGCTGGCTCTCGCAGCTGGGTACACCGCATCTCACACTCGCAAGGTGTCTATTATATTTATGGCAGCTGTCGTAGCCTTCTATCAGATTGTAGGCGGAATGGCAGAGTGGGCTATGGTCAACTTCGATGCAGCAATGCAGGATTTCCGTCTTGGATTGCCAGGTATGGCATTGCAGATTGTAGGAGGTTATTTGTTTATTAAGTATCTCCTTCGTAAATAGTCAAGCGATACATTTAAAAAAATATCCTGTCTAACCGATGGAGTGTTAGACAGGATATTTTTTTAAATTTCGTAGGCAAGATGCCTAAAGATCAAGTTTAGACGACTTTACGCTAATCGTTAGGGTAGGCCGCTATAAATATATTACGCTTGCGGAGCTCATCCTGAACTCTATGCAACTCACGCAAAGATACACGACCTACAACATATTTATAGCTATCTGAGATATAATTCTCGCTCACCGACTCAAACTTCAACAAATCCAAATCGGCATAATCCGAATAGCGATAATATACACGGAAAGAGTGGTCGGTAGTATACTCCGGCAATTGCGAATCGTTACGCTTCTTATACTCATACTTATAATCATACAAGCAAGCGGTAATATCGCTCAATACAGCCGAGCCTGTAGGATAACCTCCTGCGCCACGACCAAACATAAACTGCTTGTCGTAGAACAAGCCTTTGATAACAACACCATTGAACTCATCCTCCACGCTATAAATATACTTATTACGCGAGATAAGTTGAGGCATTACGCACATAATGAGCTTGTTACCTGCGATCTTTTCAACGTGGGCAACCAACTTGAAACGACGCTCCTTCTCATTAGCGAAACGAATATCATCGTCACCCATATTTGAAATTCCGTATGTAAAGATCTTCTCAGGAGCCACATACAATCCAAATGCGTGAATTGTAATAATGATAAGCTTAAAGAGTGAATCCCAACCATCGATATCAAGTGTAGGATTGCTCTCAGCAAAGCCCAAATCCTGAGCCAGCTTCAAAGCGTCGCCATACGACATTTTTTCGTTGAAAATCTTCGACAAGATAAAGTTTGATGAGCCATTTAAGATACCCTTTACCGATGTAAGTAGGTCGTTATCATAATACTCCTCCAAGTTACGAATTACCGGAATACTTCCGCAAGCCGAGGCATCGTAAAGCAATGCAACATTATAACGTGCCTGCAACTCAATAAGCTCCTCGATATGATGAGCCAACATCTTCTTATTACCCGACACAACAGGCAAACTCATCTGCAAAGCTCGCTTAACGATAGTGTATGCAGCATCGGCATCGTCAATAAGCTCAACGATAAAATTGATATCAGGGTCGTTGAAGATGTCATCTGCCTTATCAGTAAACTCTGCATCGATTGAGCGCTGCTTCGACAAATCACGTACACAAATACGCTTGATCTCCACATTTTTTGAACCGATGCGCTTCAACACATCGTAAAGGCCGCTACCGACTGTACCAAAGCCGAAAAGGCCAATGTTTAGTTTCTTACCGTTCATATCTCTCTGTTTTCGTTATTATTCACTTAAAAAATTGAGTATAATATCGTTGAGCTGACGATGCTCAACCAAAAATCCATCGTGACCAAAATCTGAATCAATGAGGTGATAACGCACATCAGGAATATTCTCCACCAAAATATCGTGATCCGAAGGAGGGAACAATATATCCGATGTAATGGCAACCACCAAACTTTTGGCACGAATCTGCTTCAACACATCTTCCACTCGACCACGCTCTCGCCCTAAATTATGAGAATCTACAGCCTGCGACAGACGATAGTATGAGTAAGCATTGAAACGGCGTCGCAACTTCTCGCCCTGATATCGCTGATACGATAATACTCTACGCTGAAAACTCGCTTCATCGGGATTTTCATCCTCCTGAGTCTTGTCGTATGCCATACCACCTCGATAGCTCAAAAGAGCTATGCTTCGAGCAATAGCCATACCATTCAATCCAGCCTCTGCACTGCACTCTCCGTATGTTGGATCACTCTCGATTGCCATACGTTGCGACTCGTTGAATGCCGATGCCCAAGGTTTAGTTCGTGGAGTAGTTGCTATGTATGCCGCCTTTCTCGCAAATTCGGGTTGCATAACGCTCCACTCCAAACATTGGAAACCACCAATCGAGCTACCAATCAACAACTCCACTTGCTCTATTCCCAAATGGCGAGCCAACAACTGATGACATCGCACCATATCACGTACCGTAACCAACGGGAAATCTCCATAATAAGGCTCTCCCGTTGCGGGATTTATGCTCAAAGGGCCCGTGGTACCATAATGAGAGCCGAGGAAGTTGGCACATACAGTAAAATATTTTGCAGGATCGAGAAAACAACCCTCCTCAACCGTATGAGGCCACCAATCTGCCACATCGGAATTGGCTGTAAGTGCGTGACAGACCCAGACAACATTGCTACGATCGGCATTCATTTCGCCATACGTGTCATACGCAATGGTAAGTTCTGGTAGTACATAACCGCACTCCAACTCAAAAGGCTCGTTATGAGTATAATATTTAGCCATCTATAAACAATTACTTAGCAGCAGCAAATGCCTGCTCAAAGTCATCAATAATATCCTCTACATTCTCCAGACCGAGCGATATACGAAGCAGGGTAGGAGTTACGCCTGCAGCCTTCAAATCGGCCTCGTTAAGCTGTTTGTGAGTGGTTGATGCTGGGTGAGTAACGACAGTTATCGAATCGCCAATCATAGTCATATTGGCCGATAGTTTCAATGCCTCCACAAAACGCACTGTACTATCAAGCGAACCCTTCAATTCGATTGTAAAGACACTCGATGAACCGTAACGATAATATTTCTGCGCATTTTTATATCCATTGTGCGACTCAAATCCCACGAAACTAACACGCTCCACCTGAGGATGGTTGCGGCAGAACTCAGCCAGTTTCCAGGTCGACTCAACCTGATGTTTAACACGAAGCGACAAGGTCTCCAAACCAATAAGCATAAGATATGCGTCAAATGGAGAAGGGCAACAACCAAAATCACGCAAACCATCGACTCTACACTTCACGATAAATGCAGCATTACCAAATGCCTCATACAAATTTAAGCCGTGATAACCCTCCGATGGACCATCGATCTGTGGGAACTTGCCATTGGCCCAATTATAATTACCACCATCGACAATAATTCCGCCCATAGCAGTACCGTGACCATTAATCCACTTTGTAGCAGAATCCACTACGATATTTGCACCCCAATCAAATGGATTGCACAAAAATCCAGCAGCGCCAAAGGTATTATCCACCACAAACGGTACATCTTTACGTTTTGCCAACTCACCCAATGCCTGCAAATCGGGAACATCGCAAGTGGGATTACCCATACTCTCGGCGTAAATCAACTTTGTACGCTCATCAATAAGTGGCTCAAAATCCTCTGCTCGCTCACTCTTTGCGATACGGCAATCAATACCCAACTTGCGGAGCGAGATACGGAACTGATTGTATGTACCACCATAGAGAAATGGCGAAGCCACGATATTATCACCTGCCTCAGCCAAAGCCGTAACGGTAAGCAAAATCGACGACATACCAGACGATACGGCTAATGCACCAACTGCATTATAAAGCGAAGCTACACGCTCCTCATAGGTAGCTGTTGTTGGATTGTGCAATCGTGTATAGATGTTACCGCCCTCGCTCAACTCAAACAAACGGGCAGCATAGTCACAACTCTTGAAATGGTAAGCAGCTGTAGGGTAGATGGCAACTCCACGAGAGCCTGTATGGTCAACCTTATAACCACCGTGAATCTGCTTTGTCTCAAAGCGTAATTTATTATCAGACATAATTTGGAAATATTTTTATTCGGCGTGGCCGAACAATTGTTCAATAATCAGTTATTATAAAAAAAGATCTGTTTGTGTCTACGACACAGGCGGCACTTGACCACCCATATAACCATTCGTGCCTATCGGCACATTCGCATCATATGCATAGGATGGTATGACATAAAATTCTCCCGATAGAATATGCAACGACTCTTATTCATTACCTTCACACATTATATTAAGTGCAAATATACGATATATTTTTCTTATTATATAGTATAAACTCGAAAAATAGCGAGATTTTCGTTATATTTGCATAGGATAACCCAAACCTTTAACATCAATTAAAACGACATGAAAAGACTTCTATTTTTAGCAGGATTGTTTATGCTATCTTGTTCACCATCAGAACAAGTTGGCGAACCATACCGAGGTTGGAGAAGCGGAGAGTTGGATATCCACTTCATCTACACCGGCCGAGGAGAGGCTATTTTTCATATTTTTCCTGATGCGACAACAATGCTAGTCGATGCTGGCGATTATCAGGCGACAGTCCCTATGACTGACCCAAAGCCCGACCTTTCACGCAAGGCGGGAGAATGGATTTCACGATACATCGAGCGAGTAAATCCAAGCGGTCACGAGATTGATTATCTGATGATTTCACACTTCCATGATGACCATACAGGTGACACCGGCATTGATGCCCCAATGACACAAGGTCGTGGTGATGATTATAAACTTATCGGCATTGCCGAGGTTGGTGAAACTATGCGTTTCAAGAATATTATCGACCGTGGTTACCCTAGCTACAACTATCCCACAGACATTGATGATGTAGACACAGAAAACTATCTGAAATTCATCAAATACTATAAAAAGACATACGGAGCTAAACAAGATGAGTTTAAGGTCGGTGCGTTGAATCAGATTGCACTCCTCAATCAACCGATAAAATATTCACAGTCGTTTTCAATTCGCAACCTCGCAGCCAATGGCGAAGTGTGGAGCGGTGAAGAAGGTAAGACTACCCGCTATTACGATCTAAACCCCGACAACACAGCAACACGTGGCAATGAGAATACCAAGAGTATTGCATTCCGTATTGACTATGGTCCATTCTCATACTTCTCAGGTGGCGACATCAGTGGTTCATTAAAGGGTACCGATGGAGAAAAAATCAATATCGAAGCAAAAACTGGCGAGGCTTGTGGAGAGGTTGACGTTTGCAAATGTAGCCACCACGCCTACAAAGATGCAATGCATCCCGACTTTTTACGCAACGTAAAAGCCAAGGCTTACATCGACCCTGTTTGGGATCAATACCACACCCAGCCAGCTATCATCGAGCGCATTCTTTCGCAAGAGCTATATCAGGGAGAGAGAATGTTTTACAGCCAATACATTGTCGACAAAGCTCGCAAGGAACACGCCAATGCAGAGTGGATGAAGGGAGTTTGTCCCCACAACGGCCACATCGTAGTAAAAGCCTACGATAAAGGACGAAAATTCAAGATTTACAGACTCTCGGCCGATGATGAGAATATGACAATTCAGGCTATATATGGGCCGTTTGACAGCAAGGAATAGCACACATATAGATTTACAATTCAACAAAATGTGGTTGTCCAACAAATTTGTCGGACAACCACTATGTTTCAGAAGTTGTATAACAAGAGCTATTTTTAAGCCCTTGAAGCCCGATAAACCGCAGCATACTTAGCGTATGTAAGGATTTTGAGGGCAAGAGAAACGACAAAAGAGCCTTGCGAGACAGCTTCTTTTTATATTCTCACTTCAATTTTCGTCTCTACATATTCACATCGGCTGCATCGAGCAAATTATTCAACAATGCATAGACTGTAAGTCCTGCCACAGATTTGATTCCTGTCTTATGTGCAATATTTTTACGATGCGACATTACAGTATGAATCGAAATATTTAGTTTATCGGCAATCTCCTTATTAGCCATTCCTTTTGCAACCAAAACCAACACATCTCGCTCTCGTTCCGACAAATCGTGGCTATCACTATATGGGTTGGTTTGATTCTGTTCGATAGCACTCTCCATCTTACGCAAAATCTGCTCACGAGAGTCATAAATATTAACCACGTTATCGAAATACCTGACTATCTCGTCATCACATACAGTAGTAGAAAGTAATATCAAAACTACTCCCTGCAAATTGGGATAAGCATAACGTACACCCTGAGATAGATTAGCAACAAGTTGCGACCCGACAATGACCACATCGGGAGAATAAGTAGGTAATCGATCAATTAGATGGTTAATATTTGTCGTTGTACATACAACATCGTATTCGCTACCGACAAATAACGATTTCACACCCTCACATATAATATCCGACGGCTCTACGACGGCAACTCTAACTAACCGTTTCATAATCTACCAAACTCTGAGTTAATAACCACCGGAGCCAATATAGTCATCTCTAGCATTGTATGCTTCGCCAACTCCTCTCGCAATGCAAATATATCAAAAAGCAAATCGCATCGCTGTTGAGTCGAACAACTCTCGGGAAGATATTTTATTACAATACTCTTGATATCGTCTATCTTGTCGCAAATATCTGTATGGTTATCAACAAAATCACCCATCTTAACCTGATCCACAATTCCCGACTCGATAATACTCTCGACATAGGGGAACATTTGGTTCTCCTCGTATCGCAGATGAGCCTTCACGTCATCGACATAGCCAGAGTAAAAACGTTGCAATATAGCACGCTGTGACTTCTCACATAACTGCAACACCTGCTCAATGCCACGCGCTATACGAGGTATAAGCGATTCGAGATAATATTGATGTGAAGCACGTAAATACTTCAACAGATGCGACAAATCCTGCACCTTCAATCGCTCGACTTCAGGACGATAATCGGACTCAATATAGACCCTGCAAATCATCAGAAAAAGCTCTATCGACATATCATATCGGTCACACATCTCCTCGACCGATATATCGCCATATGGCAGCTGAATATCAAGACGTTGAAAAATCGACAACAGGCGATAATCAACATCGAGAAGTTCGATTATCTTCATATCTTTCGATAGTATTGCCCGATTTCTTGTATCTGTTATATAACTCTTCATAATTTATAAATTATCACAACCCAATCCACATACCCAGATGATACGCAACAAAAGCCAAAATCCAAGCAAGCGAAGTATTATATACGATCGAGAACAGAGCCCACTTCCAGCCACCTGCTTCATGAGCAATGGCAGAAACGGTTGCCAAACAAGGCAAATACAACAAGATAAATATTATCATTGCCAACGCTCCTGCACGCGTATAATTTCCCGACGAAAGTAAACTTGCCGAGAGCGATGCGTTATCCGACTCGGCATCTTCAACCGAATACAAAACTCCCAACGTTGAGACCACAATCTCTTTGGCCGATATACCCGAAAGAATAGCAACACTCGCACGCCAATCCATTCCCAAAGGCTTCATCACTGGCTCAATAAATCGACCTATACGACCCAAATATGAGTTTTCAGATTGTGACTTATTCACCTGTAATTCATCGCTATTATATTGCTGATTTACAACACTTACCGCATCGCTACCTAAAGTATTACTTTCTAATGCCAACTCCGTATTCGCAGGATGTACAGACTGCGGTTCTACCGACCTTGGATAGTAACTTAAAAACCAAATCACCACAGCGGCAACAAGTATCAAACCTGCAATCTTTCGCAGGTATTGTCTCGAACGCTCCCACATATGACGCAACGTAGCATTTAGTGTAGGAATACGATATGGCGGCAATTCCATTACAAATGGAGTCTCATCCTTTCCAAACATAAATCGGCGTAACAATCGTGCGGTAATAATAGCGACCAAGCATCCGAAAAGATATATTCCAAACAGCATCGCTCCTGCACACTCCGGGAAAAAAGTCGCTACCAACAATACAAACACCGGCAATCGTGCACTACACGACATAAATGGATTTATCAGGATGGTTATCAAGCGGCTGCTATGGCTCTCGATGGTACGAGTTGCCATTATCGCCGGCACATTACACCCAAAGCCCATAACCAACGGGATAAACGATTTGCCATGCAAACCTGCCAGGTGCATCAATCTATCCATAATAAATGCCGCACGAGCCATATATCCAGAATCCTCCATAATCGAGATGAAGAGATACAAAATCAGGATATTAGGTAAAAATACTATTACAGAACCAACTCCTCCAATAATTCCATCAACGATCAAATCACGCAGTGGGCCATCGCTCATCAATCCTCCTACGAATTCACCAAGCCATCCAAAGCCGATTTCAATCCACTCCTGAGGATATGCACCCAAAGTGAAGGTTGACCAGAACATCAAAAACATCATTGCCAGGAATAGCGGGAAGCCCAGATATCTATGAGTAACGATTCTATCGATCAGAGAAGTCTTATCATCAGCACCTTTGTTTGTTCCTGCCACATACGTTTCAGCCAAAGCACCCTCGATAAATCCATATTTTTCGTTGGTAATAGCACTCTCCACATCCTCATCAAGCGCCGTAATTATACGAGCAGCTCCCTTTACGCTGTGAGTTTTCCACTCTGTAAAATGCTCTCCGCCTTTCAACAAACTCATCACATTAGCATCGCCTTCAAGCATCTTTATCGCCCAATAACGTGGTGGGAAACACTTCGGCAACTCCTCGATATTGCGTTTCATTAGTTTCGATAGAGATTGAATCTCATTCTCGATTGAAGATGAATAGTTGATATGTATATGACGCACCTTAGGATTTTGACCCTCGTAAGTCGATATTACTTCATCGAGCAAGGCATCCAACCCCTTGCCGTCGCGAGCGACAACCGGCACAACCGGCACACCAATCATTCGTCCCAACTGTTCGTAATCCAAACGAGAACCCCTCTCCTCCAATTCGTCATACATATTAAGAGCTACTACCATCTTGGGATTCAGGTCAATAAGCTCAGTAGTAAGGTACAGATTACGTTCCAAATTCGATGCAACAACGGCATTTATAACCACATCGGGCAACTCATTAATCAGATGTTGACGAACATACAATTCCTCGGGAGTATAGGCCGACAACGCATATGTTCCAGGTAAGTCCGTGATATTTATTTTATAACCTTTGTAACTAAACGAGCCGAGCTTGGCATCAACAGTTACTCCACTGTAATTTCCAACGTGTTCGTGCCCTCCCGATAGAGCATTAAAAAGTGAGGTTTTGCCACTATTAGGATTGCCAACCAAAGCAACATTTATCTGACGTATTTTCTCGTTGACAGCATACTCAATATCCTCGTCGTGAGGAGAAGTGGTAGGATTATCACTCGACGGACGAATAGCTCGTGCCTCCTCCAGCGTAAGTACCTCAACCATAGCAGCCTCACTTCGTCGGAGCGACACCTCATAACCCATAATTCTATATTTGATAGGGTCGCGCAATGGTGCATTTAACACAGCAACAACACGTTGTCCTCGCACAAAACCCATTTCAAGAATTCTGCGACGAAAACCACCGTGGCCCTGGACCTTAATTACCACAGCCGATTCACCTGTTTTCAGGTCTGATAATAACATAATCTAATCTGTTCCTATTTTTGGTACAAAAATACATTTTTTTTGCGACATATGCTAATCACTTAAAATAGTGAATCGCAACTTATAATTCCCTATATTTTGCGATTGTAGGACAAAGGCTATTTTCGGATCTTTGCAACAGAAAAAAAAAGATTACCTGTTAATCTTAATTAAAAAGAGTTTATTTTGTTTGTTTTATGAATAGTTCTCAGGAATCACGTCCGCGAGGCCGAGGTTCTAACTCCGAAAATCAACGGAGTAGCGGCAACATATAAACATTAGCATTGCAAGGCTACCAAAGTTTATGTAATATGGATAAAAAACATATTATGCCGCGACAAACGAAGAGAGAGTCCTAAACAGCAGACTCTCTCTTTTCATTATATCATATTTATCAAATAAATACAACAATCATATAATGTAATACTTTAAATGTAAAGTAGTATATTCCATCATCTATACCACTATTGTTAAAAAATCCAAATACTAAGAATATTAGCCTAAAAATCCAATAAAGATAAATTTTTAAAAAAAATCTTGTACGACTACGTGAATAATTTGTTGATATTTTTGAGTTATTTTTCTTTCCTTTTTTTAATAAAAAAACGTATTTTTGCAGAGATATGAATATTTCGAGATTACATAAGATTTTTAACCGGATTATGCAAGCGAACAAACCACAGTTTGATCGTTCGCAAAATAGAGCACTTTGCAAAAAAAATCTTGCGTCGTCTTGTATATTTCACACCTCTCAGAAGCTTTCGATTGCTATCGAAATTGCTTTTGCGGGATCATTGTACAAGCAAATTAAGTTTAATTTTTAGAATAACAAGCCGTTGCATTAGTTGTAACGGCTGCATTTTTAACATCACACATTGACTATGAAAGTTGCAGTTATTATGGGCTCGACAAGCGATTGGGGTATTATGTCGGCCGCTTGCGAAACATTGGAGGAGTTGGGTATTGAGTACGAGAAGCGAGTTATCAGCGCACACCGTACACCTCATTTGATGTTCGAGTATGCCACTTCGGCTAAGGAGCGTGGTATTGGTGCCATTATCGCAGGAGCAGGCGGTGCCGCTCATGTTGCAGGTGTTACAGCCGCACTCACAACAGTACCCGTTATCGGTGTACCCATCAAGACATCGGCTCTCGGAGGTTTGGATTCATTGCTATCTATCGTACAGATGCCTGGCGGAATCCCCGTATCAACAACAGCTATCAATGGAGCCAAGAATGCAGCACTTATAGCAGCATCGATCTTCGCACTTACAGACAAAGAGCTTGAGGCTCGTTTGGTAGAGTATCGTAAAAATCAAACCGAGAAGGTTTTGGAAGCAGAGTTATAAAAGAGCAACAATAATATGAAGAATTACCGCATTTATGTAGAGAAATATCCCCGATTCCAAGTCGAGGCCGAGACTCTACGCAAAGAATTAAACAACAATTTAGGGCTCAAGCTACAATCTCTCAGATTGCTGAACGTATACGATTTGTTCGGTTTCTCAGAGGAGCTTTTGGAGAAGAGTCGTTATGCAGTATTTGGAGAGGTTGTAACCGATTGCGTAAGTGATGAGTGCAATCTTGAGGGTCAGAAATATCTGGCCGTTGAGTATCTCCCCGGTCAGTTTGACCAACGAGCAAGCTCGGCTGTTGATTGTGTACGTCTTATCGAGCCAACAGCAAATGTACGAATCAAGAGTTCAAAACTACTCATCTTCGACGAGAACATCACAGACGAAGAGCTCGCACGTGTTGAGCACTATTACATCAACGCGGTTGAATCTCGCCGTAAGGATTTGAGCATCCTTTCAGATATGGAGAATGCTGAAGTTAAGCCCGTACCCATTTTGCACGGTCTTATCGAGTTGAAGGATGAGGAGTTGGAGCCATACTGCAAACAATATGGTTTGGCTATGAATGCTGATGACTTGCGTGAGGTGGTAAATTATTACAAGAAGGAGGGTCGTGACCCATCTGAGACCGAGCTTCGCATATTGGATACATATTGGAGCGACCACTGCCGCCATACAACCTTCACCACAGAGATTACCGAGATTACAATCGACGATTCATTCCTATCGGCTGAGCTGGATTCTTCACTCGAGATGCTTAAGGATATTCGCGAGGAGTTGGGTCGCGAGCAGAAGAGCTTGTGCCTTATGGAGCTTGCGACAATCGGTGCTCGTTATTTGAAGAAGACAGGCGTACTCGACAATATGGAGCAGAGCGAGGAGAATAACGCTTGCAGCATATATGTAAATGTTGATGTTAATGGTCAGCAGGAGAAGTGGCTCTTACAGTTCAAGAACGAGACCCACAATCACCCAACAGAGATCGAGCCCTTCGGAGGTGCCTCTACTTGTCTTGGCGGTGCAATCCGCGACCCATTGTCAGGCCGTAGCTACGTATATCAGGCTATGCGCGTAACAGGAGCTGGAGATATCTATAAGAGCGTAGCAGAGACTATGGCCGGTAAGCTTCCACAGCGAATCATCACTACAAAGGCAGCATCGGGTTATTCAAGCTATGGTAACCAGATCGGCTTGGCTACAACTCATGTCCGCGAGATTTATCACCCCGATTACGTAGCAAAGCGTTTGGAGGTAGGTGCAGTTGTTGGAGCTGTGAAGGCTGAGGACGTACGCCGAGAGTCACCTGCAGCAGGAGATGTTATTTTGCTTTTGGGTGGTCGCACAGGTCGTGACGGAATCGGTGGAGCTACTGGTTCATCAAAGGAGCACAATGTGAAGTCTATCGAGGAGTGCAGCTCTGAGGTACAGAAAGGTAATGCACCTGAAGAGCGCAAATTGGAGCGTCTGTTCCGCCGTGCCGAAGTTACCCGCCTCATCAAGAAGTCTAATGACTTTGGAGCAGGTGGAGTGAGCGTTGCTATCGGTGAGTTGGCTCCAGGACTTGATATCTATTTGGATAGAGTTCCCACAAAATATAGCGGTCTTAACTCTACAGAGCTGGCTATCAGCGAGTCACAGGAACGTATGGCTGTCGTTATCGAGCGCAAGGATATGGAGACATTCATCGAGTATTGCCACTCGGAGAGTATCGAAGTTACCCACGTTGCCGATGTTACCGACACCAACCGTTTGAAGATGTTCTACAATGGTGAGATGATTGTAAACCTCTCACGTGAGTTCATCGACTCAGCAGGTGCAAAGCACTACACAAAGATTCGCATTGCCGAAGTTGAGGATAAGAATCCGTTCGAGCGCAACATCGAGGGAGCCACATTGGCAGAGAAGATTTCTAACAACTTGCAGGATGATAATGTAGTATCACAACGCGGCATGATCGAGATGTTCGACTCAACAATCGGAGCTTCAACAGTATTGATGCCATTTGGTGGTCGCACTCAGAATACCGAAACACAGGTATCGGTTCAGAAGTTGCCCGTTGGTAATGCCTACACCAACACCGCAAGTATTATGGCGTTCGGATATAACCCATACATCACTTCGTGGAGTCCATACCACGGTGCTGCATACGCAGTTATCGAGGCAGCCGCGAAGGTTGTAGCTGCAGGTGCTCGTTACGACAAGATGCGCTACTCATATCAGGAGTACTTCGAGCGTATGAACAGCGAGACATCGTGGGGTAAGCCTCTCTCAGCATTGCTCGGAGCTTTGAAGATGCAGGTTGAATTGGGTCTTCCTTCAATTGGAGGAAAAGACTCTATGAGTGGTACATTCCAAGATATCAACGTTCCGCCAATGCTTATGGCTTTTGGTATCACAACAGTCGATGCACGCACTGTAATCAGCCCAGAGTTTAAGGCAGCCGGCAACAAACTTTACCTTATCAAGCATACTCCACTTAACAACTATATGCCCGACACCGACCAACTTAAAGAGTTGTTCTCACAGGTTAGTACGGCCATCGAGCAGGGTAAGATTATCTCTGCTTATGCAGTAGGATTTGGTGGAGTGGCTGAGGCTGTTGCCAAGATGTCATTCGGCAACTGCGTTGGTGCTGATATTAAGATGGATGAGCAGGCATTGTTTGACTATGCTTATGGTTCATTCGTTGTCGAGGCAGCAGACGAGTTCGAGTGCGACTATGCGGAGCTAATTGGTACGACTATCGACAAGGCCGAGGTGGTATTCAATGGCGAGGCATTCACTATCGACTCATTGCAGAAAGTTAACTCGCAGAAGTTCTGCAAGATCTATCCCGACCGCGGCATCGAGGGTGGCGCCACACGCAAGAGCGAGCCTGAGAAGAAACAGATTAAGTACAATGGTGAGCCTGTTGAGCAGCCAATTGCATACCTTCCAGTATTTGCAGGTACAAACTGTGATTACGATACAGGCAAGGCATTTGAGCGTGCAGGTGCAAAGGTTACCACAAGTGTATTCTGCGACCTCACAGCCGAGGATATCTTCGCTTCGATAGAGAAGATGAAGAAGATGATTGACGAGTGCCACATCTTTGTACTTAGCGGTGGCTTCTCAGCTGGTGATGAGCCAGACGGTAGCGGTAAGTTTATCGCCAACGTACTCAACAACAAGATTATCACCGATGCTATTCACGCATTGCTCGACAGAGGAGGATTGATTTTGGGTATCTGCAACGGATTCCAGGCTTTGGTTAAGTCGGGATTGCTACCATATGGCCGTTTGGGTCAGGTTGTAAAGGAATCTCCTACATTGTTCCGCAACGACATCAATCGCCACATCTCGCAGATTGTTTCGACTCGCGTAGCGACTACTAACTCTCCTTGGCTCTCTTCATTCGAGCTTGGCGAGTTACACTCTATTGCGGTGAGTCACGGCGAGGGTAAGTTCGTGGTGAGCGATGAGATGGCCGAGGAGCTATTCGCAAATGGTCAGATCGCATTCCAGTATGTATCTCCCGATGGAGAGGCTACTCTTTGCGCACCATATAACCCGAACGGTTCAAGCTTCGGCATTGAGGGTATCATCAGCAAGAATGGCCAGATTCTCGGTAAGATGGGCCATACGGAGCGTTACGAGGAGAACCTCTTCAAGAACATCCACGGCAACAAGCAGCAGAGCATCTTTGCAAATGCTGTAAATTATTTCAAGGGCAAATAACAAAAAATCGAAGTCAAAAATGACAGCTTTACGTTATATGCGCACATTGACTACCGCAGCCTTAATGGTTGCAGTAGTCGCCTTGTGCGGTTGTACACGCGACACATCACTTCGCGTACTATATTGGAATTTCCAGAACGGAATGTGGGCAGATGAGCCTAATAACTACGACAACTTCGTAGAGTGGGTAAAGAAGTATGATCCCGATGTATGTATCTGGTGCGAGGCTCAAACAATCTATGAGCCGGGTACAGACAAGGCATGCAAACCCGAAGATCGTTATCTTACAGAGAATTGGGGAGAATTGGCTGCTCGTTTTGGTCACCAATATTGGGAGAAAGGCGGTCATCGAGACAACTACCCACAAGTTATCACTTCGAAACTTCCAATCGAGGTAGTTCAGCAAATCGTAGGCGAGGAGCCTGATAGTGTAGTAACACACGGAGCAGGACATTTCCAGGTTGAGTTTAACGGCAAGAAGGTTAACATCGTAACTCTACACACTTGGCCTCAGCGACACGCATTTAGAGCAGAAGACATCGAGGCAAGTCGTGCCGAGAATGGGGGAGACCACTATCGCCGTAAGGAGATGGAGTATATCTGCAAGCACACCATTATTGCTGAAAAAGATGCCAAAGACCAGATGTGGATTATGGCCGGTGACTTCAACTCTCGCACTCGCAAGGATAATCATTTCTACAAGTATATGCCTACATCAACCGCATTCCTTGTTCACGATTACATCCTGGAGAATACTCCTTATATAGATATTATAGGAGAGCGATTCGCTGGCGAGTTCCACACTACGACACAAGGCAAATCACGTATTGACTTTGTATACTGCACAAAACCGCTTTATGATCGCATCATAGATGCCTATGTAGTGCGTGATGACTACACATCGACAAACGCAACTCGCGATGAACAGACTCGATTCTATTTCCCATCGGATCACCTTCCTATTTTGGTTGACTTCGAGATGAAATAACATTGATTCAGATAATTAAGTATAAAAACAAATAAAAATAGAGTATATGGCAAAAAGTTATGAAAATGCCGGTGTAAACCTTGAAGCCGGCTACGAGGTGGTTCGTAGAATTAAATCGCACGTAGCATCAACATCTCGCCCTGGCGTAATGGGTAACATTGGTGCTTTTGGTGGTATGTTCGATTTGGCATCACTAGGTTACAAGGAGCCTATCCTTGTTAGCGGAACAGATGGCGTAGGAACAAAGCTCAAGCTTGCATTCGAAATGGACAAGCACGACACTATCGGTATCGACGCTGTGGCAATGTGCGTCAACGATGTATTGGCTCAGGGTGCCGAGCCTTTGTTCTTCTTGGACTACGTAGCAGTAGGTCACAACGAGCCTACTAAGATTGAGGCTATCGTAGCAAGTGTTGCCGAGGGTTGCCGTCAATCAGGTTGTGCCCTCATCGGCGGTGAGACTGCCGAGATGCCAGGCATGTATGGTGGTGGCGAGTACGACATTGCTGGTTTCACTTGCGGTGTTGTTGAGCGCGAGAAACTCATCGATGGTTCTAAGGTTAAGGTCGGTGATGTTTTGGTTGGAGTAGCATCGAGCGGTATACACTCAAATGGATTTAGCCTCGTGCGCAAGGTTGTTAGCGACAACAACTTCGACCTTCACCAGCCACACGCTGATTTGGATAGCGAAAAGCCATTGGGCGAGGTATTGCTTACTCCAACACGTATATATGTAAAGCAGGTTTTGGAGGTAGTTCGCAATTGCGATGTTCACGGAATCAGCCACATCACAGGAGGTGGTTTCGACGAGAATATTCCTCGTATCTTGCACGACGGTCAGGGCGTAGAGGTTACCGAAGGTAGTTGGGAAATCCTGCCCGTATTCCATTTCTTGGAGAAGCACGGTGGCATAGCTCACCGCGAGATGTTCAACATCTTTAATATGGGTATCGGTATGGTTATAGCACTCGACGCATCAGAGGCAGAGAAGGCAATAGAGATATTGACAGCCAACGGTGAGAAGGCATCTATTATCGGCCGCATCGTAGAGGGCGAGGGTGTAACTATCAAATAAGAGCAGTGATACAAAAGCACAAGATAGCAATTTTCGCAAGCGGGAACGGTTCAAATTTCGAGGCCATAACGCAAGCTGCAACCGACGGTATAATTAATACCGAGGTAGCATTGCTTGTCTGTGACAAGCCTTCGGCGAGAGTATGTGAAATAGCCAAGAGGTTTGGCATCGACACATTTACCTTTACTGCAAAGGATTATAATTCAAAGCAGGAATACGAAACCGAGATTGTAAATAGATGTCAGGCCGCTGGGGTAGAGTTAATTTGCCTTGCCGGATATATGCGATTGGCAGGAGAGACTCTGCTTGCTGCATACGATGGTAAGATAATTAACATACATCCTTCGTTGTTACCCGCATTCAAAGGAAAAGATGCTATCAAACAGGCATTTGAATATGGTGTGAAGATCTACGGCGCTACCATACACTACGTCGATAGTTCGCTCGATGGCGGAAAGATTATCTCACAGCAAGCCATTGCATACGATGGTAGCGATATCGACGAGGTGGAAAGTATGATTCACACCTTAGAGCATACCTTATATATTAACACAATCAAAGAATTATTAAAATAGAGAGAAAAATATGAGAGCATTAGTAAGTGTCAGCGATAAGACCGGTGTTGTGGAGTTTGCACAACAGTTGCGCTCTTTGGGCTGGGAGATTATTGCCACAGGAGGCACAATGAAGCTTCTACGCGACAGCGGTGTAGAGGTAATCAACATTAGCGATGTTACAGGTTTCCCCGAGATTTGCGACGGACGAGTTAAGACTCTCCATCCAAAAGTACACGGTGGATTGTTGGCTCGTCGCGACGACGAAAGCCACCTCAAGGCGCTTAAGGACAACGCAATCGAGTTTATCGATATGGTTTGCGTAAACCTATATCCATTCCGTCAGACCATCGCAAAGCCCGACGTTACAATGGAGGATGCAATCGAGAATATCGATATCGGTGGTCCATCAATGTTGCGTAGTGCCGCTAAGAACTATAAGGATGTAACAGTAGTCTGCAACCCTGAGAACTACGCAAAGATTATCGAGGAGATCAAGGCCAACGGCAATACAACTATCGAGACCCGTTTGCAGCTCTCGGCTGAGGCTTATACTCACACTGCCGAGTACGACTCAATGATTGCAACATATATGCGTAAGGCAGCAGGCCTGAACGAGAAGCTATTCTTGGAGTTCGACTTAGTGCAGGGATTGCGTTATGGCGAGAATCCTCACCAGCAAGCTAAGTTCTACGGTAGCGCAGAGGCAGGTGCATACTCATTGGCTAATGCAAAACAGCTTAATGGCAAGGAGTTGTCATACAATAACATTCAGGATGCTAATGCCGCATTATGTATCGTTCGCGAGTTCGACGAGCCTTTCTGCGTTGGTTTGAAGCATATGAACCCATGTGGTGCTGCAATCGGCAGCGATGTAGTTGACGCATGGACTAAGGCTTACGAGGCAGACAAGGTTAGTATCTTTGGTGGTATTGTAGCCGTAAACCGCGAGGTTAATCGCGAAGTAGCCGAGTTGATGAAGCCTATCTTCTTGGAGATTATTATGGCTCCATCGTTCTCTGACGAGGCATTGGAGGTACTCTCAACAAAGAAGAACTTGCGCCTTTTGCAGGTAGATATGACTAAGGACGAGAGCGTTGTTAACCAGTATGTAAGCGTTAACGGAGGTTTGCTAGTTCAGGATTTGGACAAGAAGACCGCAGAGGTTACAGCCGAGATGTGCGTAACCGAGACTAAGCCATCGGCAGAGCAGGTTACCGACCTTAACTTCGGTTGGAGAATTGTTAAGCACGTTAAGTCTAACGCTATCGTTGTTGTAAAGGACGGCCATACAGTTGGTGTAGGTGCTGGTCAGATGAACCGCGTAGGTTCGGCTGAGATTGCATTGAAGCAGGCTCAGGCAGCAGGCTTTACCGAGGGATTGGTATTGGCATCTGACGGTTTCTTCCCATTCGACGACACAGTTACATTGGCTTCGCAGTATGGTGTTACAGCTATCGTTCAGCCTGGTGGAAGTGTTCGCGATGAGGACTCCGTAAAGAAAGCCAACGAGTGCGGTATCGCAATGGTATGTACTGGAATGCGTCACTTTAAGCACTAAACCGAGATGAAAGTATTGGTAGTTGGTTCGGGTGGTCGCTGCCACGCCATCGTGGAGACACTCAGCAAATCACCCCAAGTAGATAAGATTTTCTGCGCACCAGGCAATGCAGGTATCGCTGCACTTGCCGAGTGTGTGGCAATCAAAGAGACGAAGGTAGATGAGTTGTGTGAGTTTGCCAAACAAAATGGGGTAGAGCTCACCGTAGTAGGACCTGAAGTAGCACTTGAGGCAGGCATAGCTGATACATTCAAACAGAATGGATTACGAATCTTTGGCCCAAGCAAGGCCGCTGCTCGCATAGAGACCAGCAAGGAGTTTGCAAAGGAGCTTATGCAGAAGTATGAAGTTCCCACTGCTGCATTCCGCACATTCACCGACTTCGACGAAGCTATGGCATACGTTAAAGCAGGCTCGTTGCCAGCTGTTTTGAAATATGACGGTTTGGCTGCAGGCAAAGGTGTGGTGATTGCCGAGACTTTGGAGCAGGCTGAGGAGGCTTTGCGAGATATGCTTTTGGACGAGAAGTTTGGCCAAGGCAAGGTTGTTATTGAGGAGTGGCTGGAAGGCCCAGAGTTTTCGCTTTTGTGCTTTGTGAACGGCAAGGAGGTATATCCTATGCCCGTATCGCAAGACCACAAACGCGCATACGATGGTGATGAAGGCCCCAACACAGGCGGTATGGGCGCATACACCGAGTTACCATTTATCACCGATGAGGATTTGGATTATGCGATGGAGAATATTATGCGTCGCACTGCATCGGCTATGGTCGAGGAGGGTTGCCCATTCTGCGGCGTGTTGTATGGCGGACTGATGAAGACAAAGCAGGGTATTAAGGTTATTGAGTTTAATGCTCGCTTTGGAGACCCCGAAACCGAGGTTATACTTCCACGAATGACAAGCGACATATGCCAAGTATTCTGCGATGTAGCTGACGGCAAGACTCCGACAATTGAGTGGAACAATATGGCTACACTCGGCATTGTACTCGCATCAAAGGGTTACCCCGGAAGCTACGAGAAGGGTTATGCAATCGAAGGAACAGAGGAGGTTGATGGCTCAATTTACCATATGGGTACTGCGCTTAAAGATGGTAAATATGTCACTTCGGGTGGTCGCGTGATGATTGTGGTATGTCAAGCCCCTACTCTCCGTGAGGCACAGCAGAAAGCCGCTGCGGAGGTTGCCAAGATTAAGTGCGACAATCTTTTCCACCGCAACGATATTGGAGATAAAGCATTTAAATTTTAATACACAAATAGAACGATGATTATAAACGGAAAAGAGTTGGCCCTCTCACTAAAACAGGAGATGGCTGCCAATGTAGCCACATTCACCGAGAAATATGGTCGTGTACCTCACTTGGTTGTGATTTTGGTAGGCGAGGACCCAGGTAGCGTATCGTATGTAACGGGTAAAGCAAAAGCATCGGAGGAGGTTGGTTTGAAAAATACCACAATCCGCAAGCCCGACACAATCAGCGAAGAGGAACTTTTGGGTATTATCGATGAGCTAAATGCTGACGATTCGGTTGACGGCATCTTGGTACAATTACCATTGCCAAAGCACATTGATTCAGACAAGGTTATCGCAGCTATCAAGGCTGAGAAAGATGTTGATGGTTTCCACCCTATGAATGTGGCAAATTTGTGGCTCAAACAGCCTTGCACATTGCCCTGCACACCAAAGGGAATAATCAAGCTCTTGAAGCGTGCAAACGTGGAGATTGCAGGTAAGGAGGTTGTAGTAATTGGCCGCAGCAACATTGTTGGATTGCCCGTATCGAAGCTTCTTCTTAATGAGAACGCAACAGTTACTATCGCACATAGCCGCACAAAGAACTTGGCAGAGGTTACACGTCGTGCCGATATTTTGGTTGTGGCAATTGGACGTCCAAAATTTGTAACGGCTGATATGGTTAAGGAGGGTGCTGTGGTGATTGATGTGGGTGTGAATCGTGACCCTGAGACTAAGAAGTTGTGTGGTGATGTTGATTTCGCAGCTATCGAGCCAAAGGCCGCTGCCATCACTCCAGTTCCAGGTGGTGTAGGTCCTATGACCATCACATGCCTTATGGAGAACACTATCGAGTGCTTCTTGCGTAAGATGGAGAAATAGGGAAGATAAAAAAACATGATTTTAGGGCTGATAACCAGTAGGTTATACAGCCCTATTTTTTTTAAGTGTGTAATTATTTCAAAAAAAAATTACCTCATTGTAATTTTTCATCTCTATTTTGCGACTAATAGAGCAAACAACAAAAGACAATGAAAACCCAAACAAAAGAAGAACAATTTTGTGATGTGGTACACGCCCACAGAAACATTATATATAAAGTGTGCTACATATATGCGCCGAAGGGGATGATTGAGGATTACTATCAAGAGGTAGTTATTAACCTTTGGCAGAGTTTCGACCAATTTGAAGGTCGTAGCAAACATTCAACGTGGATATATCGTGTTGCACTATACACCTGCATATCGTTTATCCGCCGCAAAGACCCTGCATTAATTTCGCTATCGTTTGATATTTCGGCAGATGAGGACCCAGCACTAAAGGAACAACTAGAGGAGCTACACTCTATAATAAGCAGACTGGGACACATCGACAGAGCTTTGATAGTATTGTGGCTCGAAGGTTATGCCTATGAGGAGATAGCAGAAATCACAGGACTGAGCAAGACAAATGTGTCGGTAAAACTTATGCGCGCAAAGAACAAGATAAAAGAGATGTTTAACGCTTAAACTATTACAATTATGGAACTTGAACAACTAAAACAATCATGGGACAAACTATCCGAGCGACTTGAACGCGAAGAGGTAATGCGTAAGCAAGAGCTACGCAACATTGCCGAGAACAAAACCAAATCTTATTGGCACAAAATCAAAACCAACCAATACTTGAGTTGGGTAGTATTGGCAGGCTCTGTAGGAATACTCTTCACACAAGGGATTCAAGATGACCCATTTGGTTGGATTGTTATTGGTTCGGTTATCGCATTAGATGCTATCTTCTTTTCACCAATGTGGAAGATTATCAAGAAGTTGGCCAGATTCGATGCAACTATCGTCGAGCAGGAGCAGATGATTCTCCGCTTTGAAAAGTTATTCATTCGCAATAACATCATAACGGCTTGCTTCTTGGCTTCTGTATTTGTCTATGTAATGATTGAAGCCATGATTCGCAACTCTGCACGACCAACAGAGTGGTGGTTATGGATGATTCTAACCATCATCGCCTCAGCTGTAATCGGAGGCTGGCGTTACCTGCAAGAGAAGGAGCGTATTGCTGAAATCAAGCAGAGAATCTTAGCTCTCAAGCAATTTGAGGAGTAAAAAAGAGAAAGGGTGCTCGAATAATCGAACACCCTTTTATCATTCGTTTAGAATGTGGTCTATCTTGGCAAAGCCTCTACCTCCAAAGTAGAGTAGGCCTTCTCGGCCTTAGCCAATGCCTCCTCGACACTCTCGCCGCGAGCCAAAATCACGCCCATACGGCGGTGACCCTTAACCTCTGGCTTACCGAAGATGCGCACCTGAACATTAGGCTCTGCCAATACTTTATCCAAGTTGCCAAACACAACCTTATCGGTATCACCCTCTACAACCACAGCCTTCGATGCTGATGGGCCATAGAAATTGATTGAAGGGATAGGCAAGCCCAACACAGCACGTGCGTGAAGAGCAAACTCTGACAAATCCTGAGAAATCATCGTTACCATACCTGTGTCGTGTGGACGAGGCGAAACCTCGCTGAATAACACCTTATCGCCACATACGAACAACTCAACACCAAAGATACCATAACCTCCCAAAGCATCGGTCACCTTCTTTGCAATGTCACGAGCCTGCTCCAAAGCCACCTCGCTCATAGGCTGCGGCTGCCAGCTCTCGCGATAGTCGCCATCAACCTGATGGTGGCCAATAGGATTTAGGAACGATGTACCGCCAGAGTGACGAACAGTAAGAAGTGTAATCTCATAATCGAACTTCACAAAACCCTCGACAATAACCTCGCCACCACCTGCGCGGCCACCCTCCTGAGCTATTTTCCAAGAGTTATCGGCATCTGCGGGAGTCTTGCATACGCTCTGACCGTGACCCGATGAGCTCATAATTGGCTTTACCACGCAAGGCGTGCCAATCTTCTCGATTGCGGCATCAAACTCCTCGCGGGTAGCCGCAAAGCAATAAGGAGATGTAGGAATACCAAGTGTCTCAGCTGCCAACTGGCGGATACCCTTACGATTCATTGTAAGTAGGGTAGCATTAGCCGTTGGAATTACATTATAACCCTCCTTCTCCAACTCAACGAGTGTAGGAGTTGCAATAGCCTCCACCTCGGGGATAATGTAATCGGGTTTTTCAGCCTCGATAATCTCACGCAGACGCTTTCCGTCCAACATCGACAATACATACGAGCGATGAGCCACCTGCATAGCGGGTGCATTTTCATATTTATCAAGTGCAATAACCTCTACACCATATCGTTGTAGCTCCAAAGCAACCTCTTTGCCCAACTCTCCCGAACCGCACAAAATGGCTTTCTTGCCAACTGAGGTCATTGGAGTTCCAATCTTTACCATAATAATCTATCCTTTTTGTATTTGTTAATATAAAATTGTGTATTACACGTCAAAACTATTTTTTGCGAGCCTCGCAGTATGCACAACGATAACCATCGGCAGTCTCGTGGAAGAGTTTATCCACATCTTCCCAATTTGAGATACACATACGATTACTGCATCGCCAATCGTTATGCACCAAATCGGTATCCAGACGAGGCGTCTCGCTCTGCGTTGGACGCTCCTTTGCCCATTCAAGCAGAGTGTAAATCAATGCCATACGCACAAACTTACCATTCTCGACCTGACGGAAATATGCCGCACGGGGATCGTTATCCACTGCGCGGGTAATCTCGTTAACACGTGGCAGTGGGTGAAGAACAATCATATCCTCCTTAGCGAGTTTCATACGCTCCGGATTGAGAATAAAGCTATCCTTCAAACGCTCAAACTCCTCCTCGTCCAAGAAACGCTCCTTCTGCACGCGAGTCATATAGAGAATATCCAACTCCGGAAGTACCTCCTCCATAGTAGAAACCTCACGCGTAGGAACATTATTCTTATCGCAAACCTCGCGGCGGATATACGATGGCAGACGCAACTCCTCGGGCGCAATCAGCACCACATTGATACCCTCATAACGCGACAAAGCCTTGATGAGAGAGTGAACCGTACGTCCAAACTTCAAATCGCCACAGAATCCAATCGTAAGATTATCCAAACGACCCTTCTCACGACGAATTGTCAAAAGGTCGGTCAAGGTCTGAGTAGGATGGGCATGGCTACCATCACCTGCGTTGATAATAGGCACATTAGAGTAGTGCGATGCCACAAAGGGGGCACCCTCCTTGCTATGGCGCATTGCAATAATATCAGCAAAGCAACCAATAACACGAACCGTATCGGCTACGGTCTCGCCTTTACTTACCGAAGAAGATGCGGCATCAGAAAATCCCAACACATTACCGCCCAACTCCATCATCGCTGATGTAAAGCTCAAGCGGGTACGGGTACTCGGCTCATAGAACAGGGTAGCAAGTTTCTTACCTTTGCACACCTCGCTATACTTTTCGCGATTGGCGATAATATCAAGTGCCGTATTGATTATCTGGTCAACTTCCGCAACCGAAATATCGGTAGTGTCGATCAAATGTCTCATAAGACAGTAATTTTATTTGTTAATCCAACTCTCATCTGATGGGTTATTGCGGAACGCGATAATACGAGCGCAATCCTCCTGCTTAATGTAACCCTCCTCAGCAGCAGCCTCGACCAATGCATCGAGGTTTGAAAGAGAATGATTCTCCACCTCAGCCTCAGCCATACGATCCAAGCCCTTCTTCATCCCATATGTAAAGATACTTACTACACCAAGCACATCGGCACCGGCCTCGCGCAATACCTTTACAACCTCGATACAGCTACCACCTGTAGAGATCAAATCCTCCACAACAACAACCTTCTGGCCCTTCTCCAACTTTCCCTCGATCTGGTTTGTACGGCCGTGATCCTTTGCACCGCTACGCACGTAACCCATCGGGAGATCCATAATTGTAGCTACGATAGCTGCATGAGCAATACCTGCGGTACTTGTACCCATCAACACCTCACACTCAGGATAGTACTTCTTAACCATCTCAGCCAAGCCCTTCTCGACGTTATCACGCACGCGTGGAGCAGTGAGTGTCAAGCGGTTATCGCAATAGATAGGGCTTTTGATACCACTTGCCCAAGTGAAAGGTTGCTCAGGGCGCAAAAATACAGCGCCGATTGATAACAAATCTTTTGCAATGCTCTTTTCCATAATATATTCGTTTTAATTTATTTCACGATTAATTTACTCGGCAAACTCTGCCATACAACGTTTATAAGCTGCAACAGGATCGGCGGCCTGAGTAATGGGACGGCCAACGACGATGAAGTCAGTACCAATCTCCTTAGCTCTCGCAGGAGTGGTTACACGAACCTGATCGCCAACCTCGCCATCGGCAAAACGCACACCTGGAGTCACAGTTACAAACTCCTTTCCGCAAGCCTCCTTCACCATACCTGCCTCCAATGGAGAACATACAACGCCATCAAGACCAGCCTCTTTGGCATTCTTTGCATAGTGAACGATAGTATCGTTGATTGAGGCATTGATAAGCAAATCCTTCTGCATACGCTCCTCACTTGTAGAGGTAAGCTGAGTAACGGCAATAAGAAGTGGGCGAGTGCCATCTTCGCGAGTAAGACCCTCCAATGCAGCCTTCATCATCTCGATAGTACCAGCAGCGTGGAGATTACACATATCGACGTCCATCTTCGACAATACCGACATAGCCTTCTTTACTGTATTGGGGATATCGTGCAACTTTAGGTCGAGGAAAATCTTATGTCCACGCTCCTTGATAGCCTTAACGATAGCGGGACCAGCCGCATAATACAACTCCATACCAATCTTAACGAAAGGTTTGCAATCGGTAAATTTGTCAAGGAAAGCAAGTGTGGTTTCAGCGCTATCGAAATCACACGCAATAATTACATCTCTTTGGCTCATAGATATATACTTTTTGATTTATAATTTTTCACACAACATCACTGGCATTATTTTCACATAATGCCTTTTCAAAGTGCTAATTTAACAAATCTTTTGCAGAATAACAACAGTAATGTGAAAATGTAGAATAGCATATATAAAAATATCCTATCTAACTCATTTGTTAGATAGGATATTTAGCAGATTTTGAATCTTTAATTTCGGATTCAATAAGAATTAGCAATTCATTGCACCACAGCAGTGGATTACCTGACCGCTAACATAGCTTGAAAGGTCGCTGGCTAAGAACAAAGCGACATTGGCCACGTCCTCGGGTGTACCGCCACGACGCAAAGGAATCTGCTGATTCCAAGCATCACGCACCTCCTGAGGGAGTTGATTGGTCATCTCGGTAATAATAAAGCCCGGAGCGATGGCATTTGCGCGAATACCACGAGGGCCCATCTCCTTTGCTATAGACTTAGCCAAGCCAATCATACCAGCCTTTGACGCAGAATAGTTACACTGACCTGCATTACCAGACACACCTACAACCGACGACATATTGATAATCGAACCACCGCGCTGCTTTGCCATAATTGGAGTCACAGCGTGAATGAAGTTGAAGGCAGATTTAAGGTTAACGTTGATAACAGCATCCCACTGAGCCTCCGACATACGCATCATCAAGCCATCTTTTGTAATACCCGCGTTGTTAACCAACACATCGATACGGCCGAAATCCTCCATAATCTGCTTCACAACCTCGTGCGACTCCTCAAACGAGGCGGCATTCGATGCATAAGCCTTAGCCTTTACGCCCAACGCCTCCAACTCTGCAAGAGTTTGCTCAGCAGTTTCGTTGATAGCCAAATCGGTGAATGCAACATTTGCACCTTGCTCTGCAAAGCGAATAGCAATCGCCTTACCAATTCCTCTGGCAGCACCAGTTACTAGTGCTACTTTTCCTTCCAAAAGTTTCATTATTATCTAAGTTTTATTTGTGTATAATTACTCACTCCACTTGCGCAACGCCACACAACCATTATGACCACCAAATCCCAATGAATTTGAGATTGCAATCGTAACATCGGCCTTGCGTGCCACGTTAGGTACATAATCCAAATCGCAATCGGGATCGGGATCGTTCAATCCGATAGTGGGGGTCACAACTCCATTCTTAAGTGTAAGAGCAGCAACAATCAGCTCCACAGCACCCGTAGCACCCAACATATGACCCGTCATCGACTTGCTCGAACTAATCATTGCCTTATGAGCAGCCTCCTCGCCCAAAGCAAGTTTTATAGCAACCGTCTCCGACTTATCGTTAAGCGGGGTACTTGTACCGTGAGCATTGATATAGAGCAAATCCTTCTCAGCATCGAATCCTGCCTCATCGAGTGACTGACGGATTGCACGCGATGCAGGGACTCCATCTGGACTTGGAGCTGTAACATGGTGAGCATCGCAGCTATTGCCATAACCTACAACCTCGGCATAGATATGCGCACCACGCTTCAAAGCACTATCCAACGACTCGAAAATCAAAACTCCTGCACCTTCACCCATAACAAAACCATTACGATTGACATTAAACGGGATAGATGCATTTTTAGGATCTGTCGAACGAGTTAAGGCCTTGCTATTTGCAAAACCTCCAATTGCCAACGGATGGATAGATGCCTCGGCTCCTCCTGTGATGATTGCATCGGCATAACCGTGCTTAATGGCACGATAAGCCTCACCGGCCGCGTGAGTACCAGTAGCACAAGCTGTAACAACCGGAAGACATACTCCCTGAGCATTATATTTAATGGCCACATTACCAGATGCAATGTTACCAATCATCATCGGCACAAACAACGGTGACACACGACCTACACCCTCATTAAGAAGTTTCTCAGTCTCAGATACAAATGTCTGCATACCACCAATTCCAGAGCCTATATATGTACCCAAACGCTCAGGAGCAATATTCTCACCACTAACCAAACCGCTATCCTGCATTGCCTGATAAGCAGCCGCAAGCGCAAATTGGCAATACATATCACTTCGGCGAACATCATTACGATTCAAGCCATTCGCTTCGGGGTCAAAATTCTTCACTTGACCCGCAACAGAGATTGGCAGGTCGTACTCATCAAAGCCCTTGATCTGCTCGATTCCGCAATGGCCAGCCACCAAATTCTGCCAAAAATCAGAAAGATTATTACCTACGGGCGAGATAACACCCATACCGGTTATAACTACTCTTTGTTCCATCTATATCTGTTCGTTTTATTTATTCCACTCAATTATACAAGCACCTGTGGTAAAACCAGCACCAAAAGCGCTCATTACCAACTTATCGCCGTTCTGAATTTTTCCGTCGCGATGTAGCTCATCCAACAATAGAGCCACACTTGCCGACGATGTATTTCCACAATAATCGACATTATGGGGGAAATACGACATATCGAGCTGCAATTGGTGTGCAATAGCCTCAATAATTCGCATATTGGCCTGATGCAAAAGATAATACTTTACATCGCCAGGCTTCAAACCAGCCTTGTCGAGCAATCGCTTGATATCGTATGACGACGAGAGGACCGCAGTCTTAAACACCTCGCGTCCGTTCATATACATCGGGCCTGAACTCTCCTCCTTTGTAATATATGGGGTAGGTTCCAACTTGCGCTCATAATACAAGCAATCAGTCTTGCTTACTGTAGTAAGACGAGAGCAGAGCAATCCCTTACCTCCTGTAACTACGACAGCACCTGCACCATCACCAAACAACACACAAGTCGAACGGTCGTTCCAATCAACCATACGAGTCGGCTCTTCGGCAGCTACAACAAGAATATTTTTCGCTTTGCCGCTACGAATTCTATCATCGGCCATATCCAACGCATAGATAAATCCCGAACAAGCAGCGTTCACATCAACACAAGCACACTTTGCGCCAACTTTACCCTGAATTATACAGCTCAAACCAGGAGTAACATATTCGTTTACCACATTTGAGCAAATAATATAATCAATATCAGTGGGTTCTATTCCTGCATCCTCGATTGCACGACGTGCAGCATCGGCAGCCAGATCTTCCAATTTTTCAGAGGTAATCACTCTACGCTCCGACATGCCTGTACGCTCTTTAATCCATTCGTCACTCGTATCAAGAAACTGCTCAAGCATAGCATTCGTCACAACCTTGGCGGGATGAGCTCTTCCTGTTCCAATAATTCTCATTCTAATCTTCGATATAAAAAAACACTTATCTTTTTCGCAAAATTTCACAACAGAAATATTACAAAAAATCTATCGGCGCAAAAGTATTTAAAAGCTTACCAAACGGCTCTTAAGTGCGGTCGAAATACTCTTTTTGTGACGAAATTGACATTATAGGCGGTAAAAATTATGTAATTTCAAGTTTATTTGCAATCTTTGCACCAGAAATACAATACTAGTACGATGACAAAAATAGATAAAAATAGAGAGATACCCAAATTCCTTCTCGATAAACGCTACCTACTCGGCTCGGTTGTTTTCGTTTTCACATTCTCGATTCTGTTTATGGCGGTTTATACGCCATTTTCAACAACAGCGTGGTTTAATCTGGAGAATTCTGAACACTTCAATATGACAACTGCATTCTATGTGGTTGCATTGGCTATTATGTTTATCAGCAAATTGCTAATGTCACAGATGCAGAGCAAAATCAACTTCACACCTTATAAATATATATTATGGGTATTAGCCGAGATTATCATCATCTCGTTATTCTACATCCAATTCACATACACATTTATCCCTACAATTGAAGAATCAACAGGGCATCTGTTTGCAAAAGCCTTTGGATGCATATTGCTTATTATTGCCATCCCATATACAATCCTTACGCTCTATGCGGCCTACAAATCAAAGACCGAGGAGTTGGAGATGTTGCAATACGAAATGTCGCTGACAAACGAGCCATCGGTAATGTATCCATCGCTAGTAAACCTTTATGACTACAACGGCACATTGAAGCTTACGATCAATTCTGATTCGTTGTATTACATGGAGTCACAAGATAACTACGTAAAGATTTATTATGAGAATCACGACAAATTACTCTCATATATGTTACGTAGCCGCACAAAGACTATCGAGGAAAATCTGGTTGATACGAGCATGGTTCGTTGTCATCGCTCATATATGGTAAATGTAATGAAGATTAACCATATCAAAAAGGGCGGAAAGGCGCGTTATATTGTACTATCCAACAACGAAATCAAGCCTATTCCAGTATCGAAGAGCTACTTCAAGAATTTGGTAGAGAAGATCGATAAATACAATTCGTCTGTTCTTTCAAAGCGTCACGAAAAATCAGATGAAACTACTACCATAGAGGAGATCAATGTAAGCGATTCGGAATAATATCCAGAATAATTCGCAACGATAAGATACAAAACGTGGTTGTCCAACAAGTTTGTCGGACAACCACTTATGTTTCAGAAGTTGTATAACAAGAGCTATTTTTAGGCCCTCGAGGCCCGATAAACCGCAGCATACTTAGCGTATGCGAAGATTTTGAGGGCAGAAGAAACGACAAAAGAGCCTTGCGAGACAGCTTTGTTTTATTTTTGGCCGACGATAAATCATCAGCCAAGATGTAACTTATCTGTTATTTTACGATTCCAATAATATCGCTCAAACGCTCAATACCCAAACGCTCCATCTCCAACGGAAGTTGCTCAATGATATTCTTGCATGCATACGGATCTTTCAAGTTAGCCGCCCCCACCTGAACGGCAGTTGCTCCAGCCATCATCATCTCGATAACATCCGATGCACTCTCAACACCTCCGCAACCCATCACAGGCACAGAACAAGCATTTGCTACCTGATATACCATACGTACAGCTACCGGGAATACAGCTGGTCCTGAAAAACCACCCATCTTATTGGCAATAACAGGACGACGACGCATAGTATCGATTCGCATACCAAGCAACGTGTTAATCAAGCAGATACCATCGGCACCAGCCTCCTCACAAGCCTTAGCAATTGCTACGATATCGGTAACATTGGGGCTTAGTTTAATAAACACAGGCTTAGTGGTAACAGCCTTGACCGCACGTGTAACCTCGGCAGCCATCTCAGGCTGAGTACCGAAACTCATACCACCATTATGTACATTAGGGCAAGAGACATTAACTTCTATAATCTCTACCTGCTCCTGCTTATCAATCTTAGCACAGCACTCGGCATACTCATCAATCGAAAAGCCACTGATATTAGCTACAATTGGCTTACGAAAGATTTTTCTAAGCTCTGGTAACTCGTGCGACACCACAGCATCAACACCAGGATTTTGCAATCCTACAGAATTAATCATTCCTGAACGGCACTCGGCAATACGAGGTGTTGGATTACCAAAGCGAGCCTCACGAGTAGTACCCTTGATAGATATTGAGCCAAGGATATTGATATCATAAAATTCATTATGCTCCTTACCAAAGCCAAAAGTACCACTGGCAGGAATCACAGGGTTGTCAAGCTTCACGCCGCACAACTCCACCGACATATCATAAATCTTCGCCATATCTTACCAAATTATTTCTCCTCGTTTCATAACAGGGCCATCCTTACAAATACGCTTATTTCCAGTCAGAGTCTTGCAACTGCAGCCCATACAAGCTCCAAAGCCACAGCCCATTCGCTCCTCAAACGACAACTCTCCATCCTGATCACAGCAGCCACACAATGCCTTCAACATTGGCAATGGACCACACGAATAGAAATAATCGAAATCAATCGCAGCCTCACGAATAGCATCAGTCACAAAGCCCTTTACGCCCACCGAACCATCTGCTGTTGAGACATATACATCAGCTCCCAACGTCTTGAACTCCTCAGCATAAAAGACCTCATCGGCTTTATTGAAGCCCAAAACTACGCTCACCTTACGGCCTCGTGCCAAAAGTTCCTTAGCCAATCGATACAATGGAGGTACTCCAACACCTCCACCTACAAGCAACGGTTTCTGACACTCAACCTCAGGGTTGAAGCCATTACCCAAGCCTGTCAGGACGTCGAGTTTAACCCCGACGCCCATTTGGCTCATAACTTGTGTACCACGACCAACGACTTTATAAATGATGGTGATGGTTGTATCGCTCCAATCTGATATTGAAATCGGGCGGCGCAAGTAAAAACCATCCAACTCAATATTAACGAACTGACCAGGACGGGTAATCCACTGTGTATCACCCTCCAACACCATACGATACACGTCGCGAGTAAGTGGCTCATTTGATAAAACGCTATATATAGCCTTTTTATACATAACTACTCTGCATCAATTGTTGATACTCCCAATGTAATCTCCTCCAACACATCGAGCAGTACGCTTACAGTCTCCAATGCTGTGAACAAAGTCACATTATTCTCGGCTGCGGCACGACGGATATCATAACCATCACGACGTGTGCTATGTTGATTTACATCGATTGTATTAATCACATATGTCACGTGACCCTTACGCAATGAGTCGTAAATCTCGGTGCAACCCTCACTAAGTTTGCGCAAGTGACGAGTACGTATACCGTGGCTACGCAAGAATTCGCAAGTACCCTTTGTTGCCTCGATATTGAAACCCAAATCGTAGAAACGCTTGATGAGTGGCAAAGCTCGCTCCTTATCAGCATCGGCCAATGTAACGAAGATTGTACCGTAGTTAGCCACAGCTACACCTGATGAACGGAGTGACTTGTACAATGCCCGATTCAGACTCTTATCGTAACCGATAGCCTCACCTGTTGACTTCATCTCAGGAGAAAGGTACGAATCCAAACCGCGAATCTTGGCAAATGAGAAAGCTGGCGACTTCACAAACCAACGGCTCTTCTCCTTGCCATACATCTCAGTGATGCCCTGCTCACGAAGTGAGTGACCGAGGATAACCATTGTCGCAATCTTGGCCATAGGCACTCCGGTAGCCTTCGAAAGGAATGGAACGGTACGTGAAGAACGAGGATTAACCTCGATAACAAATACCTTATCATTCTCATCCACAATAAACTGAATATTGAACAGACCCACGATACCGATTGCCAATCCCAACTGCTTGGTATAATTGAGAATAGTATCCTTTACCTGCTGGCTTACGCTGAAAGTGGGGTATACGCTGATACTGTCACCAGAGTGGATACCGGTACGCTCTACGTGCTCCATAATACCAGGAACAAATACATCCTTACCGTCGCAGATTGCATCAACCTCCAACTCCTTACCCTGGATATACTTATCAACCAATACTGGCGACTTCTCATTAATCTCAACAGCCGAGCGCAAGTAGTGACGCAAAGCCTCCTCATTACCTACAATCTGCATTGCACGACCACCCAATACGAAGCTGGGACGTACCAACACTGGGTAACCAATGCGAGCAGCTGCTGCGACGCCTCGCTCAATATCTGTCACAGCCTCTGCATCTGGCTGAGGAATACCAACTTCGTTCATAATGCGCTCGAAGCACTTACGGTCCTCAGCATTATTGATTGCCTGGATACCTGTACCGATAACCTTAACACCCAAATCTGCCAATGGCTCAGCAAGGTTGATAGCTGTCTGACCACCCAACGATACAACAATACCCTCAGGCTGCTCCAACTCAACAACATTCATCACATCCTCCACAGTAAGAGGTTCGAAGTAAAGTTTGTCGCTGATAGTATAATCGGTCGAAACTGTCTCGGGATTATTATTGATAATGATAGCCTCATAACCTGCCTCCTTGATAGTCCAGATTGCGTGAACAGTAGAGTAGTCGAACTCCACACCCTGGCCAATACGAATCGGACCAGAACCCAATACCAAGATCTTCTTTCGATCGCTACGTACCGACTCATTCTCAGCCTCATAAGTAGAGTAGAAATAGGGGACATAGGTATCTATCTCGCCTGCACAAGAGTCAATAATCTTATATACAGGGAATACGTTCTCCTTCTTACGCAACTGATAAAGCTCAGCCTCGCTCATATTCCACAACTGACCGATGAACTTGTCACTGAAGCCCATACGTTTAGCCTCCTTCAACACCTCTACATCGCCAATGTTGCCAGCCACGACCTTCTCCATCTCTACGATATTCTTAAATTTCTCCAAGAACAACATATCGATCTTTGTGTGGTTGTAAATAATGAGCAAATCAACGCCCTTACGGATAAGCTGTGCAATCGCATACAAGCGGTCGTCGGTACCCTTGCGGATATACTCAAGCAACTCCTCCGTCTTCCAATCATCGAACTTCTTATGGTAGATATGGCATACGCCTGTCTCCAACGAACGAACAGCCTTCAAGATACCCTCCTCGATAGTACGACCAATACTCATAACCTCACCAGTAGCCTTCATCTGAGTACCCAACTCATTCGACGCATCGCTAAACTTATCGAATGGGAAACGAGCAACCTTCAATACTACATAGTCCAATGCTGGCTCAAAGCAAGCCGGACGACCTGAGATCATAATCTCGTCCAAAGTAAGGCCAACTGCAATCTTAGCAGTTACACGTGCAATAGGGAATCCACTCGCCTTCGAAGCCAAAGCCGATGAACGCGATACGCGAGGGTTAACCTCGATAATATAGTAGTTGAACGACAATGGATCCAACGCAAACTGAACATTACATCCACCCTCGATCTTCAATGCACGGATAATCTTCAATGCACTACCACGCAAAAGCTGATACTCCTTATCGGTCAAAGTCTGCGCCGGAGCTATAACCATTGAGTCACCAGTGTGAATACCTACTGGATCGATATTCTCCATACTACAAATTGCGATTGCGGTATCGTTCTTATCACGCATTACCTCAAACTCAATCTCCTTGTAGCCCTTAATACTCTTCTCAACCAATACCTGATGCACGGGCGAAAGAATCAAGGCATTACGCATAATCTCTCGCAACTCCTCCTCATTATCGGCAAAACCGCCACCAGTACCGCCCAATGTAAATGCAGGACGCAACACAACAGGGTAGCCAATCTCTTCGGCGGCTTTCACTCCATCTTCCATAGAGTTTACGACAATCGACGGCAACACCGGCTCACCGATTCGCAAGCAAAGTTCCTTGAACAACTCGCGATCCTCAGCCTCCTCGATACTATTGAATGAGGTACCGAGAATCTCCACATTACACTCGTCCAAAACGCCCTTCTTGGCAAGTTGAACAGCGAGGTTAAGACCTGTCTGACCACCCAAACCGGGAACAATTGCATCGGGACGCTCGTAACGCACAATCTTTGCAACGTACTCCAAAGTCAAAGGCTCCATATACACCTTATCGGCTATATTGGTATCGGTCATAATAGTTGCGGGGTTAGAGTTCACAAGAATAACCTCGTAACCCTCCTCCTTCAATGCCAAACATGCCTGAGTTCCTGCATAATCAAACTCAGCTGCCTGACCAATGACAATCGGACCAGAGCCGATTACCATAACTTTCTTTATATCTGTTCTTCTAGGCATTTTGATACTCCTCCATCAGTTTAATGAATTTATCGAAAAGGTATGCGCTATCCTGCGGACCTGGTGCACTCTCGGGGTGGAACTGAACTGCATACATCTTATCTTTCACGCACTCAATACCCTCTACCGTACCGTCTAATACGTTCTCGTGAGTAACCTCCAATCCTGTACCGGCCAATGAGTCAGCGGCAACGACATAGCTATGGTTCTGTGCAGTCATATCAATACGGCCGGTAGCCAATGAACGAACTGCCGAACTGCCGTGGTGACCACACTTCATCTTCTCGACCTTAGCGCCATAAGCCAAAGCTATAAGCTCCATACCGAGAGAGATACCAAATACAGGAATTGAACCACCAATCGACTTAATCAACTCCACAACCTCAGGTACATCGCAAGGATCGCCAGGGCCATTCGAAATAAAGATACCATCAGGATTGAAAGCTTTAATCTCCTCAAGAGTTGTTGTATAAGGCACAACCGTAACATTGCAACCACGTGAAGTAAAGTGATTGATGATATTATGCTTGATACCACAATCAACAGCTACAATATCATACGTATGGTTAGGTGTACGTGAGAACCAGCGCTTGCGGCAGCTCACCTTGCTCACCTGATTCTTAGGCAATGGTGTAGACTTAATCATCTCCAACGCCTTCTCCAACGTTGTATCGGCATTAACGATAGCCGCACGCTGAGTACCCTCATCGCGAATAATACGAACAATCATACGAGTGTCGACACCTGCGATACAAGGAATTCCCTGCTCGTCAAGAGTCTCCGAGAAAGTCTTCGTATAACGGAAGTTACTTGGATTCTCGTTACACTCGCGGACTACCATACCGCCAATCATTGGCAACTTCGACTCAAAATCCTCATCGGTAATACCGTAATTACCAATCAGAGGATAGGCCATAACCACAATCTGATCGAGGTTAGAGGGATCTGAAATAATCTCCTGATAACCTACAACCGACGTATTGAAAACGATCTCGCATACACGCTCCACGTCGGCGCCATAGCCATAGCCGTAGAACTCACGACCGTTTTCAAGGACTAATTTCTTTGTAAATGGTTTCATTGGTCTTTAATTATTTATACTTAAATTCTTATTTTTCATAAACTATACGGCCATCGACCATAGTCAATCGGCACTCGCCCCACAAATGCCAGCCCTCAAACGGGGTACTATGACCCTTCGAGAGGAACGTTGCAGGATCGACATCATACTCAGCATTCAGATCAAATACAGCAATATCGGCAGCCTCGCCTTCGGCCAAACCACCACCGAGTGAAAATATCCGTCGGGGAGCCTCAGCCATAACTTCAACAGCCTTTTCCAACGAGATCACACCCTCACGTACCAACTTGGTATATATCACAGCAAACGATGTCTCCAAACCTACCACACCCATTGCACTAAGCTCCAAACCGCGTGATTTCTCTTCAGCGGTATGAGGTGCATGATCGGTAGCCACAACATCGACAGTACCATCCTTCAAACCCTCGACAAGAGCATCTCTATCAGCGGCCGAGCGAATCGGAGGATTCATCTTGAAACGACCCTCCTCCTGCAAATCCATATCACACATTGTAAGGTAGTGAGGACCTGTCTCACAAGTAACCTTCACACCACGAGCCTTAGCATCGCGAATCAGCTGAACGCTCTCCTTGGTAGAGATATGGCAAACGTGATAACGGCAACCTATCTGCTCAGCAAGCTTAATATCGCGCTCGATCTGTGCCCACTCACTCTCCGAGCAGATTCCGCGATGACCATTCTTCGCAGCATACTCACCATCGTGGATATAACCCTTCTTGAGCAATGCATCAACTTCACAGTGAGCAGCAATGATAGAATCACTCTTGACCGCAGCCTCCATTGCCTGACGCATCATATCCTCATCCTGCACACCACTTCCATCATCAGAGAAGCCAGCAACTTTCGAGGCCATAGACTTGAAATCCACCAGCTCGCGACCATATCGGCAACGGGTAATAGTGGCGTATGGCAACACTTTCACACAAGCATCACGCTCGATGATATCAAGTTGTTTTTGCAGATTCTCCATAGAATCGGGAGCAGGATTAAGATTTGGCATTGCACATACGGTAGTAAATCCACCGTGGGCAGCCGCAGCAGTACCAGTCGCAATAGTCTCTTTGGCCGAGAAGCCGGGCTCACGCAAGTGAACGTGCAAATCAACCAGACCAGGCACCACAATCATCGAGGTACAATCTACAACTTCATCGTCTACAGAAGGATCTATCCCGGGGGCGATACACTCGATACGACCATCTACAACAGACACATCGGCCTTTTCCGAAGTGCCACCACGAACAATCGTACCACCCTTTAATATCACTCTTTTTGCGTTCATATCTATTACAAAAAAGGCGACCAAACAGTCGCCCTATATTAACAATAAAAAACAGTATTTCCAGATTGAGAGATGCCGATACTTTCAGAAGAAAAACAACCCTCACACAAGCACTTCGCTTGTGGTTGAAACCCCAACGGAGATATTTGCTTCTTCGCCATCATACCAACTGGTTTATTTTGTGCAAATATAAACAAAAAATTCCAATCACAGCACCTATCAGCACCATTTTTTAACAATATTTTTCACCACGTGTTAAAATACAATGCGAGCTCCCAATTGCATATGCCAACGTGATGCCAAATCATCAAAAGAGAGTTTGCTAGTTGTAAATTTATACACCGGTTCTCCATTATCAATGCCAACCACATTTACCGGTTGCATTCTCCATCCCGAAATGTTATAATAACTTCCCCAGTGACGGCACAACAGATTTCCAAAATTCATAACATCAACCGACAATTCCACCTTGCGGCGGCTCTCGCGTCCGAAATAGAATCCGTGTGCAAAATGTAAATCTATACGATGTTCCGTAGGTGCCTGCATAGCGTTTCGCTCAGCAAATCCACCCCGATTAGAACGCAGATATGAATCCGATTCAATGTATTCATTCCATCGTGCTGCCGATTCCGCATCAGCAAAACGCATCGAAGCGAGCTCTTCCCGAGTTGGAATATACATTAACGTAGAGCCAAAAACTCCATCTCCATTAAAATCAACGGTCTCTCCGAACGCAACCGAATAACGTTGTCCTGATGTCATCTGATACACCAAACCAGCAGTTACATCAAATATTTCCGCATATCGCTTATGATACGTAGCAGTAAAAAGAACCTTATGAGGAATATCGTAAGCAGAAACAGACAACTCTGGAGCATTTAGGTCGAGATTATAATTTCTGTTCCAATTCGACGAAGATGATGTCGATGGCACATCACACACCGAATACGAGTGACCAAACGTATAGGACGCTGAAAGAGACAATCCGAAATCAAACGATTTAGCCACACTTCCAGACAACGAATATGAGTATCCACGAGAGGTATTTTCCATATAATATATGGCCGAATAATCCGAAGTTATCTTCTTCGAAATTGGCAACGCACTATCCACGTTTGCAACCCCACCGGCAGAAGCCATATGGATCACATCACCACTGCGTTCAACCGCTTTATTACTAAATACCACATTGTTTATCGCCTTGGTATATAACGCCTCCACACGAGCAATCCAGCCATTGTAGCTCTTATATCCAACCGCTGCATTAGCCTTAAAATTCTGCGGATACCTAAATTTGCGGTCCATTGCATTCAGCATAAAGCTCGTATTGGAGATCGACGTAGGTAATGGGGTAACACTGAAATCGGCCGCCGACTCCACAACCTTTCCCCCTTCAGTCCTACCCATCAAACGCAATCCTTTCTGCTCAACTCCCGTATTTGAATAGTTGTTTACCACCCAGACAAATGGCACTTGACCAGTAAATACTCCACCTCCGACCTCTGCCGAGAGTACGCCTTTATCGTAATAACGACGCCAAGTAAGCCCCACACGAGGTGATAACAATATATGCGCCTGGGGCACATCACCAATACGTAAACCATTACGGTGTGCTATCTCTCCATTATTAAACTCATCATTCGGGGTAGGAGTATTAAAGATAAGTGGCAGGGTAGCCCTCACTCCATACATCAGACGAAATCCTCCACCAATATCCCAATCATCTTGAGCATACAAACTCAACTCTGCAGCCTTAAATCGAGGTCCCCACGTTGTACTTCCCGTAATCGCAGGATCGGTATAATTATACTCATACATAGCCGCCATATTCTGCTCGAAATCGGCTATTGAGTTATATGTATAAGTACCAAAAGCATTAGCTAAATAACGGTTGTGAATATTGTAGAGTTCATGATGCATTCCAAATGTAAACGAATGAGCACCACGTTCCCAAATAAGGTTATCAGTCAAAGTCAAAACATTCTGTTTAAGACTATTAATTCCCGCATATCGATTATTTCCGATATTCACAGTCACACCTGCCGTAGAGCCTGTGTTCTTGATAATCACACTCGGGAATAATCCATCCACATCAGGTTTTCTACCGTCTCCCACACGAGAATATCCCACACTAAAAGTATTATGCAGACGATCGCCGATCTGTGACTCCAACGAAAGTGCCAAATGGTGAGCTGTACTATAATTGGCGTAACCCGATCCAACAAACGTAAACGACGATAGGGTATTACCATACTCCTCAGCTCGAGCATCGAGATAGCTATAGCTAACCGATAATCTATTACGCGAATTTATGCGCCAGTCCAGATTGGCCATCAACGAGCCAGATCGCTGTTCAACATCACGTCGGCCCACTCCGCCACCATCATATCCGGTGAGCAACTGATAGTGAGACGATATTCTCTGCAAATCCTCCTCCTGCAATGCAGCACCATCGAATCCCAAATAGTATGAGGATGGAGAGCGCTTTTCATTATATTCGCCACTCACAAAGAAAAACAACTTATCCTTTACCAGTGGACCGCCAAACGTCACACCATATATCTGATTGGCCTGTTGCTGAAGTTTTTGCCGATTCTCAATATCACGACCAGGAGTCGTTCCATACAGATCTTCATTATTGAAATATGAATAGGCACTTCCTACAAATTCGTTTGTACCCGACTTTGTTATGGCATTTATCGCACCGCCCCCAAAACCACTCATTCGCACATCATACGATGCCACAGCCACCTCAATCTGAGCAATCGCATCCAACGAAACGGGATTGGCATTCGACAATCCGCCATTAGTGCCTGACGAAGATAGGCCATACATATCGTTATTTGCTATACCATTGATCATAAACGAATTATAGCGATTAGCCACGCCGCCATACGACATTCCGCCACCCTTGGTAGCATTGGCCTGAGGAATCAAACGCACCACATCGTAAAGTGAACGTGAAACCGTTGGAATAGACTCGATCGTCTCACGCGAAAAGTTCTCCACCACACCGGCATTCTTCACATTGTCGGCCTCGACCACAACAACCCCAACCGATGCAAGATTTTCACGCATAATGATATCCACACTTCTCGATTCACCTACACGCAACGACATATCCGACAAACGATAATTATCGTAGCCCAGATATGAAGCCTCAAGCAAATATCCGTCATCGGGCCTGATACCATGAATAGCAAAACGGCCATCACGATCAACCACCGAATAGTATGCAACACCAGTTTTGGATTGAGTTAAAGATATGGTCGCACCAACCAAAGCCTCCTTCGAGCTATTATGAACCACACCTCGAAGTGATGCGGTCGTTATTTGAGCCATTACCTCAAGGCTCAAAAATGTCAATAACAGACAAATTAATTTCTTCATTACAAGTCGTTTAAGGGCATCTATTTACGATGCAAGTTCAACACACACCATCGTTCAACACCCAACAAGCAAATTTCAAAATCATTCGTGCAACCAAGCACTCATCGAAGTGGCTCTTCAGGTTTGAAGTCAAGCAAATGCAAATATACAAAAAATGAATAAAAATAGCACTCTTCGATGCAAAACTTTGCCCATAAAATACTCTATTTTCAACCAAGATTAAACTTTTATACTCCTCGGACCAATAAAATTACTATTTTTGCAACATAAACAACACTATGGAAGCTATAACACAATTTTTCATTGATTGGGGCTACATCGGGCTCTTCATCTCGGCATTCGTTGCCGGCAGCATACTTCCCTTTAGTTCGGAGGTAGTGCTGACCGTATTGGTGCAGATGGGTGCCGATCCAACCCTTTCGCTTATAGCTGCATCGTTGGGTAACACTGCAGGAGGACTGGTCTGCTATGGACTTGGATATCTGGGTAATATGGAGTGGATAGAGCGTTGGCTCAAGATCGACAAACAAAAGATGGACAAGGTATCGGGATTTGTTAAACGATATGGCGCCGTAATGGGATTATTCGGAGTTCTTCCTTGGGTGGGCGAAGTGATTATCGTACTACTCGGACTAATGCGCTCGAATGTCTACATCACCACTTTGACAATGTTTATAGGCAAATTCATACGCTACCTACTCATAATCCTTGCTCTACAAGGGGTAAATTCTCTTTTTTAACTTCCACACAACAACAATCATCGGGCAAATCATCCCGACGACTGCTATCATTATAATAATAGGTATAGATAATTTTACCCTCGCGAAACAACATTTTGCTTTTCACAATTTATTTTTGGTTCAAAGTTTGAATGAGTGTCTGCTGAATTAACAGGCAATCTTCATACTATGAAAAAAATTCTACTTTTAGCGCTGGCAATGTCAGCATTTATCGGAAAAGTCGATGCACAGAGTGTAGGACTGAAGAGCAACCTTCTCTACTCGGCATCGTTATCGCCCAATTTGGGTGTAGAAATTGGTTTGGGGTCACAGACAACCCTCGACATCTCAGCAGGATTCAACCCCTTTACATTCTCAAAAGGCCGACAATGGAAGCACTGGCTTGTGCAGCCAGAATTCCGTTATTGGACCTGCGAACGTTTCAATGGCCATTTTGTTGCTGCACATCTTGTAGGAGGCGGATTTAATGTCGGCAACGTCGATTTCTTCCCCTTCTCGATGTGGGACTCGCTCGAAAACTATCGCTACAAAGGCCACGCACTTGGAGCTGGCTTGGGTTATGGCTATGCATGGATGCTGGGCAAACACTGGAATCTCGAAGCCGAAATTGGTCTCGGATATGCCCACGCCTGGTATGATCAATATGAGTGTCGTGATTGCAGCGACAAGATTGGATCTGGCGGCAAAAACTATTGGGGCATAACCAAATTATCTATCTCATTTGTATATCTATTTTAATAATTGAGACTATGAAACACATTGTAAAGCATCTGCTTATAGTATGTATAGCGACTCTGGGAATAACCTCGGCCATAGCCCAGACAGTCACTACCAACAACATAACAATAAAAGATATCGACATATCACAATCGGGCAATCGTGTATATGTATATATGGCAATCGATTTGAGCAATGCTCACATCAAATCCAATAAATCATTACGCATAACCCCAATCATTGCCGATGGCAATCAGATGATTCAACTTCCTGCTGTAATGATCGACGGACGACGTCGCCACATGGTGCACCAACGTGGCGAAATCACACCCGACGAGTCTAACAATATTTTCGTTCGTCGAAAAAATCGCACAACACAAGAGGTCGACTACGAAGCTGATGTAGCCTACGAGGCATGGATGGATAATTCTGAATTAATCATTCGTGAGGAGTGGTGTAGTTGCCACGATGCACCTTATGCTGAGGAGCTTATCGCTGTAGCCCAGATGCCTAACTCGTCAACATCTGCAACTACAACAGAAAACAATCTCGCAAGTGCATCACCAACCACCGCAAGTCCAACCCCCAAAATGGCATACGCCATACCGCAGGCTGGTTCACCCTCGGCCACGACTCACAATGCCGAGATATTCTTCCCGATTAATAAAAGTATGCTCAACACGACCTACATGAGCAATAATCAAGAGATTGACACTTTACGACAATTGATAGCCGGTAGCAGCGAAATCACCGGAATTAAACTCATTGGATACGCCTCACCAGAAGGTCCATATCAATTCAACGAGAATCTGGCAGCACATAGAGCAAACGCCGTAAAGGATTATATGACAAAAAACAATATCGCAGGTTCTGTACCTATCACAACCGAGTCGGCTCCAATCGATTGGCAAGCATTGAAACAGAAGCTCACCAATAGTCGCATAAGCAATTATCTAAAAATCATCGCCATAATCGATGACCCTCAGATAAAGCCTGCCGACAAAAATAGTGCGATACGACGTCAATATCCGGTTGAGTATAAATTTATGTTCCGCACGTGGTATCCCAAATTGCGTAAGACCGATATCGACATCACACACAAACCAAAGCAGTTGGATATTGCAGCCGCCAAGCAACAACTCCAAGTTGACCCATCACAGTTATCGCTGGGCGATATATATATGATTGCCCTCACATACGAGCAGGGTAGCAAAGAGTGGAACGATATTATTCTGCTTGCCGTACAGACCTATCCAAATGTAGCCGAAGCACGTGTAAACGCCGCCAACGTGGCGATGGCCAACGGAAACTACACACAAGCTGCTGCATACTTGCAAGGGCTGCCATCGAATATGCCTGAGGCGATGAACTCGCGAGGAATATTAGCTATGTCGAAGGGCGATTATCAACAAGCCCTTACACTATTTGAGGCGGCTCAAAAAGCTGGAGTTAGCGAAGCCACTTACAACATTTCACTTGTAAAAGAGCTTATGTCGCTGAAAAGTTGACACCGATAGGGTAGCAAACAACCCTTATCGACAAATATAATACACCTTGAGAGAGGTTGCATAAACCATCGTGCATCTCTTCTCAAAACAAAGAGTGCCAAACCTTCGTGGTTTGGCACTCGATTTATATCATATTTATACTTCCTGATTCAATCCGCGAAAGGGAAACGACATAAAGCGATGAAGATCAATCACACTTCTCTCATCACCCCCCCCCGCATGCATACAGAATTGCTACTCTCTCACGCAGCGCACCTGCATAGCATTTGCACGATACATCTGCTTCTGAGGCTCGTAGCGATTATTGACAGCGCGAGTTGTATTCAAATCGAAGAACATAGATGTCGCCTTAGAGCCATCAATACCCGCGGTCCAATAATAACCAATCCAAGGCATTGGATTATAACCATCATAGTTATTGATATTTGTCAACACGCCATTCTCAAAGCTACGACGACCCGCACCCGGCATAAATATCTTAGCTCCAGTTGCACGGTCAACCAAATGCCAACCATACATCATCTTCACCTCAGAGAGTGATGCCAAGTCCTCCAACTCATCAATATCAAATGCTGTGAATAAATCGCCAGCAGGAAGGCGCCATCCGCGTGGACAGGGATCATTAACACCCTTCTGCTCAGAACTCCACAATGAGTTATCGTGTGATGAATATATCCAGTCGTAATCATTAGACTTAGCTCCAAGCACAAACGACATAGGATTAGCTACTGCATACTCCATCGTACCTGCACCATCCTCTACGTCATCATATCGCCATCTGAGGAAGTTATCGAGATGATTGTATACATAAGCATCCTCATTGTTCGAGAAGTTGTAATCCATCGAATATATCATAGGATCTTTTCGTCCCCACTGATAGTACAAACCATACGAACCATAAATAGACTCAGCATCTGTAGAACCATCACTATTGAGATATGCGCCCAAATTACGATCCATAAAATCACCAACCGAGGTTGTGATAGCCGACGACTCGATATCAGAACCAGTCAACCACAAATGCCAGCTCCAAATGATTTTGCCACCATTGCCATATGCGGCCACAACAGCATTTCCACCAGGCATACGAGTGTCAACGACCTCCTTCTCGTCATCCAATATATCTTCGTGGCCGACAAAGAATGTAAATTCACCCGTCGACTTCTCGTAGCTACTATACTGAACCAACGACTTTGCGCTCTGCCACAATAATTTGACGCTATCGGGATTGATACGGGTCTGACTCTCTCCGATGTGGGTTACATCGATTGTGTATCGTGTATCCATTTCTGTAAGAGGATAACAATTCGAGTACTTATCTGTCAGGTCTACCTGCTTATTAAGCAATGAGAGATATGACGAGGTGTAGACTTTTGTTCCAATTGCGGTATATCCCATCAAACGCAATATTCCATTCTCCTCCACCGAGTTATCGTCAGCAGTATATGCAGTTGGAGATTTAACTGTAATGGTCCAATTCAACATATCCACATCCACAACAGTCCAGCCCTTAGGCTGCGCTGCCACCGAAATACTTGTGATATTCTCGGCCTTGAAAGGTATTACAATCTCAGTACCGAAAGAGGCTGTAATTTGGCCTGGCATCTCGAATAGAAAATCATATTTCTCCTCTGTTTTACAAGATGAAAGCACTGCAACACAAGATGTTACAACCATCATCACAGAAAAAATACTCGTCAAAAATCTTTTCATATATAAAATTTTATCCTTATTCGTTTGCAAATTATCTGCAAATATACCAAAAACCTGCGACATAGCGCAATGAATTTTTGATAATTTATCCGCAAAATCAATAATTACCATATTGCAAACGTTTCATAAGCCGATTTATTATATAAATCAACACAAAAAAAGTGAGGTTGCACCCAATTGACAACCTCACTTTCATAATATGCATTATAAACTATCAGAGCTTACTTTTTATCCGTCTTCGAGATGGCATCACGCATCTGAGTATCGGCCATAATGTTTTTCATCTTATAGTAGTCCATTATACCCAAATTACCATTGCGGAATGCCTCGGCCATAGCAAGCGGCACCTCAGCCTCTGCCAAAATAACCTTCGCACGAGCATCCTGAGCCTTTGCTCGGTTCTCCTGCTCCAATGCAACTGCCATCGCACGACGCTCCTCAGCCTTAGCCTGAGCAATATTTTTATCAGCATCCGCCTGATCCATCTGCAATTGCGCACCGATATTCTTACCCACATCAATATCGGCAATATCAATCGAAAGAATCTCAAAAGCAGTACCTGCATCAAGACCCTTCTCCAACACAACGCGTGAAATAGAATCGGGATTCTCCAACACAATCTTATGCGACATTGCCGAGCCGATTGAAGATACAATACCCTCACCGACGCGAGCCAGCACAGTCTCCTCGCCAGCACCACCGACCAACTGTTTGATGTTTGCACGCACGGTCACACGCGCCTTAGCAATAAGCTGAATACCATCTTTCGCCACAGCAGCAACAGGTGGGGTATTGATAACCTTGGGATTTACCGACATTTGCACCGCCTCAAACACGTCACGACCTGCCAAATCAATAGCTGTTGCCATCTTGAAATCAAGATTGATATTTGCCTTCTGAGCCGACACTAAAGCGTGCACAACATTCGTAACATTACCGCCAGCCAAATAGTGAGCCTCCAACTCATTGGGGTCCAACTTTAAGCCAGCCTTGGTACCCTCAATCATAGATGACACTATCACCGAGGGTGGCACTCTACGCCAACGCATCAAGAATAGCTGTAATAGGCTGATATTCACACCCGACACCAATGCCGAGAACCACAATCCAACTGGAATAAAGTAGAAAAACAGCCAAATGGCAATAAATCCTAAAATTGCGGCAATTGCAAGAATGCCAATCTGAATCTCTCCCATAATCATATATGTTTTAAAGTTTTATCTATTTTAATTAAAGTCATGCATCAAGTTGTAGAGCTAAATCTTCTTCACTATGACTGTAAAATTCTCAACGCCCACAACCTCAATGTCCGAGCGCTGATCAACATACGAATCTATCGACTTTGCCTCATACACATTTCCGCCGATACTTACAGTTCCCATAGGCGATAGGCGAGATAACGCCACTCCACGTTGACCAACCTCAACCAACGGAGCCGGATCCTTAGTTCCTACACCATCCATCTTATCTTTCAACGCAAAACGTTGCCAAGTTTTAGCACGAAGCGATACTACGGTAACCAATAACGACAATGCCAAAACTACAAATATCGTCACAATACCACCCCCCAAACCACATTTAGCAAATCCGAAATAGATTGCTGCACCATAGCTTGCCAATGAGAGCAATGCCCCCAAAATTGTACCTGGAAGAAATACCAACTCAGCCACCAAAAAGAATGCGCCAAGCAACAATAATAATATAATCAACCCCATATCATATATATTCATAGGTTTAACAATCTAATTCTACTCTTCCTCTTCCGATTTAGGCTCTGGTTTAATCTCAACAACCTCAACCGAAAGATTCTCGTCGCATTTACCAATAGCCTGAGCTACTCTATCTGCCAAGCTTCTATTCACAAATGTCCCTAAAACAAACACTCCATCACCAGATTTTGAAATCTGACAATCGGCAGCCATAGTAGCTATTATATCTCGGACAGTATCATCCAATTCACCACCTTTGATTGTCAAACGATAGGTGATAGCCTCGCCTTCTCCCACTTCAGAAAGATTTGTCTTACGACCGTCATACCACTCAACAATCTGCGGGTTACGGAATCCCTTTTTCTTCATAACCTCCAACGCAGCTTCCGCCTCAGCCTTACTATGCAAACCACCGGCATAATAGCTAAATCGGCCATCTTCAAGTTTCTCAACATACAACGGAGAGGCATTGCGGAATATCGACACAGCCTGCTTATACTTAAACGTACCAAGTAAAATTCTATAAACTACGCCGTATTCGTAGACAACACAATCGGGAATTGGATTGGTAGAGTTATACGGACTGCGAGCAGAAAACTCGATTGGCTGATAATCGACAAACGAGCGACGCTCCACATCGACCACTGGCATACGATAATCAATCTGACGCACCATACGCGATGCACTCGACAGAGAATCTATCGAAGGGGTAAGACTCAGCAACTTGGCCACATACATCTCGTAGTTGAGGACAATAGGTTTTTGCAAGCAATAATCCATCACTGACTCCGACACACAATTATCGACCGATAGAAGCTTCTGCTGTCGCGACTCCATCATCATACTCTCGGTAATTTCGAGAATATCCTCACGTGACTCCTTCTCCAAGAAATATGAGTAAACGTATGTTTTTTGGTCATAAATCTCGGCCCACAATTTAGCCATACGACGCTCTAAAACCATATTTTCGTCCATCACGCCAGCCATCTGCGAGTACAACTCCTCAGCCTCAGCTTCGGTTGTAACTAAAAGATATTTATCATACAATGACTTGATTTTAGAGTAGTTCTTCGCATATGTCTGAACATAATCACGCACTGTAGCCTCTTTACCCTGAGCCGCCATCAACGCTTTAAAATCTTCAGGTTCTATACTCTTTTTGAAATAGGCGTTGTTGAAAATTGAACCAGAGCCTTTTGCACCGTCGGCGTCACCGATATTACCCATCGACGAGAGCACATGCTGCTGCTCAATAGCGTTTATCTGATCAATGAGTTTCATCTTCTGAGTACGCATATTATAAACCTGATTCTCGGCATCCGACAGAACTATACGCATTGAGTCGATACGCAACAATGAAAGCGAATCACGCACATCGGAATCGGCTCTCATAGCCACACGAACATCGCGAATAACAGCCAACAACGAATCGGTCTTCTGTCGCAATTTATCATCACTCTGCAACAGACTCATATAATTCTTATTGCTCTCCAACCCCGGTACCCTGGCCACGATATCTTGTGCAGACACCTCGGCCATACCTACAAAAGCAGCAAATAATCCAGTAAAAATAAATCTACATTTCATCATCTCCACCATCTAATAAAAAAGAGTTGAATCAATCCAAATATCTCTAAACGGCCCAACAACATAAGAACCGTCAAATTAAATTTCGTCACAATAGGCATCGCCGAATAGTTATCCATCGTTCCCACTTCGCCGAATCCGGGCCCCACATTACTAGCACAAGCCACCGCAGCCGAAAAGCCGGTCATCAAATCGGCTCCAAACATGGTATTCAAGAACGTACCGACCAATATCATCATCATAAACGCTACGATATAAACCGATACCGTACCCAACATCTCTGAATCCTGCGACACGCCATCAATTTTGGTGCGGATAACGGCAGTAGGGTGTTGTTGTGAACGAATACGATTGCGCAACATCTTAATTGCCAACAACAGACGATCTATTTTAAGACCTCCCGATGTAGAACCTGCACAAGCGCATACTATCGAACAGAATATCAACACCAATATAGCAAACGACGTCCATGTGTTGCAATCAGCCGTAGCAAAACCCGTTGTCGTTATAAATGATGCCGTATGGAACAATGCATTCCTTAACGATACAAGTATCGATGGATAAACATCGGCAAACCACAAACTAATCGCTATACAAACCGATGCGCCTATAATAATCGCAAAGTAGAATCGCGTAATCTCCGAGCGGAAAATATTGTTACGTTTACCCGTAACTGTGGCGTATATCAAACCAAAGTGGATACCAACCAATATCATCACTATTGCTAAAATCCACTCTATCAAACCCGAATTAAAATAGGCTATGCTCGCATTCTTTGTGCTGAATCCGCAAGTTGCACACGCCGACATAGCGTGACATATAGCATCAAACCAGCACATTCCGCCCAATTTAAGAGCAATAGCTGTCACAACTGTCAAGCTCACATAAACCGAAAGAACAATCCTTACAACCGTTTGTGTGCGGTAGTTGAAGTTATCCTTTGCCAACGACGAAAGTTCCACATTCGAAAGCATCATCTTGCTCTTACCGATAGATGGCAGGATAACGAGTGCAAACATCACAACTCCAACTCCGCCAATCCAACTTGTTGACATTCGCCAGAATTGCAATCCGCGAGGTAATGCCTCGATATTATTCAAAATTGATGCACCGGTGGTCGTAAATCCCGATACACTTTCAAACCAAGCATTGATAATCGTAAATTCACCGCCCCACATAAGATAAGGGAATGTTCCAACCATACACGCCACAATCCACGATCCGACAACTATACAGAAGCCCTCCTTGGTTGAAATTCTATCTATTCGTGGCACAAAGATTAGCGGAAAACATCCAATGAGCAGGGTAATAAGCGACGACATCACAAGTGGCGAATACGACGTATCGACATTGCTGGCGTAGGAGATACCCGCCGACAGCAACATAAATGCAGCCAATACAAGCAGCACTATTCCGATATATCTTATCACAACTTGTATACGCATACCTAGCTACTTCTGAGTCTTATTGACATTTACCAGATTCTCTATTTTCTCCTTCAACTCCCGCATCTCGTCCTGACACTCCGTCTTGACATTAAAAGGCAACTTATATCGTAGCCAATCGCCCAAACTGCGGTTCATTGCAATAATGGGGTTGACTGTGTAAATCACGATGAAATAGTAGAACATCAAAAGGATGGCAATCATCACCAGAAGCGATATAAAAACTGGCGTCACAGAACGATACGCATTATGGCTCAAACGTTCGGCTCGAGGCGATAGGGTACTCTGAGCCAACGACATAACACGCATTACGCTATTGCTTGTTGAATTATATACCGGAAGATAGTTCTGATAGTACCAACGGCGGCCATCAAACGACAAAGCGCCACCCGACATACTATCCAACATCAAAAGATTCTCAATTGTTCGACTTGCTCGAAGTCTCTCAACCACACCGTTCAACTCACTGGCGAATGTCTCCAAAGAATCAAACAATGGGGCAGCCGATGCCGACGTCTCGCGACGAGCCTGCTCAATCTTTGCCGAGAATGCCTCAAAACTCAAACGGCACGAATCAGCATAAGTACTATCGCGAAGCACCGCATAATTGACTACTGCTCTGTCGTTAGCTCGTATTGCATCGAGCATACTCTCTGAAAGCTCGATACTTTGACGACTACTATTGAGGATAGACTCAATATCCTCACTCATATTGTTTAGCTCAAACAGCGAAACCAATCCCGAAAAAAAGAGTAGCACAACGATACTCAAAAAACCTATGGTTACTCTCTTACGAATACCTGTCATAATTTGTTCTTTTGCCAATAGCATTAATACACAATGCCACTAATTATGCAAATATACAAATATTTTTCAATTTCCGTACGAGTTTCTGCTCTAAGCAATAGATTTTATTCTAAAATCTCGGCCAAAGAGCTACAATCGGGTTCAACAGAGGTTAATCGCACACGGCTGATTCGATTAATCAAATCGCGACGATAGCGAGCTTTAACCCTCACATAATTTCCCGTATACCCATACATCATTCCACCTCGCATAGTGCTTTCAAACAAGACATCGGCCTCTTTTCCAACCATAGAAGAGCAGAATTCATAATGCAATTTCTGGCATAACTCCTCCAACTGTTTAACTCTTTGTGTAGACACCGATGAAGGTACCTTATCCGGCATATCAACAGCCGGCGTACCTGGACGTTCCGAGAATGGAAATATGTGTAAAAATGCCGGGCGCAATTCGGCCAACAGATTGTAAGTTTCCATAAAATTCTCCTCGGTCTCACCCGGAAAACCTGTTATCACATCAATTCCAATAAAAGCATCGGGCATAAGCGAACGAATCTTATGGATTCTATCCGCGAACTTGGCCGATGTGTAACGGCGACGCATCAAGCCCAAGATTCGATCCGAGCCGCTCTGCAAGGGAATATGAAAGTGATGTTGGAATTTAGGTGACGATGCGCAAAACTCTATAATTTCGTCAGTTATGAGATTTGGCTCAATCGAGGAAATTCTATATCGCTCAACACCATTGACCTCATTGAGGGCTTTGAGCAAATCGATAAACTTCTCACCAGTAGTACGGCCAAAATCACCCGTATTGACGCCCGTTATCACTATCTCTTTTATTCCCGAAGCTGCCACCTCTTTAGCCTCGGCAACAATGTCGGCAATAGGCATATTTCGACTTGAACCGCGGGCATAGTGAATAGTGCAATACGCACACTTATAATCACAACCATCCTGCACTTTCAAAAACGAGCGAGAACGATCTCCCGTTGAGAAGGCCGCAAAGAAATTTGCAATCTCCTCACAATCGCATCTATACACTTGAGTCACACCCTTCAAACCTAGCTCAAGTATTCGTTGATATAAATCGCCTTTATCATTATTACTCAGCACTATATCTACGCCTTCAATATTCGCTATCTCATAGGGTTTAAGCTGGGCATAACACCCCGTAACAGCAATTATCGCATTAGGATTATTGCGATGTAATCGCCGTATTATATTGCGACATTTTTTATCGGCATGTTCGGTTACCGAACAACTATTCACAACGCATATATCGGCCGGCTCATTAGCACCGACACGCTCAAATCCTCCCTGTTCGAATTGGCGTGCCAAAGTGGAGCTCTCCGAAAAGTTGAGCTTACAACCCAACGTATGAAAACTAACTCGACGTTTCATATTCTATTTAATCGAAATTCTAGCGCGAAAATATAAAAACTTTGGCTTAATCGAAAAAAGTTTTGATGCAATCCGATATTTAAAGTAAATTTGTGCACGTTTTTAGCGATTACAACAACGAAATGGATTTTTTTTCAGACATACTTCGATATGAATACCTGGCAAACGCACTATTGGCAGCAATACTTGCAGGCATCACGTGCGGTATTATCGGAACCTATATTGTATCCCGTCGTATGGTGTTTTTGTGCGGAGGTATCACCCACGCATCGTTTGGCGGTCTTGGCATAGCTTTCTATCTGGGAGTCAATCCAATAATGGGAGCATTTGCATTTTCCACACTATCGGCTTTAGGCATCGAGTGGGCTTCGGATAAGGGGCGCATTCGCGAGGATTCCGCCATTGGAATCATATGGTCAATCGGAATGGCCATCGGAGCGTTATTTATGAGTATCACCCCAGGATATACATCGGGCGATTTAGCAAGCTATATGTTCGGCAGCATCATTACAGTAAGCAATCAAGATATAACACTTCTCGGAGCGCTGACCGCAATATGCGTCATAGGTGCAATATTGTATTATCGACCAATTATGTACGTAGCGTTCGACAAAAGTTTCGCTGCGAGCCAAGGCATCAACACCCGAATTATCGCTTACATAATGTCAATTGTCGTGGCAATAACAATTGTAATGGCAATCCGTATTATGGGAATTGTTTTGTTATTATCGCTTTTCACAATTCCTGTTGTGACTGCCAACTGTTTCACAAAATCATACGCCGCAATCACTTTTTGGGCATCGATCATCGGTGCTATAGGGGCCGTTATGGGGCTAATTATGAGCTATAATTTGGAGGTTCCACCTGGTGTAAGCATAATATTTACGCTTACTATTGCGCTTATTGTTACAAAACTCTTATCTTTGCGAAGCAAAAAGTAGCTAAATGCGATTAAAAACTATACATAGACTCGTTATTAAAGCCTATTTAGGCCCGTTGGTTCTCACCTTCTGCATCGTCACATTCGTCTTGATGATGAATTTCGTGTGGCGATACATCGACGAATTGGTAGGTAAGGGCCTCGACGCAGGCATCATCATAGAGCTTATCTCGTATGCCACAATCAATATGATTCCAATGGGCATGCCGCTTGCGATGCTCTTTGCAGCCATTATGACATTGGGCAACCTGGGCGAGAACTACGAATTACTTGCGATGAAATCGGCAGGTATGTCGCTTATGCAGATTCTTAAGCCTCTGATTATTTTGGTAATATTTATGTCGATAGGCAGTTTCTTCGTGGTAAACAATCTGGTACCTTTTGCCAACAAGAAGATGACCAGCATCATCATCGATATACGTCGCCAGAAGAAGGTTTTGGAGTTTCAGGATGGCCTGTTTTTCAATGGTATTGATGAGAATCTGAGTATTCGTGTCGAGCACCAGGATCCTGAAACCGGATTGCTCAACGACATATTGATTTACGATAATCGTTCGGCAACCGGGAATATGACAACAACTCTTGCTGAATCGGGTTACATTCGTCTCTCGGATGATAAAAAGTTCCTGCTTCTGACGCTCTACAATGGCGATAACTATCAATTGACACGCAATAGTAATTGGTACACAAAAAACGGAGTACGCCACGATAAGTTCAAAGTACAGGATATGGTAATCCCGATGGAGGGTTTTGCATTCCAGCGTTCGGACAATAGTGGTATGATTGGGGGATCGCAAACCAAAAACATTGTTGAGTTACAACACGATATCGATTCGCTCGACATAAAGGTCGCGGAGGCAACATCTCAATCCTACAAACCTCTATTCCAGGACAATATATTCAGTAAGGATATTCAGGTATTGCATCTTCCTGACTCGCTACGTAAAGACAAAACGGGTTATCGCGATGCTGTACTTTTGGATTCAATAAGCAAACTGGGTGTAAGAGAAAAATTCCAAATTTGGAATCAAGCACACTCGAATGCCTTGAATTCACGTAATGCTTTTACTTTCGATGAGTCTTCAGCAAAAAATGCACTCAACCAACTCTATCGAAGCAAAAACGACTGGCACCGCAAACTATCGATTCCGTTCTCGGTATTGATTTTCTTCTTGATTGGCGCACCACTAGGAGCAATCATACGAAAGGGAGGATTGGGTACTCCGGTTGTTATCTCGGTAGCATTCTTCGTATTTTATTATATCATCAGTTTGAATGGCGAGAAAGCAGCAAAAGAGGGTGTATGGAGCTCCTTTGCAGGAATATGGCTATCGTCGTTTATCCTCACACCCATAGCCATATATCTGATGATTAAGGCTACGAATGACTCTTCATTGCTTGACACCGATTGGTATTACAATAAATTCAAACTCATCGAAGAGAAGGTTGCACCCTTTTGGCTACCTGTAAAAGCACGAATACAACCATATTGGCAGAGAGCCAAGGGTATGATAACCCGCAAAAAGTAAATAATCAATATATCTATGACACCCGCAAAAGAGTTACGCATAGTTTTTATGGGCACGCCAGAGTTTGCAGTAGCCCCGTTACGCCGTTTGGTTAGCGATGGATACAATGTAGTGGCTGTTGTTACTACACCCGACAAACCCGCAGGCCGTGGACAGAAGATACACGAAAGCGATGTGAAAGTGGCAGCTCGAGAGTTGGGTCTCCCTATACTACAACCCGAAAAATTAAAATCTGAGGAGTTTGTAGAGGCTATGCGAGAACTGAATCCCGATCTGGGAATTGTAATTGCATTCCGTATGTTACCTGAGATTATATGGGCAATGCCAAAGTACGGAACATTCAATTTGCACGCATCGTTGCTTCCACAGTACAGAGGTGCTGCACCTATCAACTGGGCCATAATTAATGGAGAGAAGGAGACCGGAATCACAACTTTTCTATTGAATCATGAGATCGACAAGGGGGCAATTATCGGGCAGCAGCGAATGCCTATTCTCGATGAGGACAACATCGGTACGATGTACGATAAGTTGATGATAGCAGGATGTGATTTAGTGGTGGACACAGTCGAGAAAATCGCTACTAACGACTACACCCCAATCAAACAAGACGATATCGATGAGAGCACACTAAAACCCGCACCAAAAATATTCAAGGAGGATTGTCGTATCGACTGGTCGTGCAGTGGCGAGAGTATTGTAAATTTCGTCAGAGGCCTATCGCCTTATCCGGCTGCATGGACTCCAATGTATCTGAATGGAGAGGAGAAGAGTTCGGCCAAGATATTCGAGGTGAAATTTGAGCCACGCACAACTGAGGCTACACATATTGGGGACATTATTTCTGATGGAAAAGAGATAATCAAAATTGCCTGCGCCGATGGTATGATACATATTTTATCTATGCAGATTGCAGGCAAGAAGCGTATGAGTAACAAAGATCTACTACTCGGATTCCGCGATATTGAGGATTATTGCTGCATACCATAAAATAGAGCAGCGAAAGAATATGTTTTCTATAAATACAAAAAATCCCTTGATAATAACTCAATAATATCAAGGGATTTTCACTTTATCACTTAAGGTATTACTTCACCTCCCAGATACCACCTTGGCCAAAGATTCCATCAACCCAGCCATCCAACAAACCTGCTCGCAGACCGAGATCCAGCATATTATATCGACGACGGATATGACGAACAAATGGCACATCGGCCAGCATCTGCGATTTCGAGACACCAACATCCTCAGGCTTTACGGGAGCTCCCACAATAGAGAGATAACGATACATCTCGTCATATGTATAGCACTGCTCCTGCAACTTGCGCTTCAGCTCTGGCCAATCAGCCTTAATAAGCTCCAATTGACGACGAACCTCGGCTTTATCATCATACTTGGCTGTAACCTCTGTAATACCCAACTCAGCATATGGTTCGCCCGCAAAAAGTTTCTCGGCAGCAAAACGAACTTCATCGAGAGTACACCAATTATTGACACAACGATCGACATCAATTTGGGTAAAATCACTCTTATACATCTGATCGAACATTGCGCACATAAATAGGGTACCCACACTCACCTGAAAACCATGGGAAGGAGTCACTCCATTATAGGTATGGTTGCGCATATTCCACAAATGGCTAAACAGGTGGTCTGTACAAGATGCAGGGCGACTCGATCGAGCTGCCTGCATAGCAAAGCCACTAAGCATCAACCCTTCTACAAACGGAGCAATCGCTTCGGGACGTAATGCAGCAACACCTTCGGGATCGGCAAGAGACTCTTTTAAGCTATCTTGCACAATATGCCAAGCCACATCGTGGATAGGCTCCACACCCAAGAAATCGGCAATAATCCACTCTGCACCAGCAGGAATTTTTGCAGCCAAGTCTGCATATCCAGCAGCCGTCATCTCAGCAGGAGCCTTAGCCATAACACCCACATCGGCCAAGATAGCCTTAGGTGCAGGGCAAGTGAAGGTCTGCTTCATATTTTTATAAGTAATCGAGGCTCCAAACGATGAATAACCATCGACCGATGCAGCCGTTGCAACACACATATATGGGCGTTGCTGATGATAAGAACAGAGCTTACACAAATCGTTTATTGTACCCGAGCCCACCGCAACTGCAATAGCATCGGTAGCTGACAATCGCTCATCGAGCATCTCGATAAAAGTCCACTCGGCGTGAAGATGCTTATCGGTAAAGATATATGGTTCGTCGCACTCCACACCCGCCTGCTGCAAAAAGGCATAGGTTGCCTCACCTGCAGCTCGCCAAGTATTCTCGTCAGCAACAATCAAAGCCCTCTTACCGGGAAATTGCTCCTTAAACATAACCGGAATTCGATCCAGAATATCAACTCCAATCTCCATTGCGGCCGTTTCGGTCGCCGCGGCCAAAGCTTTGGCCACTCGCTGATTATTATTCATAGCTAAACACTTTATTACAACAAAGGTAGCGATTTATTTTATAAACATTGAGAATATCAACAAAAAAAAGAGCAAGACTACCTCATCGTTTATCCTGCTCGTTAATTTATTTGATATTATCTTACCTGTCGAATTATCTCACCACCCCGCAAGATGGCTTTTTCGTTTTCGGGTAATAAACGCCACGCACGCTCAGGCAGCGATTTCTTCAATCCCAGCATCACATTCTCCATACTAACGATTGGTTTGATTTTCAAATACCCTCCCAAAACCATAGTATTGAATAGTTTGGGCTGTCCCAATCGAGCACACTCGCTAGCTGCATCGATTATATATATTTCAATATCGGTACGTTTGGGAGGATTCACAATACCATTAGCGTCATAAATCAACACTCCACCAGGCTTTACCATAGGCTCAAACTTATCCAACGATTGTTGGTTAAGAACGATGGCTGTATCGTAATCATTGGCAATAGGCGACGAAATCCTTTTATCGGAAATGATAACAGTCACATTAGCCGTACCACCTCGCATCTCGGGGCCATACGATGGCATCCAGGTAACCTCAGAATCCTGCATAACACCCGAATAGGCCAGAATCTTACCCATCGACAAGACTCCTTGACCACCAAATCCAGCAATAATTATAGTCTCTTTCATAACATTCTCGTTTTATGGATTATTTAGGTAGGGTAGAACTCTTGATATCGCCTAACGGATATGCCGGAATAAGATTCTCCTCCATCCAACGATTCGCTTCTACGGGAGACAACTTCCAACCACTATTGCAAGATGCTACGACCTCGACCATAGAGTAACCATTGCCCGACATAGAGTTCTCAAAAGCCCGACGTATAGCCTTTTTACACTTACGCACATTGGCAGGAGTATGTACACTTTGGCGGGTAATATAGGTAGCTCCATCCAAATGAGCAATCATCTCAGCTATCTTATATGGGAAACCATTCAAATGCGGGTCACGGCCACAAGGTGTGGTTGCCGTTTTCATCCCAAGCAGGGTAGTAGGCGACATCTGGCCGCCTGTCATACCATAGATGGCGTTATTTATGAATATCGTAACGATATTCTCTCCGCGAGCCGCTGCATGAATAGTCTCAGCCGTACCAATTGCCGCCAAATCACCATCGCCCTGATAGGTAAAGACCATATTATTGGGGTACAAGCGTTTAGCTGCAGTTGCCACAGCGCAAGCACGACCGTGAGCAGCCTCAATCCAATCGATATCAATATAGCGATAGGCAAAAACCGAACAACCTACAGGCGAAACTCCGATTGTAGAGGCTTCAATACCCATCTCATCAATAACCTCTGCTACCAATTTATGCACTGTGCCATGGCTACAACCAGGGCAATAGTGCAACTCTTCGTTTGTAATCAGACGAGGCTTGGCATAAACCAAATTCTCTTGCTTTATCTCAATATTTGCCATAGCTCATTACTTTACAAGTTTATTTTTCAATGCTTCAAGCACCTCTTCGGGTGTAAACAATACGCCTCCCGTTCGGCCATAATGCCCAACAGCAGCCTCTCCATTGACCGCTAAACGCACATCTTCAACCATCTGACCGGCATTAAGTTCTACCGACAAAAAACCTTTGACTCCTCGCTCAACCATATCTCGCAATGGCTTAACAGGAAATGGATATAGGGTTATTGGACGCAACAAGCCGACTTTCAAGCCTTGCTCGCGAGCCTGCTCCACAACGGCTGCGCTAATTCGAGCCGAAGAGCCATATGCCACTAAAACATATTCGGCATCGTCACACATAATCTCCTCCCAACGAGCCTCCTCGGCCTCGATAGTTCGATACTTAGCTTGCAGACGCAAATTCAGAGCCTCCAAATCATCAGGCTGCATAAAGAGTGACGTGCAGACGTTATATCGTTTACGGTTACCTTTGCCACAAGTGGCCCAATCGCCATATCGCTCGGCAATCTCCTCATCGGCCAACCTCGGTTGTTGCTCAGAGAGCACAACCTTTTCCATCATCTGACCAATGGCACCATCGGCCAAAATCATCGCAGGATTTCGATGTTTGAAAGCCAAATCGAATGCCAGCGATACAAAATCGTACATCTCCTGCACCGATGAAGGCGCCAGAACGATCAGGTGATAATCACCGTGACCACCGCCTTTACAAGCCTGAAAATAATCGCCTTGTGAAGGTTGGATAGTACCCAATCCCGGGCCTCCACGCTGGCAATTAACCACCAGGCAAGGTAATTCACATGCCGCCAAATAACTTAGCCCCTCACTCATAAGACTCACACCGGGACTCGACGACGAAGTCATAATTTTTTTACCCGTCGCAGCACCGCCATAAACCATATTAATTGAGGAAATTTCCGATTCAGCCTGCAAGACCACCATACCCGTAGTCTCCCAAGGACGCAACTCCATCAAAGTCTCCATTACCTCAGACTGAGGAGTGATAGGGTAGCCAAAATATCCATCACAACCGCAACGTACGGCAGCGTGGGCAATAACTTCGTTACCCTTCATCAATCTAACATCGCTATCTGCCATAACTATTCCACCTTTTGACGATAAATAACCAAACAACTATCAGGGCATATTATACCACACGAGGCACAGCCTGTACAAGCATCGGCATTGGCCATCATGACATAGCTATAGCCCTTGCCATTAACCTCGGCCGACAATGCCAGCACTCCACAAGGACATGCATCGACACAAACGCCGCAACCTTTGCAACGCTCCTTATCAACAACAACGTAACCTTTAATCTTTGCCATAGCTCATAAATTAAGATTTTTAATCAACCTACTTTAGGACAATATTAGCAGAAATTCGTTCCCTAATTTCACCTATTACAGCAGGTGGCTTTTCAACATTTGCCATACGAATTTCGCACAAATTTTTCAAATTAGCAAATTATTGTGGCACACTTCCACGATCTGTGTTTAAAACAACTTATCGGGGTCAAATCAGATATTTTGTGGCGAAATCATCATCAAATGACACTTCGCTTCCATACATAAAAAGCACGAGACCGACTATACAATATAATCGGTCTCGGCATATATCAACTAATCTTCAAACGAATGAATCACAACACCTGAACGTAACTTAGGCTCAAACCAAGTAGTCTTAGGCGGCATAATGTTGCCCGTGTCGGCAATATCAATTAATTGCTGCATCGAGACGGGGTAGAGCGCAAAAGCGACTTTCATCTCGCCACTATCAACGCGGTTCTTCAACTCACCCAATCCTCGGATTCCTCCAACAAAATCAATTCGCTTAGATGTTCGCAAATCGGCAATGCCCAAGATTTTATCCAGTACAAGATCAGAAAGCACCGTAACATCCAAAACACCTATCGGATCATTATCGTTGTACGTACCCTCGCGAGCTGTCAAGCTATACCACTCGCCATCCATATACATCGAGAAATTATGGAGATTCTGCGGTGTATAGATCTCAGCACCCATCAATTTCACCTCAAACGACTCGCTTACCTTCGACAAAAACTCCTCCTTGCTCAATCCATTAAGATCGCGAACAACACGATTATAATCGATAATCTTCAATTGCGACGCAGGGAATGTAACAGCCAAAAAGTAGCAATACTCCTCATAGCCCGTATGATTAGCATTAGCCTTCATACACTCCTGTCCAACCCTCGCGGCAGCCGCCGTACGATGATGACCATCGGCAACATACAGAGCCGGAATCTGAGCAAAAAGTTCAGTAATGCGGCGATTATACTCCTCACCACGAACAACCCAGAAATGGTGACCAAAACCATCCTCGGCTATAAAATCATAATCCGCTGCATTACTTGCCACCACATCAGCAACTATAGCATTAATCTGCTCATCATCGGGATATGCAAAAAAGACTGGTTCGATATTTGCCTTTTGGTTACGGACATGAATCATACGATCCTCCTCCTTATCCGGACGTGTAAGCTCGTGCTTTTTGATCGCACCCGACAAATAATCCTCGAAATGGCAACACATAGCAATACCATACTGTGTGCGACCATTCATCGTCTGGGCATATATATAATAGTGCTCCTGCTCGTCCTGCACAAGCCATCCACGCTCCTTCCACGCTTTGAAATTAGCCACAGCTTTATCGTACACTTGTTGCGAATGTTCATCGGCAATAGGATCGAAATCAATTTCAGGCTTGATGATATGCAACAGCGAACGCTCGGTAGCCTCGGCCTTAGCCTCAACAGAATTCAATACATCGTAAGGACGCGACGCCACCTCGGCAGCATACTCTTTAGGCGGACGTATTCCGCAAAAGGGTTTAATTCGAACCATAACTATTATCGTTTAACATTTATTTGCAATCACAAGGTTTTTTATTTACCTGGAATCGGTTCTCACCACGCTCCAAATATCCAACAACCTGACGAGCCGCTGCAAGGCCTGCATTGATATTAGCTTCAGCAGTCTCGGCACCCATCTTTTTAGGTGTAGCAAAGAATCTGGCTCCGAACAATGCTGCCATTGTAGAGTTGTCATCAGGGGCAATATCGGTAATATATTTAAGATCGGTTCGCTCCATCATAGCAGCCTCCAATCCAACTTCGTCAATCACCTCCTTACGGGCAGTATTTACAAGTGTCGCACCCTTTGGCATCGACATCAAGAGCTTATAACCGATTGACTTTTTAGTCTGCTCAGTGGCAGGGATATGCAACGACAAATAATCAGATGCAGCATACAACTCCTCGACACTTCCAACAGGCTCAACGCCATCGTTATCAAACAATGCGCGATCGGTCACGAATGGGTCGTATGCAATAACATTCATACCCAAAGCCTTAGCCTTACGCGCCACCAAACGGCCGACATTACCATAGGCGTGGATACCTACTGTTTTACCTTGCAACTCGAAACCTGTACCTGGGGTAAACTTATTGCGCGACATATATATCATCATACCCAAAGCCAACTCTGCAACTGCATTTGAGTTCTGGCCCGGAGTATTCATAACCGCCACATCTTTGGCCGACGCAGCAGCAAGGTTAACATTATCGTATCCCGCGCCAGCACGAACCACAACCTTCAAGTTCTTAGCCGCATCCAGCACCTCGGCTGTAACTTTATCACTTCGGATAATCAATCCATCGACATCGGCAACCGCAGCGATGAGCTCTTCTGGCTCAGTATATTTCTCCAATCTAACAACCTCATATCCCGCACCTGCAAGGATTTCAGTCATTCCATCTACTGCCTTTTTGGCAAATGGTTTTTCGGTAGCTATAAGAATTTTCATATTTTTCTTCTCCTCGGTAAAGTAAATCATCTCACTCTGCTCCCATTCAATAACATCATCCCCGAATGGGTTATGCCGAGTGGGCAGATGATAGGTAAAGCCCATATTACGATATGGTTAGTTATAATTGTAAATTATTTGTGCAACTGCTCAAACTCCTGCATACAAGCAACCAAAGCCTCAACGCTCTCCACCGGACAAGCATTGTAGCACGAAGCACGGAAACCTCCAACCAAACGGTGACCCTTAATTCCAACCATTCCACGCTCCTTGGCAAAGCTCATAAACTCGGATGCCAACTCCTCGTTACCCTCACTCATAACGAAACAGATATTCATCAACGAGCGATCCTCCTCGGCAACTGTACCTCTAAACAATGAGTTACGGTCGATCTCCGCATAAAGCAATGCTGCCTTCTTCTGATTACGTGCATAGATTACCTCCAAGCCACCCTCAGCCTTCATCCACTTCAAAGTCTCTCGCAAGACATAGATAGGGAATACAGGTGGGGTATTAAACATTGAGTTATTCTCGACGTGAGTATTCACGTTCATCATCGTGGGCAACTCGCGCTTTACGCTCTGCAACATATCATCACGGATAATTACAAACGATACTCCCGCAGGGGCAAGGTTCTTCTGCGCACCGCCATATATCATAGCATACTTCGACACATCGACAGGACGGCTCAAAATATCAGAACTCATATCTGCAATCAACGGCACTGGAGAGTCGATATCACTCTTATACTCTGTACCATAGATAGTATTATTGGCGCAAATATAGAGGTAATCCAGATCAGAAGGTATTTCGAAATTCTTGGGGATATAGGTAAAATTCTTATCCTCAGAAGATGCAACAATCTGCACCTGACCATAAAATTTAGCCTCCTTGATTGCCTTCTTGGTCCATACTCCCGTATGAACATAACCAGCCTTCTTGCCTAAGAAATTGGCAGGAATATGGAAAAACTGGGTACTGGCACCTCCACCCACGAAGTATATTTGGTAATTGTCGGGAATGTTCAGCAACTCGCGGAATAGAGATTTTGCCTCAGCGAGAACTGCATCAAACTCCGGTGTACGGTGGGATATCGAAAGCAATGAAAGGCCTGTTCCGTCAAAATCAATAATAGCCTTTGCTGCCGCTTCGAGTACGACATCCGGAAGAATAGATGGTCCGGCATTAAAATTATACTTCTTCATATCAAAATTAGATTAAAATGTTTTACAAATACAGACCTCAATCGAGCTGTTTGTATCTACAAAGTAAACACAAAAATATGATTATTCAAAATCCTTTATGGTCTATTTAGAGTCGAATTATCATTTTTTCAGCCCAAAAACACAAAAAACGGCATTTATTTAGAAATTTTAATAACGATATGACACAGAAACAGGGCTAAAGATAAAAAAAGATAATTTTTCAAAAATTTTATCAATTAAACAAAGAGGCTCGCCGAAAGTTATTTAGCAAGCCTCCACATATCATATATTAACCTATCTACCCAATCAGCCATCGACTGCCTGGCAGATACGAAACAATCTTAATAGTAAGATACGAGCCCAAGAAAGTAGCCAGGCTAATTACGGGGATGGCAGCAACGGTCGGAAGAGCCATATTGGTTTTGAAAATAAGCACAAACAACCCTAACCAGAACAGATGCACCAAATATATTCCAAAACTCATCTGCGACATATCCGCAATAAGGCCAGGAACAGAGTCCCTCTTTATGCAAGTAAATACCAAGAATACTCCAAAGGTAAACAACACACAATTGATGGTACAAAATGCCCATCCCAATTCAATCACAGAAGTAGAGTGGACAACCCCCGGAATCGCCTGAATATAAAATGAATATATTGTAATTGCAGCACCAACAATCGTAGCTATCAAACCCACGCATAAACGCTTACTGCGACTCCATTCGGGAATGATATAAAAACGGATATAATGAGCCAAAACCACATAACCGATATACCCTGCAAAATTCCATAACATATGATACTCATTCCAGAAGCATTGACCCCACACCTCACCAAACCATCTGTTCAAATAAGGCATACAAGTTGACAACAAGAAAAGTCCGATAAAGAACTGTTCCTCGCGACGTGAAGCACGCTCAAGCCAAGGTGAAATAATCGGCATAAAAAGATAGATTCCAATCAGCGGATAGATGTACCAAAAATGGCCAGCCAGAGTTGGGAAATTAAGGAAGAATCGGGATAAATCTTTGACCGATGTAGCACCATCAATTCCGCCCCACAACAAAGGCAATGTACTATAAAGAATCATAAAAAACGCAACAGGTGGCACCACTCGTTTCAAGCGACGAGAATAGAATTGCCAAGAAGTCTGTCCTTTACGGATTGGCAACAACAAAAATGCCGAAACCATCATAAACAAAGGGACTGAAATACGCGAAAAACCATCGTAAACCGACACCCATAAGCGATCCACATCGTTAGCCAAAAACGATTGAGGACCAGCGATATCAGATGCACTGCCATCGGTCCCATAATAATTCTCGCTAGCATGAACCAAAATCACAAGAAAGCAGGCAAAAATCCTCAAATAATCGAGAAACACAACACGTTTAGTTGTCATAATAGTGATAAATTAATTTTCAGTGTCCAAATATACTATTTTATTCTCAGATTAGCCACATTATGACGTAAATCAAGTAACATTTTGAATTATCAACAATAAAGTTTTCGGCTTTTTGTTGCAAAGGTGGAGAATTGTTGAAAATAAATTTGTTTAAGCGCTAGGGTTATATTATCTTTGCGAGGATTTTCGACCACCTTCCACCCTAAAGGGTGGCTGAGAAAAATCATAATAATTTTAGAAAACAGTTAACCCGACTCGAAAAATGATAAAATCGATGACCGGTTTCGGCAAAAGCGAAGTGACACTGCCGACAAAAAAAATCAGCGTCGAAGTACGCTCACTAAATTCAAAACAATTAGACTTGACGGTAAAGCTCCCCGGCATCTATCGTCCATTTGAGTTCGACATAAGAAGCATTGCCTCGGCTGCAATCATCAGAGGAAAAGCCGACGTATCTATCTCAGTTGAAAACACCGCAGCCAATACCTCAGCCACAATCAACAAAGAGGTTTTTCGCGAATATATGCACCAAATCAACGATGCATTGGCATACACTGGAATCGACGCCGCATACGACGCTATCGTACCCGTTGCAATGCGAATGCCCGAGGTGGTTTCCACCCAAATTGAGAGTGTAACCGAGGAAGAGCAGGCCGCACTTATACAGGCTGTAAAGGAGGCATTGGCTCGTTTTACAGAGTTCCGCGAACAGGAGGGTGCTACGCTGATTGCCGACCTTCTGAATAGGGTTGACAAAATCGAAGATTACAAACTTCAGGTCGAGCCATACGAAAAAGCCCGTTGCGAAAATATAAAGAATCGTATTCGCGAGAATTTGGCACAGCTCAAAGTTGACGTTGACAGTAATCGCCTGGAGCAGGAGATGATATTCTACATCGAGAAGCTCGACATTACCGAGGAAAAGGTTCGCCTCTCTAATCACTGTCGCTATTTCCGCGAGGTTGCAGCAGAAGAGGAGGCCGCAGGCCGAAAACTAGGATTCATTGCACAAGAGATGGGTCGCGAAATCAACACTCTCGGTTCGAAAGCCAACGAGTCGAATATGCAGATTCTTGTGGTAAAGATGAAAGACGAATTGGAGAAGATTAAAGAGCAGGTATTAAACATTCTATAACCCAACATCAGATGCAAGCGGCAGGAAAACTCATCATATTCTCAGCCCCCAGCGGCTCGGGAAAGACTACAATCGTAAAGGAACTTTTGAAACAGTTCCCTCAATTTGAGTTCTCAATATCAGCAACGTCCCGTCAGCCTCGTGGCACAGAGCAGAACGGCATAGATTACTTCTTTCTCTCGCACGAGGAGTTCAAACAGAAAGTTGCTGCCGACGAATTCATCGAGTGGGAAGAGGTTTACAACGGCACTTGTTACGGAACTCTCAAAAGCGAAATGACTCGTATCTGGGAGAAAGGTAACGTAATCATTTTTGATGTGGATGTAATGGGAGGTATTAATCTCAAACACATCTTCGGCGATAGCGCCTGCTCGATTTTTATAATGCCCCCCTCGATTGAAGTTTTGCGCCAAAGATTGATTGGTCGTGGTACAGACTCAATGGAGACAATCGAAAAGCGCGTAGCAAAGGCGGGATTTGAGTTATCTAAGGCCGATGAGTTTGACCACGTTGTCGTGAACGACATCTTGGAAGATGCCATATCGCAGACTCAAGAAATTATCAACGACTTCCTAAACAAATAATCCGGCACTGATGGGCAAGAAGAGAATGATGCTCTATTTCGGGTCATTCAACCCCGTACACCGAGGCCATATAGCCTTGGCCGAGTACGCCGTTGAAAGAGATCTATGCGACGAGGTTGCGATGATTATTTCGCCACAGAACCCATTCAAGCATAGTTGGGCACAAGCAGCCGAGATGGATAGATATGCGATGGTAGAGATTGCTTGCCGTAATTCTCGATTCCCTGAAAGAATTATGCCATCAGTTATAGAATTTTTACTCGAAAAACCGTCGTACACGATTAATACATTGCGCCACCTCTCGGAAAATTATGGCGACCAGATGGAGTTTGCAATCTTGATGGGGAGTGATTTGATAAACCAACTTCCTCGTTGGAAATCGGCCAATGAAATCATTGCTGGCTACGACATTTACGTTTACCCACGGCCCAATATCGAGATGGAGTTTTCTACTCCTCGCACTACATTTTTGCATGATGCACCGCAACACGATTACTCATCAACCGCAGTAAGAGATGGTATAGAACGCGGCGAGAAAATTGAGGAAATGGTCGACAACGAAGTAGCAGCATACATAAGAGAAAAAGGGCTTTGGACTACATCGTACAAGATTACCACACTGACAGCTGCCATAGAGCAAGGAGCTGCAAGCGCTGAGATGTTTGTCGAGCGAGGTAAATGTTATTTCCGCAAAAACGATTGGGGAAATGCCATCAACGACTTCAAAAAGGCCGAAGAACTTGCGCCAGGACAAACTGAGGCAAAACAGTTTATCGAGATGGCCCAAGAGATTTTGGAATTCAGATACAAAGATATATACAACCCTTGATTTGCCGAAAAGAGTACAAAGGGAAAAGATAAAGCACAAGAGAATGATTGAAATTGATGATAAAATAGTTAGTAGCGATATCCTCCAAGAGTGTTTTGCCTGCGATTTAGGCAAATGCAAGGGTATATGTTGCGTGGAGGGTGACGCTGGTGCTCCGCTTGAATTAGATGAGGTAGATCTATTGGAGGAAGAGTACGAGAATTATGCACCATATATGACCGAAGAGGGTCGCCGCGAGGTTGAACGCCAAGGTTTTATGGTGGTCGATTCGGACGGTGACTATACCACGCCCTTGGTTAATAACGCCGAGTGTGCATATGCGTTCAGTGAAAACGGAGTAACATTCTGCGCTATCGAGAGAGCTTACAGAGAGGGAAAATGCTCATTTTTGAAACCCATCTCGTGCCATCTATATCCAATCAGAGTGATGCAATTCTCGAATGGTACATTTGGCCTGAACTATCACCGTTGGAGTGTGTGCCGAGATGCTGTGGAGTGTGGTCGCAAGATTGGGCTTCCCGTATACAAGGCATTAAAAGAGCCTATTATCAGACGATTCGGAGAAGATTTCTACAAAGCATTGGAGTGTGCCGAGGAACTTCTTAAAGAGCAGGATAACAAATAACCAGAAAAAAGAATAATAATTATAAACTTCAAAAAAAGTCCCAAAACCAAATGAATTTACGCAGAACACTGCTTTTATGTTTGCCGTTGCTCATTGCCGGCACTGTGTCGGCCCAAACAACCACGACAACACAAAAGGATACAACCAAAAGAAATCTGCCCGCCGATGCTGTTATTGTAAAACGAGTACCCCTTGAATCGGGTCCTGAATTGAATGTAACCGATGCTCTTGTAGTGGATACTATCCCATCATCAAGCGAAGGCCTGAGTATAGTGCTTTACAACGATAACACTTGGAGATTCGTAAGAAACAGAAATATCGACGTACTCGATGAGACTGTTTTTACATCGGATTGGGATACCACAAAAATTCAAGTTTACAAGACCGAGTTGAAGGATTTGCCTATTTCGATGGTTATCGATTTGGTAGACTCTCTGAAAAGCTATCACTATCCCCACAAAGGTCGTGTAACATCAAAGTATGGCCCACGCCGCCGTAGAATCCACCAAGGTACCGATATCGACCTTGAAACAGGTGAGCCGATATATGCTACATTTGATGGCCGCGTGAGAATCACCACATACGTAAGATATGGCTACGGAAATCTTGTTGTGATTCGCCACGACAACGGTTTGGAGACATATTATGCCCACCTTTCAGAGATTAACGTAAAGCCTAATCAGTGGGTAACAGCCGGTCAGGTAATCGGAAAGGGTGGCAACACAGGTCGAAGCACTGGTTCACATCTCCACTACGAGATTCGCTACAAAGGTCAGACATTCGATCCAGAGCGTTTGATTGACTTCTCTACGGGCACACTCCGCCGAGAGACTTTCCTTTTGAAGCGAACATATTTTAGTCCATACTCTCGATTCACACAAGATTTTGACGAAGAGGTACAGAGCGCCGAGGAAGATAAGAAGATTGCAGCCGAGGCTGCCGCTAAGAAGTACCACATCGTAAAACGTGGTGACACATTGGGTCGTATTGCGATTAACAACCGTACTACGGTAACAAAGTTGTGTCAGCTTAATGGCATCCGGAAGACTACGGTTCTGCAAATCGGCCAGCGAATTAGAGTACGATAATACCAACTAAAAACCTAAATAGAATGAAAAAGCTTATACTTATCACCATCTTCATATGCGGAATGCTATCCGCTATGGCACAGGAACAGAAGGCCGAAAAAGCTTTGGTTGACTATATAAACAATGATGATAAGAGCTACAAATGGCAAGAGGCTGATAAATTACGAGGTGAGGGTTGTACGATATATCGTCTGGATTTCACATCACAGACATGGAGGGATAATGTATGGAGCCACCAGTTGATAGTTATCATTCCCGACAAAATAAGCCACGATGAGGTATTGCTTCACGTTGCTGGTGGTGCTGTTGACACCAAGACTCACAAACCAAATCTTTATGGATGGGAGCATCGTGCCATAAAATTCCAAAGTGGAATAGCTGCACGATGTGAAGCCGTAACGGCGATTCTATGGCACGTTCCAAGACAGCCACTCTACGGCAATAAGTACGAAGATGAATTACTATCGTTTACACTACACAAATTCCAGCAAGATAAGGACTACTCTTGGCCATTGCTATTCCCAATGGTAAAGAGTGTGGTAAGAGCAATGGACGCAATCGAGGAGTTCACAAAACAGAAGCACAATGCCGAGGTAAACAAATTCGTGATAAACGGATTTTCTAAACGTGGTTGGACAACTTGGCTTACAGCAGGTACGGGCGACAAGCGTGTGGTAGCCATTGCACCAATGGTTATCGACATACTTAATATGCCGGTGAGCGTTCCTTATCAGCGACATATGTTCGGTAGCTATAGTATTATGATTCAGGATTACATCCGTCTTGGACTCACCGAGGAGCTTGTAACGCCATCAGGATTGGAGCTTGTGAAGATGATCGATCCATATTCGTATCGTAGTCAATACACTATGCCGAAGATGGTATTCCTGGGTTCGAACGACCCATATTGGACGGTAGATGCAGTAAAGAACTACATTGACGAGATACCAGGCACAAAATTTACCGCTTATTCCACCAATGCGGGTCACGACCTTGACGACGAGGCAATCACTTCACTTGAAGCATTCTTCCACCAGACTATCAACGGTGCAAAGTACCCAAAGTTTGAATACACACCTCGCCAATTGGAGGATTGTGCAATGATTGATATCAAGGCCAACAAGCGACTACTTGAAGAGGTTATAGTTTGGGAGGCTGTATCTGAGAACAAGGATTTCCGCAAATGTCAATTCATACCGCGAATAGTCGATGGGGTAGTCGGCAAAAAGAGTTTCTCGGTTAAAGTAGATTATCCGAAACAAGGCAACAAGGCATTCGTTGTAATGCTGAAATACAAGCATCCGTCGAAGGAGGGGACATATAATATAAGTACGCGTATGTATACGGCCGACAACGATGAACTATTCGAGGAGGCATTTGTCTCAAAACAATCAGAGGAATAGACCAACAATTAGGTATATAATAACTATGGCAACTTCATGTGGAGTTGCCATAGTTTATTTATGTCAGACCGAATTTGCTAATACTCTCTGGCTCCAAAGATTGTGGAACCGATGCGTACCTCAGTTGAACCATATTCCAGAGCAATGGGGTAGTCATCGGACATTCCCATCGAGAGCATATCAAACTGCTCACCGAAATACTCTGCAAGCTCACGTTTGCAAGCCGCAAGTCGCTCGAAATCGGCTCTAACGACCTGCTCATCGTCGGTAAATGTTGCCATACCCATCACTCCTCGCAGGCGGATATTGGGATAGCGATCGAATCCTCCAGACTGTACAAAGCTGAGCAGTTCATCATAATCCCAACCCGATTTGGTCTGCTCCGAAGTAACGTGAATCTCCAACAAGCAATCAATCCTGCGGCCGCACTTCTCTGCCTGACGATTTATCTCTTCGGCCAATCGTTCGCTATCAAGCGACTCGATAAGCGACACGAAGGGGGCTATATACTTCACTTTATTTGTTTGCAAATGGCCAATCATCACCCATTCTATATCGCTATGTAATACTTCATGCTTGGCCTTCAACTCCTGCGGGCGACTCTCGCCAAAGGCACGCTGACCAGCATCGTAAGCTTGCTGCAACGCCTCAACTGGATGAAATTTCGAGACAGCTAAAAGCCTGACTCCCTGCGGTAGACTCTCGCGCAAACGTAATATTTCACTTGCTATTGACATCGTTTTCTGTTTTTAGAGTGTAAAAATACTCATTTTAGCATTAAAAACACGTGATGGCCAAAATTATTTTGTTGAGTATAAAAAGTTAAATCGTCCAATTGGAGCGGCATCACCATTAAGGTAGAATTCATATACATCGCCTTCTCGCTGCATATTATCGACCCACTTAAACTCAAATTCGACCGCATCGCCACGTATCAAGCCAAGTGATTTGCGAGGAATAACCAACTCCAATGAGTTGCCATCAACTCTATACTCAACATCCGCAACTTTACTCCAGTTCCACCCATTGTCACTACGCAATAGGGTAGCTTTTCCATTGGCGGAATGGTCTGAAATCATATAATCATAACCTTCCCAACCAGTTTGCCTTTTGCGATCGATATCGATAAAAAGATTGAGCCATGATTTGCTGCAAGGCTGAGTAATCGACTCAGCACAAGCAACATAAAAATAGAGATTCCGGCTATCGCGTGCCACCTTTGCCGACACTATATCGTTTCGGCCAGTCGTATTGGTATAGACATATTTACCCCAGCCTTTGCTATTACGATGTATCGTATTGCCGCGCGTAGCTCGGTATTCTGGTTTTACATCCTGCCAATCAGAAAAAAGGCCATCGATTTTTATCTTCTTTACAGCTGAAGCAGACTCTTGAGGTGGCATACCTTTGAATCTACGGATACCTTCTACCATCTGATAATAGTAGTTATCACCATGACCACCACGCATAGGCTCAATATCGCGACTATGCTCTTGATCGAATTGGTCGGGAAAGGCATTCGGTTGATTCTGCCACACTTCAAAGCGGCCCATAATCCACTCGTTCCAACCAGTAATGAATATCAGTTCGGGATCAAGCTCCAAAGCTCGCTGCCACTGCTCCGCAAAATTGAGTCCTCGGCCGACATCCTCGGCCGAATAGTCGTGACCATTTTTATCGGTATAGCTTCGACCAAATGCCCCTTTGGTATTCATAGCACTCAACCCCTGATGAGCAGTCCAATTCTGTGAAACACCGACTGTTGCCTGTTCGTAACTTCCATCGGGATTCTTTGCGAATCCGTGCTGCGGATAGATCTCGAGCCACCCCCAGTGGTCGTTACGTGTGGGGCCTACATTATACACTGGTTGTCCCGGGCGGAAAGTGAAATAGTTACGAATTTCACGATGCAGGCGAGTTTTGGCCTCATCACCTTCGACATCAGCCAACATCTCTGGATAGGCCATAATCAACGGTTTACCCTTCCACCTAAAAAACAGATCATCATATTTGCCAGGTTTGTACAGATCCTCATAGATACTTATGATAGCATCACGGCTACCATCGGTTGGACCAAAAGCCAACATAAACGCGATCTGCGGGGTATTTACGCCATCGCGTCGCGCCTCAGCAAAGACCTCGCACAGAGCTGTATAAGATTCACGCCAAGTAAATGAGCCATTGGTGCAATCGAACATTATCATATCAACTCCTGCATCGGCCAACATCTCTGCGTGCTTGCGCAAAACCCAGCGATCGGTATCGCGATAGAAACCAAACAACGGCTCACCCCAAAAGTTTGTATGAATGGCTTTATTCCAAGCAGGATGGTTAAAATCGTAAGCAGCATCAGGATGTTTTTCAATCACTTTCGAGGGAATACACACATCGAGATATGAGAAATTCGTGTGCCATGTCCAATAAAACAATCCGACAAACTTCCCTTTACGGGGAGCTCCTACATCTTCAAAGTCAGGCAGGCTACGATTTAATGCATCTGTTGCAGGTAAACCATTGCCAAAATTCTGGGCCGATAGGGTGGCAAATGATAATATTGAAAATAGCAATAATCCGAGTCTTTTCATACGAAAATTATTTAATGCAAAACAAATATAAACAAAATCGAGCACAAAACATTTTTTTATCTCCAAAAATAACGTTGTAGTTTTTTCACCATCAGAACAAAGAATATTATAGCGATTAAAATTGTCAGATAGGCCTTTTTTTATTATCTTTGACAAATATTAACCTAATAATATTATGACACCGGCAATAGTTTTAATTACCGTAGCCTCATATTTGGCTATTTTATTCTATGTCGCTTGGCGCACATCGCGTAAAAGCGACAACTCTTCATTCTTTACGGGAGGACGCAGCACCTCATGGGTATTGGCCGCAATGGCAATGGTTGGAGCTGCAATTTCGGGCGTAACATTCATTTCGGTTCCGGGATGGGTGGCTCAAAGCGGATTCTCGTATATGCAGATGGTAATGGGATTTATCGTAGGTAACTGCACAGTTGCTTTTTTGCTTATCCCGCTATTCTACAAACTCAATGTTATCTCGCTTTACCAGTATTTGGAAGATCGCTTTGGTGGTAGTTCATACGCAACAGGAGCTTGGTTCTTCTTCATTTCAAAGATAACTGGTGCTGCACTTCGTGCATTCCTTATATGCGCTGTTTTACAGACCTTGGTTTTCGATGCTTATAATATTCCGTTTGTATTCAACGTGGTTATTATGATGGCTCTGGTATGGCTATACACCCGCACCGGAGGAGTTAGCTCGGTTATCGGAACTGACGTATTGAAGACTACATGCTTGGTTGGTAGTGTAGTATTGTGTATCGTATTTATGATGCGCGAGTTAGGATTGGGTATGGGCGAGGCTATCAGCCAGGTTGCCAACCACGACTACTCTCAGATTTTCTTCCTCGATGACACTGCTGACACGCGTTTCTTCTGGAAACAATTCCTGGCCGGAGTATTTATCTCAATCGCTACTACAGGTCTCGATCAGGATATGATGCAGCGTACGCTTTCGTGCAAGAGTCCACGCGATTCACAGAAAAATCTTGTTATATCGGTATTCATGCAGGCCGCTGTGATATTCCTATTCCTATTCCTCGGAGTATTGTTCTACATCTATTTGGCAGGTAAGGGTATTACTCCAGCAGCTGAGGGATTCTATCCAATGAGCGATGCAGCCGGTACACCTCTGATTGCCGAGAGCGATGAAGTATTCTCTTACATTGCAACAAAGAGCGGTTTGCCTCTTATCGTAGGTATTTTGTTTGTATTGGGTCTTATTTCATCGACCTACTCGGCCGCAGGCTCTGCAATGACAGCTCTTACCACATCGTTCACTGTTGATATTATGCACGGCACAAAGCGTTACGATGAACAGCGCCTTACAGTTATCCGCAAGCGTATCCATATCGGAATGGCCATCGCGATGGGTGTGTTTATCCTTATCTTCAATGCCTGCAAAAATACAAGCTTGATTGACATGGTATACACATTGGCAAGTTATACTTATGGTCCATTGTTGGGTATGTTTGCTTTCGGTATCTTCTCGAAGTGCCGCCCAGCCGATAAGTATGTACCTATCGCAGCTATCGCTGGCGTTGTACTGAGTTTGATTCTTCAGCTTAACTCTGAGCGTTGGTTTGGCGGTTACAAGTTCAGCTATGAAATTCTATTATTCAATGCCTCATTCACAGCAATTGGCATGTGGCTATTGTCTTTAAAAAACTCTAAAAAATAATGATACTTACAGCAGATTCAGGCTCAACCAAATGCCACTGGGCATTGGCTGAAAAGGGAGAAACTGTCACCGAGCAGAGTATAAAACTCGTACAAAGTCGCGGCATTAACCCTGCAACGTGCTCTCGTGAACAGATGATTGAAATCATCACCGAAGAACTTTTGCCCAATATTGACGCAGAAGCAGTTGAGAGTGTATATTTCTATGGTGCAGGTTGTATTGCCAATGCACCCGCAACGCTTGGGCTGAAAGATGTACTCGCATCGATCTTCCCAAATGCAAAGGAGGTATTGGTAGCAACTGATATGCTGGGTGCAGCTCACGCTTTGTGTGGACATGACAAGGGAATTGTGTGCATTTTGGGCACAGGCTCAAATTCAGCTCAATACGACGGCGAGAAGATGACAAAAAACGTCCCGCCTCTTGGATACATCCTAGGTGACGAAGGTGGTGGCACCAACATTGGCCGTACGTTCGTAAGCGATGCATTGAAGGGTGTGATGAACAAAGAGATTGTTGACATGTTCTATGCAGAGTGCAATACTTCGTATCCTGAAATTATCGAAAACGTTTATCGCAAACCCAACGCTAATCGATACTTAGCCTCGTTTGTACCATTCGTTGCGGCTCACCGAGATATTCCCGAGGTTCGTAAATGTATCGACACGGCGTTTAACAATTTCATTGAGCGAAACTTGCTGCAATACCCAGGTGTAGAATCGACAGAGATTAACTTCGTCGGAAGTGTCGCATTTGTATTTGAGAAAGAGCTCACTGAAGCATTGGAACGTCACTCGCTTAAATTGGGTAAGATCATGCGTTCACCCATCACAGGAATGGTAAATTATCACACATTAGCATAACACAAAACTATGGCATTCGAAAAAATTACCGAGAAATCGTCATTGTACGATAATCTGGACGAAATGAGTCCATCGGAAATTGTAAAATGTATGAATCAAGAGGACCGCAAAGCTGCCGAAGCGGTAGGTAATGCGCTACCTCAAATCAGCGAACTTGTAGAGCGATTGGTTCCTCGCATGAAAGAGGGTGGTAGATTATTCTATATCGGAGCCGGCACAAGCGGCCGCTTGGGTGTATTGGACGCATCGGAGATTCCTCCCACGTTTGGTATGCCCGCTACAACAGTAATTGGCCTTATCGCCGGTGGAGACCACGCATTACGCAATCCGGTAGAGGGTGCCGAGGACGATACAGAGCAGGGCTGGAAAGATTTGTTAGCACACAACATCAACGACAAGGATACCCTTGTAGGAATTGCAGCATCGGGTACAACTCCATACGTTATCGGAGCATTGCGTGAGGCACGCAAAAATGGAGTGCTGACAGCATCTATCGCCTGCAATCCATCGTCACCAATGGCTCAAGAGGCTGAGATAGCCATTGAGATTATTGTAGGTCCAGAGTTTGTAACTGGTAGTTCTCGAATGAAAGCCGGCACAGCGCAGAAGATGACACTCAATATGATTAGTACGGCTGCAATGATTGGCTTGGGTAGAGTGAAGGGTAATCGAATGATTAATATGCAGCTCTCAAATGCCAAATTGGTAGACCGAGGTACGCGAATGATTGTGGATTCATTGGGTATTCCTTATGACCAAGCACAGCAGCTTTTGCTCTTGCACGGCTCGGTTGCAGAGGTTATGAAGAAGTTCCAAAAAGAGTAATAATCTGTACTAAACAACCAATTTATATAGCCCGTATAACAAATGTTATATGGGCTATATTTTTGGCTATTTCATATTTATTCGTATATTTGTATGAGATATATCACGACACTTATATATGAAACTACGAAATATTATAATCACTCTGCAAGCCGCGATGTTGTCACTATCGGCCTTTGCGCTCAACGCACCAAAAGACAATGGGTATGTGATAGTTACAAAATATATCAAGGCTAATTCAGGCAAGGATGTAAGCGATGCAATACAGAAAATAATCGACGATAATCCCAATCGTACGATATACTTCCCAGATGGCGAGTACATTATCTCAAAGCCAATCGTAACCCCTGCAGAACCAACAAAAAGTGTAGCATTGGAGTTATCGAATTATGCGATAATCAGAGCTGCAGAGGGGTGGTCGCACAACGATGCAATGATACGTTTGGGAGGAAAAGATGCTGCAAATAATATTGGCGTTGCCGGAAGTAATTACTACCTCGATGGAGGCATTATTGATGGTAGAGGTACAGCAAAGGGAGTTTCGATTGACGGAGGTCGCGAAACGGTCATACGAAACACATCAATCAAGAATGTTGAGGTTGGAATCCACGTTAAGCACGGTGCAAATAGCGGTTCATCGGATTGCGATATATCAGGAGTAAATATCGTTGGTAACAACTCTTCGACATCTATAGGGCTCTTGGTAGAAGGTTATGATAACACCTTCACAAATATGCGTATAGCCGCTGTAAATACAGGTGTAGTACTGCGTTCACAGGCCAATATGTTAAGAAACATACACCCATTATACTATGGCGGTAAAAACGGATACGACCAAAACAGTTGTGGATTCCGCGATGAGGCAGGATGCAACTGGTATGACTTCTGTTATAGTGACGAATTTGCAACCGCATTTTACACGTCGAAAGATGCTGCAAGTCAATACAATAACTGTTTTGCATATTGGTATTCAAAACGAGGCACAAAACACACTGTTTTCAAAGCTGAGGGTAAGTTCAAATCTTTTGTATCAAATAGCCGCACTGGATTACGCACAAGCAATGCGGTAAAAGAGAACAAGATTTTAGAGGTCGGAGAAGATGGAGGTGATGGACGATTTGTCAACCTGTACATCGACAACAAAGAGATACTGACAGATAACACATACGAAAAATACCTGAAATAATGCGTTACTTCATATATCTTTCATACGATGGGGCAGCATATTGCGGTTGGCAACGTCAGCCCGATGCTCCGTCTGTACAGCAAACACTGGAGAAGGCTCTATCCACCTTGTTGCGAGAAGATATTTTAACCGTTGGTGCAGGTCGCACCGATACAGGAGTTAACGCATCGTATTACGTTGCCCACTTCGATTGCGAGCATACAATTGAGGATTGCGAGAAATTGTGCTACAAGCTCAATCTGGTTCTGCCACAAGATATAGCAGTAAGCAGAGTTCGCCAGGTAAGGAGCGATGTCCACGCACGATTTGACGCCCAACAAAGAGAGTACACATACGTAATCTCGCAACACAAAAACCCATTCCGACGTTTCTCGGCATGGCAATATTATGTAGCGTTGGATTTTGACAAGATGAATGAGGCCGCAGCAAAGTTGCTCGAATATGATGATTTCACATCTTTTGCCAAACTCAACTCCAACAACAAGACAAATATCTGCCATATTAATCGGGCTGAATGGTTTCGAGATGAAAAAGATGAATCGGTAATAATATTTAAAATTAGGGCTGACAGATTCCTGCGCAATATGATTCGAGCCATCGTAGGGACTTTGGTTGATGTTGGCCGAGGTCGTTATTCAGTAGAGGAGTTTGAACAAATTATACTAAGCAAAGACCTCTCTCGATCGAGTGCAGGAGCCCCAGCGCAAGGGTTGTTTTTGAGCGATGTGGTCTATGAGGACAACATATTTGTAGAAGATTAAAACTATTGTTAAACTTAAATAAATTTATACTATGGGAACAATTATTTGGTTAGTAGGTGTTATTTGCTCTATTTGGTGCGTTATTGACATTTTCAAGAAGCCTATCGGTTTGGTCGGAAAGTTGCTCACAGCGATTATTGTATTGACAACAAGCTGGGTTGGTTTTTTGCTCTATTACTTCTGGGCACGCCACCACCTCGCATCTTGGTTTAAGTAAAAGAACCATAAATAACACAAATACGGGTTGGTCGCAATGACCAACCCGTATTCTTTATATAGGTGAGATTTACTACAAATGAATCGCCGCACCCATTGCAGCCTCCGATGCCTCCATCAACCCCTCGTGCATAGTGGGGTGAGAGTGAATTGTCTTGGCAATAGCATGAGCCTTAACACCCAAACGTTTTGCAAGAGTAGGCTCACCCAACATCTCTGTTACGTTTGCACCCACAAGATGTGCTCCGATAAGTTTCTCGTCGGCATCAAAGATAAGCTTCACAAAACCATCCCTATCGCCTGCGGCAGTTGCCTTACCCGATGCTGTAAATGGGAAACGACCCACTTTATACTCAATACCAGCCTTCTGGGCCTGCTGCTCGGTCATACCTACTGATGCAACCTCAGGAGAAGTAAAGATACAAGATGGGATAGTTGAGTAATCAACCGCCTCGGGATTAAGACCGCAGATATACTCTACACAATGCAAAGCCTCGGCAGAAGCAACGTGTGCCAACGCAGGAGTAGCAATGATATCACCAATTGCATATACGCCAGCCACCGATGTCTGATAATGCTCATCGACCTTAATCTTATCACGCTCAACCTCAACACCAACCTCTTCGAGGCCGATATTTTCAATATTAGACTTAATACCCACAGCCGAAAGAACAATCTCAGCCGTAAGGGTCTCTGCACCTTTCTTACCCTCAATCTCGACATTACACATACCATCCTCACCAACAGTTACGCTCTTCACGTTAGTCGACGTAAGAACCGTTGCACGCATCTTGCGGAACGAACGCTCCATAGTTTTTGCAACCTCCTCGTCCTCCAATGGCATCATCTGAGGCATATACTCAATAACAGTAACCTTCACACCCAGAGATGCATACAAACAAGCAAACTCGCTACCTATTGCACCTGAGCCTACGACAATCATTGATGCCGGCAACTTTGGCAATACAAGAGCCTCCTTTGAGGTAATAACGTGCTGACCATCTACGGGCATAAACGGCATCTGGCGTGGACGTGCACCTGTTGCCAAGATAATTGCATCAGCCTCATACGTATTACCGTCAACATCAACCTTGCCATCACCAGCCAAACGACCAAAGCCATTGATTACATCGATATTGTTCTTCTTCATAAGGAAAGCTACACCCTTGCTCATTGTCTCTGCCACTGTACGCGAACGAGCCACAATCTTCTCGAAATCGGGCTTCACCTCACCCTCAACAGCAACACCATAATGAGCTGCATTCTTGCAATATGAGAATACCTGCGCACTCTTCAACAAAGCTTTTGTGGGAATACATCCCCAATTTAGGCACACACCTCCCAATTCAGCCTTCTCGACGATAGCTACTTTCTTGCCGAGCTGCGCAGCACGAATGGCAGCAACATATCCGCCAGGACCGCTACCTATTACTATAATATCGTATTTCATTTTACACTTCAATTAATCGTTATAACTATTTAATTACTTGTAAAATATCACCATTATCCTTAGCCACGGCACGCTTCCACTTCTCGTTATATCCAGGGAACTGAATCTTACCAGGAATCTGCTTGCCATTGCCATTGTCAACAAAGTGAGTGTGATCGCCACCAGCGCCTATAACATACTTCAACACATCAGCGTGCTCACTCTTGACATTACCATCAACATATTTGATAAGCAAATATTTATCCAAACGACTCCAATTTGAAAACATCTCTTGAGCCATATTGTTGCTAAACTGTGTGAGATACTTCTTCTGAGCCTTTGCAGAGAGAGTAGCCGCCTTATTGTCGATACCCTTAACAGCCTCCAACATTGAGTTCTCCCAAAAATCCACCACCTTGCGGATATCAGCTGAAATCATATCATAACGCAAATATGCAAAGTTGGTTACACGATTGAACAACCAGAAAGCAGAAGATGCTGTATAGTCGAGCATCGAGCCATTATCCTCAGCCAAACACTCTGGAGCCTCCTGTGTATTACAATAAATAGGAGTAAGACACGATGTGGCAGCATCATCAACACCAAACCACAAGATACCGGTCTTACCGGGACGTGCCTGACCTACCAACCAGAAACCTGTCTGCTGAGTAGCTGTTGCACGCTCATTAGTATAAGACTTTCCGTCAACCGCGAAAGTCATTGGACGCCAACGATAGGGCAGAGCGTGACCTCCTGCACCCAAATCTTTGGTCATATCCATCGGAGTACCCTCATAATGATCGCGCATAGCATCGAACACCTGCTTGGGTGAAATTTTGGCATTAGGCTTTACCCACAAAGGCATACGATTCTTTGGATTATGACCCATAGCATAATCGAGATACTTATCCATTCCATCGGCAAAAGTGCGGAAGAATGCCCACACGCGAGCCTCGCAGCCACGCATACCGCTGAAATCGAGCGGAGCATAGGTATCGCTAAATGAGAACTCCTCGTCGCTACCATTATAATATCCCATCTCGCGAGCGAATGAGATTACATCGGGAGCATACATACAATTTTCGGGATCGTTCTTTGGAAAAGTAGTAATACGGGCTTGGTTAGCATGAGCCGAGATGTATCCATCGGGAATACGGCGTGCCACCCAAACAATACCCTTTTTACCAGGACCCTTTCCTATAAGTTCCATAATCCACGCCTCCTCGGTATCGGCAATCGAAAAACTCTCACCCTCAGAAGCATAGCCATATGTATTAGCCAATTCAACAATCGTTTTGATTGCCTCACGAGCAGTCTTGGCACGTTGCAAAGTGATGTATATAAGTGAGCCATAATCCATCACGCCCTCAGGGTTGTACAACTCATGACGGCCTCCATAGGTAGTTTCGGTAATAATAAGCGAGTGCTCGTTCATATTACTAACAGTCGAATATGTCTGTGCAACCTGAGGAATCAGGCCCAACGACTTGCCTGTATCCCACTCTGTAACGGGAAGCATTGTGCCAGCCTTATACTTAGTGGCATTGTGCTTATAAAGGCATCCATAGAGTTGGTGAGAGTCTGCAGCATATGTGACCAAAATAGATCCATCGGTCGACGCACCGCGGGTGATGATAAAATTGGTGCAAGCCAAAGCCTCAGAGCCTCCAAATAGGGTAGCTGTGGCAAGCATCAGCGAACAAAAGATTTTCTTCATACGATTTATGTTTTTATCAGTTTATTATTTGCTCTTAAATTGTAATCTACAAATATAAGCAAAATAATCGATTTCATACATCACTTTATCTTTTATTGGAACAAGTCGTGATAAATATTTTTTCTATGCAGAATTATTCATATCTTTGTGGGATTATTAATTGGCTCACACTATGTGTGAGCATAACGCAAAATACAACAATGAAAGCAGCCATCATAGGATACGGCAAAATGGGCCGTGAGATAGAGAAGATTTTGATCCAGCGAGGCCATAGTGTGGAGCTGATTATCGACATAAACAACGCAGCTGATTTGACAGCTGAAAATCTGGCAAAAGTGGATGTTGCAATTGAATTCACAACTCCATCGACAGCATACGACAACATACGCAAATGCTTGGAGTGTGGCGCTGCCGTTGTGAGCGGCACAACAGGTTGGACAGATCGCCTTCCAGAATTGCAGAATTTATGCAAGCAGAAGGGTGGTGCTATGTTCTACGCTTCAAATTACTCACTTGGCGTGAATTTGATGTTCCGCCTCAACCGCGAATTGGCCAGAATGATGAGCGCCATTTCTGGGTATAAAGTCTCTATCGAGGAGACTCACCATACCGAGAAGAAGGATTCTCCCAGCGGCACCGCAGTAACATTGGCTGACGATATTATCGAGCGTATTAACACAAAGAAAGGTTGGATTAACGAGCCTACCGATAATCCGGAATTGATTGGAATCGAATCATTCAGAGTAGGAATGACACCTGGAGATCACTCGGTGACATACTCTTCGGACGATGATGTACTGGAGATTCGCCACTCAATCAAAAACCGCCGCACTTTGGCACAAGGTGCTGTGGTTGCAGCAGAATTCCTATGCGGCAAAAAGGGAATATTCACGATGGAGGATTTGCTCAGCGCTATATAAACCATACAAGATGCAATATAGTATTACAGCAAGCCGTTTAGCTATATCATAGTAACCTAACTAAAATGGAAAAAATAAAGAAATTTTTCGGCAACAAGTGGGTAGGATTCACCCTCGCCACAATTGTATACGTATTGTGGTTTGTCGTATGGACCGGTAATTGGTGGCTGATCTTGGGTGTCGGAGTGATTTACGACCTCTACATCTCAAAATATTTCTATCGCTACGTATGGAGCAAGAACGAAGCTCTTTGCGAAAAGAGTTCGCTATATCGCAACATATACGAATGGGTGAATGCAATCATATTTGCAACAGTTGTTGCTACATTGATTCACATCTTCATCTTCCAGATGTATGTGATTCCTTCATCGTCGATGGAGAAGAGTCTGCTTGTGGGAGATTATCTCTATGTGAGTAAGGTGACTTACGGCCCACAAATGCCCAACACTCCACTCTCGTTCCCATTCGTACACCATACGATGCCTATGTCGCAGACAAAAAAATCATTCTCAGAGGCAATTAAGTGGCCATACCACCGATTGAAGGGCCTAAGAAAAATCGAGCGTGGCGATGTGGTGGTATTTAATTTCCCGGCTGGCGACACTGTGCTATTGGAAAATCAAGCTATAACATATTACGATGTACTTCGAGATTATCAGAAGCAATTTGGACCAAAGAGAGGTAGAGAGCAATTAGAGGCTGATTACACAATTATATCTCGTCCTGTCGATAAACGAGAGAACTACATCAAGCGATGTGTAGCTTTGCCTGGAGACTCAATCCGCATTGAAAACCGAAAACTGTTTGTCAATGGTCAGTCCGAAGGCAAGATAACCGAAAAGCAATACTGCTATACAATACGTACATCATCGGCATTGAGCCAGTATGCAATAGATAATTTGGGCATCACCGAAATTATGGGTAATGGCAACAGTTATATATCTCCGCTTACCGATTCGATGGTCGAGGCTCTCCGCAAGATGGATAACGTGATAAGCATTGAGCCATATACCGTCACTGATCAGGCATTTCCACATAGTGAAAAATATGCATGGACAGCCGATAATTTCGGACCGCTTTGGATTCCACAAAAGGGAGAAACAATTGAGCTTTCGACAGACAACCTGCCTCTGTATGAGCGAATTATCGACGTATACGAGGACAATGATTTGCAAGTTAAGGATGGCGAGATATACATCAACGGTCAGAAAAGCAATAGCTATACATTCAAGATGGACTACTATTGGATGATGGGCGACAACCGCCACAACTCTGCAGACTCTCGATATTGGGGATTTGTACCTGAGGATCATATCGTAGGAAAAGCATCGTTCATTTGGCTCTCACTCGACCAGAATAAGAGTTTCCCCGCAAATATACGTTGGGGAAGAATCTTCAACAAGATAAAGTAATCAAGGGTGGAGACAATTAAAGATAGCTATCTAACCATCGAAGATAATGCCGAAGCAATCTTCAAGGAGAAGAGTAGCAAATTCCTATGCTACGCTTATCACGTTGAGTCGGAAGAGGAGATTGCGGCTCATTTGGAGTGTCTACGCAAACAGTACTATGACGCTACACACCATTGCTATGCCTGGCGATTAGGCCCATTTGGCGAAAAATTCAGAGCCAACGACGATGGAGAACCGTCGAGCACAGCAGGCAAACCGATTCTGGGACAGATGCTATCGCGAGAGATTACCGATTGTTTGATCGTGGTAGTGAGATATTTCGGTGGAACCAAATTGGGAGTTCCGGGATTGATTGCTGCATATAAGGAGTCGGCTGCAGCTGTAATTGATGCAGCAAAGGTGGTGGAGCGTACGGTTGACACCCACATTCGCATTGAATTCTCATATATCGTAATGAACGATGTAATGAGAATCATCAAGGAAGAACAGCCTACAATAGTTGAGCAGGTATTCGACAACTTGTGTATGATGAGACTCTCGATAAGAAATAGTCGTGCGGATATAGTAGAAGGACGCCTCAGGAAAGTAGAGGGTGCAATAGTCGAAATTGTAGAATAACAGAACCAAAAATAGCGGCAAGAACCTCCCCTCGCATAGATGATGGGAGAAGTGAAAGAGTAGGATAGTAAAGCAAAAATATGTCAAACGAAAAGAGTATATATATCAAGGGAGCACGCGTTCATAATCTTAAAAATGTGAACGTGGAGATACCTCATAATACGTTGACAGTTATTACCGGACTCTCAGGATCCGGAAAGTCGACACTTGCTTTCGACACTATTTTTGCCGAGGGTCAACGCCGCTATGTGGAGAGTCTATCGTCATATGCCCGCCAGTTCTTAGGCCGAATCAATAAGCCCGATGTTGATTTGATTTCCGGCATAGCCCCGGCAATCGCCATTGAGCAAAAGGTCAACACTCGCAATCCACGCTCTACGGTAGGTACATCGACCGAAATATATGACTATCTCAAACTCCTATTTTCACGTATCGGACATACCTATTCACCCATATCGGGCAATGAAGTACGATGCTATGGAGTTGACGATGTAGTAGCCTACATCACCGAAAACGGATTGGGTAAAAGGGTAGTAATAACCGCCCCCATATTACTCAATTCTAAGCAAGGTTTAATCGAAAAGTTACTGGAACTTATCGGTGATGGTTTCCAACGTGTATGGGTGGATGGTCAAGCACTCACAATGGAGGAGTTTATCCCCACGATTAATGCCGAAACCGATGTCCAGCAAGTAAGATTGGTTGTGGACCGCTTGCGTGCCGCAGAAGATGATGACACAATGCTTCGACTACGCGACTCGGTAGCTCGCGCATATAGCTATGGCGATGATTTGTGCAACATTATCATCGAGGGTAAAGAGCGAGAGTTCTCTGCTCGATTCGAGGCCGACGGAATAGAGTTCGAGCAACCAACCGAACATCTGTTTAGCTTCAACAATCCCATTGGAGCTTGCCCAGTATGCGAGGGCTATGGAAAGATTATAGGCATAGACGAGGATTTGGTTATTCCCGACAAGAGCAAGACTATATACGAAGATGCCATTGCCTGCTGGCGAGGAGCCACAATGAAGCGATGGAAAGAGGTGCTGGTAAATAACGCCTACAAATTCGATTTCCCGATTCATGAGCCTTACTACAATCTCTCGCAAGAGCAAAAGCTATTGCTATGGCGCGGAAATGAGTATTTTCACGGATTGAACGAATTTTTCCAATACATCGAAAGTGAACGTCGCAAGATTCAATACCGAGTAATGAAGGCTCGATATACAGGCAAAACTACCTGCTCGGAGTGTGGAGGCAGCCGATTGCGCAAAGAGGCTTTATACGTAAAGGTAGGGGACAAGAACATCGCCGAGCTTGTAAAAATGACTGTTGATGAATTAATTAGCTTCTTCGATGGTTTACAGCTAGACGATCACGATAAGAAAACGGCCCATAGAATCATTGTCGAGATACGTAATCGCCTCAACTACCTTTCTGATGTAGGATTGGGATATTTGACACTCGACCGCTTATCGTCAACACTATCGGGTGGCGAGAGCCAGCGAATCAATCTATCGACATCGCTCGGTAGTAACCTCGTTGGATCGTTGTATATACTCGATGAACCAAGCATTGGACTTCATCCACGAGACACACATCGACTAATAAAGGTTCTTAAACAATTGCGTGACATTGGCAACACGGTAATTGTAGTGGAACACGAGGAGGAGGTTATTCGTGCAGCAGATTATATTGTTGACGTAGGGCCCAAAGCGGGTGAACACGGCGGAGAGATAGTATTCAGCGGAGCGATAAAGAGTTTGTTAAAATCGAAAAAGAGCCTTACGGCTGACTATTTGATGGGCCGCAGACAAATCGAGATCCCGGCAAACGCAAGAGGCTGGAGCAACTCAATTATAATAAGAGGAGCAAGAGAAAACAATCTGCGCAACATAGATGTGCGTATACCATTGGGCGTAATAACCTGTATCACAGGAGTTAGTGGCAGCGGAAAATCATCTATTGCAAAGGGTATTTTATATCCTGCTCTGCGGCGTGAGCTATTCGACACAGGCCAAAAGCCGGGCGATTTTGACCACTTGGAGGGAGACGTTAAGATGTTGGGCGCGGTGGAGATTGTTGACCAAAATCCAATAGGTAAATCCTCGCGTTCGAACCCCGTAACATACTTGAAGGCATACGATGAAATTCGTAAACTTTATGCTGACCAGCCTCAAGCCATTCATACCGGGCTAACAGCTGCTTCGTTCTCGTTCAACGTAGCTGGTGGCCGATGCGAAGAGTGCCAAGGCGAGGGTGTTATCAAGGTCGGGATGCAGTTTATGGCCGATGTGGAGCTCGTGTGCGAAGCGTGTCACGGCAAACGATTCAAAGATGAGATTCTCGATATAAAATATCGCGGTAAGACTATTCACGACACGTTGGAGATGAGTGTTGACGATGCAATAGAGTTCTTTGGTCAAGACAAAGAGAACTCCACATGCCGCAGAATTGTGGAACGTCTGCAACCATTGCAGGATGTTGGATTGGGATACATCAGATTAGGACAATCATCATCGACACTCTCAGGTGGAGAGAGTCAACGTGTAAAGTTGGCTTCATTCCTATCGAAGGATAATGATACAAAACAGATAATGTTTATCTTCGACGAGCCAACAACAGGACTCCATTTTCACGACATCAACCGACTGCTAAAAGCATTCAACGCTCTGATTGCCAATGGACATACGATTGTAATCGTAGAACATAATATGGAGGTGATAAAGTGCGCAGACTGGGTGATTGACCTTGGTCCTGAAGCCGGCGACAACGGAGGAGAGATAGTATTTGAAGGTACTCCGAAAGATTTGGAAGAGTGCACACATAGCCACACCGGAAGGTTCTTAAAAGAACACAACAAAGCATGATAGCTTAGCAACAAGAATGAAGGAATTTGAAACATATACTCTACCCAATGGCATAAAGGGAATACACCGCCGAGTACACAGCAGTGTGGCACATTGTGCGTTGGTAGTCAATGCCGGAACTCGCGATGAGCAGAGAGATGAGTATGGTCTGGCACACTTTGCCGAACACGCAATTTTCAAAGGCACAGAGCATCGCAAGGCGTATCAGGTAAATTGCCGTTTGGAGAATTTGGGTGGCGAGCTCAATGCATACACCACAAAAGAGGATACGACGATTCACGCCACTACACTGAGGGGAGATTTCGCAAAGGCAGCAGAGCTCATCGCCGATGTTGCCTTCCACTCAACTTTCCCCGAAAAGGAGCTTGCAAAGGAGCGAGAGGTGATTGTTGACGAGATAAACACCTATAAAGACTCACCTGCTGATATGTTGTTCGACACATTTGAAGATATGTTGTTCGAAGGGTCTGAACTGGGACATAATATCCTCGGCACAAAGGCCGCTTTGGCTCGATACAATGGTGACTCAATACGCCGATTTATGGCTCGTACGCACACTACAGACCAGATGGTATTCTCGACAATTGGAAATATGTCGCTCAAAACAGTGCAGAATGTGGCAATGAAATATTTTGCCGGGCAACCATCATCTGTCCGCTCATTCAAACGCTCGACACCACAAAACGTCAACTCATTCGAAAGACAAATCAACAAGCATACTCACCAAACTCACTGCATTGTAGGAGCAAGAGCGTACGACATAAACGCAGAAAAACGTCTACCCCTGTCGTTGCTGATAAATATTCTCGGCGGGCCATCGGCAAACTCTCGTCTAAATATCGTTTTGCGAGAGAAGAATGGTCTGTCGTACAACATCGAGGCATCATATACTCCGTACAATGATTGCGGTGCTGTGGCGATATATTTCAGTTCCGATCACCATAATGCCGATTACTGCCGTGAGCTAATCGATAAAGAATTGTTGACACTTCGCACGACACGCCTTACGGCTCGACAACTATCGATGACAAAACGTCAGTTCTTGGCACAGATGGCCATCTCGATGGAGAATAATGAGGGTTATATGCTCGGCGCGGGAAAAAGTTATTTGGTTCACGACGAGATAGACACATTGGAAGAGGTGTACAAGAAGGTGATGGCAGTGACTGCGGAACAGGTCTTGGAGGTGGCTGAAGATATTTTTGCCCATACCTCAACGCTTATTTATCAATAAATGGAGGACTCACAGGAGATACGTACAATGGACTTACTTGAAAAATACATACACGATAACTCTTCGCCCGAAGATGCCTTGTTGCACGAATTAGACCGCGAAACACATCTCAGAGTGCTAAATCCGAGAATGATTTCGGGTCATATTCAGGGGAAACTCTTGGAGCTAATTGTAAAGATGTTTCGCCCAAAGAATATCCTTGAGATTGGTACTTTTACGGGTTATTCGGCACTCTGTATGGCTGCTGGATTGGAGGAGGGTGCGACGATTGACACCTGCGAGGTTGATGATGAGTTGGAGCCATTGGCGCAATCGTTTTTCGACCGCTCTGCACACGGTCACAAGATTACACTTCACATAGGCTCGGCATTGGAGATTGCGCCGACGCTCGGCAAGCAGTTTGATTTGGTATTCATCGATGGCGACAAGCGCGAGTACCCTGCATATTATGATATGTTGATGGACAAGGGGTTGGTACATAGTGGCTCGGTGATGCTGGCCGACAATATTTTGTGGTATGGCAAGGTTGTTCAGCCCGTTGCGCACAATGACCACCACACGCAGGCTCTCATCGAGTTCAACCGCAAAGTGGTGGAAGATGATAGGGTAGAGAGCGTGATACTGCCACTAAGAGATGGAATAAATATTATCAGAGTAAAATAATTCTCACAAAAAATGAGGCTGCCCCGAAAGGCAGCCTCCTACATTTACATCGGGTGAAACTACATCTTATTACTTTATAAACTTAAAGATATCATCTCCACCTCAACATCGTTTATCTTCTTATCCAATCGAAGTTTAAGCAACAGAGTCTCATACTTACCTGGGATATACTCCAATTCGTATGGGAATTGATACTCCTTATCACCCTTGAGGGTTAATACTCCGTTGGCATAGGTGTATTTGTATTTACCCGACTCAATGATATTCTTAGGGGTGCGATTCAACACATAGATAGTATCATCATCGGCAACATTGATAACAGGAACCATCTGCAAAATCTGCCTAATCTTGGGCTGAGGAATCTTATTGGGATCCCAAACAGGCTCATCCTTTGTCATAACACCGTAAGAGAAATAATCTCCGACTGTGATATCGCCACTCTTAGCACACTTCTCCAAATCAACGGGGGCTGATTCCGTCTCGGCGGTTTTTCTCGTCACAAACTTGACATCCTTGACCACATTACTCATTATCAACTCATCGCGAAGCTGCTCGGCCATAGTCATCACCTGCTCCTTAGTCATACCCTTTGCCGAGTCGGTTATAATTCTAATCTTGGTCCTGTACTCTCCATACTCCGAAATATGACGACGGAACTCTGCAAGGTTCATCTTAAATCCATCCACAAGCAACAAATCCTCGCCGCTGATGGTGGCCACAATCTTATCGTAGGTTGGTTTAGACATACGATGCTTGCGATTGCATTTGAGCGTTACTGTCTGGCCATCAACATCTTTGCATATAACCTCACCCTTACCTTCACTGTCAACAATCGAAATAACTTTCACTCGGCGATTATCCATCAGGGCCTCTTTAACAGCCTCGGCAACCTCGACATTATAGCCATTAGAGAGGTATATAACAGCCTGCTCGGAGAGCTTGCTCGAAGCGAGATTCTTGCACGCCTTAGGATCTCCACCCTGACTGATTCTGTGTACCATAGTTGATGGAGACTGGAGCAATGCATAATGAATCCATATTGCTTTTTGCTCATCGGAAAATGATTTTGCGTGAGCAATATTTTTGTCGGAGTAATAACCCTTGTTGAGCTTCACATACTCGGCTACAGACATCTCTTTGTCGTTGAGATAGAGTTTGCCATCGCGAGCTTGAATATGCGTCTTGTACTCAACTCTGATAATCTTACGCTTCTCAAAATCAGCCTCAGTGTAGGGGGTTAACTGCAACAATCGTGGTGTGTGAGGCTGCATTTGAGTCTCCATAATAAATGATGAAATTTCATCTGGCGAGAGTTTTGCCAACTGCTCGGGTGTAGCAAGTTCAAAATCGATAAGGACGATGGGCATCTCGTTGAATCCATAAGTTGTGGTGTGCTCAACGGGGGTAGAGCTCAGCAAATCCAGAGAGCTAAGAATATCCTTAACCTCAGCGACTTTACCCTCGTCAGCACCCTCCTGAACATAGAACTTGATTGGACGCATAATATCGTTCTTCTTCAACGTAGCCAAATCGGCCTCGAACATCTGCATATTATAATATCGAGCCTCGTTAAAGTATATACCAAACTTGCAAACAAGAATACGATACTCACTCTTTATCCTGGTCTCAAAGAGGAATTGCGACTCGAGGAACTCTCGCTCCGAAATACCCGCCGTGTTCAAAATCGCACGAACCTCATCGTTCAATTCGGTATGCAATTTTCCATCGTTTTCATAGGCCCAAGTGGGGCCTACGCGTTTACCTCGCTTGCCTCCAATCACAGATAGCGATTTGCCAAATTCATACTTAGCTCCGCTCTCTTTGATTATCTTTTGCAAATCCAAGCTATACTGAGAAGTTCTTTGCAAATATGTTGAGTTAGCCGAAAATACATAGGTTTTATTGGCCGCATCTCCCATTGTTGCGATAACTTTTTGTAACTCGGAAATGGTAATCTTTTCGCCCTCGAGGAAGATATCAACAACTGTACTATTAGGTTCATGTTGCATTCTGATTATTGGACGTGGCTGCTCAACTGCTTTTTTGGCAGCCGCCTGAGCACTTGGGCTCAACTCAACAGAAGCTACATCCGAATCAGCAACCGCTTCCTGCCTTATAGGCTTATTTGTACCCTTGCGGAGGATATCAAGCAGGGTGGTAGGCTTTCCATTCTCGTCTTGAGCCTCGGCATCAAAATCGAAGTGATGCACCTCATCAAGCTCTTTGAGAGTGGTCTGCTTGCCATTCAAATATACATTGCCATCCTTGAAACCAATTGCAACGGTAGAATCGCGAGTCTCCTTTGGACCAACAAAGTCCAAACGACTGATTTTCGCGTCGTTAGGCGTATGCAATTTCAAAGTGGATTTGAACATAGGGCCTGCAAATTTGGCATCGAATGTATATTTTCCATCGGCGCTGGTCAGACTTAAACGCTTAGGAGTGAGCATATAGGAATATCGGCCCGACTCAACAAGTTTCCAATCGCCCTGAGATTTGATCTCCATCTCAGTGTCGTTCAACACGGTAATTACGACATTGGGGGAGATTTTATTGTATTGAGCTGAGGTAAACGCACAACTCATAACTTCATAAGTACCCCTATTGAGAATAATTCTCTTCTCCTGAGGCTCAGGAGGTATGACTCCAGTCGAGAACTTAATCTGTACAGAGGATTTTGTTTGGGTAGTATCCTGCACAACAGCATCATTTTCCATCTGGTCGGTAGCAAACTCCGACTCAACAGACTGTGAAGGGTTGCTATAAACAATCTTATCCTCGGCTTTAACTGCACCAAAAGCCAATATCATTGCCGCCATAACGGGAACCGATGCAACCATACGCAAAAGTTGGAATCGTCCCTTTTTGAAATCTGTCATCATAAGAAATCGTTTTTTAGTTAATTTACTATGTAACCCGCTGGTTAAATCCACTTCGGGACCTACACCATAGAGCTGGCGAAAAATGAAATTTCTATATTCGTAAACATCGTAACCTGCATCAATCACATCTTTATCGGCCTGCCACTCCTGCACCTGCACCAACAACGATCCTGCAATCCACACAAATGGATTGAACCAGAACACACAACGCATCAACTCCAATGTGAGTCGCTCGGCTGTATGGTGGTGGCTGACGTGGCTAAGTTCGTGAGTTAAGATATGCTGCCGCTCGCGACCTTGTAAATGGCGATTCATATAAACGGTTCGCCAGAAGGAAAACGGTTCGGAAATATGGTCGCTCAAAGCAAGCGTATATGCCTCATATATTGTAAGTTCACAACGACGACGCAACTTACGGATAAGCCACAATCGCCACGCAAATCGAGCCAAATTGAGCATCACTATCAATCCGTAAATCGAGGCTGCAACAATACCTGCAACCTTACCCCAATCAATGGGCTGCTGCTCTGGCTCGGGCATTGGCTCTGATGGAGAGACGATATCGGCTGAGGGTAGAATCTCTACGGGTTGTTCATATGTAATAATCGGCAACTCGTAATAAATTGTCTGGGCAGGGTAGAGTGGTAGCTCCAACATCGGCACCACAGCCGAGAACACCATCGACAACACCAAATATATACGAGAATAGCGATACGACACACGACCCTCGATAAATAGTTTATACAATGCCACAAAAACTGCACTGCACAACACGAACTCCAAAATATATAAGGTAACTGACATAACTTAGATTTTTATGCCGTAAAACAATACTTATCGGACATATTTAGAGCGTAGTCCGAGTACGCGATAGGGTAAACCCCTCCGACAAATATGGCTACGTCCGATTTACTCGGCTGCAACACTATCTTTTTCGGGAGATTGGAGCATTTCGATAATCTCGCTGGTCTCTTCGAGAGAAATTGCTTTGCTCGAAGTGAGAAACGACACCATACGGCTTGTCGAGCCACCAAAGAATCGGTCAAGAACCGACGACATAAATGTAGAGGTGTAACTATCACGATCCACCAAAGGGTAGTATTCGTGACTCTTACCATAGGCCTTATAGCCCACAAAGCCCTTCTTTTCAAGTACTCGTAGCACGGTCGATACGGTATTATAGGCCGGTTTTGGCTCTGGAAGATGCTCAATTACATCATTTACAAAACCCTTACCTCGCGCCCAAAGAATCTGCATAATTTCCAATTCGGCGGGGGTGAGCTCTTGCGATTTCGGTCTAAGTCGTTCTGCCATAATAGTTTGGTTATTAATTTTAATAAATTTATTACGATGTTTCCGAATATTGTTTTCCTTTTCCTAATACAAATATATAACTATTATTGTAGTTATACAACTATTTCAATAGTTAATTTCGAAAAAATTGACATTATTTTTGGATTAGGCCTTATTACCTATATATAAAAGTTAATATACTGATAGAGTTACATAGTAAAACATAAAAAAAGATTGCCGACCTTGCGGTAAGGTCAGCAATCTGAATTAGCCTATATGTAATATAGCTATCTTGATTAGATAAGCTTGAGGTCACGCTTAATGGTCTCAATCTTCTCATCAAGTTTAGCCAATACCTCATCGTATTGATCAACTGATGGCAGAGGCTCCTTAACACCAAAGTAGAACTTGATCTTAGGCTCTGTACCAGATGGACGAACCGAGATAATACTACCATCGGCTGTAATCCACTGCAATACATTGCTTGAATCCTGCTCGATAGGGGTACGGACACCACTGCGCACGTTCAACTCCTGCAATGACTTATAATCAAGCACCTTAAGCACCTCTGAGCCAGCCAACTCCTTAGGAGGATTAGCACGGAAATCGATCATCATCTGCTGAATCTCCTCGGCACCTTCCTTACCCTTGCGGACAACAGATACCAACGATTCACGATAGAAGCCATACTTCACATACAACTCCTGCAACCACTCGTAAAGTGTAAGACCCATAGTATCCTTTGCCCAAGCAGCAGCCTCAGCAGCCAATGCGCAAGCCGATACGGCATCCTTATCGCGAACATAGTCACCAGCAAGGTAACCGAAGCTCTCCTCGCCACCACCTACATACTTAGCCTTACCCTCATTCTCACGGATAATCTTAGCAATATACTTAAAGCCTGTCAAGCAATCATAGCATTTCACACCAAAGTGAGCTGCCACAGCATTTGCCATCTGAGAAGTAACGATAGTCTTAACAGCATACTGTGAGCCGTCCAAATCTCCACGCTCAGCCAAGCGAGTAAGCTGATAGCTAAGCAACAGAGCCAGAGTCTGATTTCCATTTAGCAAAACATACTCACCACTACCCGTACGCAATGCTACACCAATACGGTCGGCATCGGGATCGGTTGCCAACACCAAATCAGCTCCCTCTTTACGACCCCACTCCATAGCCTGCAACATTGTCTTACGCTCCTCGGGGTTAGGTGACTCAACAGTTGGGAAGTTTCCATCGACAACAGCCTGCTCAGGAACTACAAATACATTCTCAAAACCAAATGCCTTCAATGCCATAGGCACCAAACGTACACCCGCACCATGGATAGGAGTATATACAATCTTCATATCCTTGTACTTCTCTACACACTCAGGTGAGAGCTGTACATCCTGCTTAATACGAGCCACATAGCGTTTATCGAACTCCTCGTCAAGAATAGTGATATTCTCAGGATTTGCACCTGTAAGTACCTGCGAATTATCGGTAATCTTAGAAACCTCCTCGATAATATTAGCATCGTGGGGTGGAGTAACTTGTGCTCCATCGCTCCAATATGCCTTGTAACCATTATACTCCTTAGGATTGTGCGATGCTGTAATCACAACACCAGAATGCAAACCAAGCTCGCGAATTGTAAAGCTAAGCTCGGGTACGGGGCGCAATGCATCGAACAAATATACCTGGAAACCGTTAGAAGCAAAGATATCCGCCACACGCTCTGCAAACTTACGAGAATTGTTGCGACTATCGTGAGCCACAGCTACTCGAACCTGCTCACCGGCAAAGTTCTTCTTCAAATAATTCGCAAGACCCTGAGTAGCAGTTCCTACCGTATAGATATTCATACGGTTACTTCCCACGCCCATAATACCGCGCAGACCACCAGTACCAAACTCAAGATCCTTGTAGAAGCTCTCAGTAAGCTCCTTCATATCGCTATCCATCAGCGACTTAACCTGAGCTTTTGTTTCGGCATCATAATCTCCATCAAGCCAACTTTGCGCTTTGGCCAAAACTACCTGCTCTAAATTGTCTGTCATAATCGTTATAAGTTTTAGTTATAGTTAGTATTATCAATTATCCTATTTTCTGATACACAAATATACGACTTTTTTTTCAATTATTCACTATCAGCGAGTTAAAAAAGCTGGTCAAAAAAAGTGTTGTTTCTCTATATACAAAAAAAGAACAAAAACAAGAGCAAATAAAATTTATTTTAACAAATTTATTCACAACTTTGTGCTGTCAAAGAAAACGAATCCGAGACATGTCGATTTTTGCACTTCCGCTTTTAGTAAAAAGAGCGGTGGGGCAAGATTCACGCCAAATTTAACCATTTTTTAGAACACTACAAAGAGAATAACGATAATAATGGCAAACTCTCATACATATGGAGAAGTGTGGCAGATATGCTTAGACCGCATCAAGCAGCAAACCTCGCAAGAGGAGTTTGCTCGTTGGTTTGAGCCTATCAAGCCATTGGCTTTCGATGGTACCCACCTCAAACTGAAGGTTCCCAATGAGAGTTATGTGTCGCACATCGAGAAGAACTATCTCAAGCAATTCTTCGCGCAGATTATATACCAGCTCTATGGCAAGCAGACACGAGTACTTTATGCCGTTCCCAACAGCATGGAGCAGCAGAGTGTACCCGTTAATGCCGACACTACAGCCATTTCACAATTTACAACTCAATCCGACACCGCAAACATCAAGAATCCGTTTGTTATCCCCGGATTGAAGCGTATCACTATCGATCCACAACTTAACGCCAAGTATACATTCTCGACCCACGTCGAAGGAGAGTGTAACCGTTTGGCTCGCTCGGCCGGTTTGACAGTAGCCTTGACTCCCGGATCTTCTCCATTTAACCCACTATATATATATGGAGCTTCGGGACTTGGAAAGACCCACATAGTACAGGCCATTGGCCACGAGGTGCGTGAACGTCATCCAGAGTTGCAGGTACTATACGTATCGACCAACAAATTTATGGCTCAGTTCCAGACTGCCTATAAGAATGGTGAGCTAAACGACTTCATCCGTTTTTACCAGATGATCGATGTGCTTATCATCGATGACATACAGGAGCTTACCGGACGTAGCGGTACGCAAAACGTATTCTTCAATATCTTCAACCATCTACAGATGGCAAACAAGCAGATTATCCTCACATCGGATAAACCTCCCGTAGAGTTGAAAGATATCGAACAGCGATTGCTTACCCGTTTCAAATGGGGCCTGTCTGCCAAGATTGACACTCCCGACTACGAGACAAAAGTTAAGATTATCCACTCAAAGGCAGAGGGTATGGGAATTACCCTTACAGAGGAGGTTGTAACATATTTGGCCGATAATATCTCAGCCAACATCCGAGAAATCGAAGGTGCGCTTCTCTCGCTTAAAGCTAATGCCAATTATTTGGGACGCAGAATTTCGACTTCACTTGCAAAGGAGGTTCTGAAGGTATACGTGCAGATGAATCACAAAGAGATTTCAATCGCCCGCATTACCGAAATAGTTTGCCAATACTACGATATCGACGAGCAGAACTTCAACTCATCGAAGCGCACTCGCGAGGTAGCACAGGCGCGCCAAATTGCAATGTATCTGGCAAAGCAACACACCAAGGCTCCATTGGCAGCAATTGGAGCGGCAATCGGAGGTCGTAACCACGCTACAGTTCTGCACTCTTGTAAAACTGTTAGTAATATGATTGAAACTGACAAGATATTCAAAAGCCAGATTGATGAGCTCGAGAAGATTATTGCAGCAGGATAATGAAAATCATTTGAATATAATCACCGCACTAGGGTTTCGTGCGGTGATTTTTTTTCATATCTTTGTAAAAGATTAAATAACCACAATAAGTAAAAATATGGACCAGCCAAAAATAGAGCGATTGTTGAGACTTATGAAGATGCTAACGACCAACACAACCTATACGGTTGACGATTTGGCCGAGCGACTTTCGATGTCTCGCCGCACAATATATCGCTATATAGACACATTCCGTGAGGCTGGTTTTGTTATCAAAAAGAGCGGTGATCATATCCGACTCGATAAGGAATCACCTCATTTCAAAGATATTTCACAACTTGTACATTTTACCGAAGAGGAGGCAGTTATACTCAAACGCGCCATAGAAAGCATAGACGATACCAACCTTCTTAAACAAAACCTTAAACGCAAACTGTACTCGGTATACGATAATAAAATATTGGCCGATACAATTGTTCGTGGCAACAACTCCGCAACGGTTCATACTCTTATTGAAGCCATAGAAGAGCAGCAGCAAGTAAAATTATGTGCTTATCGTTCGGCACACGGTAGCGTGGCACGTGACCGACTTGTCGAGCCTTTTGCATTCACGACCAATTACATACAGATCTGGTGCTACGACACAGAGGACAACACCTGCAAACTGTTCAAGCTCTCGCGCATAGGCGCCGTCGAGAAACTTGAATCAAACTGGCAACACCGTAAGCAGCACAATCAAGGCTTTATAGATATATTCCGAATGAATGGCAAACAAAGATTTCCGATTCACTTAAAACTCGGAATGATGGCCCACAATCTACTCATCGAAGAGTATCCTTTAGCCGAGAAAGATCTGTCACAGAGCGAAGATGGACGTTGGGAATTAAATACTGACGTGGCGAACTACGCCGGCGTAGCACGTTTTGTTGTGGGACTTATGGACGACATTGAGATCGTAGATTCACCTGAATTGGAGGAATATATTGCCACATACGTAGCTAAATATTGGCCAGAAATCAAAGTTTCACCAACGCCATAAGGCGGGGTAAAACTCCTGAAAGAGTCTTATTTCACGCTTTTTCTCAAAAAAAATCCCATATTTTTCAAAAAAAATATCTGTGTCATAAGTTGACACAGAAAGGGTGTTACTTTGCATCAACAAACCAAAACAAATAGAGAATTATGTTGTTTGCAATACTCGTATTTATAGGAATTGGTGCCGATGTAATATGTTATATATTAGGCCAAGATAGTTCACTTAAATAGAAACACTTAAAACAAAACATTAAAATTATGGGAGTAGCATACCAAATCAAGTGTAAACACTGCAAGGCAGAGTTCACTTACAGTCAAGATCCAACTTTTGGGCTTCGCCCGAGATGCATCGGTTGCGAAACACACATCGAGACCGAATCACCTATCAGGTGTCCGGCTTGCAACTCGCGACTAAATTCGACACTCGACGAATTCAACGAACAGGTGCAGACCACAATTCTATGGGATTAAAGTTATAACGCAAGCAAAAAGATGAAATTCAACAGAGCAAGAATAAAAAAAAGGGGCAAAAAGTAAATAAATTCAAAGAAAAATTCTTAACTTTGAATAATTATTACCTATAACGAAACTTATGGCAGAATTGAAAGTAGGGGATATTGCTCCTGATTTTATTGGTAAGACTCAGAATTTGGAAACATTATCGCTTTCGCAGCTAAAGGGCAGCAAAACGGTATTATACTTTTATCCCAAGGATAATACATCGGGGTGTACGCTGGAAGCTAAGAGTCTACGCGACGGAAAAGAGGGTCTCGCTGAGCGAGGATACCGCATAGTGGGTGTTAGCCCCGATAGCGAGAAGTCGCACCAGAATTTCTGCTCGAAACATGACCTTAATTTCACTCTGTTGGCCGATACCGACCGCTCGATATGTGAAGCATTTGGCGTATGGGTTGAAAAGTCGATGTATGGTCGTAAATATATGGGAGTGGCGCGCAAGACATTCCTACTGGACGAAGAGGGTAGAATCACACACATCTTCGACAAAGTAAAGACTGCCGACCACTACAATCAAATTATTAATGAGTTAGATAAAAAGTAAAACAAATATGGCAACTGAAAAAGCACAAGTTAACGCCGACAAGCTCAAAGTTTTGAGCGCGGTAATGGATAAGATAGAGAAGGATTTCGGCAAAGGTTCTATTATGCGTATGAGCAGCGAGGCCGTAACCGATATTCCGGTAATCCCCACAGGTTCTGTAACATTGGATATGGCATTGGGAGTGGGTGGTTATCCTAAGGGTCGAGTAATTGAGATTTATGGCCCAGAATCATCAGGAAAGACAACACTCGCAATTCACGCTATCGCAGAGGCACAGAAAGCTGGAGGTATTGCAGCGTTTATCGATGCAGAGCACGCTTTCGATAGCTTCTACGCACAGAAATTGGGTGTAGATGTTGATAATTTGCTCATCTCACAGCCCGACAACGGCGAACAAGCATTGGAGATTGCCGACTCGTTGATTCGTTCAAGTGCAATTGACATTATCGTTATCGACTCAGTTGCAGCTCTTACACCGAAGGCTGAGATTGAGGGCGAGATGGGAGACTCAAAGATGGGTTTGCAGGCTCGTTTGATGTCGCAGGCTCTGCGTAAACTCACCGCCAGCATCTCAAAGACCAAGACTGTCTGCATATTTATCAACCAGTTGCGTGACAAAATTGGTGTAATCTATGGCAATCCTGAGACTACGACAGGTGGTAATGCACTGAAATTCTACGCAAGCGTACGTATCGACATTCGTCGCGCATCAGTGATCAAGGATGGAGAGGAGCAGCTCGGAACACGTACAAAAGTCAAAGTTGTTAAGAATAAGGTAGCTCCTCCATTCAAGCGTGCTGAGTTTGACATCATGTTTGGCGAGGGAATCTCGAAGATTGGCGAGATAGTTGACCTTAGTGTAGATTATGGCATTGTACGAAAGGCTGGATCATGGTTTTCGTATGGAGAGCAGAAGATTGGCCAAGGCCGTGACGCTGTCAAGGAGTTGCTTTCAACAAATAAAGAGCTTTGCGATGAGATCGAGGCTAAGTTGCGCGAAGCTATGAAAACTAAAAAGTAAAGCTTATGAATTATACTGCAGAGGACGAGATACTTATTCAAAGTAAATGGGAAGTTCTTGCAGAGTCTTGCAAGAAAATATGCAAGAAAGAGGAGGATTGGAATTTCATCAAGAAGGCTTTCTTCCTCGCAAAAGAGGCCCATCAGGGGGTAAGGCGACGCTCAGGCGAGCCTTACTTCCTGCATCCTATTGCAGTAGCACAGATAGTTGTCGATGAGATTGGCTTGGGTGTAAAGTCGGTTGTAGCATCGCTTCTTCACGACGTAGTAGAGGACACCGACTACACAGTGGAGGATATGGAACACCTCTTCGGTCACAAAATCGCAACAATGGTCGATGGACTGACCAAAATGTCGGGTGTTTTTAATGCCGATACCTCACGCCAAGCTGAATATTTTCGCAAGGTTTTGCTTACGCTCTCGGATGACGTCAGAGTAATCCTCATTAAAATTGCTGACCGCCTGCACAATATGCGCACATTGGGAGCAATGCCTCAAAACAAACAGATTAAAATCACCGGAGAGACAATATACCTATTCGCTCCGTTGGCTTACCGTTTAGGCCTTTATGCCATCAAGACCGAATTGGAGAATCTATGTATGAAATACCGATTCCCCAATGAATATGAGGAAATTACACGACAAATAAACGAATCATCAGCCGTTCGAGATGAATACATACGCAAATTCAACGCTCCGATTATTGAAGCGCTTGACAAGAATGGCATCAAATATGAAATCACAGGCAGAGTAAAGAGCGCATACTCAATTTGGACCAAGATGGTTCAAAAGCAGATACCATTCTCGGAGATTTACGACCTGTTCGCCATTCGCATTGTATTCCAACCTCTGGAATTCCCCTCTGAAAAGACCCAATGCTGGCAGATTTACTCATCGATAACTGATATTTACACCCCCAAACCCGACCGTTTGAGAGATTGGATCAGTATGCCAAAAGCAAACGGATATGAGGCTCTGCACTCAACTGTAATGGGCCCCGATGGAGTATGGGTAGAGGTACAGATTCGCACCCAACGAATGGACGAAATAGCCGAGCGAGGTTTTGCAGCACACTGGAAATACAAGAAGGCTACAATCTCGCACGACGAAGATGAATTCGACAAGTGGTTGAAGATGATACGCACCGCATTAGAGAGCCCTACACAGAATGCGGTGGACTTCTTGGATAACTTTAAGTTATCGCTGTATGCGTCTGAAATAGCAGTATTTACACCAAAGGGAGAAGCTCGTCGCCTACCATACGGAGCCACTGCATTGGATCTCGCATACGATGTCCATACAAAGATTGGAAATAGTGCCATCGGCGCTAAAATCAACCATAAAATTATGCCCATCACCACTCCGTTGAATAGTGGTGATCAGGTTGAAATCATTACAGCAGAATCAGCCAGGCCAAAAGCAGAATGGTTAGAATCGGTACTAACCACAAAAGCAAAGCAGGCAATCAAAAATTACCTTAAACGCGAACAGGAACATAACCAGCAACATGGTATGCAAATTCTGGATGAACGATTGGCTCAACTCAATATAACTCCAAACAACCGTGTAATACGCAAGCTGATAAACGCTTACGACAGTCACAACAAAGAGGAGTTGTACACAAAAATTGGTGCTGGAATTGTTTCACTCGATAATCTGGAAAAGGTTGTTCGAACAAATTCCAATTTCAAGATACTGAAATTCTGGACCCTTTTCATCAAAGACGATGACGAAAATGACGACGATGACAACATAAAGAATGACGATAAAAAGGGTAGGACAAAGGAGCACAATGAAGGCCAGAATCTGGTTGTCGCAGAATGCTGCCATCCGCTACCAGGAGATAGGGTAGTCGGATTTAAAGACCCTATCACACACCAAATTATCGTCCACAAAGCTACCTGTGACGAACTGAACCGTCTGGCATCTCAACATGGCGACTGCATCGTCAAAGAGGAGATTAAATGGGAACAACACAAGACTCAATCTTCGTTGGCCACAATCGAAATTATGGGTATCGACCGTATGGGCTTGTTAGTTGACCTGGCAAATGTCGTAACAAACGATTTCAGCATCAATATGCGACAAGTAAACATCCAGTCGCACGATGGAATATACGAGGGCACATTAAGCTTATATGTGCGTGACGCTGAAAGTCTAAACGCTATCCTCGATAGATTGAGGAGAATCAAGGGTATGGAGAGCGTAAAACGCCAGACAAACTAACTCCTCAAAATTGCTGGTAAATTAGAGGCTTAAACATATATTAACGAGAAATATATGGACAACTTTTGGATATTTCTACTCATTATCGGAGCTGTTGCTTCTATTGCACAGAAGAATCAGCAAAAGAACAAACCTTCCTCACCTGAAGGAGAGCCAACGCTCGATCCTCAGGCTGAGTGGGAACGTCGTATGCGTGAAATATTCGGGGACAACACAGAAAATGAAGTAAGCGAGAATCCAAAAGAGGAAGCAACAGAAGGCTCAAGCACCGCCAATAAGCCAAACAATAAGCCTATAACTACTCAAACGGCACAAACCATAAGACATACCATTCCTGCGCCAAAGAAGGCTACGCAAGCCCCAATAGCGCAGAGTGTAGCTTCGTATAGCAGGTCAAAAATTAGACATACAAGCTCTGCAACGAGTACTACGTCAACATATAAAAAATCTACGGATAGTGTGTCAAAGACCAATAATCCCATTAAGTCTGGCGAGATATCATCAAACAATAGCGAAATTGAACAGATTATAGACGATTTCACCATGGAGAAGGCTGTAATTTACTCCGAGATACTTAAGCCAAAATTCGAGGAGTTATAGGTCAAATATGCGAGCATTGGCAGGTTAAGCCAAATAACCACCCAATTTTACCGAAAAAGTCCCTATTAGATATCTAATCATAAATCGAAATAACCCATAACAAGAAACACTATGGCAACAATATTTTCAAGAATTATAGCAGGGGAGATACCTAGCTATAAAATAGCTGAGGACGAGAACTACTACGCATTCCTCGACATAAATCCTTTGGCAAAAGGGCACACACTTGTGGTTCCAAAGAAGGAGGTGGATTACTACTATGACCTGGATGACGAGACATTGGCGGGTATGAGTCTATTCGCAAAAAAAATTGCGCACAAAATTAAAGAGCAAACAGGGTGCAAAAAGGTTGCAACAGTGGTTTTAGGCCTTGAAGTACCACACGCTCACATACATCTAATCCCGATGAATGACGAAAAAGATGTTGATTTTCGTCGCGAAAAGCTGAAATTAACTCCAGAAGAGTTTACTGAAATTGCATCAAAACTCGCGCTATAATAGGTAATTTCACAAGTTTATAACTAACTGAAATGCAATAGGGTAGTCATTAATTTGGCTACCCTAATTATTTTATATTTAACATAATATAACGCGTAAAAAGAATTCGTATAAAAAATAACATAAAAGGGTAGGAGCGGGATCAAAATTGTAAAATAATCATCCATAATTTACATTTGTAATTACACATGTAAAGTGATTACATAAGTAAAAATACGTTATAGTTTACTTTTGTAAATATACGCACTTTCAAACTTTTGTTCAATATTCACACTTGTAATTAATGCGAATCGAGTAACAACCGCCACAAAATGACTATTTAAAGTAAAGTTAAATAACTAAATATGAGTTATTATAATAAACATTATCAGCTATTTACACAATCTAACTAATCTAAAACATAAGCTACAAGCCATAATACAAGTCATTTCAGGGATAATGTTCAATATTGAAAGATTTACCCACATTATATCGCATATAATCAGTATTTTACACTAATTTAAATAAACTAAAAGTTTAAATGTAAACGCTTTGAACATTTTACCATAAATCAATGTATACAATTGTAAACTTTATCAACACATCCACAATATTCACATCGGTAACAAAAAACTTGTTTACAAAAGAAAAATGTTTTATATTTGTAAAAAATTAGGATTATGCGTGAAAAATTACAAAAATTGATGTCCGCAGAGCATCTTACACCAAGCCGCTTTGCTGAATTACTCGGAATACAACCGTCTGGAGTTTCTCACCTTCTAAGTGGACGAAACAAGCCAAGCTTTGATTTGGTGCAAAAAATCCTGCGCCGTTTTCCGCATATTAATCCAGACTGGCTGCTGCTCGAAAACGAACATATGTATCGCTCGGAACAGAGTAACATCTTCGATTCTGCGACTCATTCCAATTCTGATGATCTGACCAATACGGCGATAAATGAAGAAAAAAAATTAGCCGCGCAAAATATCGCATTCTCGGAGAGTTCTCCGCTAACTGCTAATCGCATCGACGAGGTGTTGATAAAGAGTTCATCTAATCAAAAAATTGTAAAACGAGTTATCGTTCTCTTTGACGACCATACATTCGAGAGTTTTGAGATGGCTAAATAGCTTGTACTGGTGAATCAAATTCTAACAATGCAGATTTGCGCAGCTTGTTTTACATCATACGAGCATTTTGTTGATATAAATTTTTAATATTGGCTTCCGTACCGTATCAGGATGGGAGCCTTTCTTTTTTCCTTATCCTCCAAAATCAGTAGTGCATGAGGATCTCAGCTTTCTGATATAATATTTATATTATGTTAAATATTATGCGGGAATATCTGTATATAGGGGGAATATTCATTGTCAGTTGCGTAGCAGCTGAAATATATGGCAGATTGATAAGGTCGTGGATACAGATTTAGTAGTAGACGAAAATGCTTGGTTTACAATTTGGGGCAAATTGCGAAAAAGAATTGTGATTGCAATTATGAAACGGCATCTGCCTCGATAAAATTTTCGAAGGAAACTCTATATCCATTATTGTCAAGAGCTTATCGCTAAAAATGAAAACCTAATGTGACGCAAATATTTTGCGATATAAAAAAATGTAGCTAAATTTACAATTATGACATAATTGGTTACCGGCGAATAACACAATATTAAACAAATAATTACGTTTATTAAATAAACACTTTTGCAAACAATTCATAACCCTCGGAAAACATATAAGGAATAGACCTACTCTATTCTACACAACTAAATTTATATCTATAAGATACAACTATATTATTACTATGAGAAAGCTTATACTCATTATGGCGGTTGTCTTTATCTCATCGTGCAACAACGACACAACATATATCTCAGATGACGACTTTTCGGAAACAATCAAGATGAAAAAATCTCTTGGAATTGACGCACTAATAAACGATGTGACAAGAATAATAAAAACTGGCGATGAGGTCATTGTGCAGAATTATAGAGATTCAGCTATGTTTTGCGTATATAATTATAAATCAGGAGAGTTAGTACATAGTTGGGGATACCTAGGACGAGCCGACAACGAGTATCTATTTCCCGAAATTTTCCAACTAAATGGTGGCAAATTCGGCATTAACGATATGGGTAAAACCAAGATGGAATTTTATGATGACTTCACCAGCCAGCCATCATCAGTTACAAAATATGAAAAATTGCCGATGAGCGTGAATGACATATGCTATTTGCAAAGAAATGAGTATGTTTTCTTTGATGACACCCCCAGCAAATTAACCATCTGCAAATGGAAAGTAGGAGAAGAGCCAACTCCCCTGCCATCACTCGACTATTACGCTGAGAAATACTCCGAATCTCACTCATACATAGGATTCTTGGGCACAAACAGAGCTGACAAAATAGTTTATGCCTTCAATTTTATTGATGGTTTCGACATGTTTGACACAGAAGGTAACCTCACAAAAAGAGTCCGCAGAAAAGGTTCTAACGAAATATCAACGTTTACCGGATACAAGGACAACGAGCAAGATGAGGACTTCCGCATCTTTTCGTTTCGTATTTATACCGATGATGATGGTTTTTACATACATCGCGTAAATAGTACTAACTCAGAACTCAACAAGTCGTTGGAACGTACGACATACATAGAACAGTTCGACTGGGATGGCCATCCCGTAAGACGATATGAATTTCCAATGTTTATTCGTTACTTTTGCCCGCTCGGTGATGGCAAATTTATGGTTTACGACATAACATCCGAGGATGAGGCCTTACAAATATTCGAGCCCGACACGACAAACTAATTAATAGGAAATTGCTTTAGCCACAAGAATTTTGCGCAAATTCTTGTGGCTCTACTTTTTTTTGTATACCTTTGTATAATAATACTAATTATGCAATAAGTAAATGACCAGACTTCGATTTATCATCTCTATATGCGTGGTTCTACTCGGCTTCTGTACCTCAATAGAGGCAAAGAGTTATATCTCGGAGACAAACTACAAAACGTACAACTGCGAAATCGACGGCATCGAACGCAGTTACAAACTATATCTGCCTGCCAATATCAAGCCCAATGCTCCACTTGTATTTGTTCTGCACGGTTACGGCGGCTCGTTTAATCTCGACCACATCGGAATGAACGAGGTGGCTGAAAAATTCGGGTTTGCAGTATGTTATCCACAAGGATCAAAGGATGGACGTGGCAAACCATGCTGGAATGTGGGATATCCATTTCAAGCAGATATGAAAGTTGACGACATTTCGTTTATGTGCAAACTCGCGCGTAAATTGCAAAAAGAACATAGTCTTAGCCGCAAAAACACCTTCTGCACAGGAATGTCGAACGGTGGAGAGATGTGTTATCTATTGGCATACTGCGAGCAGAACGTATTTGCTGCTGTCGCTCCCATAGCTGGTCTTACGATGGAGTGGATGCCAAAAGCATACTCCCCTACTCGCCCTATTCCACTTATGGAGGTGCACGGAACAGAGGATCGCACATCGGAATGGACAGGTGATTTGGAAAATAAAGGCGGCTGGGGTGCATATATCGCAGTTCCCGACGCAGTAAACTATTGGGTGAAGGTGAATGGCTGCAAAGGCCCAAAATCGGAGGTTCTTCCACTAATGAATGCTGATTCACACGAAGTTACGTTGCATAAATACACCCAGGGAAAGAAAAATACAGAAGTTTGGCTATACGAAATAAAAGGTGGTGGCCACACTTGGGGCAATAAAGATATTGATACAGCTGTTGAAATTTGGAAATTCTTTACTAAATTTGTACGCTAAAAACAGCATAAAACGTATGTTACGTGGCAAAATGGCATATAACAAAGCGAAAGTAGTATATGTTGTAGCAATTGCTGTTGTGGTGGCATTAATTGGTTTTAGTGGCTCAACCGGCTACGGTAGCGGACACTCGGCCATCAGCAACCAGAAATATTTAGCGCAGCAAGTAAAGCAATATCAGCCATCGCACGTTGATGTGATTTATGAAAGAACGATAAGTGGCAAGCAGGATTTTCTGCATTTAGAGATAGATACTACTTACCACAAAATAGGTAAAGGCAACTACACGCACAAAGTTCTATGTAATAGAGATTATTCGCTCCGAGCATTCGATGGAAAGTACCACGATTGCAGCAAAATGGTGGCCCAGTGCTTTGTGGAAGGTAGTACTTCAATAAACTGGCAAGCCACAGAAGCTACGAAGACAATTTCAGGTAACAAATGTAGCAGAGTCGTGGCTGCTTTTACAGCAAAGAGTTGGGAAGCATGGTACACAGAAGAGCTACCCTACCTCGCTAAAGGTGCTAAGGCTACAGACAACTACAACGGATTGATACTCGAAGTTCGTGATGCCGATGGCCAATATGAGTTGAAAGCAAAAAATATAACACAATATATTGGATAACTTTTTTTTAATAAACTTTAACACTATGAAGAAATTCTTTTCTATTCTTGCCGCATCTGCACTTGTAGCAGGTATGGCAACATCGTGCCAGAAGCCTAATACCCTCACAGCAGCTGAGGAGGCAGAGGGTTGGCAGCTCCTTTTCGACGGTGAGACTCTCAACGGCTGGCGCAGCTTCAACGAGAAAGAGTTGAAGGGTGGTTGGACTGTAGTTGACGGTTGCATTCAGGCATCTGGTGAGGGTGGCGATGCATCTGGCTACATCGTAACTGACAAGAAGTACTCTAACTTCGAGTTGGTATGGGATTGGAAGCTTACAAAGGGTGGTAACAGCGGTATGTTGTACCACGTTGTTGAGCACCCCCGTTTCAAGGTTCCTTACGTTACTGGTCCTGAGTATCAGTTGATCGACGTTGAGGGCTGGGAGGAGGTTAACGCTCCCGCTAAGTTGGAGGATTGGCAGAAGATTGGCGTTGATTACGCTATGCACTTGCCCGACTACAGCAAGATGAAGATTAACCCCGTTGGTGAGTGGAACTCTTCTAAGATCGTTTACGACAACGGTCACGTAGAGCACTGGCTTAACGGTGAGAAGATCGTAGAGTTCGAGGCTTACACTGACGATTGGTTCAAGAGAAAGGCCAGCGGTAAGTGGGGCAACGCTACTGAGTACGGTTTGGCTTCTGAGGGTGTTATCTGCTTGCAGGACCACGGTGATCCAGCATCATTCCGTAACATCAAGATCAAGGAGTTGCCTAAGACAACTGCTGGTAAGAAGATCAGCTTGTTCAACGGTAAGGACCTTACTGGTTGGGAGTTGTTCGGTAGCATGCGCACATCAGTTGACGCTGAGGGTAACTTGGTTACTGAGAACGGCGAGGATTTGAAGTATGGTTACCTCGGTACTCGTGAGTACTACAAGGATTTCGACCTCACAGTTGAGTTCAAGCAGTTCTCTAACGGTAACGCTGGTTTGTTCTTCCACTCATTCGTTCACGGTGGTTACAAGAACAACCACGTAAATGGTTGGCAGTGCGAGGTTGCTCCTAAGGGCAACGATACAGGTGGTATCTACGAGTCTTATGGCCGTGGTTGGTTGGTACAGATCCCCGACGAGAAGGAGAACATCTTGAAAGAGGGTGAGTGGAACACTTTGCGTTTGCGCGTTGAGGGTGACCACGTACAGACTTGGTTGAATGGCCAGCCTATGGTTGATATCAACGATAAGCTTATCGGTTCTAAGACAGGTCGTATCATGTTGCAGATCCACGATGGTAGCAACATCAAGGTTCTTTGGAAGAACTTCAACTTGACTACTTTGTAATATAACAAATAGCGAGTATAGCAAGTCCGGCCCGATGGGTCGGACTTTTTGTTTCGGGTGCATCAAGGTTTTCGCAAAATTTGTATATTTGCACTCGCATAGAAAAATAGATAGCACAATGAAAACAATTCGAAATATAGCATACCTATTCGCTATTACAACACTTTTCGTTGCAACTTCCTGCTCCAGACAAAAAAGCGAGCCGAAGAGCGACATAGCGGTAACTATCGAGCCTCTAAAATATATTGTCGAGCATATTACAGGGAATGATCTATCGGTTGAGGTTATCGTACCCAAAGGGGCAAGTCCTGAGACATACGAACCTACACCAAAGCAGATTATACGGCTCAACAATACGAAGATGATCTTTTCAACGGGATTAATCGATTTCGAAAATTCATTGACTAAACGTCTGAACAATCAATCTGCTATAATCAACCTCAGCAAGGGCATTGAGCTTATTGAAGGCAGTTGTTCGCACAACCACTCGGTTGCAGAGGAGAGTAACTCTGAGCATAATCACACACACGGTATAGACCCACACATCTGGACCTCACCACGCGAATTGAAGATTATGGCTCATAATGCCTACAATGCAATCAAAGACATCTACCCCGATTCAACAAAATACCATTCGGCATATAATGCTCTTATCGAGGAGTTTGACACTCTGGATAAGGAGTGTGAGCAACTATGTCGTAACTCTCAAAGCAAGGCATTCGTAGTATATCACCCTGCCCTAACCTATTTTGCCAGAGCATACGGGATTGAGCAAATTGCAGTCGAGAGCGACGGGAAAGAGCCTTCGGCAAAGCATCTGGCACATATAATCGAGCAAGCGAAGGCAAAGAACGTGCAATGCGTGCTGTATCAGATGCAATACCCACGCTCGGTTGTGGAGGTTGTTGCCAAAGATATGGGAGTTGAGAGCAAGGTGTTTGACCCTTTGGCTGAGAATGTTACCGAAAACATTCTACAAATAACCCGTATCGTAACAGGCACAAAACAATAGGAGTGTAGCTATGAAAAAGAGTCTGATTTCCATTCGTGACCTATGGGTTGAATATGATAATACGACAGCTCTCGAAGGCGTTAACGTCGACATATACGAAGATGATTTTCTGGGTATTATAGGGCCAAATGGTGGTGGCAAATCCTCGCTCGTAAAGGCAATTATGGGAACTACCCCATACCGGGGTAAAATTGAGTTCGCAGACACACTACGACGTGGTAATCATTACAAGATAGGATATATGCCACAGGTATCGGAGTTCGATATGCGATTCCCTATTTCGATACGGGAAGTTGTGCTTTCGGGTTTGCAGACAGAGAAGGGATTTTTCGGAAGATATCGCGCGGTTGACAAGCGCAGAGCCGACGAACTGCTTGATAAGATGGGTATTGCAGAACTTGCATCGAATCCCATAGGCGAGGTATCGGGAGGACAGATGCAACGCGCACTTCTTTGTCGAGCCATAATCTCAGAGCCTAAGCTTCTGATTCTTGACGAGCCAACAAATTTTGTAGATAACCGTTTTGAGTATGAGTTCTACAATATGGTGCGCCAATTAAGCGACAAGATGGCTATTGTGATGGTGTCGCACGACTTGGGAACTATAACAAGCGTTGTAAAGAGTATTCTTTGCGTAAATAGGAGCGTACATCGCCACGACTCCAATATTCTGACCGAGGAGCAGCTTCGCAACTACAACTGCCCTATTCAGGTACTTTCGCACGGTCATATTCCGCACACCGTATTGGAGCATCACGCAGGCGACTGCTGCGGTAAGATACATTAAAGGAGTGGCAAATACCACTCCTTTAATGTATTATTGTAGCGATGTGCAATCTTTTATAAGATACAGATTTGCATTATCCTCAGTCTCGGTAATCACTATCAAATCTCTATCGTGGATTCCGCGATAGATAATCTGATCCTTACAATTTACTTGCAACGATTGCGCTTTGCCAGACTTCAAATCGGCCCAAGCCAACATCGACGAAGATAACATATATCTAAATACCACAAACCCATCACTAAGCGATTTGACATTAAATCCGCGCACATATCGCTTATCCGACATTGCATCAAGCATACTTTTCTCTGATGGGAACGATTCGAGAGATGGAAAATTATTCTCACCAAAATCCATTTCACAAACTTGCGATAAGGTTTTGTCGGGATTAATTCGCCAAATTTTACGTTCAATGGGTGAAATAGCATAGGCTTGCTCGCCATCTTGCAAGAGTTTATACTGAGCCATTGCATATGATTGCTTCACATCGCCAACAGGCTCAGAAGAGCTGAAATCTGAATTGTAATATGTAAGCATACTTAAATCAGAACCAGCATTATTAAACAACGAAGTAACATATCCGTCACCCAAAGTGACTATATCGGCATATGGGATTTTAGGAGCTGATTGAGTCGTTACATATTTACCATTAAGCTCATACTCAATATATTTGCGTGCTGGTCTATCGTATATCACCACATTGCCCCTCTGATTTACACGAAACGCTGTTATCATCGAATACTCATTCTCGGCACGACCTTTATTGCCTATACGAGAGATATATTTACCACTCTTCGTATCATAGACAATGATTTGGAACTCTCCCGACATCATACCCATCATTATCAATTTATCGCCAACACGCTCGACATTTTTGATAGGTGACGCGACCAAAGTATTGGCATTGTCAGGCTCGGCGATAAGCGGAATAGGAGTATAATCTTCAAGCTCTACAATCACAGGATTTTGGGTATCAACCACAAGTTGTTGATTAGTTGTTTTATATGCACAAGCAACCACAAATAATAGAGAGAAAATCGTAATATAAATTCTTTTCATATGTATTTGTTTAATACTTATTCTATAAAAATATCGCGCAAAAAAATCCCCGCATTATTCTTAATGCGGGGTCTAGGTCTTTTTATGCCTCGTTGAGTGAACTGAGTTCCTCGAACATAGAAGAGAACGAGGATACCATATCGCGACGCATTGCTGCATAATACTTGCGAACAAGCGATGCGTTGTGAGGCTCAGTAGGATTATTAGCCTTTACATAGAGTGCATTGCGCAAAGCTACTGCCTTCTCCATCAAGCCAACAACAGCCTCCTCCTTAGAGGGCTGAAAATATATTGCCATCTCGCAATCAAATACGAACTCTTCGAGACGATAGTCAATCTCCTTTTTAAGATTTCTCAAATTTGCCATAATCAAATATTTATTAGATTCTACTTGGTGCAAATATACAAAAACGATTCTAAAAATGCAAATATGAGTAAGACGCAATATCGGACTTTCGCAGAAAACCGATAACACTCAATAATTCGCTAAAAAAATGGCCTTCCGCTCTATGGAAGGCCACATGACTAAATCTATCGCCGCAGCGATAATCGAATCACACATTGCAGATTAGCAAGTACCAGTACTCTCATCCTGCTGGTGAGGTGTTTTGGTGGAGCAAGAACCCTTCTTATCCATACCACAACCCTTGTCGGCTGATGAGGTTGAGGCAGTGGTTGTTTTTTGCGAGCTCTTGGCAGTATGACCTGTCGCAGAATTGTGAGTGGTTTTCTGGTCGTGCTGCTCTACTTTCTTGTTGTTTTTGTCCATAATATATTAATAAATGGTTGTTACCACAGTTATTGCAAATAACGTACAAAATCTCACCATCACACAAAAAAAAAGTTGCTTAACCAATATGATTAAGCAACTTACAACAATTAAATATATACTACAACCCTACTCTACCTCTGTAATATATATATTACGGAATTCAATAGGGCCTCCCTCACTCTGCAAAGCGATATAGCCATCAGTGTGCTCACCTGTACACTTATTTAGGAGCTTACCATTTACATATGAGGTGATAGTCTTACCCTGACAGATAATCTCGGCTGTATTCCACTCACCTACAGGATTCTCAGCATCTGCCGAGCGCTCCTTAACAGGGAAATCACCGACACACTCAACCTCAGAAATCTTTGCACCTCCAAGCATCACATAATCGCCTGCCTTGCCACTGCAAAGCTGATACTCAATAGCCTCAGGCCATACATTGTCGGGATCCTGAACACGCTGGAATATTCCACTGTTGCTACCCTCGCCTACCCAGCGCCACTCTACGTGAAGTTTATAATCACCATACTTCTGCTCGGTACGCATATAACCGAATGGCTTACCCTCGATAAGGATATTTCCATCTTTGTTGATTTTGTAAACATCGGTAGTCAAAACAGAGTTGTTCTCCAAAGCAAACACCCAATTATTAAGATCGCGACCGTTGAACAAATACGTTTTTTCAGGAGCCTTGGCGCAAGAGCCCAAAAGCATTGCAAAAGCAATTGCAAGGAGTGTAAATCTTGTTTTCATTTAAATATTATTTTTCTGTTAACATTCTCTAATACAAAAATAAGCATTTATTCCCATTCCACGACACATTTTACATTCTTTTTGGTTATATTTGTAGAGTTTTTAATCTGATAAGCAAAATATAAATTTAAACTTAAAATAGCATGAAAAGATTTTTTACACTTTTGGTTGCCGCTCTTTTGATCAGCGGTTCATCTTGGGCCTACAATCGTGAAATTGTAGCAATTCATAGCAAAGCTATGGATAAGGATATTTTGGTTACTGTGTTCCTGCCTGATAACTATCACGAAGCAAAGAATCTGCCTACCGTATATCTGCTCCACGGATATAGCGGTTGCAACAAAGATTGGGACGAGATGGGTCAAGCTGGTCCTTTAGCCGATAAGCACAATGTGATTTTGGTACTCCCCGACGGCGGCTACGATAGCTGGTATTGGGATAGCCCCATCAACCCAAAGCACAAATACGAGACTTTTGTTGCAGGTGAGGTGGTAAGTTACATTGACTCACACTACAAGACTATTGCTGACCGCAGCGGACGTGCAATTATGGGTCTGTCGATGGGTGGTCACGGCGCACTTTATCTGGCATTTCGTCACCAGGATGTTTTTGGCGCGGCAGGTAGCACATCAGGTGGTGTAGATATCCGTCCTTTCCCAAAGAATTGGGGTATGTCAAAGTGGATTGGCACAATCGACGAGAATCCTGAGAACTGGGAGAAGTACACCGTTACAAATATGGTTGACCTGCTCAAACCCAACCATTTGAAGATAATCATCGACTGTGGCACAGAAGATTTCTTCTACAAAGTCAATTGCCAGCTTCACGACAAACTTTTGGCAGCAAAGATTCCTCACGATTTTATTGCTCGCCCTGGAGCTCACAACTGGCCTTACTGGCGTAATTCTGTAAAGTTCCAGGTACTATTCTTCAGCAACTTCTTCGAGGCTGAGGCTGCAAAAAAGGCTGCTGCTGAAAAGAAATAAGCTAAATAATCATTAACATAGATTCGATGAAAAAGATTTTATTGCTACTAACCGCAACTATCGCAATCGTTTCTGCATATGCTAATGCTGACGGTCGCGATGACGTGCGTCAGCGTAACAGATATGAGTTAGCTGAGCGATTCACCGCCAGCAAATTGCAGAATATGCTCTTCTCAACAACCATTGACCCCCATTGGTTCAAATCGGGCGAGAAGTTCTGGTATAGCTACAAAACCAGCAATGGCACAAAATGGTATGTGGTTGACCCTGCAACAAAAAAGCGTGAGCCTTTGTTCGATCACGAAAAGTTGGCGTCGCAACTGAGCGAGATCGTCAAGGATCCATTCATTGCCGAGCAACTGCCTATCTATAATTTGGAGGTTGACGAGGATGGTCGCACATTCACTTTCCAGGTAAACTCTTCGCAAGACGCTAAGCCTAAGAAACTATCAAAGGAAGATTCATTGGCAGGCAAAAAGCCTAAGAAAGTGAGTGGCAAAGAGATCTTCTACTTCTCATACGATAGTAAGACTCAAGAGCTTACTCACCTTAAAGACAAGGAGAAAGAGACCAAACAATTGCATTGGGCATCAGTTTCTCCCGACGGCAAGACTGTGGTATACGCAAAGGATTTGAACCTCTATCGTATGTCGCGCGAGGATTACGAGAAGCTCAAAAAAGACGAAAAGGATAGTACTATCACAGAAATTCAAATCACCACGGACGGAGTTGAGCACTTCGGTTATGGCCAGCCATACAGCCTACTCAATACCGATACTTTGTGCAATGGCAAACGCCGTGGAGCTTACGGAGTGTGGTCACCCGATTCTCGATACTTTGCAACGATTTTGACTGACTCACGCAAGGTGAAGGAGTTGTGGGTTATCAATGCCTTGGCTAATCCTCGCCCAACACTTGAAACATATAAGTATACGATGCCGGGCGACAAGGAGGCTCCACAATATCACCTCTATCTGTTCGATATGAATGACAACTCACGCAAGGAGATTAAGACTGGCCGTTTCAAGGATCAGACTCTTTCAATTGCACGCCGTCCACGAGAGCAGAAACAACGTCATATGTACGACCAGCCAAGCATTTGGTTGGGTGATAATAATCGTATGTTTGTGACTCGTTCAAGCCGCGACTTGCACCGTATAGACATCTGCTCGTACACTATCGGTCAAGACTCTTTGTGTCCGATTATCGAGGAGCGATTGAATACCTACATCGAGGTTCGTCCTCTTGCAGGTGTAAACAATGGCAAGGAACTTATTCAATGGAGCGAGCGTGATGGCTGGGCTCACCTATATTTATATGATGACAAGGGAACCCTGAAGCGTAAACTTACCGAAGGTGCTTGGCATGTTCACGAGATATTGAAGGTTGACGAGAAACACCGAGTTGTATATTTCACCGGTATGGGACGTGAAAAGGGCGAGAATCCATACTATCAACACCTTTACTCGGTTAGCCTCGATGGCGGCGAAGTGAAATTACTCAATAAGGGTAATCACTTCCACGAACCAGTTGTTGACGATGCTTGTCGCTACTTCGTTGATAACTATTCTCGTGTGGACACTATCCCAGAGAGTGCTCTGTACGACTGCCTGGGGAACAAACTTATGACATTGGAGTCTAGCGACTTCTCGCAGCTTTTGGCTAACGGATACAAGTTCCCAGAGACATTTACTGTTAAGGCCGCTGATGGCGTTACCGATTTGTATGGCGTAATGTATAAGCCTTTCGATTTCGATCCTAACAAGAAATATCCCATCGTTGATTATGTATATCCGGGTCCACAGGTTGAGGCTACTCAATATCCGTTTACCCGTATGACTGCTCGCACCGACCGTCTGGCTCAAGCTGGATTTATTGTGATTTCAGTTGGTAATAGAGGAGGTCACCCCGACCGCTCGAAGTGGTACCATAACTACGGTTACGGCAATCTGCGCGACTATGGTTTGGCAGACCAGAAAGTGGCTATCGAGCAACTCGCGGCTCGCCACAACTATATCGACATCAATCGTGTAGGTATTCACGGTCACTCGGGAGGTGGATTTATGTCAACCGCAGCTATTCTACAATATCCCGACTTTTTTAAGGCTGCTGTTTCGTGTGCAGGTAACCACGACAATAAGATTTACAACCGCTGGTGGAGCGAGACTCACCACGGCGTAAAGGAAAAAGTAAGCGACAAGGGTGACACTACTTTCGTTTATCACATCAGTAGCAATCCCGAGATTGCGCGTCGCTTGAAAGGTCATTTGCTTCTGATTCACGGCGAGATTGATAACAATGTTCACCCCGGTAATACCTCACGCGTAGTTGATGCATTGATTCGTGCAAACAAGCGTTTTGATATGCTATATTTGCCGACTCAGCGTCACGGATTTGGCGATATGAACGAATACTTCTACTGGCGTATGGTAGATTACTTCACCGACTATCTGATTGATGGTCGCCAGACTCAGGTGGATATACCGCAGAGATAAGATTAGTAATGAATAATATGTATAAAAACATAATTATTTCGGTAGCAGCCCTATTCTCGTTGGGCTGCTCACCTTTCAATAAGGATTGTGTTGCCGTATGTGGTGACGACAAGGTATGGATTATCGACTTCTCAAAATCGGAGGGAACTGACAGAGAAGAGGTTTGGTTTTGGCAGGCCGACAAAAGTGTCAAGGGCCTACCGGCTGAGTATATCGACCGTCTGCAAACTATTGACGAGTGTAAGGCTGTAGATAACAACACCAAGATGCTAATCACATCGTCAAGCAGTAGCTGTCTTTTGATCGATATTCCAACCAAAGAGGTGCTTTTCTATGCAAAGGTTACTAACGCTCACTCGGCCGATTTGCTTCCCAACGGTCGTATTGCAATAGCACTCTCAGTCAATAACAGCGGAACTGGTAATGCATTGGAGTTATACGATGTAAAACAACCCGAAAAGTGCATCTACCGTGATTCGCTTTACTCGGGTCACGGAGTGGTATGGAATCCTAAGCGAGAAAGTTTGTATGTATTGGGATTCAAGGAGTTGCGCGAATACAAACTAAAGGATTGGCAGAGCCAATCTCCATCACTCGATAGAGTGGCTGAGTGGGAACTTCCAATCAATTCGGGGCACGATCTATCGCCCGTCGGAGATGATCGTATGCTTATCTCCGGTAGAGAGGGAGTTGTGTGGTTTGATATTGAGAAACAAGAGTTCTCACCATTTGAACCTTTGAAAGATGTACGTGGTGTAAAATCGGTAAATCTTGACCCCAAGACCAATCGACTAATCTATACCAAAGGTGAGACAAGCTGGTGGACACAAAACATCTATCAGAAGAATCCAGACCGCACGGTAAGAATCGATAGTGTGAGATTGTACAAAGCTCGCCCGTTAAGATTTTAGTGAGATTACAGAAAGCATATAGCCCAACATCTTGAAAGTTGGGCTATATTTTTATGTCAGATATAATTTGACGTAAGTCAGTTTTGCATTTCTATGGCAGACGCCAAAAGAGCCGCATTATACGGTTTTTACCACTATATTTCGTGTGATAACGAAGGTGGCACAGCCCCACTCATGTCGAAATCACCCCATCGCTCGGCCACATAATCGAGCGTTGCATTAATCTCATCCACATCGAATAAAGTCACCAGCTTTAAGCGAATAGATTTGAAATCAGGGAGACCCTTGAAATAGTTTGACAGATGGCGGCGCATCTCCAAAACACCTACCCTATCACCCTTTATCTCAAGCGACTTAGCAAGATGTTGTTTGGCAATTGCTACGCGCTCAACAACCGATGGCTGCGGCATAACTTCACCAGTCTGCATATAGTGTTTAACCTCGCGGAAAATCCACGGACGGCCATATGTTGCACGACCAATCATTACTCCATCTACCCCATAATCGTCAAACATCTGCTTTGCCTTCGGTCCCGAATCTACATCGCCATTTCCTATAATAGGGATCTCGATTGAGGGATGATGCTTTACCTCGCCTATAAGAGTCCAATCAGCCTCGCCTCGATACATCTGCGAGCGAGTACGACCATGAATCGTAAGAGCAGCAATTCCAACATCCTGCAGGCGAAGTGCGATATCCATAATATTCTTCGACTCCTCATCCCAGCCCAAACGAGTTTTGACTGTAATTGGAGTAGAGACCGCCTCAACAATCTGGCGCGTCATCTCGACCATTAGTGGCACGTCTCGCATCATTCCCGAACCAGCACCACGACCCGCAATCTTCTTTACAGGACAACCAAAGTTGATATCAATAAAATCGGGATGAGCTGTCTCGGCAATACGCGCAGCCTCGACCATAGGCTCTATCAAGTGGCCATAAATCTGGATTCCGACGGGTCGCTCTACCTCGTCGATGTTGAGTTTTGCGCGCGACTTCCACGCATCGCGAATCAATCCGTCCGACGAAATGAATTCGGTAGTTACCACATCAGCTCCAAATTGCTTGCACATATAACGGAACGATGGATCGGTAACGTCCTCCATCGGAGCCAAAAAGAGAGGTTTATCACCCAAATCTATATTGCCAATCTTCATATATTATGCAAGCTGTTTTACTTTATAACTAACTAATAACTTATCAATGCGAGCATTATCCATATCGACTACCTCGAAATCAAAATCGTGCCAAGAAAAACGTTCGCCAACTTCGGGAACATGCCCCAACACATCCAATGTCAAACCACTAACTGTATTGTAATCCGAGTGCGAAAAACAATCTTCCAATCCGAAATGTAGCAAAAAATCATAAAACGGACATTGACCATCAATCAGACAAGAGCCTTCGCCTCGTTCCACGATATTAGGTTGCTCGCTCTCACTAAGCATATCACCAACTAGTGCCTCCAATACATCGCGAAGAGTTATAACACCTTGGGTTAATCCAAATTCATCACACACAATACCATAGCTCAGGTGTTCGGTACGCATCTGTTCCAATGCATTATAAACTTCAGTATGTTTATGGAAAAACTTAGGCTGTTGCACAATACTAATCAACTGAAAATCAGGTTGGTTTATCGTGGCAAAAAGTTGCTTCAGAAATACGACTCCTTGCAGTTTATCGGGATTCGCATCCATAACAGGATATATCGAGTGGGGCTCGCGCGATACGATATCACGAATCTGCTCGGTTGACATTGAAACATCAAGCCATATCAACTCGTGGCGAGGTGTCATAATAGAACCTATCGTACGATCGCCCAAAGAAAATACTCTATCAACAATACGTTGCTCAACTTCTTGTACTTCACCACACTCCGTACCCTCTTGAATAATCGACTTAATTTCAGCTTCCGACACAGTACTTTCTACCTCTTGAAGGCGAAGCAGATGAGCCACCGCATCGATACTCTTCGACAGCAACCAGACAAACGGCGATGCTAAAACAGATAAATAATGCATCGGAGTAGACATAATTTTAGCTACATTTTCCGCAGCGCTCATTCCGATACGCTTAGGGACCAATTCTCCGAATACGATTGACAGATAAGTCACAACAACTACAATTACTGTTGGCGATACTACTTCAGCTGTATGTGCAGGAACTCCCCACGATATAAGCAATGCGGTAAAATCATCAGCCAAAGCAGCTCCAGAATATATACCCGTCAGGATTCCTATCAATGTAATACCTATTTGTACTGTTGAAAGAAATTTATCCGGATCCTCAGCCAAATTCAATGCTCGTTTGGCCAATTTACTGCCTTGTGCTGCTTGAACACGCAGATTTGACTTACGGGCAGAGATCAACGCCACCTCAGCCATTGAAAAGAGTCCGTTTAATAATATAAGAAGTATAATTATATAAATTTCCATCGCAACATAGTGAGTGTTTTGCAAAGATAGCTATTTTTCTCAATAAATTTAATTACTTTTGCCATCGATATAATAACCGGCAATTACCAACGTTATTATTGCAACGCATTTTGTTGTAGTTGGGTTACAATTTGACTATATCAATCAAACTGGCAAATTGCATAGGTAGGCATATTGCTTATAAAGAGATAGAGAAATTATGTTGAAGTTTTTTTTGCAGACAGAAAATATCGACAAACTTATCGTCCCCGATAGTGTCCAGAAGGCTCGCTTTGCGCAGGCTGTGAAGGATTTAGCCAACATGGATGTGAAGGTGATTTGGCAGGAGATGATGGAGTGGCTAATTTGGACTGGTATAAAAGTGTGTATCTCGGTTGCTATTTTCTATATCGGTCGCTGGTTGCTTACTCGTTTGATCAATATCGTAGATGCATTCCTCTCTCGTCGCAACATTGACACATCGCTTCATTCATTCGGCAAGACTGCAACAAAAGTCGTCGGATACATTGCTATATTTATAATAATATTCAATGTACTTGGTTTTGAGTCATCATCGGTATTGGCTGTGTTCGCATCGATGGGTTTGGCGATTGGTATGGCACTGAGCGGCACACTGCAGAACTTTGCAGGAGGTATTATGATTTTGGTGTTGCGTCCATATAGAATCGGTGATTACATAGAGGCGCAGGGAGTAAGTGGAACAGTTGCAGACATTCAACTATTTACAACAAAGATTCACACTACCGATAAAAAGACCATTTATATACCCAACAACTCAATCTCGACATCGATAATCAATAACTACTCAACATCGAAGACCCGCCGATGCAGCTGGAAAGTATCGGTTTCGTATGGAGACAACTACGATGATATCCGTACCGCGATGCTCGATATCATTACTCGCGACGAAAGAGCTTTGAGCGACCCCGCTCCATATATCCGCATAGACGCCTTGGCTGATAGTGCGGTTGTGATTGAGGCTCGCGCTTGGGTTAAGAATGCCGATTTCTGGGGTTTGTATGACGATGTTACAGAGGCTTTCTACAAGGAGTTGCCCAAGCACGGTGCAAACTTCCCATTCCCACAGTTGGATGTACATATTACAAATGAGCAGGATTCATCTAACGCAAATTAGGATTGATATTAATTACAAACAAAAATAAATATTACGACAATGGAATTTAAGGACATTTTGGCTATCTCGGGTATGCCCGGACTTTATAAGTATGTAGCACAATCGACCAAAGGTATTATCGTTGAATCACTCGTTGACGGTCGCAGAATGAACGCATCGGCAACTTCTCGAGTAAGTGCACTTTCGGAGATCTCAATGTTCACCGAGGGTGAGGATATCGCTTTGGCCGATGTATTTACTCGTATGTATGAGTATAATTCTGGCAAAGAGGGTCTTTCTCACAAGGAGTCTGCTGAAAAGATGAAGGCATATTTCGCAGAGGTATTGCCTGAGTATGACCGCGAGCGTGTTCACGTATCAGACATCAAGAAGGCTCTCGCTTGGTATAATATCCTAGTGGCGGCTGGTCTCAAGGAGTTTAAGTTACCAGAAGAGCCCAACACTGAGGAGTAATTAGGTATTATTACCACTTAATCAAATTTAATAAATCTGTCTGAATCTCGGACAGATTTATTTTTTTACGAGGTAGTCGGTAATCTCGCAATAATTGTGTAACTTTGGGAAACCAAACATATCAAAAATATGCAAATGATTCGACGTATACTAATTCTAATTTCCGCCTTTGTGGCAATATCAATGTCTGCACAGGGCCAGGAAAAAGCTCCGTTTTTTGTTCAGATTTCTGATCCACAACTTGGATTTATAACCAACACGCAGGACTTCTCGGCCGAAGTAGAGCTAATGAAACGTATCACCGAGAAAGTAAATAATCTACAACCCGACTTCGTGGTTTTTTCTGGTGATCTGGTAAATTGGTGGGACAACGCAAGTATGCTTGAAGGATTCAAGAAGATGCGTGGGGAGTTTGACAAAAAGATTCCTTTATATTATGTCCCGGGAAATCACGATGTAGATCACCACGCACCAGCCGAGAATGTCGCAGCATTTATCGACCGCTACGGCCACGACCGATTTGTTCACAAAGCCAAGAAATACACTGTGATAGGATATAATTCGTGCGTAATAAAGGCTGCCACTGCTGCCGAAGCTGATGAGTATGCCTGGATGGAAAAAATATTAAAACGTGCTCGCAAGAACAAACCTATAATCTTAGTGGCGCACCACCCTATGTTTTTAAGCGACCCTGATGAAGCCGAAAGATACGAGAACATAGGAGTCGAGTTAAGAAAAAAATATCTGGCACTATTTGAGCAATATGGTGTAGACCTCGTATTATCGGGACATCTACACTACTGCACACAAGGCCAATACAAGGATATAAAATTTGTGACCGCAGGCCCCGCAGGTCGTCCTTTTGGTCAGACAAAATCGGGAGTAGAGATTATAAGAATCAAAGATGGCGTGGCGGAGGCCACATATTATGCAGTTGACGACATTCCTGAATCTATAGAATAAGCCATAAATAAAAAGATAAGGCTATCACCGTAGTGATAGCCTTATCTTTTTTATCATTACCTGCCGTTTATCGCTTCTTAATATATGGTGCCTCACTTGTTACAGAAGGATTCTTATCGAGAGTAATCTGTGGCCAGCCATCAATCCAAACTACTCGATCCATAAACATCTTACGGCCTGCATTTGGAGCGTTAACATCGTAACCGTGATAGAAGATCCAATCCTGCCCCTTATCGTCGGCAATAATCTGCGAATCGTGGCCGGGACCTTTAACTCGAGAATCACCCTCCAAAAGAACCTCGTGATGGTTATCCAACATCTTACGACCCTGCTTATCCACATACGGGCCAAAGAGCGACTCGCTGCGACCTACAACTGTTTTATAAGTACTCTTCAATCCATCACAGCAACGTCCTACCGAAGCAAAGAGATAGTAATATCCGTCACGTTTGTGAATATATGTTCCCTCGTAGGCATTACCTGCAATACGAGTAATATCCTTCAAATCAAGAACCTCCAAACCATCCTCCGACAACTCGGTAATATAGATTCCGAAGAAACTACCCCAAGCCAAATACTTGCGTCCCTTCTCCTGGAAAATAACAGGGTCAATAGAGTTTTCTACACCCACATCTCTCGAGCCAAATAACCTTTTAGGATTGGTATATGGGCCTTCTGGTTTATCCGACACTGCTCGGCAAATGCAAGACTCCCAATGGGCTGCCCAACGTGACTCTGAGAAATAGAGAACGTACTTACCATCGATATAGTTGATATCGGGAGCCCAGATTGCTCCATTCTCAACATACATAGGCACTTTATCCTGCTCAAAAGCTCCTCCGAGATACTCCCAGTTAACCATATCGGTCGATTTGTATACTGGCACATTCTTATCTCGCCATGTAGCATAGGCATAGAATGTACCGTCCTTGGCACGAATAACTGTTGGATCGGGGGCATTACGATCAAGAACTGGGTTGGTATATGTGGCTCTATACTCATCTGATTTTACTCCCGAGCAAGAGCTCATCGCCAAACCTGCCAAACACATCAAAACAAATACGACTCTCATAATTCTATATTTTTATTATTTCTGAATATCGTCTACATACGCTGTGGGACATCTATACCCAAAAGCTTCATTGCGCGATTAATAACACGCGCAACCTGCGAAGCCAACATCACACGCATACGGCGCTTCTCAACATCTTCCTCGCGAAGAATTGAGTGGTCATGGTAGTAGCCATTGAAGGTCTTTGCCAAATCATACGCATAAGCAGCAATAACAGAAGGTGAGAAGCTCTCGGCTGCTGAATTCACAATGCTTGGGAACTCGGTAAGCGACTTAATAATCTCGATCTCCTCAGGCAAAAGTTCGGTGCAAGCGTGCGATGAATAATCAATACCCGCCTCATCAGCCTTACGCAAAATTGAACATATACGAGCGTGAGTATATTGAATAAATGGGCCCGTATTTCCGTTGAAATCAATCGACTCACGAGGATCGAAGAGCATAGTCTTCTTAGGATCAACCTTCAAGATGAAATACTTCAATGCGCCCAAACCTACCATATTGCAGATTGCATTGGCCTCTTCGTCAGAGCAACCATCCAACTTACCCAACTCGTTAGACATCTCGCGTGCAGTATCGACCATATCGGCAATCAAATCATCAGCATCGACAACCGTACCCTCACGCGACTTCATCTTACCCTCAGGAAGCTCAACCATACCATAAGACAAGTGATAGATATTATCGCTCCAATCGTAACCTAGCTTCTTCAAAACGAGCTTTAAAACCTGGAAGTGATAGTTCTGCTCGTTACCCACCACATAGATCATATCGTCGAGTTTATTCTCCTCGAAACGGCTAAGTGCTGTACCCAAATCCTGAGTCATATATACAGATGTACCATCTCCTCGCAACAATAGCTTCTGGTCTAAACCATCAGCCGCAAGATCGATCCACACTGAATTATCCTCCTTACGGAAGAATACACCCTTATCCAAACCATCTTGAACAAGGCTCTTGCCCAAAAGGTAGGTTTGTGACTCGTAGTAAACTTTATCGAAATCGACACCCAAAGCCTTGTATGTAACATCGAAGCCATCATACACCCAGCCATTCATTGTCTGCCACAACTCATAAACCTCGGGCTCCTTAGCCTCCCACTTACGCAACATCTCCTGCGCCTGCAACATAATCGGAGCCTGCTTCTTGGCATCATCCTCGCTCATGCCGCCTGCTACAAGCTCCTTAATCTGCTCCTTATAGTGCTTGTCGAACTCGACATAATACTTACCCACCAAGTGGTCTCCCTTCATACCCGATGACTGTGGCGTCTCACCGCCACCATAAAGCTGCCAAGCCAACATCGACTTACAGATATGGATACCGCGATCGTTTACCAAATTCACTTTGATTACATTGTGACCATTTGCCTTGAGAATCTGCGCCACTGAGTAACCCAACAAATTGTTGCGGATATGACCCAGGTGAAGAGGTTTATTGGTATTAGGTGACGAATACTCAATCATGATGGTGCGACCAGTAGGCTCTGCCTGACCAAAATTATCATTCGCTACAACCTCTGCAAAACGATCAGCCCAGAACGATGGGGCGATTGAAAGATTCAAGAATCCCTTGATTACGTTAAACCCGCTTATCTGAGGATTGTTAGCCACAATGTGCTCGCCAATCTCGGTAGCGGTTGCCTCGGGAGACTTACGGCTCATCTTCAAAAGAGGAAAGGTAACGAGGGTATAATCGCCCTCAAACTCCTTACGAGTCTTCTGAATCTGTAACTGCGACTGATCAACCGCACCATATAATGCCTCTACTGTTGAGGCCACAATTTGTGAAATAAAATTCTCGGTATTCATATATAATATTTTGTTCTTATTTTCTTAATCAACATTTTGCTTTGCAAAATTAACATTTTTCGTCGAATATGCCACTATTCCAGCAAGGAAATCCCCTTTTTAACATTAGCTTTTATAAGAAAATCGGAACTTTGTGCTATCTTTACACTATCAATCAGAAAAAATACTCAACCTGTGTTACGACAAACGTTAGCTATACTACTCTTAATTACACTGTTTGGATGCGGCAAATTTGATGAACCTTCACCTCAAAATGCCATACCCCAAGCGACCAATATTGCCATCGCCGATCTTCGCAAATTGGTTGCCGACCGGAGCCTGTTCATCGAAGAACCTCTTGTAATTGGCGGTTACGTAACATCAAGCGACAAGGCATCGAATTTCCATAAAACATTCGTTATAGAGGATGCCACCGCCGGAGCAGAGGTGATGGCTGGGTTATACGATCTGCACAATATTTATCCGGAAGGCTACTACGTAACAATCGATTTGAAGGGTTGCTGCATTGCCCAAAATTATGGAGTGCTCCAAATAGGCATGAGAGCCGAGTCTTACAGTTACTACCCTACCGAATACTTCTCGTCACGCATACTGCTCGACAAACATATTACACGCTACGACGTAAGAAATCCTGTCGCGCCCAAACCTGCAGCTATAAACGAACTACACCAATCCGATTGCGGTCGATTATTTTGCATTGGTAACCTAAGCAATGTCAATAGCCAATACACTGCGACTGTCCCTCTCAACCAAACTGGCACGTGGCAAGGATACAATCTGTTTGCCGATAAAAATGGGGTACTAATCGCCGTATACACATCTGATTATGCCAACTACGCCAAAGAGTCACTTCCCGATTCGGATGTTGCGATAACAGGCATATTACAATATGGTGAATTGGGTTCGGAAGAGATGTTTATGTTGAAAATGCGAGATATCAATGACTGCAAAACAAATAATTAACACAATCATAAAATCAATAGTCGCTTTATCGCTAATACTGATAACATCGTGCAGCAAAAGCGATGACCTTGCGGCTGAATACACTGAATCACCTCACGGGAAGATCTCTATTGCGCACCTAAAAACGTTAGCAATTAAAGATTCGAAAGTCATAACAGAGGATATATCGATTGAAGGATATGTAGTCGCAAATGATTTATTCGGGGAGTATTACAAAAGTATCGTAGTTTGCGATGAAAGTGGAGGCATTGAAATTTCAGTCGACACACATTCAACAGCAAAAACTTTTCCCATCGCAGCGAAAGTTACAATCCACTGCACATCACTCACATTGGGTAACTTCGCCGGAAGAATTATTCTCGGAGCAAAAGCAAACGACGATTACACAGTAGGACGTATTGCCGAGAGCGACTTCGCACGTCATTTCGCTATCGACCTACTCGCCGCACAAGCCATAGAGCCGACCAAGATCACTATTAGCGAGATATCACCCAATATCATTGGTAACTACATAGAAATTAACGATGTAGCATTCACCAATAGTAATGGTATGAAATGGTGCGATACCGACCCGGCGACAGGAGAATTTCTCACATCTGAAAGAGAATTAAGTGACTCAAAAGGTAATACCATTTCGGTTAGAACCATTGCTCAATGTATCTATGCAAGCGAGATTCTACCTTCAGGAATTGGCAAAGTGCGTGGTATAGTAGAGAAATACAATAGCCGCTATTCGCTTCGCATTGTCAACCGACAATTTGATTTCAACGAATAACGGCCATATCTCAGATAAAATAAGAGTGGGTGGGAAGCAAACCACTGCTAACAATATCTTACCGCTTTATCTTATAATACCTCTACTTCTGCAAAGCCTCCCAAAGCATATCTTTGAGCTTTGTAATATTCATATTGGCTACTGACGAGATGAATACAGAAGGTATACCCTCAGGAAGCGATGGGCGCATCTGCTCGATCAATTCCTCATCCAACATATCGCATTTGGTAATAGCCAACAAACGTTGCTTATCCAACAGCTCTGGATTATACTGCGTAAGCTCACCCAACAAAATCTCATACTCCTTAGCCAAATCATCACTATCAGCTGGCACCATAAATAGCAATACAGAGTTACGTTCGATATGGCGCAAAAATCGAGTTCCCAAACCTTTACCTTCGTGAGCTCCCTCGATAATTCCAGGGATATCGGCCATCACAAAAGATTTATGATCACGAACTTCGACAATACCCAAATTGGGTTCGAGTGTGGTGAACGCGTAATTGGCAATCTTGGGTTTGGCTGCCGAAACAACCGACAACAAAGTACTCTTTCCTGCATTAGGAAATCCGACCAAACCCACATCGGCTAACACCTTCAGCTCCAAGATAAAGGCTCCTTCATCACCTTCCTCACCTGGTTGTGCATAGCGAGGGGCTTGATTTGTAGCACTTTTAAAATGCCAGTTTCCCAAACCTCCACGGCCACCTTTCAACAGCACAAGCTTTTCACCGTGCTCAGTAACCTCACCTACATACTCAATCGAGGTATTGCCCTCCTCGTCTTCTACCAAGCGACGGGCTACGGTTCCCAAAGGTACGGGAATTACAATATCCTCGGCATCCTTTCCAGTCGAACGAGCTCCATGACCATTCTCGCCATCCTCAGCAAATTGGTGACGCTGATATTTAAGGTGAATCAAGGTCCAATACTGACGGTCACCCACCAACACAATGCTACCACCCTTGCCTCCATCACCACCATCGGGTCCTCCAAATGCAACGAATTTCTCTCGACGAAAATGACAAGAGCCAGCACCACCGTGACCAGAACGAGCAAATATTTTCACATAATCGACAAAGTTTGAACCTGCCATATTATATCATTTTTCTAAGTTATTCAATATCTAATTCCTAATAGCAAAAGCCTCATCGAGACTTCACTCTGCAAAGATACATCTTTCCAACCAATATGCAAAAAACCAACTTTCAGACAATTTAAAATTTCCACGACACAACACCATACCAAGTGCGCGGATATGAATAGGTGATTACATTCTCTTGCGGGGCATATACCCTCTGCGAACCACTCATATAGTTGCGTATACGCGACTGCTCGTAGCCACCATAAACAATATCATCACGTCCCAACAGATTCCTTACCGACAAGGTAAACGACAATCGGGAACGCCGAATATTGAACCAACGCGACAACGAAATATCTACCGTCACTGCATCAGCCAACCGTTGCTGATGCATAAAATCGCGATATATCTCCTCAGATGCCGATGCTTGACGTGCTACACGCTCAGTACGTCGAATAAATGAGACATCGACATATCTATCGGCCACAGCTTGCAGGCTACACGATGCCGCCCAACCTCGATATGTAATATAGTTCAAGGATACTACACCACTAAATTGCGGAGCTCCGCCCAAACGACAATCCTTAACATAACTCTCAGATCTGGAACACACAACAGTATTATCAACATCGGCATAATGAGTCAGAACAGGATTATTTGCATATCTGTACCGTGCCGCCGAAGCTGCTAATGAAGCAGTTAAATGTTTCGTGAACTTTATCTCCGTAGAGAGTTCTGCACCATATCGTAATGTAGCCAAATCTGATATTACCACATCGCAAAACTCTGCCGATAAATCATCATATACCCGCATAGTTTGCGATTGATTTTGAGTTGAAACCACATATGCCGAAAAATTCAAAGAGCCCTTATCAAAACCATATTTATAATTCAACTCGGAAGCAAAATGAGATTCTGCCTGAGGGTTATCGACAATGCGATTATTATACTCTGGATTCAGAAATATATCTCTCACTTTGGGGCTACGTTTAGCAGCCATTACCCCAACGTTGACCATATGAAGTAGAGAGAAATTATACCAAACGACTGCTTTGAAAACATAGGGTGCAAAATTTTCCCTTCGCGAACGACCATAGGATTCATTTCCTGCATATATCTCCTTTTCATAGAATCCCCGTCGGTACATTAGCTGCTCACCCGCTTGCAACTGTGCATTAATTGTCCAATGTTTGACCCTATACTCAATTGCAGCCTCGGCAGCAAGCATCATCTCTACAAGAGAATAATCATATGAGAATATATCTCCTTCTCTCACACGCTTGTTAGGTTCTCGCAAATTATTCTGTAAATTTCGAGAGAAAGTATCATCGTCCAAAAGATAATAGTCTATATCGTCGAGATAAGCAGCTCCCAACAAATCGTTCATACGTTTGAAATTTCGAGATGAACGATACGCGCCTCGCAATCCATAACTTATTGATAAGCCTATTGCTTCACGTTTAAACCGAAGTGAAAACTCTGTCTCTGCCAGACGCTCTACCCTATCCTCAACTGCATAGGCTACACCGTCACTCGACATTCTATTTTGGAAATATAATTCATCCCAATCTACTTGAGTATAGCGTTCATTCCGCTCCCGCCACTCTTGCGCAACGACCGATGCAACTTGTTCATCGAGATAATAACTCGGAAGAAAACGATAGTTGTCGGGGCGAGGCGTCATAGCGCCATACCAACCTAATGTAGAGTAACTTTGCTCGCCATATCTGCCACCGACGGAGAGAGTCATTCGGGTAGTAGGCCCCACATTGCAAGCGAAAGATGCCATTGCGAAAGGTAAACAATCGCGTCGCGTGCGAGAATTTCGTATTTGATTGCTTTGATAACCCCAATTAGGGTTATACAAATTATTGCCAATTAGAGTAAATGCCTCTTGTACAGAACCCGAACGCAAACCACGTTCCCCAATTCGAGCCAAGATAAGAATCGACAGCATAGCATCATTATAAAAATACTTTCCAAAACGCAAAGCGACATCGACCGAGTTATTAAAAACGCCATCGGCATAGAGGTCGTTTCCTCCTCGAGCCATTGCATACAAAGAGAGATTCCAATCATGGGGCATTATGGAGTGTAGCGTTGCTCGCACACCTCCCAAATAACCACGTCCTGAAAAGAAAGTTCCAACATTTACAGCCTGCGGCGGCACTCTCTGCATCATTGAAAAATTATCACTCCCAGCGGCAAGGCTTGAAAAATTATGGTTTGGGGTTATTCCTCCCGAAACAGATCTATCAAACGCCAATCGGCGCAGGATGGGGACCTCGCCACGTTGCATCGTAATACCATCCAGCCACGCTCCGCGCTCATAAAATGCATATCCACGACGTGCCATATCGGCAAATGAAAATTTATAATCGGTAATCTCGGTATATAAATCATCTTGCCGTTGTCCTAATCGATAAAAGAGCGTATAATCAGACTCTGGAGGTACTATTTCATCTTGTTCTGGATCGATTTTGTAGAGATAAAAATCCTGATCGGTCTGTTGAGCATAAGCAAAACAGACCAACATCAGGAATAATATTACTAATATGAATCGACGCATAGTTTGAGCTAGCAGAGCCGTAAATCAACAGAGTTGGAGAAACTGCAATTTGTGTATGCCGGCTATATACTCTTCACCACATCACACAACAATCGCCAAAACTTATCTACCGTTGCTATCTCCAAACGTTCATCGGGCGAGTGTACACCTCGGATAGTTGGGCCAAAAGAGACCATCTCCAAATCAGGATACTTCTCCAAGAAAAGACCACACTCCAAACCTGCATGAACTGCCCGCACCTTAGGTTCGGTAGCAAACAATTTGCGATAACTATCTACCGACACCTGCAACAATCGAGAAGTTGGATCGGGAGCCCAACCTGGATAACCATCAGAATGTTTCACATCGGCACCAGCCAACACGAACACCGACTCAACCATCAATTTTGCATATAATTTAGCACTCTCCAACGATGAACGTTGCGAAGTTGTAACTACAATCTTATCATTTTTCTCGAATTTCACAGATGCCAAATTGGTAGAAGTCTCTACCAACCCCTTCACAGCTTGCGACATTGCAAGAACACCATTCGGCAAACCGACCAACGCCCCAACCAACTTACGCTGCGACTCTAGATCCATCACATCGTCAACTGAAGGCATATCGCTCAATACAAGTCTCATTTCAGGCTCTGTCAATTGGAATTCAGATTTTATCTCCTCGATAAATTCTTGGCATCGGCACTCGAAATTCTCTCTTTCGCAAGTCGGCACGCCAAAAATCATATAAGCTTCACGAGGTATGGCATTACGCAAATTACCGCCATCGAAATAGCTCAATCTGCCTTCGTAATCATTCTGCACCTCAATCATCAATCGAGCAGCAATCTTATTGGAGTTGGCACGCCCCTTGTCGATGTCATCACCCGAATGTCCACCCAACAAATCAGACACATCAAAACGGTAGAATTTATACCCCTTTGGAGCCTCTTCTCTACGGTATCTGAATGTCGCCAAGGTATCTACTCCTCCTGCACAACCGATGAAAATTTCGCCTTCGTCCTCCGAGTCGAGATTTATGAGATATTTACCCGTAAGCATACCGTCACCAAGTTCAAATGCACCGGTAAGACCTGTCTCCTCATCGACGGTAAAAAGAGCCTCTAACGCACCGTGCTCTACCTGTTCATCGATAAGCATAGCCATAGCTGCAGCCATGCCTATTCCACAATCTGCACCCAAAGTAGTTCCCTCGGCACGTACCCAACCATCCTCTATTCGTGTACGGATAGCCTGAGTATCGAAATCGAATACCACATCGGAATTTTTCTCGCACACCATATCCATATGCGACTGCAAAATCACGATCGGACGCTCCTCGTATCCCTTTGTAGCAGGCTTGCGTATAACCACATTGCCTATCTTATCACGTTGCCACTCCAAATTATGTTGAATAGCAAAATCGATTAAAAACTCAATTATACGCTGCTCCTTCTTCGATGGACGTGGAACTTGCGTAATAGCATCAAATTGTTCCCAAACCAATCGTGGTTGTAACTGACTAATACTTCCCATATATAGATATTTTCAAAATTTACTTTACGCAAATTTACAAAATCCGAGCAGTTTTTCCAATATCACAATTGTTTTTATTAAATTTGTTACCGAGTTTTCAATAAAACTACTATGAAAAGATTTTTATTTGCTACAATAGCCATCCTTTGCACAACAGCAACAGTTTTGGCACAACAACCCAAAGAGAGTGTAAAATTGGAGGATATGATATTCATACGCCAATCATTTGTGCGCAACTTCTACACCTCCAACAAGGTTATGAGCCAAATCAATATGGAGGGTACAAATCTCTTTCTGCCCAACTCGGCCAACATTATTGTCGAGAAGCGAGGAACTGCTACAACTCCAACCTTAAAACAGCAAGGGCGTGCTCTTCACATCTCATCTGTCGATACAGCTTCGGCTGCTACTCTGAGAGTCGGTGCTTTCCACCCATATCTATGCTATGAGGTTCAATTTGCCGATATGGATTCTGGGGACGTGGCCGGTATTGAGTTCTACCCTAACAACAGCATTGGGGCGATAATCAGAACTGTATACAGCAACGGTAATATAACATCGTATAAAATCATCGATGGCAAACAGACTATTTTGGCTGAAAAACAGACCGACAAAAGTGACAAAATCGCTCTGCGACTCCAATATACAGGCGTTCGTTTCCACCTATTCCGTATTCACGAAGATAGCAGAGCTGAGCTGTTGTTCAGCATAAAAAATGATATGCGAAGCATTGAAAGTTGCACCACCCACTCTTTCGGTGTATATGCAGCTCCTGCCAATGGAGGTAATATCATTCTCAACAAAGCACAAAGCCTACTTACTTGTGGAACAGGGCAAGCCGACCCACAGATTGTACAGACTACTGACGGTTCTCCTTTGATTCGCGATGGACGACTATATTTATGTTTTACATCGAGAGGATTCGAGCAGATACCTGACTCATATCAAGGGATGTACTCAATCGACCTCGATTCGTATGAATTGCGTTTAGAGGGTGCTCTCTTCTTCGGCAAAGGTGATGGTATTATGTATGGCTTCCACGCAACAAAGGTTGTCTACGACCCTAATAGCAAAGAGTATATGGTAATGACAACAACTCACGGCGACACCCACACACTAGCATACAGCTCAACCAAAGCCGATATTCTTCACGGAATGCACTTCCTAGAGTGCAAAGAGTTGGATTTCCCACACAACTACACTTGCGGTACTAAAACAGGCACTAAGTTCAACACTGAAGACCCAGACTTTTTCTACGATGCTAAGGCTCGCAAATGGCGCTTGGCATATTGCGCATTGAAAGATAAGTCGTATGTTACATACCTATGCGAAAGCAAGAACTGGAATGGCCCATACAAACAGATAGCTGAGTCAACAAAGAACAACAACACGGGCATAAGAATCACTACAATAGGTGGCAAACGCTACGTACTCAGTGGAGGCTCCGACACTACATTCTATATCTACGACTACCCATCGTTGGAATATCTCGGAACATTCCTGCAACAATATGCCAACGGAGGTTTCCGCGGCTGGCCGACAATTGTGCCTGTTCGCTACGGCAATTACGAACGTTATCTATGGATTACATTCGACCGCGGAGCTCAAACGGGCCGTTACTCATACGGCACGCTATACTTTTATCTGGGTGACAAAATGTGGAAAATTGAGTAGCGATGGCTGAGAATCTAATTATAGCCAAAGGTGATAAGGCTGAAAAGTACGCATTGCTATACAAGCAGATAGTGGCACTTGTAGAAGGAGAGAACGATGCCATTGCCAATATGGCCAACATCGCAGCAATGATACACCAAACGTTTGGATTCTGGTGGACGGGATTTTATAGAGTAATAGGCAAAGAACTAGTCTTAGGTCCATTTCAGGGACCATTGGCGTGTAGCCGAATTGCATATGGACGAGGTGTATGTGGTACCGCTTGGAAAGAGCAGACGACTCAAATTGTCCCAGATGTAGAGCTATTTCCTGGACACATTGCGTGCAGTTCGCTATCACGTAGCGAAATTGTGGTTCCTGTTTGGGATAAGCAAGAAATCGTCGCTGTACTCGATATCGATAGCGAACATCTGGCAACATTCGACACAACAGACCAAAAGTGGTTAGAACAAATTGTTGTACTTCTATATAAATAGGTATAATCTATATCTTAGAATAAACTTTAAAAATTATATACCCTGCTGCAATTTTTTTGTGCAGAAATTTGGTTTATATTATAAACTACTTTATATTTGCATTAACAAAAAAAATTATCCGTCTCACCTGTATACTACAATGCAGAGTCGGAGGGAACCACAAAACAAACCGCAAAAAACAACAAAATTATGCAAAACAACAATTTTTCAGAGGCACAGAGTTTAGAACTCATCACCTCAATGATTAAGGATTCGCGCGCACGTTTGGCCCGTAACTCGGGTACACCATTTCTAATTTGGGGTTACACGACTGTCGCAATCTCTATTCTAAATTATGTTCTATTCCAATACGACATAAAGTGTTGGTGGTTATGGTGGCTTATACCCATTATCGGCTGGGCAGGAATGATGATATGGGGCAAGCACGACAACGGCGCAAAGAACTATATTGACCGCGTAATTTCTATTATTTGGAGCGTAATAGGCATCTCATTCTTTTGGATTATGCTTGCATTTGTATACTACCACGCCCCGATTCTATTCTTGGTTATATTGTTGGCAGGAATGGGAACAACGATGACGGGATATGTCATTCGTGACAGAGCCACAAAGATTGGCGGAATAGCTGCAATGGCATCGTCGATACTCTTCCCTCTAAAACATTGGTTGATAATTCGCTTTGTTGATTTGAACGATATTGCATTACAATCAGAATGGATGAGTACAGATTTTCTGCTATTTGCCGCGATATTCCTCTTTATGATGGTTATCCCGGGGCATATTCTCAATCACAAGTACAATAAATAATCGGGCAACGTATGTTCAAAGAGTTAAATCCATTGCTTCATTCGGAACTGCGACTTGCCGTAATGTCGGTTTTGCTAAGTGTCGAAAGTGCCGATTTTGTATTCCTACGCGAGCAGACTGGCGCAACAGCAGGCAATCTGAGTGTACAATTAGACAAGCTGCAAAAAGCAGGCTATATAACCATAGAAAAGGGTTTCAAAGGCAAGATGCCACGCACAACCTGTGCAATAACCCAAGAGGGAGTAGCAGCCTTTGAAGAGTATGTCACAGCACTGCGCAGCTATATTAGCAAAGGAATATAAACGAAGATTCTGAATATTGAATTACAAAAAATCCCAGCCTTTTGGGCTGGGATTTTTCTTATGATAATGGGAACTACTATGCCTCCAAAGCGAAACGCTTGTAAGCAATGATGTTAGCCTCCTTATCAGCCTGCTGCAAGTACTCGCGGATAGAGATCTTCTCACCAACCAATGCCTGGTTCAAGAGAGTATTCTCCTCGAAGAACTTACGCATCTTACCCTCAGCAATCTTAGCCAAGATAGCCTCAGGCTTGTTAGCGTTCTTAGGATCCTGCTTCATCATCTCCAATGCGATAGCCTTCTCCTTCTCAACTACGTCTGCTGGGCAGTCGTTCTCGTCGATAGAGATAGGAGCCATAGCTGTTGCCTGCATTGCGATAGCATGTGCAACCTCCTCAGATACCTCCTTGTTGAAACCAAGGATAGTACCCAACTTCTTGTTGAAGTGAACGTATGCGTTGCAGTAAGGAGCCTCGATACGGCCATAGTAAGCCAACTCAACCTTCTCGCCTGTCTGGCCAGACTTCTCAGTTACCATCTCCTCTACAGTAACGCCCTCAGCATTCTTGATAGCCTTCAAAGCCTCGATATCAGCTGCATCGTTAGCAACTGCGATATCCAAGATAGCGTTAGCTGAAGCAGTGAACTCTGAGTTCTGAGCTACGAAGTCTGTCTCGCAAGCGAGGCACAACAAATATGCCTTCTGGCCTACAATCTTGGTAACTACAACACCCTCAGATGCGCTACGGTCTGCACGCTTGCTAACAACGAGCTTACCCTTCTCGCGGATAATATCCTTTGCACGCTCGTAGTCGCCCTCAGCCTCGATAAGAGCCTTCTTGCAGTCCATCATACCAGCACCGGTCATCTTGCGGAGCTTCATTACATCTGCTGCTTTGATTTCCATAATCGTCTTTTTGTTAATTTGTTAATAATTTCTCTTTGCAAAATTTTTGCCACTGAATTACTCAGCCTTCTCCTCAGTTGCAGCTACAACCTCGGCAACAACAGCCTCCTCAGCATCTACAGCAGCCTTAACTGCCTTCTTGATACGGGGCTTGCTCTGCTTTGCAGGAGCAGCGGCCTCAGCCTCCTGAGCCTCCTTCTCCTTCTCGAGCTTACGCTCCTCGGTACCCTCAGCGATAGCACCGCAAACTACGTCAAGAACAGTAGCGATTGACTTTGTAGCGTCGTCATTTGCAGGGATTACGTAATCGATGTCAGTAGGATCACAACAAGTATCTACCATTGCAAATACGGGAATATTCAAACGCTTTGCCTCCTTAACGGCGTTAGCCTCCTTCTGAACGTCCACAACGAACAATGCAGCAGGAAGACGAGTAAGGTCGGCGATAGAACCGAGGTTCTTCTCCAACTTAGCGCGCTGACGCTCGATCTGGAGCTTCTCACGCTTTGAGAAATTATCATAAGTGCCGTCGCTCAACATCTTATCGATGGTGGCCATCTTCTTAACGGCTTTACGTATTGTGGGGAAGTTTGTAAGCATACCGCCAGCCCAACGCTCTGTAACGTATGGCATACCAACGGGAGCTACCTTTTCGGCAACAATCTCCTTTGCTTGTTTCTTTGTAGCAACAAACAACACGCGACGACCGCTCTTTGCGATCTGCTTAAGTGCTGCAGCTGCCTCATCGAGCTTTACAACAGTCTTGTGAAGGTCGATGATGTGGATGCCGTTCTTCTCCATAAAGATATAAGGAGCCATTTTGGGGTTCCACTTGCGCTTCAAGTGACCAAAGTGAACGCCTGCATCCAATAATGTATTAAAATCTGTGCGTGACATTTTAATTCTTTTGTTTTAATTTTAATTTCTCTTTTCTTCAACCAATCGGTAGTGACCCTCGGCCAATCCGATGGGTTTTCCGCGACAGGGCAATTCGTAAGTAATACCGAATATATATAAAAGCAGTCTTGCGAATTTCGAACCCTCGTCGTGCTTGCCGAAATTTCGGTCTGGTAAGGATTAACGCTTACTGAACTGGAACTTACGACGTGCTCCGGGCTGTCCGGGCTTCTTACGCTCAACCTCGCGAGAATCACGTGTGAGGAAACCGTTCTTCTTCAAGATAGAACGATACTGCTCAGCGTCGATCTGACACAATGCACGTGCAATACCCATACGAGCAGCCTCAGCCTGACCCTTGATACCGCCACCATCCAAATTGATAGTTACGTCATACTGCTCCAATGTGTTAGTAACCAACAAAGGCTGCTTAACCTCATACTGGAGAATGTTCAAGGGGAAATAAACCTCGAGTGCTCTCTGGTTGATTGTAATCTGACCATTTCCCGGCTTCACATATACGCGAGCCACAGCAGCCTTACGGCGACCTACGGTGTTTACAACTTCCATACTCTTTACTTAATCTCGTTTAACTTAATTGTCTTAGGGTTCTGTGCAGCGTGAGGATGCTCTGCGCCTGCATAAACCTTCAAATTCTTGATGATAGCCTCACCAAGACGTGTCTTGGGCAACATACCCTTTACAGCGTGCTCAATCACGAACTCAGGCTTCTTTGCCAAGTAGTCCGCAGGAGTAGCAAAACGCTGACCACCGGGATAGCCGGTGTGACGTACATAGACCTTGTCGGTCATCTTTGCGCCTGTAAGCTTAACCTTCTCGGCGTTGATAACGATAACATAATCACCGCAATCGACGTGAGGAGTGTAGCCAGGCTTGTTCTTACCACGCAAAATCTTTGCGATCTGCGAAGCAAGACGTCCCAATACCTCGTTGGTAGCGTCGATAACGACCCACTCTTTCTGAACCGTAGCGGCATTCAACGAGATAGTTTTGTAACTTCTTGAATCCATCTTTTACGTTTTGTTAATAACTTTGTTTGTTGTAATCCTATTCCCGCATATTTACGGGTGCGCAAAGGTAGTAAATATTTTTATAATTACCAACAACCCCAAAAATTATTTTAATATTCTCTGTAAAAGCACAAAAAAGTCCGCTCGGCATATTACCAAGCGGACTAATAATATATATAGGTATAAACCTATCTGCTTACTGTCCCAAGAATGCCAACAAGATACCAGCGGCAACAGCCGAACCGATAACACCCGACACGTTAGGACCCATGGCGTGCATCAAAAGGAAGTTTGCAGGATTCTCCTGCTGACCAACTTTCTGCGATACACGAGCTGCCATAGGCACTGCAGACACACCAGCCGAACCAATCAATGGATTAATCTTCTCCTTAGAGAACATATTCATAATCTTAGCCAAGATTACACCAGAACCGGTACCCAAGCAGAAAGCTGTTACACCCAATACCATAATACCGATAGTCTGCCAGTTAAGGAAGTTAGCTGCAGTAGCAGTAGCACCTACTGAGATACCGAGGAAGATAGTTACAATGTTCATCAACTCATTCTGAACAGTCTTGCTCAAACGCTCAACAACACCACACTCCTTCATCAAGTTACCCAACATCAAGCAGCCGATAAGTGGAGCAGCCGATGGCAACAACAATGAAATAATCATAGTCATTGCGATAGGGAAGATTATCTTCTCAGTCTTCGACACTGTACGCAACTGCTTCATCACGATCTGACGCTCTGCCTTAGTTGTCAACGCCTTCATAATAGGAGGCTGAATCACAGGCACAAGAGCCATATAAGAGTAAGCTGCAACTGCGATAGGACCCAACAGCTGAGGAGCCAACTTCGCTGTAAGATAGATAGCCGTAGGACCATCCGCACCACCGATAATACCGATAGAACCGGCCTCAGCAGGAGTAAAGCCCATAGCCGATGCGCCCAAGAATGTTGCGAAAATACCGAACTGAGCGGCAGCACCCAACAACAAACTCTTAGGATTAGCAATCAGTGGACCGAAATCAGTCATCGCTCCCACACCTACGAAAATCAAGCAAGGATAGATACCAAGCTTAACACCGAGGTAGAGGAAGTCGATAAGACCACCCACACGGTCGAATGTTGTGCCGTTGATTGACCAGTGAACGTGACCGCCCTCAAACAACTCTGTGTGATACATACCTGCACCTGGGAGGTTAGTCAAAAGCATACCAAACGCGATAGGCAAAAGCAACAATGGCTCATACTGCTTAACGATTGCCAAATAGAGCAAGAAGCATGAGATTACCAACATTACCAATACTCGCCAATCTGCAAAGATACCGCTAATACCCGACTGGTCAACGAAATTCATCAAAGACTCGCCCAAGTCGATGTCGGCATCAGCTACCGTCTCGACAGCCGCAGGAGCAGCCATAGCAGCGTCGGTAGAACCCCACGCCTGCACCGACAAGCCCATAGTGGCTACGACGAGCAACATCATCATATATTTCATCACTTTCTTCATTGGACTTTCCATTTTAAGGTTATGCCAACTCGATAAGTGCGTCGCCCTGCTGTACAGCCTGGCCTGCTGATACGTGAACAGCTTTAACTGTACCGTCGGCGGGAGCCAAAATCTCATTCTCCATCTTCATCGCCTCGATGATTGCCAACTGCTGACCAGCCTTAACAGCATCGCCAGCCTTTACGCTGATTGATACAACACTACCTGGCAATGGAGCTACGATTGCATTAGCACCAGCCGCAGCCTTCTTTGGTGCGGGAGCAGCTGCAGCTGCAGGGGCAGCAGCAGGAGCAGCCACAGGAGTAGCGATATGAGGAACAGCAACAGCCTCTGAACGCTCTACGTCGATAGTATACTTCTTACCGTTGAGCTCTACCTCTGCTACGTTGTGCTCTACCTCGGTGATGGTAGCCTCATAGTGCTTACCATTGATATTGAAATTAAGTTTTTGCATTTTTTCTAATTGATTAGAATGTTATACTTTTCTGATTCCACGGTGAATATGCCACATCGTCGTGACGGATAGTAAGGACATCACTCTCCTCGTCGTGCTGGTTATAGAACGTGTGCAAGACATAAGCGATTGCGGCCATATCCGTTTCGTCAGTAGCCTCCACTGCCGCAGGAGCCGCAACAGCAGCCTGCGCTTTGGGTTTCTGCACGAAGATTACACCAAAGAGTTTCACGATAAAGATAAGCAGTACAAGAACTGTAAACACCAATCCGAAACCAACACCGGTAATCAAAAACGCATTACCCCAGTTAATTGCTAACATTGTCATAAGTTTTCAACCGTTTTATTACAAAGGAATATTGCTGTGCTTCTTGGCTGGATTAACCTCACGCTTAGTCTGCAATGACTCCAAAGCGCGGATTACACGGAAGCGAGTATTACGTGGCTCGATAACGTCATCGATATAACCATAGCGAGCTGCGTTGTAGGGGTTAGAGAACTTATCCTTGTACTCCTGCTCCTTCTCGGCAACAAACTTAGCCTTCTCCTCTGCGTTCTCGAATGCAGCCAAAGCCTTAGCGTGCAATACCTCAACAGCACCACTTGCACCCATAACTGCAATCTCAGCAGTAGGCCAAGCGTAGTTGATATCACCACGGATATGCTTAGATGACATCACGATATATGCACCACCATAAGCCTTACGCAAAGTAACTGTAACCTTAGGTACAGTAGCCTCGCAGTATGCGAACAAGAGCTTTGCACCGTGAGTAATTACGCCACCATACTCCTGACCTGTACCAGGCAAGAATCCAGGAACGTCAACCAAAGTAACGATAGGAATGTTGAATGCGTCGCAGAAACGAACAAAGCGAGCTGCCTTACGGCTGGCATTAATATCAAGTACACCTGCCATAAAGTTAGGCTGGTTAGCGATGATACCTACGCTCTGACCATTGAAGCGAGCAAAGCAAGTGATGATATTCTTTGCATACGATGCTGCACTCTCCAAATACTCACCATTATCAACGATACTGCGGATAACCTCATACATATCGTATGGCTTATTTGGATTGTCAGGAATAATCTCGTTCAAGATATCCTCCTTTCGTGCGATATCGTCGGCACAAGGAATCTTTGGAGCTGGCTCCATGTTGTTCTGAGGCATATATGAGAGCAAGCCACGGATAAGTGCGATACCCTCCTCCTCTGTATCAACTGCAAACTGAGCAACACCACTCTTAGTTGTGTGCATATCAGCACCACCCAACTGCTCCTGAGTTACGTCCTCACCTGTAACGGTCTTAACAACCTTAGGACCTGTAAGGAACATATTAGATGTCTGACGGCGCATAATGATAAAGTCAGTCAATGCAGGTGAATAAACCGCACCACCGGCACATGGACCGAAGATTGCTGAAATCTGGGGAATAACACCAGAAGCCATCACGTTACGCTGGAAGATATTTGCATAACCTGCCAAAGCGTTTACACCCTCCTGAATACGTGCACCACCTGAATCGTTCAAACCGATGCAAGGAGCGCCATTACGCATTGCCATATCCATTACCTTACAGATCTTGTCAGCCAAAGAGATAGACAAAGAACCTGCTGTAACGGTAAAGTCCTGTGCAAATACATAAACCAAACGGCCGTCGATTGTACCATAACCTGTTACTACGCCATCACCAAAGGTGTGCTTCTTCTCCATACCGAAGTCATAGCAACGGTGAGTTACGAACATATCGAACTCCTCGAAGCTACCCTCATCCAAAAGCATCTGGATACGCTCTCGTGCAGTATACTTACCCTTGTCGTGTTGTTTCTGGATAGCCTTCTCGCCACCACCCATACGGGCGATCTCGCGATTCTCAATCAATTTGGCTACCTGCTGTTTTTGAATTTCGCTCATAAAGTGCTAATATTGATTAAAATTATTATTTGTTCTTATCCTCGCACAACTCTGTCAAAATACCCTGAGTTGATTTTGGGTGAAGGAATGCGATTGTAAGACCCTCAGCACCCTTGCGTGGTGTCTTGTCAATCAAACGAACACCCTGTGCCTCGGCATCTGCCAACTGCTCCTCGATATTCTCGCAAGCAAGAGCCATGTGGTGGATACCAACGCCACGATTCTCGATATACTTAGCGATTGTAGAGTCCTCAGAAGTAGGCTCCAAAAGCTCAATCTTTGTCTGGCCAATCTTGAAGAATGCAGTCTTAACCTTCTGGTCTGCAACCTCCTCGATTGCATAACACTTCAAGCCCAATACGTTCTCCCAATAAGGAATAGCCTCTTCCAAATTCTTCACGGCAATACCGAGATGTTCAATGTGTGAAACTTTCATAGTTTTTAGAGATTTAATTGTTTTGTATATGTAAATTTTGGTTATTAATCTATCATAACTCACGCACACGCGCAAAACCTCACAAAGGTACAAGTAAATTCTCAAATAATAAAATATTCCGGCAAGTTTATAACCCTTTTGTCGATTTATTTTTCCTATAATAAGCCCAACAACTCACATTGCCAAGATTATACTTACAAAAAGGCTTGTTTGTTTGCCCGAAAGTTACTAAATTCGCTCCGACAAATCAACCCAAACTACAAAATGAAACGATTAGCAACGATTGTCGCGGCTATGGCATTTTTGCTATCTTCAGCCAAGGCTCAAAATATAATTTTGGGAGAAAAAGTTCCCGAATGTAAATTTCGTTCGTGGTTGATGGATTTGCAGCCCGATGCGGCAGAATATACGTGCATGCTCTTTTACCACTCGAAGAGTCCACAATGCCAAAAGTGCCTGCCAAGAATTAAGCAAATCGTTAACAAGCACGAGGACAAACTAAACCTCATTATCGCCACTAAAGAGGATTACGGCAAGGCCGGAGTGAGCCTTACCGAACATCTCGATGATAAGATTGGCGTAGCATTCGACGACGGAGGTCGTACGTTTATTGCATACGGAGTTCGATTTATTCCATTTTGCGTAATTTATGACAAAAAGGGTTATGCTGTATGGTGTGGCCACGCAAAGAGTTTCGACGAAAAGGTTTTTGATAGGATTTTAACACATAAACGAAAATAAAATGGCTTTCACTAAAATAGAACACTACGAGAAAGAGTATCTTGATACTCACCACGAAAGTGCGCTTAACGTAACCGAAGGAGTTGATGATCAGCCGATTGTCAATCCATACTTCAAGCGTAAGAAACGCCGCACACTCTCTACCGACGAGTACGTAGAGGGAATTTTGAAAGGTGACATCACAATCCTTTCGCAGGCAATAACACTAATAGAAAGTAACAAGGCCGAGCACTACGCTCAGGCTCAGGAGATCATCGAGCGATGCCTTCCGCACGCAGGTCGTTCTGTTAGAATCGGTATTACAGGTGTTCCGGGTGCCGGTAAATCTACATTTATCGAAGCTATCGGCGGAATGGTCGCATCTCTACGTCACAAATTGGCCGTTTTGGCTATCGACCCAAGTTCGGAGCGAAGTGGAGGTTCAATTTTGGGTGACAAAACTAGAATGGAGAGCATATCATCGAATCCTGACATCTTCATACGTCCTTCGCCATCGGCTGGCTCATTGGGTGGTGTAGCCCGCAAGACACGCGAGACAATCGTATTGTGCGAGGCTGCGGGATACGACGTCATCTTTATTGAGACCGTAGGTGTTGGCCAATCCGAAACTGCCGTACACTCGATGGTTGATATGTTTATGATGTTGCAGATTTCGGGTGCAGGTGATGAATTACAGGGTATCAAACGCGGAATTATGGAGATGGCCGATATGATGGTCATTACAAAAGCTGACGGAGAGAATGTGCATAAGGCCGAACTTGCAAAGGTACAATATCAGGGAGCATTACATCTCTTCCCCACTCCCGAGTCTGGCTGGAGACCAAAGGTTTACACTTGTTCATCGGTAGCTCAAACAGGCCTGGAAGAGGTTTGGAAAGGCGTAGAAGAGTATCTCGACCACATTCAAGCAAACGGATATTACGAAGCAAATCGCAATCGCCAGAATAAATATTGGATGTACGAAAGCATCAACGAAACATTAAAGAGCAGTTTCTACCAAAATCCCGAAATTGCTGAGCGAATCGAGGATGTCGAGAAGAGAGTATTAGAGGCAAAACTCAGTTCATTTATCGCTGCAAAGGAGTTACTTGACATATACTTCAAGGAGAAATAACACAACATTTTTTCTCCATTTAAATGCATATTTTCGCTACGTTTTGAGCGCAAAATGCATAAATAGACTATAAAACAGACCGCATATGCAAAAATTATGTGGTCTGTTTTGTAATTTTCTTAAAAATACATTACTTTTGAAATTCCATACCAACTTGCTTTGTTAATTTAAGTTACGCAAGTTGCAACTTTTCATTTGGAGTACAATAATTTTAAACAATACAAAAATGTCAACTACAAGTAAAGTAAAGTTCTATCGTGGTGGCGATTTGCCACTCGAATTGCACAAGGTTCGCGTTGTGCAGAAACTCCACTTGGTGCCCATTGAGCGTCGTTTGGAGGCAATGAAAGAGGCAGGATTCAACACATTCCGTTTGAGCACAAAAGATGTATTCCTCGATATGCTTACCGATAGCGGTACCAACGCAATGAGCGACAACCAGCTCGCTGCTATGATGCACGCTGACGATGCATACGCAGGTTCACAGTCATTCGAGCGTTTACAGAAGGCTGTTTTAGACGTACTTGGCAAGAAGTATCTTTTGCCCGTTCACCAGGGACGTGCTGCCGAGAACGTAATCTGCCGCACATTCGTAAAGCCCGGTAACGTTATCCCAATGAACTACCACTTCACCACTACTCTTGCACATATTCAGGAGAATGGCGGTCGAGTTGTAGAGCTTTTGCACGACCACGCCACCGAGCTCAAATCGGAGCACCCTTTCAAGGGTAATATGGATATCGAGAAGTTGGAGAACTGCATCAACGAGGTGGGTGTTGAGAACATTCCATTTATCCGTATGGAGGCCTCTACCAACCTTATCGGTGGTCAGCCCTTCTCTATGGCAAACTTGATGGACGTGCGTCGCATTGCCGACAAGTATGGAATTATGCTTGTACTCGATGCCAGCCTTATCGGTGAGAACGCCTACCTTATCAAGCAGCGCGAGGACAACTGGAAGGAGAACTCTATGGGCGAGATTTTGAAGATGATGACAGGTCTTGCCGACTTGGTTTACTTCTCAGCTCGCAAGCTCTCATCTTCTCGTGGTGGTGGTATCTGCACCAACCAGCGTGCGCTCTACGCAAAAATGGAGGCAATGATTCCTTTGTACGAGGGCTTCCTCACATACGGAGGTATCTCAGTTCGTGAGATTGAGGCTATGACAGTAGGTCTTTACGAGTCGCTTGACGAGACTATGATTAGCCAGAGCCCCAACTTCATCAAATATTTGGTTGAGGAGTTGGAAAAGCGTGGCGTGCCTATGGTAACACCGCCGGGAGTATTGGGCGCACACGTCGATGCTATGAAGTTCTGCGAGCATATTCCACAAGAGGAGTATCCCGCAGGCGCATTGGCAGCAGCACTCTACATTTGCTCAGGTATTCGCGGTATGGAGCGCGGTACAGTATCAAGCGTACGCGACGAGAACGGCAACGAGATTTTGGCCGATGTTGAGTTGTTGCGTTTGGCAGTTCCTCGCCGAGTATTCACACTCTCGCAGATTAACTATGTTATCGACCGTGTGGATTGGCTCTACCAGAATCGCAAGCTCATTGGCGGCTTGAAGTTTGTTTATGAGCCTCCTGTACTTCGATTCTTTATGGGCGGTTTGGAGCCTAAGACAAATTGGCCCGCTCGCCTATTGGAGAAGTTCCGCAAAGACTTTGGCGATAGCTTGTAATAGGCAATTAGCCGACAACAATAAGCAGAGGCTGCTAACAAATTGTGTTAGCAGCCTCTGCTTTATCAGAAGTTGTATAACAAGAGCTATTTTTAGGCTCTCGAAGCCCGACAAACCGCAGCATACTTAGTATATGTGCGGACTTTGAGAGCAAGAGAAACGACAAAAGAGCCTTGTTAGACAGCTTCCATTTTTATCTCATATCATAGATACAAATCACAGGATTACTCTCATCGTTCTTCAATCCCTTCAAACGGTTGTAAGTTGAGAACGACGCAGGAATCGAATCATCACCTTCAAATGTCCTATACGGCACCAATATTATTCCAATCCAACGGTCAGCAGCACACTTAACATACGGCTGCTTATAATATGGTTCCGGAAGTGAATAACTCAGATACTTTACATTATAATAAGTGTCGGTTTTAAGATTATAATAGACGCTAAACAATTTATTATTATAACCATACGCAAAGTATATATCATCACCCTTCACATAGAAACCTGGTAACATCATCACTTTAGAGTTGTCATCGAAACGAAGCTTACCAGCAAGCAAAACCTCATCACTCCACTCCTTGTCACCAAAATCGAAATCCAACCAACTCTCCATCTTGCCATCAACCAAACGCCATACTTCACCACGTAAGAGATCAACCCACACGAGGCAATCCTTCGATGAATGCAACTGTTTCCATACCCCATAAATACTCTCTCCTTCGGCTGAAGCATAAAGTCGAGTAACCTTCTCGACATCTTCCAACGGCATAGCATCAATCAGAAGATGCGACTTCTCTCCCATTAAAAAAGTTCCAACGACATATACGTAGCCATCACGCACAACCACTTGCGAATAATTTTTCGACAACTTATAGCTTTTTATAAACTTTCCTGTCGAGGCATCGTAGCTATGTAATTGCCTTTCATTCATACAAAAAGCATACACAACTCCATCATCGATTGAGATATTACTCAGTAGCGAGTACTCGCCCGGACCACGACCCTCATAACCGACATTAAATAGAAACTTTCCATCTCTATCAAAGCACTGCACACGCTTTCGGTCGCTCAAAATATAAAACTTATCGTCGTGGAATACCACATCTTGAATATCGCCACCCACCAAACACTCCTGACGAGTCTCCAATGGGATATACTCAATACCCTTCACCCAATTCTCATACTCGGGCGAATCGCTCCTTTCTGGATTTATTACAATTTGTCGAAACTCAGCATCGGTCTGCCCACTGTCGCTACTACAAGCACCGAAAAGCATCAAGGCACACCCCGCAAACAAACATACAATTATATTCATTCGATTCATAACAACAAAAATAAACGTTACCTACACAAAGATAACGTTTATATTTTTATTCTGAAATTTTAATTCTTACATAAAATTATCTATAAGCCCATAAAACCACATTCTGCTCATCACGCAAAATCTCATCTAATATGGCCATTGCACGCTCAGAAACCACAGGACACCCCCAACTACCAACGGTAGGCATTGGCCAAATGGGATAGGACGTGGTGTGTCGCCAACCATGCAACACTATACAACGCTCACGAATAGCTGAATTACTCTCGTCTAAACCATCAAGGCGATAGGCAATACCATATCGGCCCCTATATCGCTCTGCCACAAGTGCGTGACCTTCGGAGCTAAGATGCGAATTAGGCACATTCGAGGTCTTGGCATAAGCACTATATCGCAAACTGCACTCAAATCCGCTACCGTGCGAAGCGACCATCTTTCTCAAAGGTCTATTATCCACCATATCCCACACGACAAATCTTCGTCGTCCAGAGTGCAACGACAAATCCCACAACAACACTATACGGTCGTTGTAACCTCGCTCTCGGCAATACACGGCAACCTCTGCCGCCTTTTCTCGGAAACGTTTTATATTCATTCGCTCAGTTCACTTACAAGTTTCTTCAACAATTCGGGCATACCCTCCGCAGCACGAGCTTTGATGTGGGTTAGCGGATTACGAATCATTGCGGTATCGGGATTTCCGGGGTCAACCACATAGACAGGTACCCCACTTCGGGCATATCGCACCAACATTGCCGCAGGATATACCGCAAGCGACGTACCCACCACAATCATCAAATCGGCCTCGGCAGCAATTTGAGTTGCTCGGTCAAACATAGGCACCGACTCCCCAAAAAAGACAATATGCGGACGAAGCAAAGCCCCATCTTCAGCTCTTGCATCAAGTGTTTGCTCCCAACCGTCAATATCGACAATCAATTCGGGATTGCGCTCGCTACGCAGTTTCATCAGCTCTCCGTGTAGATGCGTCACTCGCTTTGAGCCTGCTCTCTCGTGCAGGTTATCTACGTTTTGAGTTACTACATCAACATCGAAATATCTCTCCAACTCGGCTATGGCACGATGCGCAGCATTGGGCTCTACGGAAAACAACTCCTTGCGGCGTTTGTTGTAAAACTCCACAACCAAAGCTCTATTACGTTGCAAAGCCTCAGGCGTACATACATCTTCGATTCTATACTGCGCCCACAAGCCATCAGAGTCGCGGAATGTAGCGAGGCCACTATCGGCACTCACTCCAGCACCCGTAAATACCACTACTCGTTTCATAATCGAAATTATCTTATTTTTCTGCGATTTCTAATCTGCTCTATGTGTTGCAATCTATCGGCAACCAAAATCTTCTGCCTGCGTAGTCTCCAAATGCAATAGATTCCATAACCCAAAGGTAAAAGTGTCACGGCTGCAATAATTAGATGGTCAACGCCATCAAGATTAGCACCATTCTTGTTTATAACCAAATCATTAAGCGCATAACCGCCAAACAAGAAAAAGAACATACCAAGAAGAATCGCCAAATCCCGATATCGCTTACTCGGCAACTGATTATCCATTGCTGCATAGGCCCAACCCGATATAACAAAGAACAGTATGTTAAACCACATTGGATTATCTTCCTCCTCGCCGAAGCAGAACTTCGATATCAAAATGTAAATGGCAAACATAGCCAAATAGCTAATCATCGGATAACGCCGAATTACAGAAGGTACCCAATTTACCACATTACCTATTCTAACAAACTTAATTCCCATAAAACTCAATTTAAATATTACCTTTTCGGTCTTCTGCGCTCTCGCTGCAACATATCTCTATGTGCCAAACTATGCTTGCGCCAATGCACCGCACAGACTCCGGCCATCAATAGCAAAGCTACTCCCACTCCTATAACAGGCATTGCCCACGGATTCGGGCCCTCTTGTTTCATTGCTGTGCCACAAAAAACTACAACCATAGCTATACCCGTCACCAAAAATGACAATGCACGCCAACGTTTACGTGGAATCATACGCATAAACTCCAACACGACTGCTGCAACAAACACCGCAACACCCACAACATTACACACAATGATTGCAATTGTAGAGTGAATATCAAAATAACCTGCAATCGCATTCACTACGGCCAATCCCGCCAGTGCACACAACAAAAGTCGATTACGCAAACGAACTTGCGGGTGTATTTCACGCTGAATATTCTCTGCCATAATTTTCGTATTTTTTGGTTTAACCTCGTCTTTACCTTAACAAAGGCCTATTCTCACCTTAAATTTACAAATAATTTAGCAAAAAACCGCTCTTAATGACAAAAATCATATAAAAGCGGTAATTAGAACTATTCGGGAAGTTATTCCTCATTCATTTTTCGCAATCTATATCGCGCATAACCAAGCATCAGACCCACCACTGAAAATATCGCCAAAACCGTAGCACGGGCCATCGAACTCATCTCAACTGCATCGCCCTTGCACCACCGAACGACAAGGACCAACAAGAATCCCAACCCTCCGCCTATAAACATCGCACCGGCCTGCGTTCTGAGCTTCTTCCAAAAATATCGCTCTCCCACACGCCAATTTCCTATCCAATACAACACAAACAGCAACAGAGTCATTGGCAACATTATCCAAAGAAGTATCTTATCAAGGGCCTCGACAACAGGCCCGTGAGCCCACAACGCATCGCTCATTCGCTGAATATAATCAATCGTAAGCGAAGCAAACAACAAAAGCGCCCACACAATTTTAAACCACTTTCTGTTAAGCTCTTCCATAATTTATGCTATTAACTTCTTATAAATCCAAACTGCGGCGGTACACATCAGAACCACAAACGCACAACAACACATCACACCCATCACCTTTCACAAATTGTCATTATTCGTCATCAGTTACAGATTGCGGCAGCACATCAGCCGACGACTTGGATCTCTTCAGCCGTCCACTACGGCGCAACGCATCGGCTATAATCCATTGGAGCTGGCCGTTGATACTACGAAACTCATCATCGGCCCATCGCTCCAACGCATCCATGGTAGCGGCATCAACGCGTAACACAAAACTTTTATTTTCCGCTTTCTTTGCCATTACAATATATTAATGGTGCATAGTTCCAGCATTCACAACCGGTTGAGCCGACTCATCGGCGCACAATACGACAAGCATATTGGTAACCATCGCTGCTTTGCGCTCATCATCCAACTCAACAACCTCATCGGTCGACAAACGATCCAACGCCATCTTGACCATTGAAACTGCACCCTCGACAATCTTCTCACGAGCTGCAATAATAGCATCCGCCTGCTGACGGCGCAACATTACCGCTGCAATCTCAGGAGCATAAGCCAAATAATTGATACGAGCCTCAACGACCTCGATACCAGCAATAGCCAGACGCTCACCCAAGCGAGCCTCCAACAACTCATTAATCTCCTCGCTGCTACTTCTTAGAGTCACCTCCTCATCACCTGCAGAGTTATTATCGTAGGCATAACAACCCGCCACCTGACGCAACGCAGCATCACTCTGTACCGACACGAAGTTCTCCAGCATATTCATTCGAGCCGACTGCGACACTATACCCTGAGCATTTGCAGCAACATCGATATCGAATACCGAACGATAAATCTCATCACGCTTCAATCGCCACACAAGCACCAGACCAATCATAATCGGATTACCGGTCTTGTCGTTCACCTTAATAGGCTCAGCATTGAGGTTACGCGCACGAAGCGAGATGTTCTTCGACGACATCAAGAAATTAACCCACCAGAAACCAGTGTTGTAGAACGAGCCGCAATACTTTCCAAAGAAAGTCAGAACTCTTGCCTCATTAGGCTCCAACAACAAGAATCCCTTGCAGGCGATAAGGGCAATAGTGAGAATCAAAGCCCCCGACACACACATAATAGGAGCCAAAGGCACCTCATCAATCATAGCACCCTTCACGATAAGCCAAATCGACCCACCGATAATAGCTAAAATCGCTATCAACGCTACAAAACCGTTGATTTTCCAACCTGCATACTCAAAATTTTTGTTCTCCATAAAGATAATTGTATTTAAGTGTTAAACATATATTTTAATCAAACAAACTGCACTTTCAAAAGTAATATCATTTTGATATTACAAAGATATATAAATAAATTTCAATCCACAAAATATTTCTGCTAAAAATCTCAAAAAAAAAGATAAAATTTTAACCTCTTGAAATTTTACCCCCTCCGAATACAACAAATTGAGCGAAAAATCTTATCTTTACGAGTTGAAAAAACATTTTAATAATAAATAACACAACTTATGAAGAAGATTACATTTATTACATTGGCTCTTGTAGCTGCAATTTTCGCAACTAGCTGTTCAGGGTCAGGAGATGGATCGAAGAAATCTGTCGACGTTAGACTTATGTGCTACAACGTTCACAACTGCGTCGGTATGGACGGCGAGTTCTCTTGCGAGCGCATTGCAAAAGTCATCAACGATGGCAATGTAGAGGCCGTTGCATTGCAAGAGCTCGACAGTATGTCGAAGCGTCACCCAGTAGATGTATTGGGCGAGCTTGCAAAACTTACCGGTATGCACCCCACATTTGGACCTTCAATCGATTTCCAGGGTGGTAAGTACGGTATCGGTATGCTCACAAAGGAGAAGCCTTTGTCATACTATCGCATACCTCTGCCATGCCGCTCAGAGCCTCGTTCACTTCTTATCGTGGAGATGAAGGATTACTACTATTGCTGTACTCACCTCTCTTTGCACAACGATGACCGCGTTGAGTCAGCTAACATTATCGTTAACGAGATTGCCAAGCTCAACAAGCCAGTTATTATCGCTGGAGACTTTAACGCATACCGTAGCGAGGAGCCTATGAAAATTATCGATTCTCATTTCGACGTTTTGAAGAAGACCGGAATGCTTGTTAACACTATTCCCGCAGACAATCCACAGAGCGAGATCGACTTCATCTGCCTCTACACAGACAAGGGTGCAACAGCTGATGTTAAGGAACATATCGTAATCGACGCTCCAGTTGAGTCAGACCATCTTCCTATTCTTGCAGAGTTCACAATTAACCAGAAATAATAGTGGAAATGAAATCAATATATTCAATCATTGCGGCAGTAAGTATCTCTTTGCTTGCTGCTTGCGGAGGTGCTGCACCCGAGGCCGAGCACAATTCTCCCATTGCTGCCAAGCCAAAGGGAGCATTGCGTATTATGTCATATAATGTAGGTGCTATTGGCAAGTTTGTTGACGAAACCTTCACCAAAGAGGACAACGTTAAACTTTTGGCTCAAACAATATTGGAGTCTCAGGCCGACGCAGTTGCTATTCAAGAGCTCGATAGTTGCAACACACGTAATAACTACTTCCAATTGAAAGCCGTAGCTGATGTATGCGGCGAAGGTTGGGACTATTTCTACGGTCCGGCTATCGATTACCGTGGCGGTAAGTATGGTACCGGCGTAGCTGCAAAGCAGAAGAGCGCCATCAAGACTCTCTACATCCCTGTCCCCGTACAGGAGAAGAGAGAGGCTCGCGTATTGACAATTGCCGAGTATAAGAACTACGTCATCGCTTGTACTCACCTCAATGGTGGTGATCCTGAGCAGGTAAAGTTCATCAATACCGAGATCAAGAAGCTTTATGGAGACTCTAAGAAGCCCGTATTCTTGGGTGGAGATATGAACGCATTCCCCGACAGCGATATGATGAACGAGTTCCGCAAAGAGTGGACTATCATCTCACAGACAGCCGAGGGTACAACTGTTGTTACAGTCGGCAAGCCTTGCATCGATTACGTTTTGCAGCTCAACAATAAGGCTAAGCCCGCAAAGGTTCTTGGCTCTGCTGTTGTAAGAAAAGCAAACGCAGGAGATATGAAGAAAGCTTCAGACCATTACGCTGTATATGTGGATGTAAAGTTGTAACATACAACACTATATCCATCACAAAATATCTCTCCGACGGTAAAGAATATTTGTCGGAGAGATTTTTTTTTGCAAAAAACTATCAAAAAAACTTGGATTGAAAGAAAAAGTTACATATCTTTGCCCCACGAAATCGGAAGATTTAGTATGGCGCCCTCCATTAAGGAGGCTACGCCGATAAAAAACGGGATGTAGCGCAGTCCGGTTAGCGCACCTGCTTTGGGAGCAGGGGGTCCCAGGTTCGAATCCTGGTATCCCGACAAGTTAAGGGAGGGGGTAATAGTTAATATTACAAACTCCCTTTTCTGAATCCTATAGTCGCCTCGGGATGTAGCGCAGTCCGGTTAGCGCGCCAGCTTCGGGAGTTGGAGGTCACAGGTTCGAATCCTGTTATCCCGAC
>SUZC01000013.1 GCA_015060165.1 Rikenellaceae bacterium
GCTAACCAATGGTCAAGCCTCCGCAAAGATTTCTCAACACCTTTCAACTCCTGCTCGTAACTCTCGTATGCCCATACTCGCAGACTTGCCATATCGAAGTCGACAAACTCTACTCGTCTACTCAACTCCGCAACAAGTGTTTCGTAACACTCCAACTCCGAGGCTTTAATCTCAATCTTTCGTCTGCGAGGCATAAATTTTAATTAAGAGTTATGTTACTTTGCACATTTTGCAAACTTTTACTCTACCTTTTTAGCTCGGTACTGCTGATTAGGATGGTTCATTGGGAATTTTCTTTCTAATAGACCTTCATCAATCATTCTGGCAATATAATAATTCTTTATATATTGCGCACTGCGACCTACTCTATCAGCAATCTCCTCCAACGAACTATAATCTTGACAACTATCAAGTATCACTCGCTGCATTTGCTCCTTGCTATAGCGTTTCTTACTAGCAATATTACTAGCAATATTACTAGCAATATTACTAGCAACATTACTATCTCCTGTCTTGTTTGCAAAGTCGAGATCTAACTGACCATCAGCCGTAAAGGCTGCATCCGCAACATTTACCCCAAATACTGTGATATTTGCTACTGAGAATGTGGCATCGCCATTTCCATTCTCTCGCAACTCCTTTTGAACACGAGCAATACCTCTGTTGTATCTATTGACATAACCCAACAACTTCATTGCCTCAGCAATAACGGGATTGCGATAGTCATTGACATTCGGGAAGTTCTCCTTATTGGCATTGCCATACAAGCCTCCAGCATTGTCAATCTCAATACGATTTTGATACTGGTAGAACTTTATAGGTGTGTTAGATTGATAATCTCTGTGCATCACGGCGTTCATCAGTAACTCTCGAATTGCCCAAGTAGGGTAGTTGTAAACCATCTTTTCTCGTAACGGACTTATCGGCTTGGGGCTCTTCTCAACGATAGCCGTCTCGATAAATGTGTCAAGTTTTGGCAATATATCGAGTAAGCAGCCTGAAAACTTATGCTCATTAACAATGTCCGCAGCATTATCCTCGCCCTTAAAGCGTACATATTGAACATACGCACCAGGGAGATAATACTCAGGTCGCTTACCGAATAGCAATATTGCTGCATAGGTTGGGCAGTCCTCCTTCAAACTATACAATCGAAGTGCTGCCATCTGCTCCTTAATATCACGCTTATCCTCAGTAAGCACATCCTCGTCAACAGCCGCAGGCAGATAGATATTCTTAAACAAGTCTAATTTCAAGTCGTCGAGTGTAGCCTCTTTACAAGGATATGTCTCAAACGACCATAGATTAGCCTGTCTGCGCTCCTTCAATGCTCTCTCCTCCGCCTCAGTCGCAATATCTTTTCGTGGACCAATACGAATCCAAGTCTTGCCTTTGAACTTTACAGGAGGAAATGGATGAGGTACAACCTCCACTACAAGCAAATCACCCTCATCGTATGAGAATTTCTCAACACTCATTGATGGGTACGGAAGAATATTACCATCTGAGCGAATGGCGGTGATAGTTTTGTATAGTTTATCATCTACACGCAACCCCGAAAGCTTTCCATTGTCGTGTGCGCCAAGAATAAGGTATCCATTCTTGCCACTTCCAGGCATGTCGTTTGAGAATGCACAGATAGCTTCGCAGAACTTCTTCATATTGTCCTTAGAAGATGTGCGCTCGATGTGATAATTCTCAATATCACCTATCATCGCCAATGCTTGGCCTTTGCTAATCATATCCTGTATGCTTTTATATCTGATTACAAATATACGAATTTTTTACTTTCCTGCGAAATATGGGTGATTCATCAACTCAATAGCGGTCTGTTCCTCGGTGATTTTGATGTACTTCATAAACTCCTTCTCGGTCTTATGTCCCGTAATCTTCATAATCGCAATCGTAGGGATGCCTGCCAAATACATATTTGTAGCTCCGCTACGGCGTGCGGTGTGAGTTTTAACAAGTTCGCATTTCTCAACCAGGTGCGACTTCTTCTCGCCACTCTCAACATACGATACCTCGACCATATCGACAATGCCAGCCTCGCGAGCAATCTCCTTGATGTACTTGTTTACCTTCTGCTCGTATGCCTTCGGCAAACGATTTTCGTACTTATCAAGAATTGCTTGCAACTCGACACGAATAGGGATAACAACCCTATTACCTGTTTTTTGCTGTTTAAGGTCAATTACTCGCTGACCATTCTCCAATGTACGGATATTACCTTCGTTTATAGTCGAATAATCACTAAATCGCTGTGCCGTATAACATCCCACAAGGAAAATATCCCTCGCAATGCTCTTATGTTTATCACCCTTCAAATCAACCTCTGCAATAGCCTTAATTTCCGACTCCGTAAGGTAGATATTCTCTACCTCGGCTGTCAGTACACGAAACTTACGACTCTCAATCAAGCCATTATCGTGCAAACCCTCCTCACGAGCTGCACGCATAATGATTTTAAGCTCTTTAATGAGGCGACCAATCGTATTTATAGAGTAGTCTTTTGCTGTGAAGTAGGCAACGAAGTCATCGTAAAATTTGAGGTCTATATCGCCAAAGTCATATCGTTTATGCTTCGCCATGCAGAACTCGTCAAACTGAACAATGAAACCTTTATAGTTTTTTATTGTCGAAAGTCCGTATCGCAACTTATGGATATTAAGACGCTCGCCACTCTCCATCTCTTGTACATATCGGGTGATATAATCCGTTAGCGACTCACGACTACGCACACGTTTGCCATTAGCCACACTACGAGGATGGTGGAACGAGTAGATAATCTTCTCCAACTTCGTCTTTGTCATTGCGAGTTCTGGGTCTTTGGCAATCTCACCCAAGATAAAACTTCGCAACTCCGAAAGATTCTTCATCAATTCTCTGCCTTGTTGTTCGGAGAAATCATAGGTGAAAGCAAAGCGACTTTTCACACTCTGCTTTTTATTATCCCAAGCATCAGACCAAACCAAATAGTGAGTTTCGGCATAGAACGAAGTGTGCCTATCTACATTGAAGCGAATATATACTTTTGTTAATATATTCTTGCGTGTTGTGCGTGTCTTATATGCAAAAGTTGCCATATTCCATAATCTTAATTCTTCTGCAAAGATATAAAATTCGTACGGCATTTGTACGGCAATTACAAAATTTTCTCAAATTTTAATTTATGTCAGTTTTCATCAAGTATACATAAACCATTGATATATAAGACAATTAAAATTAAAAGAAATTAAATTTGATTAAAATTTATAGCGTTCGCTTCGGACCTCAAAAAACCCTTCTACAAGCACTTGTAGAGGGGTTTTTAATTTTTTACGCCATTATTTACGACCTTTTTACGCCATTCGCTTTGATTTTTTTCATACACTATAATATTGGATTAGGTATAGATTATTCAGAAAAGTTTCACTAAATTTGTGAAAACATAACCCCATTAACTATACTCAATTTTTTATGATGAGAGTGAGTAACATAATTATCAAAATGACTATTCCAATTGTCTCCATTATTTTTAGCAGTTGTAATAGCGGTGATGGCATAGTGAAATGCGAAATGCCAAAGAGTGTGGCTCTTTCGGGACGCGATGCTAAAATCGAAGTTATGGGTGCGTTGGGCCTTAAAGTTGTGGATACCATGCTTGTAATAACGACTATGAAAACCACAGGCTTTTGGTCTTTCTATTCGTTGGACGACAAGGAGCATATGGGCGATTTTCTGAGTAAAGGCAATAGTGATAAAGAGTTTCTTGGCAAGCCAACAGTGGGTACTCAGCACTTTGAGAAAGATGAAAACGGTAACGATATCTGTTACATATATGATTTTCGCAAAGGTGGATTCAAGAGGTTTAATATGACTAAAAGTATTCGTGAAAATAGCTTGGATATCGTTCCGATGGAGATTAAAATCCCAGCCACAGTTTTTTCGTGGACGATGCTTGACTTTGATAATATTGTCATATCAGAACCCGATGAATCTCGCACATTTGAGAGGAGGTCTCTTTTGTCAAATAATCAGAGAATTGAAAAGCCCGTTTTTGCGATATTCGAGAATATGGTGACCAAACCCGATGGTGATATAAATGATATTGGAACTTTTATGGGTCATCGTCCTCATCTCAACCGAATTGTCGAATGTGGCAAAAAATTGAATCGAATATATCTCTACGACATAGATGGCGGTTTTTCTAAAATATTGAGCGTCAAAGAAGATGTACCATCGAATGTGAGTACAGTAATTGAGACATCTCCCGAATTGAAGCAAGATTGCTTCCGCTATTTGGAGTGTTTCGACGACTGCTTCTGTGTGTTATTCTCTGGTAATGACGCTCTGAAAGAGGAAACCAACCCGCAGAATTCAAAGATATTTATTTTTGATTGGGAAGGCAATCCCATTGTTGGCCTAAACCTTGACAGATATGTTAATTCGTTCTCGTTTGATTGGGCAAATAAAAGAGTGTTCACATTGAATTATTCCACCGAAGAGATTTCAGAATTTGATATATCACAGTTGGAAATTTAAGATTGTTACTTCTCTAAAAAGCCAGAACCTGCCTAACAAACTTTTGTAAGGCAGGTTTTCCGAATGTGAGGCTTCTATAAATCATACTATTGCTAATCTGTGAATTATTTTCTATATTTGTAAAGGTCTAACTTGAATAGAAACCTTAAACTCTGCATATTATGAACAAAATCGTTTTATCTCTCGTGGGGCTTTTGGCACCCCTCTGCTTGTGGGCTCAGATCGACGAATCGCGCCCAACGGCCGAGAATCCTATCAAATCATCAGATAGCCATCAGGAACGCATCTATACCATCAATGACAAATACAAAGATGTGGTTATAGTGGTAAATGCTCCGCTGGAGATGGACGCCAAGAAGAAGACCAAGATGATACTCTATGCCCTGCCTAATGGCAACGACATTGAGTACACCGCAGGTAAGGTACGCAAGGAGGATGAGGATTTCCGCTACGATGTGCAACACATCGCGGCGCAGACTCGCTGGCTCAGAGAGAATAAACCTCAATATAACTATGTTACGGTCTATCTGCAAGCCTCGATGCGTTCGTGGGGTACTTGGCGTCGCCTGCACCGCGAAAACGGCCTCTCGGCAAAGATTCTGCCCGCCATCATTCAGGATATGGCCGACCTCTACAAGCCATACAACCCTTCAATCACGCTCAGCTCGCACTCGGGCGGAGGATATTTCATATTTGAGTATCTGCGCGTAGCAGAGAAGATAAACCCCGTAATCGAGCGTATCGCATTTTTGGATAGCACCTACGGTTACGAGGAGAAAGACTATAAGGATAAGCTCACCAAGTGGCTCAAGAACAAGAAGCATTATCTAAATGTCACTTCATATCAAGACAGTACCGTTATCTACAACGGCAAGCCGCTGGTAAGCCCAACGGGAGGTACCTGGTGGCGCAGCCAAAAGATGCAGCGTGACCTTGCCGAGAAGTATAAATTTGAGAAGGTGGAGGACGATACATATCTTAACTTCTATGCAAACGACGGCCAAATTGCCATCAACCTTGTGAAAAATCCTACGGGGGCTATTTACCATACTGTATTGGTCGAGAAGAACGGATTTATAGATAGTTTCCTCTCAGGAACTTCGGAGTGGGGCAAAGGCTATCAGTTCTGGGGCGATAGGGTCTATAATCATCTCATAAAAAAGGCCCCAATGATAAAACAACATTAAATTGACTGAAAATATAAGAGGTTGTCCAACTGATGCGTTGGCAACCTCATATGTTTTTAAGAAACGCCAAAAGAGCCACCTTACAACACAAGAAAATCGTATATTTTGAGCTATTTTTAGGCTCTCGAAGAGTGAAAAACCGCAGCATACTGGGCGTATGTGAGGATTTTGAGGTCGAGAGAAACGCCAAAAGAGCCAAAATATACGGTTTTCTTCTATATCGAAATCTCTTTCGATGGATTCTTGCGTAACTTACGGAGCTGGTAGGCCAGCAACGCAGCCGCCAAAAGGGCTGCCAAAGCATCGGCTAACGGAATTGCATACCACACACCATCAACGCCCAAATGTTGCGGCAGGGTGTAGAGCAACGGCACGATAAAGAGCATCTGGCGCGACACCGATATGATGATGGCTCGTTTGGCCTTACCGATGCACTGGAAGAAATTACCCACCACAATCGAGAATCCCACAATCGGGAAGGCCAGCAGGATAAGCCTCAGACCACGAGCCGACTGCTCGATAAGAGTTGTGGCATTACCCGTTCCGTCCTCGCTCACAAAGATTCTTACCACCTCGTAGGGGAACAATTCGCAGACAATAAATCCCACAACCGTAGTGAGCGTGGCCCAGCCGATGGTCATATAGAGTGTCTTGCTCACACGGTCGTATTTGCGTGCGCCGTAGTTGTAGCCGATAATTGGTTGCATACCCTGCGTCAGACCCAGCACAATCATCGTGAAGATGAAGGCCACACGATTCACAATGCCATAGGCTCCGATGGCCGTATCGCCGCCATACTCCTGCAATACATTGTTGACCACGATAACCACCACGCAGGCGCAGACGTGAATCGCAAAGGGGGCCATTCCGATACCGATGATATTCTTGATAATCTCCCAACGGAAGCGGAAGATGCCGTGACGGAATCGCAGAAAACTGCTGGGCGAAGAGAAATGCACAATCTGAATGATGAGTGGCACCAACTGCGCAATCACAGTAGCCCACGCCGAGCCCGCTATGCCCCACTTGAATCCGAAAATAAACAGAGCGTCGAGCGTGCCATTGACGGCAATCGAAATGAGCATCATCGCCATTGCTTTTTGGGGGTAACCCGTCACGCGAACTATACAGTTAAGCCCTAAATATAAGTGAGTTACAACGTTACCATAGAGAATGATTTGCATATAGTCGCGAGCGTAGCCGATGGTCTGAGTGCTTGCCCCGAAGAAGTAGAGCAAGTCGTCGATAAAGATAAGCCCCAGCAGAGTGAAGATAAGTCCCATCGCCACGTTGAGCAGCACCACGTTACCCAGAATCTGCTCGGCAGCCTGCTTATTGCCCTGCCCCAGACGAATCGACGTTATGGCAGCCGAACCGGCTCCCACCATCGCCCCAAATGCTGCACCAAGATTCATCATCGGCATCGTCAGCGCTAGACCAGAGATGGCCAGAGGACCAACACCTTGACCGATGAAGATACTGTCCATGATATTGTATAGCGAAGAGGACACCTGCGCAATGATTGCGGGCATCGCATAACGCTTCAACAGCTTACCAAGGGAGTCGGTGCCTAACGAAAGAGGTGAATCTTGAATACTCATAACGACTGCAAAGGTAATACTTTTTATAATGCAACGTTCAAAATTCAAGATTCAAATTAGGTTAAATACACATCATCCCGTAATAAAAATCACGTCATTCCACATTTTTACATCAACCTATCTGCGGTGATAGTATCAGGGTATATGTAAAAATGCTGTAATCAACCTTTTATTAAAAACCTTCCGAAGAACAACCTTTGCTGCAAAGTTTATTCTTTGCGAGGTACTTTTTCCAAAGGTAGATTCTTACATTTTTGTATGGTAGTTAGTAGCATCACCTACCCTCTCCAATACAAAAATGTCAGAATGACGGTTTTATATTACCACCCGAAGACCAATTTTTAATTCTGAATTCCCCTCGCCCACCTAAAACGTTTTTAAACAATTTTAATAATTGGCTTTTTCGGGGTAAATTCCAAGAAATTACACCTAAAAATGCAAAAAAATCAAAAAATTCCATCAAAAAAATTTGCCCCCCCCGAAAAAAATTATGTAACTTTATATCGTGCGAAAGTATTCGTTTGAAAACCTGACTCCAACACTCTTAAAACATACAAATTATGAAAAAGCTATTATTTATGTTGCTCGCCGTTGCGGCGTTTGCAGGGTGTAGCAAGGAAGAGACTCCCGAAAATGTATGGGATAATGTTATTAAGGAGATTGGCCATACCGAACTTACTCCTTTTGAAGTTTTGAAATCGGCCGATGCGTGGCGCCCAGTAAAAATCTACAAATACTATGATGCTGGCGGGAAAAACGGTGGCAAACGTTATTGGAACTCTGATTCGGGCGGGAAAGAGATTGCCGATGGTAGTTTTTTATATGCAGTGACCGAAAATCACCGATATGCACTCTATTCGCTTAATGAATATCGCGTCCATCCCGACGACGGTCAGAAATTCTACTATGCGCATCACATTACAAGTATGGAGGGTGATCAATTTAAGCTTCAAGGCCCTTATGGATTAAAACGCGATATGACTGTTGTGGCGTACGACGAGAATAGCATGGTTTTGGAGTTCTACGATCCCGGAACCAAAGGGCGTCCCTACACACGCGAGTTAATCGTGAGAGTAAATGGCGCGAAGGATTTGAATAAGCACGAGGATTATACCGAATTGTACAACGAAGAGGGCGAACCATATCAGCGTTTTGACTGGGTAATCGACCATAAATTCCCAACCAATATCAAGCAGACAATGATTGAAACTCCATATTGGGCATCATACGCTTTGCGAAGAGCTTACGTCAGAAAGAGCGATGATGGTATAACTACGACATTATACACTACAATGTCGCCTGAGAACTTCCCTTATGACGGAGGATTAAACATACTATTTTTCCAGTTTGGAGAAGACAAGTATAAGGCTTATTATCATAATCCGATCCCGAATTCTAAGATAGGGATGTATGAAGGCTATATGGATCAAGCGTATATCCTGCAATATAAGGATGGATTGCTAGCGTTTACCTTCTATTCCTACGATCTACTAACCCCTGGAGCAGAGATCGATGTCTATTTTGCGAAACCCAGCAATCAAGAGGCGTTCGACGAGATGATTCAAAAGTATGGATTTGAAGAGTAAATAGATTCTTGATAGCAATAAACACTGCCGCTGCACCGCAAGGTGTGGCGGTTTTTGCGCCCCCCCGTTTTTGCGTCACTTTCTCCTGCCTCACCAATTTATTTCTTGGCTAATTTTCCGACCTTACCGATTTTGATTGGTTCGGTTTACTCCTTGCGATTCAGGCTGCGAGGTGTGGCGGCAAGTGTGGCCACACTCAGTCGGGCATCAGGCACAGCTTGCAGGATTGTCTCGCCCAGCGACATTATGGTTGCACCCGTAGTGAATACATCATCAACCAGAAGTATATGGCGACCGCGCAGCCGTTCGGCATTGCGCACGGCGAAGATACCCTTCACATTGTCCCATCGTTGCAAGTGCGACCGCGAGGTCTGCGTGCGATTATAACGACGACGGACTACCGAGCCTCGGTCGACCTCCACGCCCAATCGCTCGGCTATACCGTCGGCCAGATACTCCGACTGATTATATCCTCGCCCTATGCGGCGTAGCCAATGCAGCGGCACAGGCACAACCAAATCGACATCGTCGTAATTGCCACTCTCCTTCAGATGGTTACCGTACCATCGTCCCAAAGCGTAGGCCGAGTGCCACGCCCCCTTGTATTTGAATCGGTGAATAGCCTCACGCCACTCACTACCCTCGACATACCACAGAAAGGCCGAGGCGTGCTCGATAGGCACTAGTCCCCAAAAACGCTCCGTCATAGCATTCTCTCGCTCAATCCAGGTGTTGGTGAGCGGAGCTGTGAGCTCGCACATAGTACATACGCCCACATTCTCATCGGGCAACGGCCCTCCGCATATTGGGCAGGTTGGGGGTGCGATGAGTCGTCTCAGATCACGCAGTATGTCACTGAGCATCGACATCGATTAAAATCTTTACCGTTTTATATTCGCTGCGTGAGCTGATGCCCCTCATCGCCTCGCCAAGTAATTCACGGGCACGGGCCATCGAGCGACCGTTTTCGATCTTTATCATCAGATGGATTATATACTCCCCTCGCAGGCGGTCGATGGGCGGACTCACTGGACCTACCACTCTGCGGCCAAACTTCTCGCGCAGACGCTCACTAAGCTGCGTGGCACAGCGGCGCAGCAGTTGTAAATCCTCATCGCGCAGCACTATACGCAGCAGTCGTGAATAAGGGGGATAGCAGAACGTATGGCGCTCATGCAGTTCACTGCGAGCCATTGCCTCGTAGTCGCCACGTTGCACCCAGCCAATTACTGGATTGTCGGGCTCCGAGGTTTGGATCACCACCACACCCGGGGCATCGTCACGGCGACCGGCGCGGCCTGCCACCTGCATAATAAGCTGGAAAGCTCGCTCCGAGGCTCTAAAATCGGGCGAGTTGAGCAGGTTGTCGGCATTGAGTATTCCCACCACCGACACACGACCGAAATCGAAACCCTTGCTTATCATCTGCGTGCCGACCAAAATATCCGTATCGCCATTCTCAAAGTCGCGAATTATGCGGTTGTAGGCACTCTCCGAAGTCGATGTATCGCGGTCAAGGCGAGCCACACGGGCCGTAGGGAATAGTTGCTCGATGGTCTGCTCAATCTTTTCGGTTCCAAATCCCATAGGGGTGATATGCGAGGTGTGGCAATGGGGGCAGCTCTTGGGCACCTGAGCCGTATATCCGCAGTAGTGGCACTCCATACGCGAGGTGGAGTTGTGGAGCGTCAGCGTGACATTGCAGTGCGGGCATCGCATAGTCCAGCCGCAGTCACTGCACGAGACAAAAGGCGAGAATCCTCGTCGATTCTGGAACAACATCACCTGCTCGCCTCGTTGCAGGGCATCGCCTATGGCGTTGAGCAACGAATGGTTGAAATGAATCTTTCGCTCACCTCGTTTTACAGCACGTACGGTATCTGATATTATGATTTGCGGGAGTGTGGCATTGCCGTATCGCTCCAATAGCTCGGAGTAGCCATATTTGCCACCAATGGCATTGGCATAGCTCTCCAACGAGGGTGTCGCACTGCCCAGCAGGGTAGCTGCACCTCGGAGCGATGCAATATATATGGCCGTATCGCGGCCATTATAGCGGGGTGCGGTATCGCTCTGCTTATAGCTCTGGTCGTGCTCCTCATCAACAATGACAAGTTGCAGATGACGATGTGGCAGCAATAGAGCCGAGCGGGCTCCGATTACAAGTTCTCCACCCTCCGATGCCGTAAGACGCAGATAAGCCTCCGTACGGCGCAGAGCAGTGAGTTTTGAGTGATATGTCGTGACACGCTTGCCAAACACGCGTCGCATACGTTCGATAAGTTGCGACGTGAGAGCAATCTCGGGCACGAGCAATAGCACATCTCCTCCACGAGCCAACACGTCGGCAATGAGCGTCATATAGATCTCGGTTTTACCTGAGCCGGTAATGCCTCGCAACAGATGGACTCGGCGACCCTCGCTCTGTGATTGGCGAATTTGCTCGGCCACGCTCTGCTGGGCAGGGGTCAGTTGTGGCAAGAGCGGTTCGAGGTCGTGACGACTCTCGATGACTCTCTCTCGCTGACTCAATTCAATATATCCTGCCTTTTGCAGGGCCGATATGAGTGGGGCGTCGCACTCTAACAGGCGACGCGGGAAGGGCTGAAAATCGTGTTTTTGACTAAACGTCAGAATAGCCTGCAAAGCCTCGCTACGCTTTGGGGCACGACGTTTTATGCGCTCAATCTCGGCCAAAAGCGTCTCCTCGACCTGCCACTCGGCACGCAGAGCTACAAACGACTCGGTGCGAGGTTGAAACTCCTCGGCAGCAAACTCCTCAGCCGAGGCCCCTTGTGGTTTGATGAGCGAGGGCAAGGCCATACGCATCACCTCGCCCAGCGTGCACATATAGTAGTCGGCCAGCCACTCCCACAACTGCTGCTGCTGGCTGTCGAGCAGGGGTTGCGGGTAGAGCTTACGCGATACGGTCTTGATGCGTTTTACATTGGGGGCCACATCGTGAAGCCGCCATACGATACCCGTATAGATATTACGCGGGCCAAACTGCACAGCCACAGCATCACCACACTGCAACTCCAAACCATCGGCTATGGCGAAGCTGTATGTGGGTTGTGCCAGCGGCAATACTATGTCGGCATAACGCATAACTTATTTCTGAGATTGGGGGGCTATTTTATCCATAATCACAGCCAACGCACCGTCGCCCGTTACGTTGCAGGCCGTTCCAAAGCTATCCATCGCCACGTAGAGCGATATCATCAGAGCCTGATCCTCAGGGCTAAAACCGAGCATCGATGCCAGCACTCCAAGTGCCGCCATAATTGCTCCGCCGGGGACTCCTGGGGCTGCCACCATAGTGATGCCGAGCATAAAGATAAAACCGATGAATTGCGAGAAACTATAATCCAGTCCCTGCATCATCATCAGCGCCAAGGCACACATCACGATTTTGAGCATACTCCCTGAGAGATGAATCGTGGCACATAGAGGAATAACAAATCCTGCAACCCCCTCGCTTACCCCCATCTTGCGGGTTTGAGCCAGCGTCACGGGGATAGTTGCAGCCGACGACTGTGTACCTAAAGCTGTAAAGTAGGCAGGCATCATCGTTGCGAGCATCTTGAATGGATTTTTGCGTCCCACCGCACCGGCCACCGAGTAAAGCGCCACAAGCCACACGATGTGTAGCAGGAATATTACACCGATAATCTTTATAAATACACTCACAATGCGCATCACCTCGCCCATTGCGGTCATATTGAGGAACATTCCGAAGATGTAGATTGGTAGCAACGGCAGGATAACTGTCTCGATCGACTTAACGACTATGTCGCGGAACTCGGCAGCACAGCGACGCAAGGTATCTCCCTCGGCATAGGCAATACCCAAGCCCGTCATAAACGATAGCACCAGAGCAGTCATAACACCCATCAAAGGTGGAATCTCGATTGTGAAATATGGCGCCAACTTCACCGCCTCGGATGCTGCATTGAGCTCTATCTCGTGGCTGATAAGCGAGGGGAATGTAATCACTCCCGTAGCGTAGGCCGCAAGACCTGCAACAACGGTTGCCACGTAGGCAAGCAGTGCCGTCAGAGCCAACATACGACCAGCCGAGCGACCAATGTCGGAGATAGATGGGGTCACCAAGCCCAAGATAATGAGCGGAATGGCAAATCCCAAGAGTTGGCTGAATAGCTCATTGAAAGTTATGAATGTGCGTATTCCCCACTCGGGCATAAAACCTCCGAAAGCTATACCCAGCAAGATAGCCACAATCACACGCGGCAACAAACCGAATTTTATTTTTTTCATAATCAGAGGGCTCCGATAAGCAATATTACTTTGTTCTGTTGTCCTTTATGCGCCATATCTTACCCTCGATAAGCGATAGGTAGATGTCGCCATTTGCATCGACTTCCATACCGTTCAAGGCCGATACTCCACACTTGTAACGCCATAGCAACTCGCCGGTCTCGGCATCTACCGCAGCTACAATTCCTGTGCGAGATGCAGCATACACCACACCCTTGCTCTCCACAATGGCGCACGACGAGAACTCGTAACCAAATCCCAAATCTACATACCACATCACTTCGTACTTGTCGACCTGGGTATTCACTGCAATTAACTCGCCATCCATTGTGCGGGCGTAGACTTTTGTCTGGTCATCCGACACTCCGAGGCTCTCTCTTACGCGATAATCCTTTACTCGCCAAATCTGCTTGCCCGTAGTGCGGTCAATCGAGGTCATTCCGCGATCGGGAGCTACGATAAAGACTCTATTGCCTACCACCTGCGGTACGCAGTTGCCGGGGCTGTATAGGTGGCTTGAGTGACCATTGTTCCAAGTCCAGCGGGTCTGACCCGTTTTGGTGTCGAGGTTATAGAGATTAGTATCCCACGCACCGAAGGTGACATCGCTGTGTGTTACGGCCGGAGCAGCCTGACAATAATTTGTCATCTGCTCGTTGCGCCACAAGAGTTTGGCATTTTTGGTCTTCCAGGCCTCGAAGCACTTGTATCCACCCTGATACAACACTCCATCCATCACAACTCCATCGGCTGCGTAGGGACCTTTCGCCTTGCGCTCCTTGCGCAGGCGACCTGTGCGTTTGTCAATCCACAGCAAACGCTCGTCGGAGGTGGGTACAATCACATACTTGCCCGCAGATGCAGGGCGAGAGAAGAGTGAATTATCGGTTTGGAACTGCCAAACAACCTCCTTGGAAGATTTATCCATAGCCTTCACCACACCCGAAGAGTTGCCAAAGTAGATATTCTGCTCATCGACTCCCAAACGGGTGAAAATCGAGGCCTCATCGCGATGGATGAGCTCCACCTCAAAGCCCTCAGGCTTGTCGAACTGCTCCAATTCGCGCTTGATCGGCCTCTTGGGCGAGTCGTTGATTTTAAACTCATTCATAAGTTTACGCTCACCACCCAGAGGTTTGTTGTACTGGCGAAGCTGATCACCTTCGATTTCGATAATAGTGTAGCCATAGTCGCCGCCACGCATATCGAGCGCACGATTCATCAGCGCATCAATCTCGCCACCGCGATAGTGCTTGAAAGTGTGGTGATGGCCGCACAGATGTACCGCTACACGATACTTCGAGAGCAGGTTGATATATTCGTCGTAGTTGTCCAGATCCTCGTATGTGATGGGATAGTGGTTGACCGAGATCACTCGCTTGTCCTTATGCTTCGATAGAGTCTCGTCGAGCCACGTCAAATCCTCCTGCTTGATGTGTCCATCAGCAGCCTTCATATATGGACCGCAGTTGATACCCACAATCACCATTCCGTCGAGTTCGGTAAAGAAACGGTCGCTGCCCCACTTCTCGACAAAGCGCTTGCAGGCACTCTGCGACCATTGGTCCTCGTGGTTACCAGGCACCACAAATTGAGGCTTTTTCAGGCCGTCCAATATACCCTTCACGCAAGTGAGCTCCTCGTCGCTACCCTCGTTTGTAAGGTCGCCAGCCACAATAACTATTTGAGCATTGCTGGCGTTAATCTCCTCAACCACCTCTTTGAGTTTCTGCGAGTTGCGATTACCCAGCGAGACGTGCAGGTCGGCCAATACCGCTATGCGGGTCTGTGCCGTAGCCACGATGGCCATCAGGCAGAACACTATCGAAAACAGAAATCTTTTCATAGCTTACAGGATTATAATTTTTCAATCAATAAATCAATCTCCTCCTTGCGGGTTGCCCAGCTCGTAGCCAGACGGATAACTGTCTGCCCATCGTCCAGACGCTCCCACTCGGTGTAGGTCACCACCTGCTTCACACGTTCCAACTCCTCGGGTGTGAGTAGCAGAAAAATCTGATTCGTAGGCGATAGGTAGTAATTACGATAACCCTTTGCCTCCAACGCCTCGCGCAGACGCTTCGCCTCCGCAACGGCGTGGGCAGCAATTTTCAAATAGAGGCCATCGGTAAAGAGCGTGTCGAACTGCAAGCCCAAAAGCCAACCCTTAGCCAGCAGAGCACCCTGCTGCTTGATGATGGTGAACATTCGTGGCACTAGTCCCTTGCGAATCACCACAGCCTCACCAAACAGCGCTCCCACCTTCGTACCACCGATGTAGAAGACATCGCAGAGGCGAGCCAAGTCGGCAAGTGTAACGTCGCACTCCTCCGAAGCAAGACCATACCCCAAGCGAGCTCCGTCGACAAAGAGAGGAATCTGCCACTTACGGCATACCTCCGATATTGCCTCCAACTCCGCAAGCGAGTAGAGCGTACCGTACTCGGTAGGCAGCGAGATATAGACCATACCGGGGAATACCATATGCTCAAAGCTCTCATCGCCATAGAAATGCTCAATGTAGTGGTCAATATCTGTGGCCACCAATTTACCGTTGCGGTGTGGCAGAGTCAGCACCTTATGACCCGAAGCCTCAATAGCTCCCGACTCGTGAACGGCGATATGGCCTGTCGAAGCTGCTATCACGCCCTCATGGGGTCGAAGCAGCGCCTTTATCACAGTAGAGTTAGTCTGCGTACCACCCACCAAGAAGTGCACCTCCGAGTCGGGATTGCCGCACGCCTCCAATACTTTTCGTCGAGCCTCGGCGCAAATATCATCGCAGCCGTAGCCGATGGTTTTTACCATATTATGCTCCACCAAACGCTCCAAAATCAGCGGGTGTGCACCCTCCATATAATCGCAATCGAAATGCAACATATATTGAAATCTCTATTGAAAATTTTCCACTCTTTTACTCAATCAAGCGAATCTTGCTACCCTCCGAAGGTGGAATTGCATCGGCTCCAACTCCCCAAGTCTTGCAAGGACGGTTACCCATCACGAGCACCAACTCGCCTCCGGCTATGATATCCTCGTGCGAGAAGTATGTGCGGTTGTATGGCTGACCGTTGAGTGTAGCCGATTGGATATATTTATTCTCCTCCGAGTTGTTTTGGGCAATCAGGGTGAAGGTCTTTCCGTTGTCGAGGTTGATTGATACCTTGTCGAACAGAGGGCTACCAATCACATAGTAAGGCAGACCTGCTGTTACGGGGTAGAATCCCATAGCAGAGAATACATAGAATGCAGACATTCCACCGCCATCCTCGTCACCACACACGCCCATAAGGTCGTTGCGGAACCAAGCCTTCATCAACATACGGATACGCTTCTGTGTCTTCCAAGGCTCGCCTGCATAGTTGTAGAGGTAAGGAATATGGAAACTGGGCTCGTTACCCATCACATACTGACCCACGTTACCCGATGCATCGGGGTGAACGGCATAATACTTCCACTTCGAGGTCTTCATATCCTCCACGAAGAGCTGGTCGAGCTGGGCCACGAAACGCTCCTCCGAGCCAAAGAGGGCTACCAGGTCGCCGATATTGTGGTGAACGTCCCAGATATATGTCCAGGCATTGTTCTCATCATAGTATGCGCGGGCACCGATACCGCCAGAGAAGATATAGTCGAATGGCTGGATAAACTCACCCTTCGCATCGCGTGGATGGAAGAAGCCTGTATCGTGATTGAAGAGCTTGCGGTAGTTGAAGCTACGACCAATGTGGAAGTTATAATCCTCCTTGCGGCCAAGTTTTTTAGCCAACTGTGCGATACACCAGTCATCGTACGATGCGGCCAATGTAACGGCCACAGCCTGACGCTGCTCGAATGAGTTTACACCCGGCACGGTCTCCTTCTCGTCGGGATAGAGAGCTGGGAACCAGCCATTCTTATGGTAGAACTCATCGAGCTCGGTATTTTGTCCTCGAAGCCAAGGGATCATAGTCTCGGTAAGTACGGTATGGTGCATACCCTCGAAGGCACCCTCCACATCGAACTCGATACCCTTGCACAACGCATCGGCAAAGATAGCAGCAGCGTGATTACCGTTCATTCCGTGCATATCACCATATACTGTGGGGAATGTTGGCACCCAGCCCGACTCACGATACATTCTCACATATGAGTTGAGTTTCTCGGTCTCCTGCTTAGGGTTAAGGATAGTATGCAATGGATGCAAAGCGTGGTAGGTATCCCAAGCCCAGTCGTCGGTCCAATATGGCATACCCTTGTCGTCGTGAATCTGCTTGTCGAATGGGCTGCGGTAACGGCCATCCTCCGAGATATTGATCATACGCTCGTGGCTGCGATAGAGAGCTGTATAGAATGTGATACGCTCATCCTCTGTACCACCTTCAACCTGAATCTTGCTGAGACACTTGTTCCAAGCCTTGCGACCAGCCTGAGCCACCTTCTCAATGTCGAATGATGGAATCTCGCGCTCCATATGTTTGCGAGCCTGCTTCTCGTCGATGTACGATACGCCGTAGCGCATCTTCACCACACCCACCTCAGGGGCAAACTGCGCGTAACGTATACCGTCACCATCTTTACCATTGAATGCAACGGGCGTCTGGTCGAATTCGGCATAGAAGAAGTGTTTTGTACCGTGATATACATCGTAACCCCACATCTTGTTACCCTCGGCATAGATTTTACCGTTACCGTTCATATTTCTGAGCTGCAAGAAACGGTCACCCTCCTGCTCGTATGTACAGCAGAGGATAGCCGAATGCTCAGCAGGTGCGAAATCCATCACCACACCAAAGTCGTCGAGATATACTGAGTAGCGGTAAGGCGAGGTCTGCTCGTGGTCGTAACGATATGGATAGTTGAACTGCACAACCGACTTATCACCACAGAATGGCATCATAAGTGTCACATTGCCCTGACGATGTGAGGGCACATTCATAGGCAGACCGCTCATACGGTCAGTGGTGAATTCGTTGTGGCCGGGATTCATACGCAACATAGCGTTGGGGAGTTGCGCTGTTGGGAATGTCGGCACCAGCAGGTGGCTGATGTTACCAATGCGATTGTTTACAAGGTCGACAGGCTGATTCTTACCTGCATCGCACGCCGAGCAGACGATTGCTGCTGCCAAAGCTGCCACAGCAGCCAAACGAGCAAATGAGTGCTTCATATAAATTGATTTTAATGGTTTTTAAGTATAGTTTGGGGCTCTTGCACAGCGCATTTTGCGGTCTACGCTTGTACCTCTCGCACGCACACGCCTGCGCATAGCGCCTATGTGCCTATTCAAATGATAAAAATAGATAATTTTTGTGTAAAAAGCAAAAATTTCTTTCTGCTTGCTGCCCCACATCACCTAAGATATAATCAGACTCTCGATAATACAACCATCGAGAGTCCTCGCAATACAAAAAAAACCGCCACACCTTGCAGGTGTGACGGTCTACCCCGAAGGGTTATCGAAACTTAATACTTGGATTATTTCAAACCAATCTTCTTCAAAATCTCCTTTGGTACTACGTTCTTGTTGACCATAATATCCATAGTCTTATACTCTACGAAAGGACGTGAGAAGTAGTAGAATCCCTTGTAAGGACCCTTGTCACCCCAAGAGTTCTGAACCTTAAAGAAGGGGTTGCCCTGCTGGTCTACGGCAGTACCAACGATAACCATACCGTGGTCATCGGTGTTCTGGTAGTTGTCGTAAGCCTCCTGACGCATCTGCTGTGTGATGGTCTTCTCCTTCATTGGGCTCTCCAAATTGTTGATCTTACTCTGCTTCTCAGCCTCTGTGAGCTTGCCCCACTTCTCGGCGTCTGAGCCTACGATATTCTTTTCAACCTCCTCAGGGATAATACCGATAGCCTTCGAACCAACGAAGCTCTTCTCGCTCACATCGGTACCCCAAGCTACGGGGTGACCAGCCTCCAAAGCTGCATCAACGCACTGCATCATCTCCTCCATAGGGATGTTATACATCTCGTGCCACATCCAGTTATCGGGAACCTCCAAAGCGAATGTAGTGTAGAAGGGGTAGTGAGTGTAAGAAGTAAACTCAATGTAGTCGTCCATATTGATAGGAAGTGACTCAGCGAATGACTTGGGAGTATACTCCTTGCCTTTGTAAGTGAACTTCTCGGGACGCTTGCCGAAGTAAGCATCGAGGATACCATTCAAACCCTCCTGCCAAGCAGTTGTGAGCTTACCGTTCTTATTCTTGATAACAGCCTCAACGTATGCCAACAACACAGCGTCGATCTCGCCAAACTCAGGCATCTCGGTACCGTAGTTGTAACCAGGATAAGCCTCCAAGGGTACTGCGCCATACTTCTTAATCATCTCTGTAACGTCGTGAGCTGCACCACCGACAGCAAAGTTCAAGTTACCGTGCAAACGAACATACTTCACAGCCTTGTCGAAATATGCGTTACGCACAATCCACATCTGCGAAAGTGTAACCTGCTCGCCACCCTTTGCCAAAATCTCCTCCTCCAAGAAAGAGAGTGTCGAGAAGCACCAGCAAGTACCGCTACGATACTGATTGGTGATGGGCACTGTCTTGAGTACCTTAGTATCGGTGAACTTGTAGCCCTCCTGAGCTGCTGCCGATACTGTAAGACCGAGCATTGCAACGGCCAAAACGATCAAATTCTTCATAATATCAATAAGTTTAAGGTAATAATTTATCTATCCTTTATTTTGTCTTTTTGGACGTATTGACAATTTTCACACACTCCTCGTAGCTCAACTGCTCGGGCTTACGGTTGTGAGGCAGACGATAGTTCTTGCCCTTATAGGCTATATACGCGCCATAGCGACCATTCTTTATGAGCATATCCTTATCCTCCGCAAAGGTCTTGATAGGGGCAGCTGCTGCAGCGGCACTTGCCTTCTGCTGCTCGATAAGCTGCACCGCACGCTCATATTGAATGGTGTATGGGTCGTCGCTCTTAGTGAGCGATGCAAACGAGTTGCCGTAACGCACGTATGCGCCATAGCGGCCAATACCAACCATCAAATCCTCTCCCTCATATTTACCCAGGTTGCGGGGCAGAGCAAACAGCTCTAGTGCCTCTTCCAGTGTAATGGATTCGATTAGCTGGCCCTTCTTGAGCGAAGCAAAGCGATTCTTGCCACCCTCCTCAGCCTCAATCTCAACCATCGGACCGTAACGGCCTATGCGGGCCTTTACGGCGTGTCCCGACTCAGGATCGATTCCCAATACTCTCACCTGATTGTTCTTGTCGGTCTGAGTCTCGATAGCCTTATCGACCAAGGTGTGGAATGGCGAGTAGAAACGAGTAATCATCTCGTTCCAAGTGATATCACCCTCTGCAATACGGTCGAACTCCTTCTCGACACTTGCCGTGAAGTTGTAATCCATAATCTGCTCGAACTGCGACTCCAAATAGTCGTTCACCACCATACCGATATCGGTCGGAGCCAAACGATTCTTCTCCTTGCCGTAGCTCTCGGTGAGCTGCTTCTCGCTCAACTTACCCGCCGCCGAGAGGGTCAGAAGTGTGTAGCTGCGCTTCAATGCCTCCTTGTTCTGCTTAACCACGTAACCACGATTGATGATGGTGGTGATGGTGGGAGCATACGTTGAAGGACGGCCGATACCCAACTCCTCCAGACGCTTTACGAGCGATGCCTCGTTGTAACGTGGCGGCGCTACGGTGAAACGCTCTGTACCCAAAATCTGCGAGGCGATTACCTTCTCGCCCACTTCGATTTTAGGCAATATAGCCTCGTTGCTCTCTGCTGGCTCTTCGTCGGTAGACTCAGAGTAGAGACGCAAGAAACCGTCGAAACGAACCACCTCACCCGATGCTACAAACTGCCAGGTTGTGCCGTCGATGTCGATTGCAATGGTTGTGCGATCCACATCGGCTGCTACCATCTGCGACGCAACGGTACGTTTCCAAATCAAATCGTAGAGTTTCTTCTCTGCGGGAGTACCCTCGATCTCGGTGCGGTTGATATATGATGGGCGAATGGCCTCGTGAGCCTCTTGTGCGCCCTTGGTCTTTGTCTTGTAGTTGTGCGCCGACGAGTAATCCTTTCCGAAATGGAGCTCAATCTCCTGCTTACACTGAGCAATGGCTTGTGCTGAAAGATTTACCGAGTCGGTACGCATATATGTGATAAGTCCCTGCTCATAGAGTCGCTGTGCAACCGACATTGTCTGCGCAACCGACATTCCCAACTTACGACCAGCCTCCTGCTGCAAGGTCGAAGTGGTAAACGGCGCTGCGGGATAGCGCTTCATAGGCTTCTCCTCGGCCTTGGCAACAGTAAACGATGCTCCCACACAGCTACGCAAGAACTCAGCGGCCTGCTCCTTAGTCTCAAAGCGGTGAGCGAGTTCAGCCTTGAAAAGAGTCTGCTTGTCGTCGCTTGCCGGATAGAAATGAGCCACAACACGATAGAATGGAGTTGAGTTGAACGAGATAATCTCACGCTCGCGCTCAACAATCAATCTCACTGCCACACTCTGCACTCGGCCAGCCGAGAGTGACGGCTTAACCTTTTTCCAGAGTACAGGCGAGAGCTCGAATCCTACGATACGGTCCAACACGCGGCGAGCCTGCTGGGCATTCACCAGGTTTAGGTCGATAGTACGGGGATTCTCGATAGCGTTGAGTATGGCACTCTTGGTAATTTCATGAAATACAATGCGCTTTGTCTTGTCAACAGGCAGTTGAAGCACCTCGGCCAAATGCCAAGCAATAGCCTCTCCCTCGCGGTCCTCATCGGATGCGAGCCATACGGTGTTTACCTTATCGGCCAACTTCGAGAGCTCCTCGACCACCTTTTTCTTGTCGCCCAGAATCTCGTAATTAGGGGTAAACTCTGCCTCTATATCAATGCCGAGTCCCTTCTTCGAGAGGTCGCGGATGTGGCCGAAACTCGATTTTACTATATAATCCTTACCCAAGAACTTTTCGATGGTCTTGGCTTTGGCGGGGGACTCTACGATAACTAAATTTTCTTGCATTTTATTTCTTCTTCTAATACGACACAAACCTAAGTAGTTGAACTTAGGTTTGCCGTTTTACTAATTGCTATTTTATCAATGTGTAGGTCAGTTTGATATCGATACTTGCCGGATTGAGCTCACTGTTTCCGCCTTGGATTACCGAGCGGTTGAACGAGAAGTTATCCAGCGCATCGGGTCCGATGAATATCGTTCGCGGCAACTTCAGTTTGTCGAAATCAAGCGAGCCATCGGCCTCAGGTTTCAACTCCAGCACCTCATTCATCAATGCCTGGAAGTACGATGTAACGTTCATCTGGTAGCAGGCCAAACTGCGGTTCATATAGCCGTTGTAGGCCAACACTCCTCCCGACTGCTCGTTGGTGTACATATAGTCAGCCACAGGAGTCAATCTCTTGTAATTAAGGTACATACCCAATCGCGGCAATGATTTGTTCATCAACTCACCCACCGTAATAGGATCCATCAGGTGATAATCATACTCCGAACCCTCGACATAGATGCTCACCTCGGCCTGGTTGATTGCAGCCGCTGAGTACTCCATATCACCCGTAGTATTGATGTTGCGTAACGTGTAGAGGAATTCGTCGGTCAGACGCAACTCGGTGATTACACCACCACACGCATCGACATATCCCTTCGTAACCTCGGCACGGTTTACATCACTCTCGTTCATCGGAAGATCAGCAAACTCGGTCTGGCTATAATCGTACTCCACTCTCTGAACGTGAATGTTACCATATCCGGTAGCGTATGTATCGGCAAAATAGTATGCCATCTCGACTGTGTCGATAACGATATCGGCATCGGCACCCGGGTTACGTGTACGGCCGTGCACGCTGAAGCCTGTGCTTGTGGGGTCGAACGAGAAGGCTGATCCCTTGCCATCGATCACCTGCTCGCGGTCGGGCTCGATGTACAATCCCTGGAAATTGCGGATAAATGTAGAATCCGAGAGGTAGTGCTCGATATTGTTGTTAGCCAAACCGTTGGCATCCAATTTCTCCATACAGAGCAACTTGTTGATGAATGCGCGAGAGTGCTCAGTCTCCTGCATACGTACCGCATCCGATGTGGTATAGATTCCCTTTGCAGGGTTGGGGAACTCAAACGTGAAGATAGGCTTCGAGTCGGCATTCAAATGACCCTCCTTGACAGGATCATAAGAGATGTAGAATATGCTATCCTCTGAGTTCTCATCAACAATATCATCAACCAACGCATAGACGTTGTATTTGATAGGCTTAGTGGTATCTCCCGAAAATGTATCGACCTTAAAGCGGAATACCATAGAGTCATAGATTGGGCGATAGCCGAAACCTGTCGAATCGTCGACACCGCTCATAAAAAGGTACTGGCTTGAGAAACCGAAACGACGCACGCCAAAACGCTCATCGTTCTGCACTCCCAGATAGTAATCGTCCAGATTATGCGACATCACAGAGTCGGTCATAAACAGACGAGTCTCAAATAGTTTGCAGGCCTTATCTTCTTGATTGGCCTCGCTCATTATACCATTACGGTATATACGGTGACGTACAATCATCTGCTGATTACCCGGAACAAGCTCCTCGCCAAGCGAATAATCGGCCTGGGTAGTACAGCTGGTGAGTGTTGCAAACATAGCCATCAGCACAATAGCACCGCTGGCAATCAGGGAGTATAGTTTCTTATAATTTATCATAAAACTCGTTATAATTATCGAAAAACTTCTCGGCATCGGGTTGCTGATATTCGAGCATTGGTTTGCCGCTTTGGCGAGCGTACTCGACCAGCGAAGCATCAGCCTGCTCGGAAGCAACGACTATACCATCAGCATAATCAATAACGAAGCGATAGAGATTTTCGTATGAAGCAGCCGATAAATTGGCAAGATTTTCATCTTTTACACCCTCATTTGCTATCTTTTGGTCGAGGTCCTGGCTCATATTCTGCTCGAAACGGTCATTGCAGAGAGTCACTACAACTTTCACATCGCGGAACAATGGATCGTCGTGGAAGACCTTCTTCAAATAGATGGGGGTAATAGCCGACATCCAACCCATACAGTGAACTACGGTTGGAGTCCAATTGAGTTTGCGTACTGTCTCCAATACGCCGCGGGCAAAGAATATTGCACGCTCATCGTTATCGGCGAATTCGTTACCCTCGGCATCGGTCAGTGTGGCCTTGCGAGAGAAGAAATCGTCGTTATCGATAAAATATATCTGGATTCGTGCCGACGGAATCGAGGCAACTTTGATAATCAGCTGGTGGTCGTTGTCGTCGATGATAAGATTCATACCCGACAAACGGATTACTTCGTGCAACTGGTTGCGACGCTCGTTGATGCAACCATAACGGGGCATAAACGTACGAATCTCGTTACCTCTCTCCTGCATAGCCTGCACGAGGTGGCGACTGAGACTCGAAAGCTCGCTCTCCGGCAAGTAAGGCATAATCTCCTGACAAACGTAGAGTATCTTGCGTGAAGCCATTGTTTTTGGGTTTTACAAAGTGCAAAGATAATAAAAATTTTCTATAAAATCAGCATCGCATCGCCATATGTACCAAAACGGTATCCCTCCTCGGCAGCCACTTTGTAGGCGTTCATTACGCACTCGTAACCGCCAAATGCTGCCACCATCATAAGCTGTGTTGAGTAGGGAAGATGGAAATTCGATACCATAGCGTTGGCTACTGTAAAGTCGTAGGGGCAGAAGATGAATTTGTTGGTCCAGCCCTCCATCGGCTTAATCATTCCACCTGTCGATACGGCAGTTTCGATAGTACGCATTACTGTTGTACCGATAGCTACCACCTTGTGGCCATTGCGCTTTGCAGAGTTTACACTCTCGGCAGCCTCCTCGCTCACAATGAACTGCTCGGAATCCATCTTGTGCTTCGAGAGATCCTCCACGTCGACTGTGCGGAAGTTACCCAAGCCTGCGTGAAGGGTGATAAAGGCCGAATCTATACCCTTGATTTCCATACGTTTGAGCAAATGCTTCGAGAAGTGCATACCAGCCGTAGGAGCTGCCACAGCACCCTCGTGCTTTGCATAAATTGTCTGGTAACGCTCGGCATCCTGCTCCTCGACCTTCTCGCGTACCCAGCGGGGCAGCGGGGTCTCGCCCAAACGGTAGAGAGCCTCCTTGAACTCCTCGTACGAACCATCGAAGAGGAAGCGGAGTGTACGACCACGCGATGTGGTGTTGTCAATCACCTCGGCACCCATCAGATCGTCCTCGCCGAAGTAGAGTTTGTTGCCAATACGGATTTTACGAGCAGGGTCAACCAATACGTCCCACAGACGCAGGTCGCGATTCAGCTCGCGAAGCAAAAATATCTCGATCTCGGCACCTGTCTTCTCCTTATTACCATAAAGACGAGCGGGAAAAACCTTGGTGTCGTTGAACAGGAAAAGATCCTTCTCATCGAAATACTCGATGATATCCTTGAAAATTCGGTGTTCGATAGTACCTTTGGCTCTGTTGACTACCATCAAACGCGACTCATCGCGATTCTCAACGGGGTATTGAGCCAACATTTCGGATTTAAAGTCGTATCCGTACTGCGATAACTTCATAAACTCTTTTTCTTATTGTTTCAAGCGTGATAGACACAAATATCAATAAGGAATACGATATTTTTGTTATTTTGTTTCACACTCGGCCAATTTTTCCATAAAAATTTTCAAATCATAGCCATTTTCGGCTGTAAATCCACCACTTCGGGTTCTGCGTAGCGAACGTAAATAGGCTCCACTGCCTACTGCTTCGCCTATCTCGCCTGCAAGTGAACGGATGTAGGTACCCTTGCTGCAACGCACACGAATCTTCAAGATTGGCATCTCCAACGAGAGAATCTCCATCTCATATATATTAATAAGTGCCTTGCGAAGCTCCACCTGCTCGCCTGCACGAGCAAACTCATAGGCGCGAACTCCCTCGACCTTCTTGGCCGAGTAGAGGGGAGGTGCCTGCAGACGCTCTCCCGAAAGGTCGACCAAAGCCTTTTCAATCATCTCGCGTGTGATATGTTCGGTTGGGTATCGCTTATCGATGGGATGCTCCATATCGAAGCTGGGGGTCGATGCTCCCAACTCCAACTCGGCCACATACTCCTTCTCCTCGGCTTGCAGAGCATCGACCATCTTTGTTGCCTTGCCTATGCAGACCAATAACACTCCCGTAGCCAGAGGGTCGAGTGTGCCGGCGTGACCAACCTTGATTTTCTTATAACCGAGCTTGTTGCTCAGTGCATATTTTATCTTGCGCACCACATCGGTCGAGGTCCACTCCAAAGGTTTGTCGATGACGGCAATAAATCCTTCGCGGAAGTCGATCCCGGTAAGCGCTTCTGTATTAGACATTCGTTGGGTATATGTTAGTTTTGAAATTTTTACTGATTACATAAGGTTGCAGACAATCGACACCACACCTGCTGCAGCGCAGTACACCGCAAACCAGATGAGCTTACCGCGCTTCACGATGCCAATCATAAATTTGCAGGCCAGGCAGCCCACCACAAACGATGTGATGAATCCGCATACCAAAGGCAGAGTGCCGATTGAGCCGAACACCAACTCACCCTTCACCACATTGAGGAACATCTCGCCCAAGATTGGCACCAATACCATTAGGAACGAGAACTGCGCCACAGCACCCTTGTTGTTTCCCAAGATGATACCAGTAGCGATTGTCGAACCTGAACGTGAGAGTCCGGGCATAGCAGCCACAGCCTGAGCCAAGCCAATGATAAAGGCGTCGCGATATGAAATCTGCTCCTTCTGGCGTGGACGTGCGTAGTATGCAAACGCGAGCAGAGCTGCCGTCAAGAGCAACATACAGCCAACAATTGTCAGGATATATGGCGATTCGAGCATTGCATTGAGATAGTCCTTGAATGCAAAACCGACGATTCCGATGGGAATCATCGAGAGGATAATCTTCAAGACATACGCCTGCTCCTCGTTGAACTTACGTGAGAAAAGCCCCACGAGAAGACGCTTTACCTCGGGCCAGAGGATGAATATTGTACTGAGCACGGTCGCAGCGTGCAGCGTAACGTCGAACACGAGATTCTCTTCGATCTCAACACCCAGCAGAGCCTTAGCGATTTGTAGGTGGCCGCTACTCGATACGGGCAAAAACTCGGTCAGTCCCTGAACAGCACCGAGAACGATTGATTCTAAAACTGTCATATATTTGGGTTATTTTTAGCGGATTAAAATTTCTTCAGCAAAGCGTAAATCTCGAATGCAAAACCTCCCACGATAAGAATCGGGGCCAGCGTGATACGACGCCACGAGAACATCTCGTAGTTGAATTGATTGGGGTCGTCACTACCGCCTCCACACATCAGCACCATACCCAATATGATTACCAGCAAGCCGACACCCATAAGCACATAGTTGCGCATTGTGAGTGGCATCTGCTCGTCGTTCTTATCGGCCAGCGCAGCAAAACGTCCGCGCAAATTTTCAATAAATTTTTTCATATAATCTGTTCGTTTTAATTTTCGTTAATAGTACACCTGCTGTATACCAATGGCTGCTAATAGAGGAAAATCTTGTTTGATTTCATATTGACAAACTTGTTGACGGCGATGGTCGTAAATAGCAACGAAATAAGCAGACCGCTTATTATCATAGCCCCCACCGTGATACCGATTTTTATCAGCTCCGACATCGACACAATCTCGGGCATTGCACCACTAAGACCTGCCAATGCTCCACCAAAGAGCAGACTGGCCAACACTCCTGCCCATATTCCCTGTTTCGCAGCTGTGGCCAGGAAGGGTCGCATAATATAGCCTTTTGTGGCACCCACCAATTTCAAGGTGTTGATAAGGTAACGACGCGAGAAGATAGCCAGGCGTATGGTGTTGTTGAGCAGAATGAGCGAAATCACAAGCAACGCACCCCCAAAGACGATAAGCAGGATTGTGATTTTGTTGATTGTCGAGTGCAGACGCTCGATTGTTGCGGCGGGATAGGCCACATAGACCACACCCTCGATTGCCGACATCTGGTCAACCAGAGCATCCATCTTCGCTCTCTCGTTGCTCATAACGGCCACCTCGAAGCTGTTGCGCAGCGGATTTTCCGCTAAAATCTCCTCTATCTCGGCGGCAAACATACGGCGAAATTCGGCATCCTCGAGTTTGGTATTCTTATCGAGATACTCCACCTTGCGCACCCCATCCATTGCGGTAAGCGAGGCTGCGATTTTATCCTTCTGCTCCTGAGTGAGCGAGTTGTCCAACTCAGCCGAAAGAGTGATGTTTTCGCGCAGCGTAGAGGCTGTTCCGATGGCAGCAGTGAGCATATAACCCACAGAGCCCAACAGAAAGAGTACCAGCGAGATGCTGACTGTCGATACGATGTATGAGCGTAGTACTTTACGCTTTATTCTCTTGTCGTTTTTCATTTCGTAAATTTCGCAAATAGACGATTATTGTTGCGGCAAATGCAGCCAATACGGCCAACGAGAATGCCATTGTGATTCCATCAATTAATGCCCACTTTGGAGCGCGGTATTGCCACTCGATTGTGTGCTTACCGGCAGGCACCTCCACAGCTCGCAGGATGTAGTCGGCACGAAGTGGTTTGGCATCAACGCCATCAATCTTCACGCTCCAACCCTCACGAGTGAAAATCTCCGAAAATACCACCAAACTATTTCCCTTCGACTGACTCTCGTAACGCAGATAGTTGGGACGATACTCCACAAGCTTCACCTCGGCATCGGCAAGATTGAAGTTTTCGGGAAGGAACTCCTCGCTCATCACCGCCTCGCGTTTGGTGTCGATACGACCCACGAGGTCAATCTCCTGACTTGGCGACGAGACCCTCAAAACCTCTTTCACGCTCCACGCAGCACCATTGGCTGTCTCGCGTGGAATAACCACGTGCTGGCCGTTCTCCTCCGAGATTACGTAACGCACATTGAGCATATCCATTACTCCCTCATCAACCTTCGAAAGGTAACGGTCTATAATATCCTGATAACGCGACAACTTAGCTCCGTGATAACCTCCTACCGAGCGGTGGAAATAGCTGGTTGTGGCGTCGTTGAAAGGCGACACTGTGAGATTGAACACCCTGTAACCCAAATCCTTATCGGCCATAATCTGCTTGTCGGCAGCCGTCGGTTGAATCTGCGCCGTACGCTCCTCGACAAAGTTTTTATGACCAAGATAGCGGGTGTCGACATTTACCAAATCGATGCCCACGATCGCAGCCACCACAACGCACAACACAACAGGACTCTTTATCAACTTACGCTCGTTGTAGAGCCACAATGCACCCAGCGTGAGCAGCACGAACATCAGCGAACGCCACGCATCTGCACTCATCGCCTCGGCACGCTCATCGGCCATAGCCGATGCTGTTCCCCAAGCCATCTGCTCATGCATTCCCTTCTTAATCCAATCCTGAGCCCCTTGTTGTTGCAACATCTGATGGAACTGTCCACTCAGCATCTCGCCACTCTGCTCCATTCCGAAATTACCCAGCGAGCGACCGCCCAGAATCATAATCACAAGCAATGCAACCGTCGCTCCTCCCGCATAGAGAATAGCACGACGAATCTTCTTGTTGTCGGCCGACTGCGACACGATGAGTCCCACAGCCATAGCTGCCAAAAGCGGAATGCTCCACTGCATCACCACCTGCGACATTGAAAGTGTACGGAACTTGTTGTAGCCGGGCAGATAGTTGAACAGCAGCTCGGTGAACCACATCAGGTTGTTACCCCACGACATTATCAGAGTTATTATCGTAGCTGCCAGCAACCACCATCGTTGGCGATTAGGTAGAAGCATCAATCCTATGAGTGCCAACACAATAGCTGCAGCTCCAAGGTATGTAGGGCCAGCTGTGTAGGGCTGGTCACCATAATAACGTGGCAGGTATTGAGCCATCTGCTGCAAACCGTACTGGCTAAGCGACTCAGCCACCGGACCATTAGCACTGAATGTGTCGGTCGACGCGCCGCCCATAAAGTCGGGAACAAGCATATTGAAACTCTCGGCCTTCCCATAGCTCCACGCCGTAGCATACTCCAAATCCAAACCATCAGCACCGCTTTTTGCCTCAGACGTTACGAGTTCCGAGCCACCACGAGTGGTCTCGGGCGTATGTTTCATCGTATACCATAGCGGCGAGAAGTTGGAACCCACCGCCATCACTCCTGCCAACAGCAGCAGTGCGGTGCGCTTACCCCAATCACCCATACGTTTTTCGCGATATGCATAGACTCCCTCGCTAATCCACAATGCAGCCATTGCGATGGCGAAGTAATAGGTTATCTGAGGGTGGTTAGCTCCGATTTCGAGCGATGTGAAGAGTGCCGTCAGGGCTGCTCCCGCCCACATATTGCGACGTAGCGTGCAGTAGGTGGCACCCATCATCAGCGGAGCATATACCAAGGCCCACATTTTAGTAATGTGACCTGCTCCGATGATAAGCAAAAAGTAGGTCGAAAAACCATAGGCCAATGCCGCCACAAGGCCCACCCAGGGACTTAGTCCGAAGAGCAAAGTCGCCAGCCACATTGCCAGCATCGCAAAGAAGAGCAACGAGGTGGGCATATCGATTAACGTCACACACTTTCCGATGGTTCCCTTTACCGCCTGACCCGGATATTTTACGTTGATCAGATATGCCGGCATACCGCCAAACATATTGCCGGTCCACTGTGCATCTTCACCCGTTGCGACGCGGTTGTCGAGTATATCTTTACACATACCTTCGTACTGCTGCACGTCGTGCTGGGCGAGCACCTTACCCTCGAATTGCGGAGCAAAGTATAGTGCTGCAAGTATGAAAAACAGAGCCACCGAGCCCAACCCGATGAGCGTATTGGTGATAGTTTTTGAACCCAAAGTCATCTTTTAATCGTTAGTTAATGCGTCAAAGTTACGAAAAACATTCTTTTTTCGGTGAGTAATTGCGAAAATTTACTATATTTGCAATGTTAACGGCCTTATGTAAAGACAAAACTATGATAAATCTTGACTCTATACGTATGCCAATAGTGTCCGATCTGGAAGCCTTTGAGGAGTTTCTCAGAGGTCAATTCTCGTCGGATGGTAAGTTGATGTCGGAGATGTTGACCCACGTTTTGTCTGCACGCGGCAAGAGCATACGACCCATTATCGTGATGCTCACTTCGGCTCTCACCTCGTCGGCCAACAACCGTCAGTGGGTTGAGGGTGAGCGCAATTGTACGAAACGTACCTATCTGGCCGCTATGATGGTCGAGATGTTGCATACCGCTTCGCTTATCCACGACGATGTGATTGACAATGCCGATATGCGTCGAGGCAAACCCTCGGCCAATGCGTTGTGGCAGTCGCGCAATGCAGTCATTTTGGGCGACTATCTGTTGGCCCGCACTATGAGTGCCGGAATGGAGAGTGCGCAGTACGACTTGGTGTCGCACATCATCGGCTCGGTAGCCACACTCTGCGAGGGTGAGGTGTTGCAGAGCCAGCACGCCGCCGATAAAGATACCACTCGTCAGGATTACCTCGATATCATTTACAAAAAGACGGCCAGCCTTATCAGCATCAGCGCTTCGGCAGGAGCTGTGTCGGTGATGGCATCGCGTGAGGATGTTGAGCAGATGCGCCGCTTTGGCGAGGCGTTGGGTATGGCGTTCCAGATTCAGGACGATATACTCGACTTTTCGCGTTCGGCCAAGACTGGCAAGCCATCGAATAACGATCTGCGAGAGGGGAAAATCACCCTGCCGCTTATCGAGGTATTGGAGCAATGCACCTCGGATGAGCGCCAGCGGCTAATCGAGAAACTCTCGGAGTGCGCCCACGACGAGTCGGCAGTGGATTATCTGCAAGGCGTAGTGGAGGCTACTGGAGGTATGGCGTTGGCGGCCCGCACAATGAACAGTTACATCACAAAAGCCACCTCGATTCTCTCGCGTTATGCCGATTCGCCCTACCGCGAGGCCTTGATTAACCTATGTGCCTTTGTTGCGCAGCGAGACAATTAACCCCGAAACTATTTCAGCGAAAACATAAACAAACAATTTATAACCAATTATTAATCTTAAAAAAATCATTTATGGCAAACAATCAGAAAAGCAATGTATTTGCAATTGGTGTGATGTTCTTGCTATTCTTTATGATTGCATTCGTTACCAACTTTGCTGGTTCAATGGGTGTTATCGTTAAGGGTCAGTTTGGTGCATCTAACGCGATGGCTCAGTTGGGTACTTTGGCCAACTTTATCGCTTACGCATTTATGGGTATCCCCGCAGGTCATATCCTCAAGCGTAAGGGTTACAAGTTTACATCATTGGCTGCTGTTACAGTAGGTTTCGTTGGTGTAGGTATCCAGTTCTTGTCAGGCTATGTTGAGTCATTCGGTGTTTATGTGTTGGGTGCGTTCATCGCAGGTCTTTCAATGACAATGCTCAACATCGTTGTTAACCCTATGCTTAACACTTTGGGTGGTGGCGGTAACAAGGGTAACCAGCTTATCCAGCTCGGTGGCTCTTGCAACTCAGTCGGTGGTACAATCGCTCCTATCCTTTTGGGTTACCTTATCGGTGGTGCTATCACAGAGAACACTCAGGTAGGTGACGCAGCTCCCGCAATGATCGCAGCTATGGCTATCTTCGCTTTGGCATTCGTTATCATCGCATTGTCTGCAATTCCTGAGCCTCACATGGAGACTCCTGAGGAGAAGGCAGCTCGTTTGAGCGGTACAGCGAAGAAGGATCCTCACGGTCCCATGTCATTCCGTCACTTCGTATTGGGTGCAATCGCTATCTTCTTCTATGTAGGTGTTGAGGTAGGTATTCCTAACACAGCCAACATCTACATGTCAGGTTTGGAGGGCGTAGGTCCAGCTGTTGCAGGTACTGTAGTAGGTTTCTACTGGTTCTGCATGATGCTTGGTCGTTTGTTCGGTGGTGCAGTAGGTGCAAAGGTATCTTCTAAGGCTATGCTTACATTCGCTTGCGTATTGGCATTGGTATTCGTAGGTTGCATCATGTTCATCCCTGAGTCAGTTAAGATGACTGTTCCTGTTGTTGATGCTCAGGTTCCTGTATCAATGGTATTTATGTTCTTGTGCGGTCTCTGCACATCGGTAATGTTCGGTTCTATCTTCAACCTCGCTACTGAGGGCTTGGGTAAGTATACTCCCGTTGCATCAGGTATCTTTATGGCCTTGATTTGCGGTGGTGGTATCATGCCTTTCTTGCAGGGTTTGGTTGCTGACGCAGCTGGCTTTATCAACAGCTACTGGGTAGTAGTATTGGGCTTGGTTTATATGCTTCTTTACGGCTTGGTAGGTACAAAGAATGTAAACAAGGATATTCCTGTAGAGTAACCTTGAGCAAATAGAGAGGTTGCTTTGCGACCTTAAGATATGGGGTTGTCCAACAGAGTTTGGGCAACCTCATTTTTTGTTACCTCTTTTATATGAACCAGTCATCCCATATTTTCGCAAAGTGGAGGTGCGGAGAAGCGAAAAGCTAATATGCGAAAATGTCGGGATCTACCTTATATTAAAGAGCTTGCAAAGAGTGTTTTTGTGTCAAAAGATATCCACTTTTTGACCGCAAAAAGTGGAGCAAAAACGGCGCAATGATAAATTTTAGGGGTCAGTCGATAAAATTTCCTAAAACAGATGCTTCGCACTTTTGAAGCCATCAAAAGGTCTCTGTTTTTTAACGGAAATTTCACCGCCCGCCCTAATTCCTAAAATTCATCGGTGCGTTTTTTTATTTTTATATCCGTCATTCCCAATTTTCGCATCAGCGACAGTCGGAGATAGTATGAGGGTGTATGCGAAAATGTCGGGAATCAACCTTATATTGAAGACCATGCCAAGAACGACTCTAGCCTCAAAGTCTGTTATTGGCAAGGCAGTAATCCCAAAGGTAGATTTCTACATTTTTATATGGAAACTTGTTTGCCCTAATTGAACTAACGGTTATAAAAATATGAAATGACGTATTTGTTTGATTTTAAAATAATTAAATAACCCTATAAAATAGATGATTTTTAGAAAAAATCACATTTTATAGTAATTTTATTGAGAAAAATTTTGTAACTTGCAAACACCTAAAATATTGTCCAACCTAAAAACTTTACACCTATGAGAAAGAATCTATTTTTAATGCTTACAGCAGTTCTTCTCTGTAACTGCAATACTGCCAAAGAGAATGATATTTCAATTTGGGATGAAGTTCAATCGAAGATGGATAAAACAGAGTTATCTGCCGTTGATGTTTTATTATCTGCCGATTATTGGTTAGCGTCAAAGGCTTATTATTATACTGAGCCTAATGCACAAGGCGAGGAGAAAATTGGTTATGATTTGGGTGAAGATGGCCATCTTGAGGGAGCTAACCCTCATATGTTTAGAATGTTAATTGATGGAATATATAGAGAATATTCGGTTGGTTATTCTCATCCAATTCCAAGTCATCATATTCCTGCTAACTATAAGGATTATAGATTGGAGATAGATGACAATGGTGTAGGTTCGATATATAAAGGTGATAAGAAATATAGTTTCACAGTTATAGCCTACGATGAAAAGAGTATTCTGATTGAGTCGGATTTTTGGTGTTCATATAAGTACAATTCGAAAGCAGAAATTGTAAAGACTTATCCATATGGCAGAGTGCTTTTTAAGCGACAAGTGGCCACATCATCAGATTGGGAAGATTTATATATGAGTGAAGAGGAGCTTCAAAAATATAAAGAAGAGAATCATAATTAATAATTTATGACGTTGTATCATTTCGCCACCTTTCTGGGTGGCGATTTTTTGTGTCAATACCTTACTTATATATAAATTATCGCGTGAGATTTGGTTGTTTGCCGACAAATAGTTAATTTCGTAAACTGCATCATTTCTGTTAAAAAGTGGGGCTGATGTGGCAGAAAAAGTAAAATACAAACGAAAACGATAGCTTATGAAACGACTAACTCTAATTGCATTGGCGGTGGTGGCTTTCACCGCGACAGCCTTTGGTCAGAATTTGAAAGGTTTCGCCTATGGCGACCAGACTGCACCCCGAGGCTACGAATCGGGTAAGGCCGAGTGGGAATCGCCCACCGAGCTCTCGCTCAATAAGGAGCAACCCAAATCGTGGTTCTTCGCCTTCGACAGCGAGGAGAGTGCCCGCAAGGTGCTGCCCGAGAATAGTGCCTACTATCTCTCGCTCGATGGCACCTGGAAGTTCAATTGGGTGAAGCACCCCGAGGAGCGTCCTGCCGATTTTTATAAGACAGAGTTCGATGTCTCGGCGTGGGACGATGTGGAGGTACCGATGAACTGGAACGTCTACGGACTTCAGAAGGATGGCTCGCAGAAATATGGTACACCTATCTATGTCAACCAGCCCGTTATCTTCAAACACTCGGTTGCGGTGGGCGACTGGAAGGGTGGCGTGATGCGTGAGCCGGCTCCGCACCACACAACCTATAAGCACCGTAACGAGGTGGGTTCATACCGCCGCACCTTCACCATTCCCGACGCTTGGGATGGACGACAGATTTACATCAACTTCGATGGTGTCGATTCGTTCTTCTACCTCTGGATAAATGGTCGCTATGTGGGTTTCTCGAAGAACTCACGCAATCTGGCCGCTTTCAATATCACGAAGTATCTGGTCGATGGTCAGAACACAGTGGCTGTGGAGGTCTACCGTAGCAGCGATGCTTCGTTCTTGGAGTCACAGGATATGTTCCGCCTGCCTGGTATCTTCCGCACTGTTTCGCTGACGGCCACCAATCCCGTTGAGATACGCGACTTGCGTGTCACAACCGACCTCGATGCGGAGTATCGTGATGCTGTGGCAAACATCAGCGTTGACATACGCAACCTCTCGAAAAAGGCTGCAAAAGGATACAGAGTGCTGGCTGCAATCTACAAGAACGAACTCTATAGCGATGAGAATACTCCGATAGATGAGGCAAGAGCGATAGCACCTATCGAAATCACCGAGCCCGCGGCTATGACTACCGCATCTTTTGCTATAGATGTAAAGAATCCCGCCAAATGGAGTGCCGAGGAGCCCAACCGCTATACGCTAGTCGTAAGCCTCTTGAATAAGAAGGGCAATATTGTGGAGCGCGTATCTACTCACTTTGGCTTCCGTGAGGTTGAGATTCGTGACACAAAAGCCGAGGAGGATGAATTTGGTTTGGCTGGTCGCTACTACTATCTAAACGGCAAGCCCATCAAGATGAAGGGTGTAAACCGCCACGAGAGTAATCTGGAGCGTGGTCACGCCATCACACGCGAGCAGATGGAGAAGGAGGTTATGTTGATGTTGAAAGGTAATATCAACCACGTCCGTTGCGCCCACTATCCCGATGCACCATATTGGTACTACCTGTGCGACAAGTATGGTATTATGCTGGAGAACGAAGCCAATATCGAAAGTCATCAATACTATTATGGCGCTGCATCGCTCTCGCACGTTCCTGAATTCTTGGATGCTCACGTCGCACGTGTGATGGAGATGGCCCACGCTACGGTTAACCACCCCTCGGTTGTTATCTGGTCACTCGGTAACGAGGCTGGACCTGGTGAGAATTTCGTGAAGGCATACAACGCTCTTAAGGCATTTGACGCTACCCGTCCTGTGCAGTATGAGCGTAACAACAATATTGTCGATATGGGTTCAAATCAATACCCCTCAATCGGCTGGACTCAGTATGCCGTAACGGGTAAGGCCCCCATCAAATATCCATTCCACATATCGGAGTATGCTCACTCGATGGGCAACGCAGTGGGTAACCTGAAAGATTACTGGGACGCAATGGAGAGCACCAACTTCTTTATGGGTGGTGCTATATGGGACTGGGCCGACCAGGCATTCTGGAACTACGACTCAAAGACAGGCGAGCGATATATGGGTTATGGAGGCGACTTTGGTGACCGTCCCAACGACCACACATTCTGTATGAACGGAATCGTATTCCCCGACCACTCACCCAAACCTCAATATTATGAAGTGAAGAAGGTTTATCAGAATGTGGGAATCTCGATGACCGATGGCGGCGAGATAAAAATCTTCAATAAGCGCTACTTTATGCCGCTCGACGATATGCAGGTTCGTGTTTCACTGTGGGAGAATGGTCTTGAGAAGCAGAGCTATATCGAGCAGACGGGGTCGATTGCGCCACGCCAGAGCATAACATTCAAGCACCGCTTTTCGGCTAGCGAGCTGACTGCAGAGAAGGAGTATTTCGTGAAGGTGCAGCTTTGCCTCAAAGAAGATATGCCGTGGGCCAAGCGAGGCTATGTGCAGATGGAGGAACAGTTGCCATTGAAGGCTGCCGCCAAGAGCCGCTCAATTGCTCAGGCCGCCGTAAGTGCCGCTCAATTGAAGAGTGTGACCGAGGGTGATGTCACCACAATCTCTGGAGGCGATGGCTCGTTTACAATCGCATTGGATAATAAGCGAGGTATATTGCGCAGTGTCAACTACGGCGGTACGACAATCCTCGACGAGGGTCGCCAGATGCGTCTTTACACCTATCGTGCCCCTGTCGATAACGACAATTGGGCCTACAATCGCTGGTTTGCATTGGGCTTGTTTGCAACCGAGGATGAGGTCCTCTCAATGCAGGCAACACCTGTACGCGAGGATGGTTCGGTAGTGGTACAATATGTTGTACGTACCCAGGCCAAGGCTGCCGGCCGTCGAGTAAAGCACGAGGATAACAACTTCTCGCTTGTAAGCGACGGTAAGGCCATGGGTGAGGATGATTTCCACTTTATCTCAAATCGCATTTGGACCATCTATCCCGATGGTTCGGTGGAGCTCAATAGTGTAGTGTCGGGTAGCGACGCTTCGGTTCGTCTGGCTCGAATGGGCTACGAGATGCAGCTCTCGGGCGCACTTACCAACTACACCTACTACGGTCGTGGCCCGTGGAACAACTACAACGACCGTTCGACAGGCTCATTCATCGAGCAGCACAAGAGCACTGTTGGCGAGCAGTTTGTTCACTTCCCCAAGCCACAGGATATGGCTAACCGCGAGCAGGTGCGCTGGGCTACGCTTACCGATAAGTCGGGCAATGGAGTGATGTTTGTAGCTACGGCCGATATGGCTATGTCGGCGCTGCCTTGGAACTCAGTGGAACTTACCGAGGCTGCTCACCCCTATCAGTTACCAGCATCGTCGGGTACGTGGGTTAATATCGACTCTAAGGTCAACGGTCTGGGAGGTAACAGCTGCGGACAGGGTGGTCCGTTGGCTCCCGACGTGGTGAAGGCCGGCGAGAATGTGGTCGGATTCATTATGCGACCCGTGAAGAAGGGCGATAACTACGAGGCTAAGGCCGACGTGTCGGCATCGGGAGCAACTCCCGTTTCGGTGTCACGCAATTTGCGAGGTGTGGTTACGATGACCTGCCAGAAGGCCGATGCCAAAATTTATTATAAGGTGGGTGCAAAGGGCAAACCAATGCTCTACACCGAGCCTATCAATATGCGTGAAGGTGGAGACATCGTAGTGTGGGAGGAGTCGACACCCGAGTTGGCCGCAACCTACAACTATTCTGAGATTACATCCATCCCGCTCACCGTTCTCTTCTCGTCGAGCCAGGAGACAGGCGAGGGTGCCGAGCGATTGTTGGATGGCGACGCTTCGACCATCTGGCATACTATGTATTCGGTCACTGTGGCAAGCTACCCTCACTACATCGACTTCGATGCCAGCGAGCAGGTGACAATCAAGGGATTCAAGTATCTTCCTCGTCAGGATGGTAGCACCAATGGCAATATCAAGGCCTACAAGCTCCAGCTCAGCCAAGATGGCAAGACGTGGAGTGAGCCTGTTGCACAGGGCGAGTTCGAGCGTAGCAACAAGCAGCAGACTGTAATCTTCGCAAAGCCGGCAAAGGCTCGCTACATAAGATTCACAGCGCTCAGTTCGCAGGCGGGTCACGACTTCGGTTCGGGTGCCGAATTCGAACTTATCAAGGAGTAGAAGAGAATTTTCCGTTGCTATTCAATCCTTTTTAGGATTGTAGCACAATAATTTGGAGGGAGCGATGGATAGTGTATGTCAATAAATAGACAATTACACCACTTATCGCCCCCTTTTTGGTTCATTTTGCCCCTAAGAGGGTGAGCTCCAAATTTCCTCTCGAATTTATTTTATAAATTTGCGCGCTATACTTCTTTCGGTATGTCGCGAGCCGATAGAATAAATTTGAGAAAATATGACAAAGATAAAATCTAATTGCGTCCTCATCACGGGAGGCGCATCGGGCATAGGCCGCATTATGGGTCGTATGTCGTTGGAACGTGGGGCTCGCCAACTGGTTATCTGGGATATTAATGAGCAAAATATAGCCTCTACCGAGGCCGAGTTCTCGGCATTGGGCAAGGTGAAGGGTTACAAGGTCGATGTATCGAATCCTCAAGCTGTCGAGCAGGCTTATCGCACCACTTGTCAAGAGTGTGGCGATGTGGATATAGTGATAAACTGCGCAGGTATAGTCACCAGCAACAAGACCTTCGACCAGCAGACCCTTACAGATATCGAACGCACGATGAGCATCAATGCCGTAGCTCCTATGGTTGTAGCTCGTCAGGCCCTGCCCGATATGTTGCGTCGCAACCACGGCCACATATGCAATATCGCCTCGGCTGCAGGAATGCTCTCCAATCCTAAGATGTCGGTCTATGCAGCCAGCAAGTGGGCTGTTATCGGATGGTCCGATTCGGTGCGTATCGAACTCAAGGAGGCTCGCAGCAAGGTGCGTTTTACAACTGTAGCACCTTATTATATTAATACAGGTATGTTCGATGGAGTGCGCTCACGCCTCTTCCCGATTCTGGACCCTGAACGTACGTCGCGCAAGATACTTAATGCCATCGAGCGCAACAAGGATTTTCGCGGTATCCCATTCAGTTTCCACTTCATCCGCGCATGTCAGGCAATCCTGCCAACATCGTGGTTCGATTTGATTATGGGACGCTGGGTTGGTATATATTCAACAATGGACCATTTTACGGGTCGCAAAAAATAGTTTTGTATGTCAATAGTCAATACATCAGCCGAGCGTATCGACCTTGTGGTTGCAGCTCAGAAGGAGTATTTTGCATCGGGAGCAACTCTCGATTACGATTTTCGACGCGAGCAATTGCTACGTCTGCAACGAGCTTTGATGGAGTGGCAGCAGCCACTGTGTGAGGCTCTGTGGGCCGACCTGCACAAGTCGGAGCAGGAGGCAATACTCACCGAATTGAGTATTGTTGAGGGCGAGGTAAAGAATCACCTGAAACATCTGCGCAGCTGGATGAAGCACGAGAATTGCTCTACGCCACTAAAAATGTTCCCTTCGCGTAGCAGAATAGTGAGCGAGCCCCTGGGGCAGGCACTCATCATAGCTCCGTGGAACTACCCCGTTCAATTGCTGCTTAATCCGCTGGTGGGAGCTATCTCGGCGGGATGTACGGCTATTTTGAAACCTTCGCCCTATGTACCGCAGGTATCTAAGGTGCTGGAGAAGATGATATGCTCGACCTTCGACGAGCGATATATATATGTCGTGCAGGGCAATCGCGACGTGAACCGCGAGTTGCTTGCTCGCCGTTTCGATATAATATTCTTTACGGGTAGCCCGGCGCTGGGGCGCAAGGTTATGGAGGCAGCATCACACAATCTCACTCCGGTTGTGTTGGAACTTGGAGGCAAAAGTCCTTGCATTGTCGATGCAGGCGCCGATATCGAGATGGCAGCACGCCGCATAGCGTGGGGCAAGACCCTCAACGCAGGCCAGACCTGCATTGCTCCCGACTATCTGCTTATCCGCTCGGCTTTGCAGGAGCGTTTCGTCGAGGCCTTCAAGCGTGAGTTACGTAAATTGCACGGCAAGGATGTCAAGCAGAGCAAGCACTTTGTACGTATGGTAAACGACAGGGCTTTCGAGCGAGTAAGCTCATATCTGGAGTGCGGCAGAGTGGTTGCGGGAGGTCGCAGCGATGCAGCAGAGCGCTACATAGAACCCACATTGCTTGCCGATGTCGACGTCGATTCACCCGTTATGCAGGAGGAGATTTTTGGGCCCGTACTACCTATGATTCCATTCGATTCGACCGACGAGGCTATCCGATTTATCACCAACCGCGAAAAACCGTTGGCACTCTACTACTTTGGCCCTCAGGCTGAAGGTTGGCGAGTGATACGTCGCACTTCGGCAGGTGGCAGCTGCATAAACGATACGATTATGCATATCGCCAACGAGAACATCCCCTTCGGCGGAGTGGGCAATTCGGGTATGGGAAGCTATCACGGTCGACTCAGCTTCGATGCCTTCTCGCACCGTCGCTCGGTGGTGGTGACCCCTTCGTGGATTGATTTGCCATTCCGATATATGCCTTATAAGATGTTTGGTCTGGTGAAGAAGATTTTGTAGTAGCCGTCCCCCGATGTCGGAGAAATTTTGGCTACAAGAAAAAATATTTTGAGTACGCGTCGAGCAAGATTCTTGTTTGGGAGCGTACTCTTTTTTTGCAGGCGCAGATTATGGCTGGCTGCGAATAGTTCGAAATTATTGAAAATCTATCTATTGAGGTTGTTAAATCGTAAAACTTTTGTTATATTTGTTATGTGATTCATTGCAGCTGCTGAATTGTGTACGAAGTAGCCATTTCGATGGAGTGAGGATTGAGTTTGGCGATGAATCTTTAAGCGTACTATCGAATTTGTTTTACTAAAAATATAACTCTATGAGAACAATCAAATCAGTTTTTATGGCAGCTATCACGCTTGTAGCTTTTGCAGCTTGTAGTGATGCAGGAAAGATCGAGCAACTTACGCTCTCTATTCCGTTTAAGTGTAACGCCTACGTTACACCATTGGATGCCGACTCTAAAACTCCGCCACAGTTTGCCGATAAGATTATCGTCAACAATTCGCGCAGTAAGCAGGATGCCGAGATGACTCCCGGCAGCTGGAAGGCCGAGTATGCCACACAAGAGCCGCACCAGATCTCTATGTACTTCTATACCGCCCACACAGGTAAGTTGGGTTTGGCCTTGCGTGCCATACAGAGCGATGCAGGTGAGTCGGTATTGAAGGTATCGATTGGCCAGAAAAGCAAGAACATCAAGGTTAAGAACGATGCTAAGAGCGACACCTATTATGTGGGTGAGTTCGATATCGCCGAGCCAGGTTACGTTCGCGTAAATATTGAGCCGGTTAGCACTACCGCCGAAAGCTATCCCTCGATTTCGGAGTTCTTGGTAGGTGGCGAGGCTGTAGCTAACGCTACTGCAAAGGTTAAGAACGAGGTTGTTTTCGTCACATTGGAGGAGAGCAAGGATAACCTTCCTCACTTTGTACGTCGTGGTCCATCGAACCACTTTATGTGGGATATGCCCAAGGATACCGAGTTCTTCTATAACGAGGTTTTCGTTCCAGAGGGCGAGGATGTTCCTGGTTCATACTTTATGCTTACAGGTGGCGACGGCTTCTATATGGGTATCCAGCCCAACAAGAAGGGCCACAACCGTACTGTTCTCTTCTCTGTTTGGGACACCAACACCAGCAAGGGTCAGGTCGCTAAGCTGGTGAAGAATGGCGAGGGTGTACGTTCGAATGGTTATAGTCACGAAGGCTCAGGCGTTCAGAACTTCTACGACTACGATTGGGAGTCAGGTCGCACCTATGCAACTTTGGTTCGCGTACGTCCTGAGGTCATCAACGGCCGCCCAACAGGCAACTCACTATATACTGGCTACTTCCGCGGTGACGACGGTTGGGTATTTCTGGCTGAGATTCGTCGTCCTGCCATCACAACCTACTACCGTGGCGCATATTCGTTCTGCGAGAACTTCCGCCCAGAGTATGGCTGGGTACCACGAAGTGTGATGTTCCCATCGCAGTGGATGCGTGATAAGGATGGCAAGTGGCACGAAGTTTTGTCGGGTCGCTTCTCGTGCGATGCTACAGCCAACAAGGGTCTGCGTCGTGACTACGAGGGTGGCGTGAACGAGAAGGGCTACTTCTACTTACGCAACATCGGTTACATCAACGAGAATGTTAAGTATCGCACTCCATTTACCCGCAAGGCTACGGGCAAAGTTCCCGATGTAGATTTGCAGGCGTTGGTTAAGCTTTCAGAGTCACCCGACGGCTTGAAGAAGTAATTCAAATCTGATTGAGATAAAAATTGTGCAGGCGAGATTCGCTTGCACAATTTTTGTGCCCGTAAGAACGTTAGTTTAAAGAATGAATTAATACACGAAAATCTTTATGAAGCAATTTTTAATATTCTTGTTGTCGATTACTGCAGTTTGCTCGTTTGATGATGCTGCATCCCAGAATTTGGGTAGTCGCGAGATTGAGGTACGTCAGGCAAATCGCATAGATAGCCGAAAGAGTGCAAAGAAGAGTAGCAAAAAAGAGCAACGAGCTGCCGAACAAGAGGTGGCTTATGTGAGTGCACTTGCGCTGCTCGATGCACGCGATTTTGTTTTGGAGGGCAATAAGTTGTCGATGCCCGACGGTAGTAGCTTGGCGGTATTCTCGGATGTGAACTACATTATGATGAAGGGCGACAAGGCTGTAGTGCAGGTCAACCCAGGTATCTCTGGTGGCCCTAATGGAATGGGTGGTATCACGCTGGAGGGTAGCGTGATTGATTTTCAGCGTACGTCAGACAAGCGTGGCAACGTGAAACTCAAATATACGGTAATGACCACAGGTGGCTCGGCCGAGGTGGAGCTGACACTGATGGCGGGTGGCGATAAGGCCAATGCCATAATCACTCCAAAGTTGCGTTCGGCCAGAGTGATTATGTTTGGCAAATTACTCGCCACTGAAAATTCGCGCGTATTCAAGGGTTTCTCAATGTAGCGCTGAGGCGAAGGCTACCGAGAGCTACTCGTTGAAAATCATACGGTCGGGGGTGTCGATAGGCTATCGATATCCCCGATTGCTATATTTTATGCTACTTTGGCCGCAAAGATTGGATAAACTTATTCGCTTATAGCTATTTTTTATGATTTTACGCTACAATATATCGGCAAAAGTTTGTAACTTTACGTTCAGAATAAATAAAGAAATCTAAATATACTATGTTAACTAGAATTATCAATGGCAATGTCTTGACTCCCTCGGGTTGGGTTAAGGATTGCTCAGTCTTTGTGCGCGATGGCAAAATCATCGAGATTACCGACTCTAATCTCGAAGTTGTTGGCGCTGAAATCTTTGATGCAAAGGAGTCGTATATCGTTCCGGGCGGTGTGGAGCTTCACGTTCACGGTGGTGGCGGTCGCGACTTTATGGAGGGTACCGAGGATGCCTTCCGCGAGGCTGTTGCAGCACATATGAAGTATGGCACTACCTCTATCTTCCCCACACTCTCATCATCAACAATGCCGATGATTCGTGCCGCAGTAGCTACAACCGAGAAGTTGATGGCCGAGCCTGGCAGTCCCGTTATGGGTCTGCACCTGGAGGGTCACTACTTCAATATGGAGATGGCCGGTGGTCAGATTCCTGAGAATATCAAAAACCCCGACCCACACGAGTATATCCCCTTGTTGGAGGAGACTTCGTGCATCAAGCGTTGGGATGCAGCTCCTGAGTTGCCAGGTGCTGTGGAGTTTGGCCGCTACATCACAGCTAAGGGCGTGCTGGCATCGGTAGGTCACACAAAGGCCGAGTTTGGCGAGATTCGCGCAGCTCACGATGCTGGTTATTCTCACGCCACTCACTTCTATAATGCAATGCCCGGTTTCCACAAGCGTGGCGAGTATAAATATGAGGGTACTGTCGAGAGCATCTACCTGTTCGACGATATGACCGTTGAGGTTGTTGCCGACGGTATCCACGTTCCTCCTACAATCTTACGCCTGGTTCACAAGATCAAGGGAGTGGAGAGAACTTGCCTTATCACCGATGCATTGGCTTGTGCAGCGAGCGACTCGCAGGTTGCATTCGACCCACGCGTGATTATCGAGGATGGCGTTTGCAAACTGGCCGACCGATCGGCTTTGGCAGGAAGTGTCGCAACAATGGACCGTTTGATTCGCACTATGGTATTCCAGGCTGAGATCTCATTGCAGGATGCTATCCGTATGTCATCGGAGACCCCTGCTAAAATTATGGGTATCTACGACCGCAAGGGTTCGCTTGAGAAGGGTAAGGATGCCGATATCGTAATGTACAGCAAGGGCTTGGAGATTAACGGCGTATGGTCGATGGGTAAATTGGTTGAGGGTACTTGCAAGTTGTAAGAACTTCGGTTGCCTCTTGGCCCCAAGCATAAAAAAACGGAGATAGAAAATCTATCTCCGTTTTTCGTTTAGCTTTACCGCAAAACCCGACCATCATTTATTCGATACGACCTACTTCTTATTGTAGGCATTCATCGTTAGGTCGGCACCAGCTGTGGCGAACGATAATATGGCATCGCCAAATACTTTCAGGCGTGCCGGCATAGCCTCACGCTCCTCGGCGGTCCACTCTCCCAGAACATAATCGACCTGCTGGCCACGAGCAAAATCGCCACCTATGCCGAAACGCATACGAGCATAATCCTCTCTGCCGAGCAGCTCCGAGATATTCTTCAAACCATTGTGACCTCCTGCACTACCCTTCTTACGCATACGCAACTGACCAAATGGCAACGAGATGTCGTCTGAGACGATGAGCAGATTCTCGATTGGAATCTTCTCCTGCTCCATCCAGTAACGTACGGCCTTTCCCGATAGATTCATATAGGTCGAGGGCTTGAGTAGCAGAATCTGGCGTCCTTTGTGACGTACAGTGCAGGTAGAACCATAACGGCCTGCCATAAAAGAGACGTTGGACGCCTCTGCTAAGGCGTCCAACACTCTGAATCCTATGTTGTGACGGGTATCGGCATATTCTGCGCCGATGTTGCCCAATCCTACAACGAGGTACTTCATTCTCGATGGCTATTACTGCTGAGCTGCACGAGTAGCACGTGTTACGCGAACTGCGCAAACAGCTGTTGTAGCAGGAGTAACGAAAGTAATGTCCTCGAACTGAAGATCTCCGACAAAGATTGTCTGGCCAACCTTCAAAGGAGTTACGTCAACAACAATCTCATCGGGCAACTTATCGACCATAGCCTTAACCGTAAGCTTACGAGCCGAAAGAGCCAACTTACCGCCGACCTTAACACCCTCAGCAGTACCTGTGAGACGTACGGGGATAGCGATAGCAACGGGCTTACCCTCCTGAACGCGGTAGAAATCGATGTGAAGGATCTCCTCGCGAACGGGGTGGAACTGTACCTCGCGCATAACGGCCTTCTCTACCTTACCATCGATGTTGAGCTCAACAACGAATGAGTTAGGAGTGTAGATAAGAGGCTTCACTGACTTTGTATCAACAGTGAAAGCAACCTCCTCGCCACCACCGTAGATCACGCAAGGGATAAGACCCTCACGACGATATGCCTTGGCAGCCTTCTTACCGAAACCATCGCGCTTAGTAGCTTTAATTTCAAGTGTTTTCATTGTTTATTAAATTTAATTTTTTACTGCAGCACTACTCAAAGCATCCTTGCTTCTCCTCCGTTTTGACTCCCGATGACTCCCGTCTAAAACCAACACTTAACACATGACGCAGCCATCTTCGTTCAGCTCATTGGTGAAGACTAATACTTCCCATCGTGCCTGAATTGGCTGCAAAGATAGAGTTAATTATTTATAATTCAAACTCTCAGAGAGATTTTTTGAACTCGGCGACTCATTTTTTTTAATCGATTTTTAGACTTGTCGTTGGGATGAATTACTTTAGTTGGTGGGAAGCGGGTCGCAAGGATGGAATAATGAGGTATGATAAAAAAGCAGTGACGCACTCAAAGTTTCATACTTTGGTGCGCCACAATTTTAGCAGAGGAGCCTTGCTCCGTAACGGTCGGGATTAAAAACCGCCTGCTCATTCTGTTTAACGAGGTTTTCCCTCGATTAGTTCGCGGCCGCATTGTTAGCTCCGTTTGTCTTGTTACAAATTGGCGGCAAGAGATAGTCGCCGTAGGTGTAATCCGACTTGGGCTCTACGATGCTAATGTGCAGAACGCCATCTTCACGATAGTAGAGACTGGCTCGCTGCTCAAAGCCGTAAACTTTACCCTCGACCAACATTACATACTCTGCAGTGGCGTCGGGTCGCTCAAGCATTGCCACATCCAAAATGCGGCAGTCTAAAAAGTCTTTGTTCCCAAGGAATGCGTCAACCACACTCTTAGGCAGATCATTGTAGTCAAAGCCCTCTTCTGTGAGGTACCAATTACCTGTTACGTCGAACCAAGCAACAAACTTTGTTGGTTCTTCATGACCCGCGTCATAGGTAAAGTCAACTACAAAGTAGCCCAATCTGTTGTCCCAGCCTATATCAGAGGCACCGGGAAACTTACTCTCGAAAATGGCCTGTGCCATCTCGGTTGTCACGTCTTGGGAATCGAGATCGATGATCTCGGCGCACGATGTCATAACACAGACAGCGCACACGCTTAAAAATAGTCTTTTCATGAGCTTAAAATTTATAAGGATTAAGGATTGATGATTTTTTCGTCAGCTCACAATCAACTAAAAGCATTCAATGCTTTTAATGCATTAAACGTTCCAAATATGTATAAAATAGGGTCTTTCTTGTGTAAATTAATTGTTAAAAGTTAATACTCACAATCTATTTGGCGTGAACATACAGACACAATATATCTATATACGTGTTGTATCCGCAGTATCCTATTGATGAATAAATGCTTGGATTTTGCTACACGAGCCAGAATTGGTCGGTAACTCAATGTTCGAATGTAGTTTTAATCTTTCAGCAAATGCTGTCAATCAAAAAACAGCAACTTTGCTTATTGTTTTACCTCTTGAAGGCGATACAGTTTTTAAGGTTTTAAAATCTATTTAGGTTTAGATCTGTCGCAAAATTAAGAAAAAATTTTACAAACGCAAAATTTTCGCATCTAAATCGTCTGTTTTTTGGCCAAAAGGTGCTTTTGAGTGGCGAAAATTCTATTTTTTGTGGCGAGTAATAGTCTGTTTTGAAACGGAATAGCAGGATCGGTTTTTACGCCAGCGGCTCCGCATATGGTCAAATTCGCCACAAAACACGTGGCAAACAAGGGTCTCTACAAGTCGTATTTTCCGCCCTCTTTTTAAGCTCTATTTTATCTTTTTTAGAGCAATTTGGGGTGAATAGGAGTCGTCTATCGGAAGGGGAGCTCGCAGAAATTATTCGTTTTTGAAGTAGATCAGATACATTTAAAAGATTCGCACCTACGACACACATATAAATATAAAAAAAGGCTACCCTCATAGGATAGCCTTAATATCTCGCGAAGGCGGATTATTTTCATTTCTCCTTCCTTCTCTACCTCTTTCTCTCCCTTTCGTTTTTTCTCACGCCCTTACGTTTTTCTCTCTCCCTTTCTTTTCTCTCTTACGCCCTTTCTCTCGCGCTCTTCCTCTCGCCCCCTCGCTCGGTTTGAACTCGAATCTAGAAGATATACATCTTCAAACCGATCTGGAATACGTGCATATACTGTTTGAAATCCACGCAATTATCGGGTAGATCGTAAGCTCCTGCCTGATTAATCTCAGGACGGCGCATATTGATCTGATATCCTGTAAAGAGGTCGAAACGAACCGACTTTTTCAACAAGAATCGCAGACCACCACCCACTCCGGCCATGGCACCCACAGCCTTGGCACGGCGGCTCATATAGAACTGTGGACCCAGATGCACATAATTGAACCAGCGGTAACGCTGCTGCATTGTCGGCTTGCCGTAATAGTAGTTGAACGTACCGTACAAAGGCATCGCATAGCCGTTATCCTGGAACAATACGCCTGTTTCAAGACCGGTGGCAACGTGGTCGCCCAACTTATACTGCGCACCGACCAATACGCTTCCACCCAAAATATCGGGATCTACATCGTATTTGGTGGTATAGCCTTGTTGGCTATATTTTATGCGGTCGAGCTGACCCATCGCCAAATTGAAACTACCGCCAAACGAAATCTCCAATTTGCGGTCAGGCTTGGCGAGGTCATAATCACGTACCTCCTTCTTTCGCTTATACTTGGGAATGTAGTTCTGCGAGTGTGCCATAGTTCCGCACATCGAGATCAACACCAAGAGCATCATTAATTTTTTCATCATAGTATCTGTTTTGCCTTTGGTTGCATAACGGTTTATCCACGGTCACACAATATGTGTGCCTAATGAATAAACGATGCTACCGCGCGATTATTTTATACCGCGTACATTTTTCTCCCAGGCCCACGCCGAACGGAGTGTGTCGTCCAACGAACGCTCTGCCTTCCAGCCAAGCTCCTCGTTGGCGAGAGTGGTGTCGGCCCAGATAGCAACCACGTCGCCCGGACGGCGGGGAGCGATCTTATAGTTGAGTTTGAGCTCGTTTACTCGCTCGAAGCTGCCAACCAACTCCAATACCGATACGCCATTACCTGTACCTACATTGAAAATCTCGTAAGCCTGCTTGTTCTTCGACTCCACCATACGTGTGATAGCCACAACGTGAGCCTTCGCCAAATCGACTACGTCGATGTAGTCACGCAAGCAAGAGCCATCGGGGGTATCGTAGTCGTCACCAAAGACGCTCAAGCACTCGCGCACACCGGCAGCAGTCTGAGTGATGAATGGAACGAGATTCTGCGGAACGCCACGTGGAAGTTCACCGATAAGAGCCGATGGGTGGGCACCGATGGGGTTGAAGTAGCGCAGAGCGATACCCTTCAAACCATCGTAAGCGGCAGTTGAGTCGCGCAAGATATCCTCGCACATCTGCTTGGTGTTACCGTATGACGATGTCGCGGGCTTACGGGGAGTAAGCTCGGTAACGGGCAACTGGTCGGCCTCGCCGTAAACCGTAGCCGATGAAGAGAATACGATATTGGGACGGCCAAACTCGCGCATCAAATCCACCACGTTCATAAACGAGAGCAGGTTGTTGCGATAGTATTTCATCGGGTCACTTACCGACTCACCCACAGCCTTGAATGCTGCAAAGTGGATTACAGAGTTGAAATTGTACTGCTCGAAAACCTTGCGGAAAGCCTCCTTGTCGCAGCAATCGACATTGACAAAAGGCACATCTACACCGGTGATTTTACGAACACCCTCCACTCCGCTCATATCGGAATTTGAGAGATTGTCGGCCACAACCACATCGTAGCCTGCGTTGATTAACTCAACTGCTGTGTGAGAACCGATATATCCGGCTCCACCCGATACCAATACCATCTCTTTCATAATTACTTTGCTTTATTGTTTGCGAGTCGGCCTCTACTCTCGGAGCATTGGCAACGGCTCATTTTCACCTGTTTTATCCGTCAAAGATACATAAAACCCGCGAAGTTACAAAGCAATTTGCCATAATTCGCAATATGCTGATGCCCAAAAGGCAATAGCTGCTAAGAATCGGGGTGTGACAGGTGCAGCGAGGTATGGATTTTGCAACGCAAAAGGTGTGAAACTCTAAAATTTGTACGTATATGTTTTTCTTGTGGTATCTGCTTATAGGTTTGGTGGCCGGCTGGCTGGCAAGTCTGGTTGTGAGAGGCCGCGGTTCGGGCTTCTTCGTAAATATCATTGTCGGAATCATCGGCGGATTGCTGGGTGGTTGGTTGGTTTCATTGTTCGGATGGTATCCCATCGGTACCTTCGCCTCGCTCATCGCATCGGTTATCGGGGCTATTGTGCTGCTCTGCATACTATCGCTCTTTACCAACACCCGCCACTCCTCAGCCGACTGATTCTGGCAAGATTTCGGATGGAACGACGACCCAGCGAGGTAGAGTGTGCCGACAAGCGAAGCATATAGTTTGCTGTTCGCAGGTCGGCACACGTTGTTTGTTATGATACATTCAGAAGAGTCGTATGTAAATCTTCAATTTTGCCGAAATATGCTTGCAATATCGGTAAAAACCCATTTTGCCGCATAAGAAATGTGGAAATATTTGCAAATCTCGAAAAAAAATGCGAAAATTGTCTTTAAACCCATTTATGCAGATGGCGGACGCCTCCGTCGGGAAGATATAATCATCGAAAAAACCTAAATTTATTATAGTAATGAAGAGATTTTCAATTCTGTTTCTTGTCCTTGCGGCTTTTGTGGCTTGCAGCGAATCGGTGGGCTATACCGAGAAGGATTTGTATGAAGGCTATACTCACGATGGTATCCCCGTTGTCGTGGCCGATTCAATGTGGCAGGGCGATGGATATGGCAATCACCGAGCAACGGTCGAGGTCGAGAGCGATGGCCGTGTGGCACGCGCAACGCTGCCGTGGCGTCGTCCCGATTTGAGGGTTGACAGCAAAGGGGTAATTGTTGTCGATGCGGCAACAGGTGAGCAGGTGAGCAACGTCATAGCCACCGAAGTTAATGCCGAGCGAGGTGTGATTCTCTTCGAGCCGGTATCGGGCAAGGGACAATACCATATCTATTATATGCCCTACAATTTCCTCTATGGCTGGCACGACGCTCGCTTCGGCAAGCCGTGGAACCACTACTTCCCTGCCGAATACAATCCCGCAAAGGATTGGGCCGCGACAGCTGCCAAGGCCGAGAATGTAGCCGATGCTAAAGTGATCTGTTTCGAAGAGCGATCTCGTTTCGATGCCTTTACCCCGATGGGTAACATCGCTACCGCAGCCGAAACCGAGCAACTCCGCTCGCTGGCCGAGGGGGCTATGGTACTTTTCCCCGAGGATCGCGTTTTCCAGATTCGCTTGAAGGATAAGTTGCCGGTACGTTGGGTTGAGCGTGGCCCGTCGAATGAGTTCGAGGGTGTGGCTTGCCGCAACGAGTACTATACTTGGCAGATTGGTGTGTGGGCAGCCAAGGGCGATTTGAACAACTTGAAGATAGAGTTCAGCGACCTCAGCGCAGGCTCAAAGAAGATAGTTGCCGATTCGATTACCTGTTTCAATTTGGAGGGTGTGAATTGGGATGGCAAGCCGCTCACGTTCGATGTTGACGTGAAGAAGGGCGAGGTGCAGGCCTTGTGGTGCGGTGTGCAGATTCCTGAAAATGCCAAGGCTGGCACTTATCGCGGTCAGCTTACAGTATCGGCCGAGGGCATCGAGCCGCAGGTTGTCGATGTGGCTATCGAGGTACGTTCGGAGCTACTGGCCGATCGTGGCGAGAGCGATTTGTGGCGTATGGCACGCCTTCGTTGGCTCAATTCGCAGATTGGCGTGGGCGATGCTCCTACGCGCGATTATAAAGATGTAACCCGCGACGGTAACACTATTCGCGCTACCGAAAAGCAGGTAAAGGTTGGCCAGAACGGATTGCCTACATCGATCAAAGTTGGCAAGCACGAGGTGCTGGCACGTCCCTATGAGTTTGTCGTGAAGACCTCGAAGGGTGATGTAGCGTTCGATGGTGGCGAGTTGAAATACACCGAGGCGACATCGGGCTCAATCAGTTGGCAGAGTCAAGCCAAGAAGCAGGGCATCGGTTTTATGTGCCGTGCCAAGTTGGAGTACGACGGATACGTGCATTACGAGATAGAGGTTTCGGCCGATGAGGATATCAAGGTGAAGGATATCTGCTTGCAGACAAAATACACCCCTTACAGCTCAAAATACTTTATGGGTGCCGGCCACGATGGCGGTCTATGCCCTACGGCCCATCGTTGGGATTGGAAGGGTAGCTGGGATAGCTATTGGATTGGAGGTGCCGAGGCAGGTGTGAGAGTCGAGCTTCGCGGTGGCAGCTACAACGGCCCGTTGATGCGTGACTACACCCCCAAGCAGCCTATCTCGTGGGCCAACAATGGTTTGGGTTATGTCGATGTGAAGCGTGCCGCGAGCGCAGTTGTGGTGGCAGGTTCGGGAAGCCACAACCTATCGAAGAAGCCTCTCTGCTTTGAGTTTGATCTGCAGATTACCCCCGCTAAGCCGGTAAATATGGCAAAGCATTTCCGCGAGCGATACTATCACAACGCCCCTGCATACTTCGATCAGGGCAAGGCTGGCGGTGCCAATGTGGCTAATATCCACCACGCCAACCCCGAAAATCCCGTTATCAACTATCCGTTCATTGCGGGCGATAAGCTCAAAGCATTCATCGACGAGCAGCACAAGGATTCGTGCCGCATAAAGATTTACTATACTGTTCGCGAGCTTACCAACTACACATACGAGATATATGCCCTCAAATCGTTGGGCCACGAGATTCTTGAAGGTGGTGTGGGCTACGGCACTCCGTGGCATCACGAGCATCTGATTGATGATTATTCGCCGGCGTGGTATTCGGAGCTACCCAACTGCACGGCCGATGCCGCATTGGTGCTTGCAAGTTTCTCGCGTTGGATCAACTACTATTTGGAGGGCTTGCGCTGGATGTTCGACAACTACGGAATCGATGGCATCTATATGGACGATGTATCGTTCGACCGTCCTATAATGAAACGTATGCGCCGAATTATGGATAAACATCACCCCGATGCGCTTATCGATTTGCACTCTCACCGCGACTACTCAAATGGCCCCGCACAGCAGTACACAGGATTCTTCCCCTACATCGACCGATTGTGGTTTGGCGAGGGATTCAACTATGTGAAGATGGATCCCGACGAGTGGTTTGTGACATTCTCTGGCATCCCGTTTGGTCTTACCAGCGATATGTTGGAGGCTGGTGGTAACCCTTGGCTCGGTATGGTATATGGTGCTACGTCGCGTCACTCAGCTGGTTTCAACCCCGCTCCAATGTGGAAGTTGTGGCGTGAATGGGGTATCGAGTCTTCGAAGATGATTGGTTACTGGGACGAAAAGCCTGTGGTGAAGACATCACACCCCGAGGTGAAAGCAACCGCTTTTGTGAAACCCGATGGAGCGTTTATTGCAGTGGGTAACTTCTCATGGAAGAAGCAGAACGTAGCTCTCGATATTGATTGGAAGGCGTTGGGGCTTGACCCCTCGAAGGTGGAAATCTATATGCCCGAAATCGAGGAGTTCCAGTCGGCACAGAAACTCACTCCGTCGAGCCGCATTCCGATTGATGTAAAACGCGGAGTGGTGGTGATTGTCAAGAAGAGATAGCACTTGTTATATAACATCCCATAAAGTAGAGGCAGTTCAACTAATCTTGTCGAACTGCCCCTACTATTTGGAGTATATTTGCGGATAATACTAACTGTGATTAGCGAATGAAGTTCTCCACCTTCAAGTTCGAGACTTTGCTCTTGAAATCACCTGCCTGTTGCAATGGGAAGTAGAGCGTGGGGATATAATCATACTGCTTCTTCTCGGTAATCCAGCGCTTTTCGCGTTTGAGCTCATCCTGTAACTTACCATTCACATAGAGACGAGTGGCCGTGTTGGTGCACTCGATGCGAATATCGACGCTCTTGCCCTCCTCCACATAGTAGTCGAATGTGTTGAGATAGCCGTCACGCACGAAAGCCATACGACCATCAACGGGGCTGCTGAGGTAGAAATCAGTAACCTTATTCGAGAAAAGCTTTGTGCCACGACTCTCCTTTGCGCAATCGATGTGGAAGCTGATCGTGTGGTCGAAGCCAGCCTCTGCGTGAGGATAGCTCTTGCCTGGCTTCACCGATGGAATGGTGTAGACCACGCTATTTGGCTCGCCATCAAATAGACCCAACTCGTTTATGCCTGGTGCCTCCGAAAGCATTTTGCTCTTGCTTACAAACTCCTCCACCGGCAAAGTCTTGTATGTTGGACTCCAGGTGATAGCCGAGACAAGGTGCAGGGCTGGATAGCAGCGGTGGTGAATATCGTCAACCGAGATACCATTCTCCGCTATATCGTTCCATACGCAGTACATTGCACCCAGCAAAGATGGGTCGAGAGGCTCCATCTTGTGGTTGTTGATGATGGTAGGATCCCACTTGTTATAAATCTTATCAGCATCAAAATAGTCGGCATAGTATCCTGCAGCGGGTACTATATACATATACCACGAGGGAGCTGTTATCATCTTATATCCGAGCTTTTTCATATCGGCAGGGTTGGAATATTTTGGATACCAGCAATGCATAAGGACATTGTCCACCTTTACGGGAGTCTCACCTTTGGCGTGCGTCAGAGCGCCCCAAATGCAGGCCTGCTTGCCGAACTTCTCCACGAAACGGATATAACGATCGGTGAAGGCGCGGAACTTCTCTACGGTCTCTTTGTCTTTGTTCGAATACTCATCTGTTCCGATGTGTACCTGCTTGCCCACGAATACAGGATCGTCGCCCTCGAGATACTCGGTAAACAACGAGTCGAGGAAAGTATATACATTAGGGTTGTAGAGATCGAGATGGTCGAGGCCATACTCCTCTGAGCCAAACTCCTTGCGGAAACGCGAGAAGGCCAACGAGTGCGAAGGGACGTCGATTTCGGGAATCACATTCACGTGTACCTTAGCTGCATCCTTCTGGAACTGGCGGAACTCATCTTTACCATAGTGGCCATCTTTGGCTGTAAGCTCTGGGAAGAGCTCACTCTCGAGTCGGAATGCTGTGTAGGTCTTATCCCAGGTATCTTCGTATTTTTTTGCAGCACGGTCGTTGAGGTGAATCTGGAAGGTGTTCATCTTGTAGTAAGCCATAATTTTGGCATACTTCTCAAGATAATCCAGAGGAATATGCTTGCGACCGCAGTCTATCATAAATCCACGCATAGGGTAATCGGGCCAGTCGCGTATGCTTCCCCTGGGGAGTGATGCGCCTTGGCTTGCCTCCAACATCTGCAACAGGGTGCGAGTGCCCCAATACGCGCCTGTGGTGGTTTGTGCATTAAGGGTGATTTGGTCAGCGATGTCGATGCTATAACCCTCGTCGCCCAACTCCTTGTCGCTTACGAGGCTAATAACGATAGCACCCGTAGCACCCTTTGAGGCACTCTTGGCCTTCATCTCTTTGCCGAATAATAGACCATAGTCCTCGGCCATTGCCTCGGCTACGCTGGCCAATTCGGCGTTGGTATAGATGACTTTGGTGCTGGCGCTGATGGCTGTATTGCCCTCACCTCCTTGCCAGTGACGCAACTCGGGAATTACAAATGGCTTTTCATTGTTGGCCCACAAGGTGGTAGTGGCACACAATGAAAGTAGCATTAAAGATAGAGTAAAAATTCGGTTTTTCATGTTTTTATATTTGGTGTATTGAATTTCGCCCGTTTTATACTAGTCGGCGGATAATCTGGTCGCGATCACCGTAAAGGAAGTCAATAACCGGAATCTCAATCATCGTGTAAGCTCCCGCCTTTTGGCGCAATACGGCGCGAGCGCCTGCCACCAAAATCTGGCTTGTGAGGGCAGGGTTGTTGATGCTCATATTGAACTCAAAACGCTGGTTCTGGGTCTTGCCTGAGACACCTTTGCGAACCATATTCACACCGTGACCCATATCAAGCAGTGCATCTACGCTCTCGACCTTCGTAACGTGGGTCTCGTCGTGAACAAAATATGCGTCGTTTTTAATAGCCTGCGCCACTGTATCGAAGTCGTAACCCTCCTCCAACTCAACATATACCATACGGCGGTGGATACCAGTTCCCACGGGAATTGTCATTGAGAGGGCAGCCTTCACACCCTCGATAGCCTTCACTGCTACCGTATGACCCATACTCATACCAGGGCCGAAGTTGGTGTAGGTGATTCCCTGCGGAGCACATACCTCCAAAAGTGCGCGAACTACCGAATCGCTACCCGGATCCCATCCTGCCGAGATAAGAGCTGCTGCGTTGTGCTGGCGGGCAATCTCATCCAGACGGGCACGTGTATCGGCAATGCCACTATGAATATCGTAGCTGTCAACCGTAGAAATTCCCAATCTCAAAGCCTCGGCGGCACTCTTCTCGACCAATCGCGATGGTGTGCAAAGGATTGCAACATCAACCCCTTCGAGCTGCTCCAACGAGCTTACCACCGGATATTTCGACTCACCTGCCGAAGCCACCGACGAGGCACGACGTACGATACCTGCAATTTCAAAATCGGGTGCTGCCTCCAAGGCCTCCACCACATACCTACCAATATTGCCGTAACCTACTACGGCTGCTTTAATCTTTCTCATAACGGTATCTGTTTTAATTAACCTAATTTTCTATATCGAATAAAAATTCTGTTGAAAAATTACTCCTCGCTGACACCCTCTTGCGTAGGGTCGCTAAATACATTGAATCGGCGCAGACGATGGTTGCGTCGGCTCAGAACAAGTAACTCAATAACGAGCAGTGCGAGTGCCACGCCCAACGGATATTGGTATTGCTCGTTGTACTCTTCGTAGCGAATGGTCGTCAGCTCGCTCTTCTCCATAGCGTTGATGCCCTCCACAATCTCTTCCAAACCAATCGATTGCTTGGTGGAACGCACATAAGCTCCCTCGCTTATCGAGGCAATCTCCTGCAACATACTCTCGCCCAATTTCGAAACCACCATCTCGCCATTTTCGTCCTTCACGAACTCGCCATCAATCTCGATGGGGGCACCTTCGGGAGTTCCAATTCCAATGGTGTAGATGCGCACTCCCTGCTCCTTGGCCTTGCGAGCCACCTCAATGGCATCGCTCTCGTGGTTCTCTCCATCGGTGATGAGTACTATCACGCGACTCTTCTCATTGTCGGCCGAGAAGGTTAGCATAGCCATCTGCAACGCCTTGCCAATGTCGGTTCCTTGCTCGCTCACCAGCGATGGCGAGAGTCGCTTGGCAAAGGATTGCGCCATACGGTAGTCCGACGTAATGGGCAGCTGCACCATAGGCTCGCCGGCAAAGGCGATAAGTCCCACTCGCTCCTGCTTCAAACCCTCAAAGAGTTTGTCGATAGCATATTTGGTACGCTCCAATCGTGTCGGCTCAAAATCCTCGGCCAGCATCGAATTCGACACATCGACCACCAGCATCATCTCCACGCCTTTAGCCTTCTCCTCTCGGAGTTTCGAACCAAATTGAGGTTGTGCAGCAGCGATAACCAAAAATATGTATGCCAGAATAAAGAGCGAGGCTTTCAATCGCAGGCGACCCTTCGAAAAGTCGGGCATCAGACCCTGCATCAATTCGGGGTTGCCGAATCGGGCCACCAGACGACGACGGCGACGTGCTGCCAACGCATAGATAATCATCAGCAACGGCACCAAGGCCAGCAGGTATAATATCTCTATATGTGCAAATCGGAACATAGTCTTATGGAATACGTTTTAGCAATATGTGGCTCATCATAAACTCCACCAGCAGTAGCGCCAAAGCTGCCACCAGCAACATAAGCCAGTTTTCGTGATATAATGTCAGGTCGGTAATCTCGACCTTGCTCTTCTCCAACTCGTTAATCTCGTCGTATATGTGGTGAAGCTTCTCCTTGTCGGTAGCGCGGAAGTAGCGACCTCCTGTGCGACTTGCAATCTCCTCGAGGGTCTTTTCATCAATCTCGACAGGCATCATCTGGTAGCTCACGTTGCCAAACATATCGACCACCGGATAGGGTGCCTTGCCACGTGTTCCCACACCTACCGTATAGACCTTAATTCCCATATCGGCTGCGATGTCGGCCGCCATCAGAGGGCCAATCTCGCCTCGGTTGTTCACACCATCGGTCAGCAGGATGATCACCTTGCTCTTGGCATCGCTCTCGCGCAGACGGTTGACAGCCGTTGCAAGTCCGTTACCTATGGCAGTACCATCCTCAATCACACCGCTACGCAGGCGAGAGAGCATCGTGATGAGCGAGTTCTTGTCGGTAGTGAGCGGACTCTGCGTAAAGGCCTCACCGGCAAAGGCGGCAATACCTATACGGTCACCCACGCGGTCGTTGATAAAGGCTGCTGCAACCTCTTTGGCGGCAACCATACGGTCGGGTTCAAAATCGCGGGCAAGCATAGAACCCGAGATATCCATCGCCAACATAATGTCGATACCCTCGGCATCGGTGCGGCTCTTATGCTCGATAATCTGGGGTCGAGCCAACGCAACAATCATCAAGGCGATAGCTGCACATCGCAACACAAATGGAACGTGGCGCAACCAATATCGCCAGGTGCGCGGTGCACGTCGCACTCCCTCGATCGACGAGATGCGGATGGCCGTACCTCCTCGCAGGGTGCGATAGATATAGAAGGCTATAATCGGCAGAAGTACTACCAATAGCCACAACAGATATGGATTTGCAAATCTCACAGTCGTTTACTTTTCATTTCATACGGGCCCGATTACCAATTCTTGCGACCCTTTATAATTACACCCTTAGCCTTCTTATCGAGCTTATCCTGAGTCTTATCCTCTTGTGCCTGAATAGCATCCAAGAGTTGCTTTTGTTGCTCCTCGCTCATTCCGCTACGATTCTGAGGCTGCTCGTTGGGCTTTTTCTCATCCTCCTTATCATCGCCGCCACCATCTTTATTCTGATCCTGGTTCTGCTGCTGATCCTGATTTTGGTCGTTGTTCTGATCCTTATTCTGATCGTTGTTTTGATCTTGCTGCTGATCCTGATTCTGGTTTTGGTCGTTGTTCTGATTGTTCTGATCCTGATTTTGGTCCTGATTCTGATCCTGATTTTGATTCTGGTTCTGCTCAAGCAACTTCTTTGTAAGGGCGTAGTTATATTTCGCCTCCATATCATCAGGACGCAGAGTCAAAGCCTTGCGGTAACTCGATAGAGCCTCCTGCAACTTCTGCTGCACAAATTGCGTATTGCCTAGATTATAATAGGCATCGGCACGTGCATCCTCGCTCTTCAACGAATCGAGCGCTGCCGCCTTCAACAATCCCTCGGCCTGCGAGAGATAACCCTGGCTCAGATTGGCCTCAGCCGACTCGGCATTTTGAGTAGCTGTGCTGTCGGCCATAGCCTGACGAATCAGTGCGTTGGCCAGGTTGTAACGCCCCTCGAATAGAGTACTGTCGTGCAACAAAGCCTCTTGGTAAGCCTCCGAACTGCGAGTATACAACTCTCGGGCATATAGCTTATTACCCTTGCGGACCAAACCTCTCTCAGGCATATTCTGAGCCTGCGATGGAGCAATAAAACTTATCACCGCCACACTCGCTGCCACAATATATTTCAATACACTTTTCATAGCCTATTTGGTCTGCTCGTTTTGCGGTTTTACAATATTTGTTGCGGCTCCGATATTTGCTGCACTTTTATTTGCAGTGCTATCGGCGGCATCGTCATCATCATCCTGCTCGGTAGGCTCCTCAGGCTTGGTCTGCTCGACAAAGTCCCACGCTGCGCGGTATGCTGCCTCGTTCTCTTCAGCTTCGGGAACAGCCTTGGCAAACTTCACCAAATCGGCATCACGCAAAATCTGAGTCAAATCCATAGCACTCTTCTGCGGGAGTTCCACTCGACGCATAGCCTCGATAATTTCATCGGATGTCATCTCCATAGCACCCACATCGAAGCGGCCTGCGATATACGAACGCAGGATATCGGTGAGGGTTGAGTAGTAAAGTTTATGCTTATCCTCTTGCCACAATCGCTCCGAGCGCAACTTCTCCAATGCTGCAAATGCCACAACATGAGGTGGTTGCGGAGGTGCAGGCTTGAACAAATCACCCAAATTCTTGCCATAGTGACGCATAATTCGTATGGCTGCATAGATGAGCAGTGCCAAGATAATCAGCGCCAGAATGCTCCACTTTATATAACCCGTAATCTCCTTGAACTTGAAAGGCAAGTTGTGCTGACCCTTCAAGTCGAAGATGGTGTGCGACGTAGAGTCGATGATGAAGGTTGTGACAAGCAAATCGAGCGTGTCGTTCGATCGGATTGTGTCAATTATATTCTTGTCGGCATACATCACTTGCGGCACCACGCGGTGAATACCCTCTTCGAATGCAGCTAGCAGATAACTCTTGCGCAGGCGTACTCGGCGACCTTCGCGCGAAAGCGTGTCGATAGCCCTATCTTCGATTAATTCGTATGCCTCGGCTCCTTCGCCTCCGAAGTTGGGGAAGAATACGCCTTGCACCATATCCTTCTCGACCTCGATTGAATAGAGGAATCTGTCGCCGATACCTATCGAGTCGGGCTCAACAGTACCGCTTACCTTGGGCGCATTGAACTTCACCGCAACAGTATCGGCCTTGGGCGTGCTGTCCTTGTCGGCCTGAGCCTTGGGCGTACCCTGAGTAGGGGTAGTGCCAAAGATTGAGCAGACGCAAAGCGCAACGATTAGTGCGAGCCCCAATTTTGAATTTTGTATTTTGAATTTTGAATTCATTACTACCTATCTCTTCTTAAAGAGTTTTATCAGTTCGACCACATAGTCACCATCGGTCGGAATCATTGCCGTATCGATTCGGTTGCGACGCAATAGCTCGGTGATGGCGGCATCACGCTGGGCCCAACTCTCGGCATAGTGCTCTCTCACGCGGCGTGACGAGGTATCGACCCACACTTTACGACCCGTCTCGGCATCTTCCAGTTCTAGAATACCAACGTCGGGCAACTCAGCCTCGCGGGGATCCCATACTCTGATACCCACCAAATCGTGCTTCGAGCCAGCAATTTTGAGTGAGTCCTCTAACGCCTCGGCATCGCGTGGCGAGTTCATAAAATCCGAAAGAATGAAGGTCGTGCAGCGTTTCTTATTGACATTGGTGAGGTATCTCACAGCCTCCGAGATAGCCGTACGCTTCGACTCGGGACGGAACTTGATAAGCTCGCGAATAATCGTAAGGATGTGGCTCTTTCCCTTCTTCGGCGGAATAAACTTCTCTACTTTGTCGGAGAAGAATATGCAACCAACCTTGTCGTTATTCTGTGCTGCCGAGAAGGCCAATACGGCCGCAATCTCGGTGATGACGTTCTTCTTCAATCGCTCGGTGGTACCGAAGCTACGCGAGTCGCTCACGTCGACCAAGAGCATCATCGTCAGCTCTCGCTCCTCCTCATAAATCTTGATATGGGGCTTCGACGAACGGGCCGTAACGTTCCAATCGATATCGCGCACATCGTCGCCTGCTCGATACTCCCTCACCTCAGAAAACGACATACCGCGTCCGCGGAAAGCAGTGTGATACTTTCCAGCGAAAATCTCGTTCGACAGACCTCGGGTCTTAATCTCGATTTTGCGAACTCGTTTGAGAATATCGTTCTCGCTCTGTTGCATCTCGGTTAGGGAACTATGACGTTGTTAAGAATCTCGGTGATAATCTGCTCGGTTGTGATGTTCTCAGCCTCAGCTTCGTATGTTAGGCCAATTCGGTGACGCAATACATCGTGACATACGGCACGTACATCCTCGGGAATAACATATCCACGACGGCGGATGAATGCGTACGCTCTGGCCGCCTTAGCCAATGAGATGCTGGCACGAGGTGAGCCTCCATAGGCGATGAGTGGCTGCAACTTCTCCAAGCTGTACTCCGCCGGCTCGCGAGTGGCGAAGATGATGTCGATGATATACTTCTCGATCTTCTCGTCCATATATACATCCTCCACAACGCGGCGGGCCTTTACGATATCCTCGGGCGTGATAACCTTTGCGGGCGATGGCATTCCACCCCCTGCAAGATTCATACGCACAATCTCGCGCTCCTCCTGCTTCTTGGGGTATGAAATCTTAGCCTTCAACATAAAACGGTCGACCTGTGCCTCAGGCAAGGGGTAGGTTCCCTCCTGCTCCAATGGGTTCTGGGTTGCCAATACAAGGAAGGGCTCTGGCAGTTTGTAGGTCTCATCGCCAATTGTCACCTGGCGCTCCTGCATAGCCTCCAATAGGGCACTCTGCACCTTTGCCGGTGAACGGTTGATCTCATCGGCCAATACGAAGTTGGCGAAAACGGGACCCTTACGAACCACAAACTCCTCGTTCTTCTGCGAATATATAAGCGTACCGATAAGGTCGGCGGGGAGCAAATCGGGGGTGAACTGTATACGCGCAAAATCGGCATCCACAGCCTTTGCCAATGTGGTTATGGCCAAAGTCTTAGCCAATCCCGGAACACCCTCCAACAAAATATGACCGTTAGAAAGCAAGCCGATCAGCAACGTATCGACCAGATGGCTCTGGCCCACGATAACCTTGCTCATCTCCTGGCGAAGGGTATCTACAAATACGCTCTCGCGTTCGATGCGCTCGTTGAGCTCCTTGATGTTGATTACTTCACTCATATTTTTTTGTCATTTTTCAGCGTAGGCAGCGCTGCTGCCCTATGCAATCGTTTATTATTTAATATTTATTCTTTTTTCTTTAACAAATCTTTGCCGCAATGGTGCCGCTTTCAACCATCAGGTTGCATTGCATACTTCCGATAGTTGCAACTATTGTCCCTTGCGCGCGCCACGCGCGAACCTTAATAAATAACGCAAGTGGCAGGTATATTATTGCAAATGTACAAAAAAAGAGCGGAATAATTTATATCCGCCAAAGAATAATACTCCTCGATACCCCGTTTATACCCCGATTGAGGTGGATTTGCCGTGGATTGCTGCGACTAAGGGCGTTTTAACCGATTGGGAACGACAGAAAATATCGCTCTGCTTTCGGATATGTACGCAAGCACTGGATCCCATTTTTTGCAGTTTCAAATTGTCGAATTTACCCACTCAATAATTATAATTTATAACAATTGGCAAAAAAGAGGATAAAATAATAGCTTCGGGCGATATTTTAGTGTATATCTCCCGAAGCATACGCTCCAAAACTCACAATTCAATAAGCTCCTCCCTTAATAAAACAACATAGAGCCGCGGTTACGGCTCTTTTCAAATATATCTGCGAAAGACTATTCAAATTGTTGCAATGTGGATATTGCGAAAAAAATCGCTGAATATGACTACTTTATATCCATATTTGAGCGGAAACGCACGTTGCGACGAGCTGCAATCTTCACCTTCTCGCCGGTACGAGGGTTGCGTCCAATACGCTCCGACACCTCGGCAACCGAGAAAACGCCAAAGCCAGAGATCACGACTTTCTCCCCTTTATTGAGAGTCTCTTCAGCAATGCTGAACAGAGAGTCTACAATTTTCTTTACTTCACTTCTTGATGCGGTACTTGTCTCTGCTATTGCATTGACTAACTGCGACTTATTCATACTTAGAGATTATTATGGTTAGTTATAGGTTATAATGTGTAATACGAAGTTAAGCATTATATTCTATACTTCCAAACTTTTAGCATAATTTTTTTATCGCTGAAAATGAGGGTCTTGACAAAAATTTTTTAAAAAAATTGTTAAAATATTTGGTAATAAAAAAAAAGTGTTCTACTTTTGTCCCCGGAGAGGTGGCAGAGTGGTCGATTGCGGCGGTCTTGAAAACCGTTGAGCTGCGAGGCTCCGGGGGTTCGAATCCCTCCCTCTCCGCAACAAAGGGTGTAAATCAAGTAGTTACGAGATTTACACCCTTTTTTACACCCAAAAATCAGAGTTGGGTATATTTTTTTTGAACTTTTAAGATAAATGCTGGCGAAAAAAGAAGAATTGCGTCTTTCTCTTTTCGTCAGCATCTTTCTTGAGTGCTACCTAAGCAAAAATAGGTTTAGTCCGTTTTGGGTATATAGCCAATGGTGTAAACTAAACTTATTCATTAAGACTATTAAAGCGCTTATATTCAGCCATATCATACACTCTTATAAAAAAATATCGAAATCGCAGCCTTACAACTTTGCGTTATTTTTTGTACCTTTGCAGCCCGAAGAGCACAAAGTTCTTCATCAATATGAGAACAAATATATATTTACATTACTACATTTCGGCTTCATATATCTACATCCCGTATCATCACAATATCAGTACGAATTGGGAGGACTGAAGGTAATGTAATTCTCTTTTAAATCTCTATTAAAATATAAATATTGTATGAGCAAAGTACGTTTGCTCATAATGGTGTTGTGTACATCATTATGGGCTGAGGGTAGCTATGCCCAAAAAACTTATGTACTGACCTTAGAGCAGATGTTTGCTCTGGCAGACGAAAATAGCAAAACAATAAAGGC
>SUZC01000023.1 GCA_015060165.1 Rikenellaceae bacterium
TGCCGCGAGCTGACACCCTTGTATGGTTCTAATATGAATCGGTATCTCATTTTAATCTTGGTTTTGTTGTTACTATCCACATTTTCGCAACTTCACAAAACCAACGGTTGCAAAATGTGGATAGTAACAAGTTATTTACTGTACTCTCCGTGATTGATTTTCTTGAATAGTGTCCCCAGATGGCGTTTCAACATCATCTTGAATGCGTGCTCCTTCATCCCATAACTCTCTGCCAATGCAATACCCTCTGCGGTAGTAAACCTTTGCGGTAGATAGTGATATATAGTGCGGTGCAGTTCATTGAGTTGCTCGTTGCCTATTGAGGTCTGCACCCTTATGGCTGTGGTACGGAAATACTCCGCGAGTTCAATGGCCCTACGCACACTCTCGATGTCGATAGCCTCCTTGTCGCACTCTCCGCAAGTCCAACGAGCAAGTTGAATTATCAGTGCAAAGCGAATGATGTATATCTCCAACTTGCAGTAGATGCCGAGCAGAGCCTCGTTACTCTCCAAATCACACTTTCGTGCGTTGTCGTGCTGCCACGCATATAGTTCTCTCTTTGCCGTCTCACGAAAGGGGAGATGGCGCGATTGCAATTCGCCCTGCTCATTGAACTCACACTCTTGCTCGATGAGCCTATTGATTATGTGCTGCCACTCTTGTTCCAGCTCTTCGGGAGTCTCTCTGTCGCTCCATCGGCTCTTCTGCACCAACTGCGGCATTACGAAAAGTATACGGTCAATAAATCCGTTGCTCGCCCTCTCGCCTTTACCCAACTCGCCGAGAATCTTCTGCTGAATAGTCCCGACAACCGAAATATAAGGTCGCTTGATGAAGATTGAACTTTGCGAGCTCTTACGATCCGAGATTGTGGGCTTGGCATTGAACACTGACAACCAGAATTGCTCCTCCGAGCCGTTGTTGTAGCGGTTGAAGTTCTTAAACCACGCCGATAGTTCGTCCGACCATAAGCACAGCCCACGAGGATTCTGTGCGTGAATAAGACTCAACCCTTCGGGCGTGATGTCCGACACAAGAAAACGACTGCGCTTGGGAGGAATGGGAAATTCATCTTTACCTGCCTCCAATCGCTCCTTCTTGGTCATCGACATCGTGCGCTCATACTCGGCATATTGCTCCTGATACTCCTTGTTGTGGCGATAGTCGTGTTCGATAAATGGGTGAAATGCGAAACTCAAAGGGTGGCTTTTGTTTGCTCCCGGTCGTCCGATGAGTGCCATATATAAAATGGGACTCTCCACCCAGCCACGCTTCACTTGTGCAAGATGCGAGTTACCGATGCTCACCGCCAATGCCGATAGCATAGCCGCTGCGATGTAGTCGATGGGATAGCCCTGCGAGGCGTGCAACTCGGTAATGATGCGCTGAATCTTGTGAGGAAAAACACTGATAGGAAACTCGCCCCCTGATAGTTCAGCACCCATACGCATTGCCGCACCCATTATGCCCTCTGCTGTCAATTTACTATTCATAGCCGAGTGCATTAGAGGTTAAAGCCGCCTTTGGGTTTGCGCTTCACGCCGAGGACAATCTCCGCCGCTTGCTCTTGGAGGTTGAGAGCCTGTAACGGTTTTCGCCCCGACTCAATCCATTGCAATAACTCATCTTCGTAGAAGTAGAGTTTCTTGCCACGCTTGTATGCAGGAATCAGCCCCTTGCGTGCGAGCGTGTAGATAGTAGGTTTCGCCTTGCGTGTGATTTTGCACGCCTCATCAATCTCGACAATGCGATGCTTGTCAATAGCGGTCTGCGGCTGCAATGCCGCCACAATTTTGTGGATTCGCTCCACCTGTTCTGTCAGATAACCCACCGCCTGCGGCAGCTTATCAAAAGTAATTTCATTTGCCATATGCGAACTGTTTTTTATGTTTCGTTGGCAAAGGAAATCGGTGTTATAATGGTGAAATCACCCACCAAAATATAACTGAGAAATAACTTTTGTATGGTGGTGGGTGGTGGTAAATGGTTGATAATTAGCAGGTGTTATATGTTGTGCTGAGTCACTAATAGCTGTTATCATTGCCTTATGATAAGAAAAGTAAAGGACAAAATGTTTTTATGATAGGTATTACGCAAAAAATAGTTTAGCCACTATCTCACGACTGTGGCTAAACCCAACAAACAAAGTGTAATAACCAATAAGAATTTACGCTATATTATCATCCAACTTAATCCTGCACTCACATTCGGTGTGCGACATCTTGCGTTCGATGGTTGAGACTTCTATGTCATGGAGGGCGTAAGCAAATACATTCTTAATGAATGTGGCGGTGTGAATGCGCTTTTTGCCGAATGCTTTGCCTATGTTCCAGCCGAAGTGCATCAGGTCGATGCTTTTGAGGGAAGAATCAACCGATACAGGCGATACCTCGCGAGGGGTGTCGCCCAAACTATATTCGGTGATGTAGCCACACAAGCGGTCTAACTCTGCTTCGCTCATATAGGCAACCATCGTCTGCTTGGTATAGTCGAGTACACGCTCCAACTTCGCTTGTGATGCACGCTCTCGTTCGGCAATGGCATTGGCACGCAAAACCTCATACTCCGTTGGCAGTGGGGTAGTCTCGGTAACAGTAACCTCCTCAATAGGGGCGGCCACGACAGCGGTAGTCTCGGCAACAACTGCCACCTCCTCCAACTTTTGAAACGCAGGAAAACGCATTAGGAACTTCTCCATTCGGGGTAGCAGCAACTCATTAAGCGTCAATTGCAGACTGATATAGAGTGCCGACAATACAACCACCGTTGCAAAGAAAGCAACCGCTGCGCTGAACTCATCATACCCCTTGACAAGCACAAATTTTCGCGCTAACACACCAAAGAGCAGAATCGCTCCGAACACGAACAAATAGAGTGCAATATATTCCGTATGTCTCTTATTCATAGTCATCTTTGTTAATCGTTCGTGAGCAAAGATATATGAATAATCAATACAAAATGTGGCTTACAAGCCTCTCCACGCCCTTTTTACCGCACGTGTCATAGGTTGTCCTATCGTGTCATAGCAACTCTATTTTTACACCATATTCTACATTTGAGGAAATTTTGATTATCTTTGTTACGGCTTACGGTTTTAAGCGTTAAGCCAATACATATTAGTAGACATTTATTGTCGTAATCTTCCACTTCAAAACTTGGCGGTTTTACACAAAACGAAGATTAGCAATCAGATGTCCACGATAGGTGTATATATCCACTACTGACATTGGCTCAGTGTGTGCTTATATAACATCCTGCGTGGGCTTTCTGTGTTGCTTATTCGTTTTGTAGGCAGCCAAGGCCTTGAAGTGGGATAAGTTAATGCAGAAGCCTGCGCTTTTTTATGGACTTATCTGGTAACAAAGAGTTGTTGGATAGATATTTGGTTGCCTTCTTCGCATCCCGTACAGCACCGCCTGAGGCACTTGACCTTGCCAAGCG
>SUZC01000021.1 GCA_015060165.1 Rikenellaceae bacterium
TAGTCATAACTATACAGATACAACAACGCCCCGAAATTAGGCGGTTTATTGCCGTTTTTCAGGGCGATGTAACATTATCGTTCGAACGCTGCGTTCAAATTGCAGTCGAATGTAACGCAAAAGTAACGCCGATGTAACATTTCGTTTTGCGAGGCTTCGGGGCTGTCAATCTCTCTAACTCTTTGATAACTAAATAGGTTATATCTCTATACTCCTCTATGCTGTTATACACATTTCGTTTTTACCCCCGTAACTGAAACTTTAACACTATGAACGAGAATAAAATGATGTCATACGAGATGTATGAGGAGCTTAAAAGCTCAATTTTGAAGACAATCAAAACGGAGATTGCCAATGTAAAACCCGCAACTATGCCACCCAACAACCTGCCGCAACAGATTGAACAAGCGGTTTCAAATGGACTTGCTCAGTATGGAACAACGCTGGATGGGATTAGCGAGTCATTTACTGCAAAACAAACGGAGGTACTGAGCGGGGTAAAGAGCTTGCAGGAGACGGTATCGGCTATTGAGATACCGAAAGAACTGCCGCCACGACTGCATAACCACCGCCATATTATCGGCTCCGAGGCGAAGTCAATCATAATATTCTTTGTCACAAGTATTGTGATGATGATATTTATGGCGATTGCCGTGTGGAACGCTTACCAGCCAAATGTGCAGCGTGACGATAACGACTTGAAGTATCGTTATATGAAGATGAAAGGCGATGCCTCGCCGGCTATGATGGCAGAGTTGGAGGATCTGTTTACACTCAACAGAGATGCATCACGCATCGAAGCAATGCGAGCCGATGTCGAGGAGTACGAGGAGACAATCCTCCGCCAAGCCGCCATTGCCGAACAAGCCCGCCTAAAAGCCCAAGAGGCAGAGATGCTCGACAACAAGGCAAAGAGTATAAAGAGTAAATAACCGAACCCTCCCGATCGTTTTGTCGGGAGGGTTAACTCAGAATAATATATGTGTATTATTACAAGTAACTATTTAAAAACTATCTAAATATAGTGTTTGCTAATTACGGAAACATTTACTTAAATAGTTGTTGATTATTCTGCAAAATAATAGTATATTTACACTCAATAATACCTCTAAATGCTAAACTTATATGATTGCAGAAGAAACATACGAATATGTTAAATCTCAGGTAGGTATACTTAATAGTCTGATTTCATTCAAAGATGAACATCAAAGTTTGCCTATTAATATCGAAGTCATTAAACTCCTCGTCGAATTTTTAACTCGATTCAGCGAAGATTTAACATCTAGGGATATGCCGGAAATATTTATTACGAAAATGAGGCATAATATTGAATCGCTAAATATCCAAGGATTATTTTCAATTCAAGGCAACTTGGCAGATGAATATCATAGAACCCCTTCAATTGTTATAAATAGGCTTAACAATGCCATCAGACAGCTGAGTAGGGTAAGAGAAATTATACATGGATATGATTTCTATAAATCCTTAGGATATGTTACACGGAATTCTGTTGTTGTAGGAGCGAACGGATGTGGTAAAACTAGTTTGGCAAATTCGCTTACTGCTGCTATGGATTACAGAGATGGAATAGTTATTCCCGCCCAGAAATTATTAATTATTCCAACATTTGCCAGTGTGCCAAACTATGATGCAGCATCTAGCGAGTATAATACATATCAGAAAACAGTTTTAGATGATAAACGAACATATAATGCCAACAATAATGGAGATCTGCCATATGAACTGACGCAACAGTATGGCACAGAATATAAGAAGGTTCTAGCCACATTGTTATCAGAGCGTTTATTGGTTCGAAATAGATATTGTGATAAAGTCCAAAATAAAGAAAATCCAGATGAAAGTATATTGCATAGCAAGCTAGACAATGTATTGAGTATTTGGAATTTTCTCATACAGCATCGTACTATAATGTGTGATGAAAATAATAATATCATTTTATCAGACAAAGCAGGTAGTATCACATATGCAGCTCATCAAATGAGTGATGGAGAACGCGTTATTCTGTATTTAATAGGAAGAGTTTTGCTTGCACCAGAAAACGCAATTATTGTTGTAGACGAGCCGGAGATGTATTTACATAAAACCATAGTGGATAAGTTGTGGAATAAACTGGAAGCCTCTCGTAATGATTGTACTTTTATATATTTAACCCACGACCTTACTTTTGCAGCAAGTAGAAATGCAAATAAATATTGGATAAGAGAATTTTACCATCCCTCGACCTGGAATATCGAACCTTTAAATGACAGTGAGATTCCAGAGGAATTACTACTAAAGCTATTAGGCAGTCAGAAGAAAATCCTTTTTTGTGAAGGGAAAAAAGGTAGCAAAGATTGTCAAATTTTAGAGATGCTTTTCCCTGATTACACAATTACTCCTGTTGTGTCGTGTATTGATGTTATTAATTATACAAAAGCATTCAATAAGATTCCTAATACAAATGCTACTGCTTATGGAATTATTGATAGAGATTATCGTACATCGGAGCAATTAGCTAAATTTGAAAGTGAGAATGTATATTCATATGATGTCGCAGAAATAGAGAATTTATTTTTAATGGAGGAGTTCATATCGGCTTTTGCATTATATAAGAGGGAGCCTTGTGATATTGAGGCTATCAAGAATAAGGTAATTGGCAAGTTGAGTTCGGAAAAACAGATTCAAGTTGCAAACTATGTATCAGGACAGATTAATCATATCTTTTCAGAGATGCGCTTAACTAGAGGAAACAGCATAGATGAGGTTAATCAGAAATTTACAGAGTTTATCGATCAAATAGATATTGACAAATTATATAATGAGCGAGAAACATATATAGATGATTTAATCAGCCGCAAAGATTATAGTCAAGTAATTAATGTATATAATAATAAAGGATTATGTACTATAATAGAGCAAGAGTTAAAAATAAAATCTTACTATGAGAAAGTGTTGAGATATTTACAGGATAAGGATGGCGTAGAGGGTTTAGAGATATTAAAGCGAGCGTTTCCATCCGCTCTTGTAAATTAAAAGCTGAGAGCTTCCTATTGATTAATTGTCATATATGGATCGATTATTTAATTTTGGCAATCATTACCATAATCTTATATCATATTCGGGAGGGGATGGCGATGTCTACAAGATTGTGTAATGATACAGATTTCCTGATGACTCAAGTATTATAGTTGTATTGGCACTACTCTACCACAATGGCGAAGGTTACACGGCCTTCGCTGTTGTGTTTGAGGCGCAAGGAGCCACCGTGAAGGCGTACTATTTGGCGAGAGACGGCAAGGCCGATGCCTGAGCCGTCGGTTTTGGTGGTGAAGAATGGCGTGAAGATATTTTCAGCGACCTCGGCTGGGATTGCCTTTCCATTGTTCGTAATTTCGATTTGGATGCGTTCCTCCGCATCAATGGTTGAGCGGATAGTTATCTTGCGGTCGCAATCCTGCGCCAAGAGTGCCTCGGTGGCGTTTTTTAGTAGATTGACCATCACCTGCGACATCAGCGCACGGTCGGCATAGAGCATCGTATCTTCGGGCTCGATGCTCGTTTCAACCTCGATACCCTCGTGTGGTATCAGCGATAGCGACTCCGCCACCAACTCCGAGAGGTAGAATGGTGCTTTCTGCGGTGCAGGGATGCGTGTAACGGCACGGAACGAATCGACAAAGCGGAGCAGACGATCCGAGGTCGCGTGTATCGTTTCGAGTCCTTGTCGCATAGTCTCTGCATCGCCAAACGACGAGAGGAGCGTATGGCTGATAGATGTTACGGGTGCAAGCGAGTTCATTATTTCGTGCGTAAGGATGCGCGTCAGCTTCTCCCACGACTCCACCTCCTTGCGGTCAAGCTCCTCATGGATATTGCCGATAGAGATAACCCTCAATTGCTTGCCCTCAAACTCCATCGCCGAGCAACTCAGCACCAAGTTTTGGTCGCCAATCTCGGTAGTGAAGCGTGCGGTAAGTTGTGCGCTCGGCTCGATGCGGTGCATCGCCTCACAAAGTTCCTCACTCAGAATGCGCAGTTGGTCGATATGGTTTAGTCGTTCCATACCCACTATGCGGAGAGCCTTCGTGTTGGTCTGCGCTACCGTACCGTTCTCCATTACGGTAACGATACCTATATTGGCGCACTCCATAATCAACTCAAAGTATTTCTCCCTTTCGCGAATCTGCATTTTTGCGTTATCCATCACCTCTTTGATGCGGTTGAGCGATTGATTGACCAGTGCGTGGCGCGTGATATTTGGATTTTCGGTAAAGCGGAATGAGTAGTCGTCGTTCTGCACAGCATTAAAGACAAACATCAGTCGCTCGACCAGCTCGTTGTAGATACGAAAGAGTCGGAACAAGCAGAAGATGATAATCGGAATGCTTGCTATGAGGTGTGCGTGGCGGTTGGTCGCCCACACATAGCCCGAGAGAGCCGCCATCAGGATAATGACTGCTACATAAGCACCGATTTTGCCGTAAGGTATGTTCTGCTGTCGTTTCACAAGCCGTAGCGTTTAATCTTGTTGTAGAGTGTCTGGCGTGTAATACCGAGCTGCTGTGCCACCTGCGAGAGGTTACCGCCACACTGCGCTATGGCACCCACGATGGTCTGTCGCTCCATCTCTTCGAGCGTCTGACTCTCGTTCAAGGGGCGTTGCGTGGTGTGTAGTTCGAGGTGATCGGGCGAGATAATATCGCCATCGCACATAATCACAGCCTTTTCAATCGTATTCTGTAACTCGCGGATATTACCCTCCCACGAGTGATTTTTAAGCTTCTCCGCCGCATCGCCCGAGAGCATCAAGCCTGCCTTGCCATACTTCTGCGAGTAGCGGTTGATAAATCGCTCAGCAAGGGGCACGATGTCCTCCTTACGGTTACGCAGGGGCGGAATATGAATATGTATGGTATTGATGCGGAATAGCAAATCTTGTCGGAATTCGCCCTTTGCAACTGCCTCGTGCAGGTCGCGGTTGGTAGCCGAAATAAGGCGAATATCAATTGGCGTAGCCTCGTTTGCTCCGAGGCGTGTTACCGCACGATTTTGCAGCACAGCGAGCATCTTGGCTTGCAGGTGAAGTGGCAGGTTGCCAATCTCGTCCATAAAGAGCGTGGAGCCGTTGGCGGTCTCGAACTTACCTTCCCTATCGGTGCGGGCATCGGTAAAAGCCCCCTTTGTATGACCAAACAATTCGCTCTCAAAGAGCGTATCGGGAATAGCACCCATATCGAGCGACACCATCGTCTTTCGACAGCGAGCCGACTGGCGGTGAATCTCACGCGCAAGCACCTCCTTACCCGTGCCATTCTCGCCCGTAAGCAGTATGTTGGCGTCGGTGATGGCCACACGCTCGACCATCTGCCTTATGCGCTTCATCTCTGCGCTCTCGCCCCAATACATCTCGGTCTGTGGCTCGGCGGTCTGCGGCTTGGTTGGCTTCTTAGCCTTGCCTTTGGCTGCCTTATAGGCATTTTGGAGCGTGGCAATCAGTTTGGCATTATCCCACGGCTTAACGACAAAGTCGAAAGCACCCTCCTTCATAGCCTTAACAGCCAACTCTATATCGGCGTATGCGGTAAAGAGAACAACCTTTATTTCGGGATATTTCTGCTGTACCTCACGCAGCCAATAGATACCCTCGTTACCTGTATTTATACCCGCATGGAAGTTCATATCAAGAAGCACGACATCGGGAGCAAAGCTATGTATCGTGGTAATAAGCGAGTTAGGTGATGGCAAGGTGGCGACCTCGGCAAAGATACCCTCGGTCAGCAGCTTCACTGCCGAAAGGATACTGCGGTTGTCATCAACAATTAAAAGTTTGCCTACTCTCTTACTCATAACTGTCATTTCTTTTTCACAAAGTTACAACAAAATTGCGCTGTGTCAATATATCACACACCGATTGTCTAATTATTAGACACTTTGCAAAATTGCTCTAAATCGTAAAGTGTTGAGTATCTGCGTTTGGCATAGTTTGGTACACCTTTGGCACGATTGGGAGCAGAAACCGAAAAAAGTATGAAACGATTGATTATGACCCTATTAGTGTCTAATTTTTTGACACTTGTGTGCGTAGCACAGCCCCTCACAATAGACGATTGTATGCGCTATGCCGTTGAGAACTCAGTTAGCGTAGGCCAAAAGCAGCTTGCCCACGACGATAGCAAAACCAACTACAGCGAGGCTGTTGCCTCCCTGTTCCCTGCCGTTAATGGCTCGGTGGGTGGTGCTATGAACTTCGGTCGTGGTATCGACCCAGCGACCAACGCCTACACCAGCGTTACCACATTTAATAATGCGTATGGCATCAGTGGCTCGATGCCCCTCTTCGATGGCTTGCAGGGCATCAACACCGTGCGAGCGATGAAGGTGGCACGCCAGAAAGGTGCTGTCGAAACGGAGATTGCCCGTGATGAGGTAGCTATGCAGACCCTCTCGGCATATATGGATGTCGTCTATTATACCGGGGCAGTCAAGATTGCCCGCGAGCAGTTGGAGGCATCACGCCGCACCTTGGAGCTTGTACGCCGACAGGAGGAGCTCGGCACCAAGAGTGCAGCCGATGTGGCGGAGATTGAGTCGCAGGAGGCAAACTACGACTATCTGCTCACCACCGAGGAGAACAACCTTGCCCTCGCCTATATCAAGTTGCGCGAGGTGATGAACTACCCACAGGGCGAGAAGTTGGAGATTGTAACCGACATCGACTTGGAGGCGTTGCCAAGTGCCACATCGGAGCAGGCGCTCTTGGACTACGCTTTGGCGAACAACCCAAAGATTGTAGCCAGTCGCCACGCCACCGAGCAGAGCCGCCTGAATCTTGCCCGTGCAAAGGGCGCATACTCGCCCTCGCTCTACCTCTATGGCGGTTACAATACGAGCTACTACATCGACTTCGATAATAAGGCGGCTTACGACCCCTTTGGCACGCAGTTCCGCAACAATCGAGGTGGATATGTTCAACTTTCGCTCTCTATTCCTATTTTTAACGGTCTTTCAGCACGCTCCACGAAGCGTAGAGCTGCCAATGCCTACCGCTCGGCGCAGTTGGAGCAGGTGGCCGTTGAGCGAGCTGTGGAGAGCGAGGTGTCGCAGACTTGGCAGCAGATGCAGGGCTTCGGCAAGCAGTATGTGCAGGGACAGAAGAAGGTCTCGGCGGCACAACTTGCCTACGATGGTGCAGAGCGTAAATTTGAGAATGGTTTAATCTCGGCTCTCGACCTCCAAACCGCCGCCAACACCTTGTTGCAAGCCAAGTCGGACAAGCTCCGCGCCCGCCTGCAATATATCGTCAAGAGCCGAATGGTCGATTACTACAACGGACAACCCTTAATCAGATAACAAATAAAACTCAAACAATATGGATATCAAACTTGAAAAGAAGAAAGGATGGCGTGCCATCTTTCAGAAGAAGAATCTGCCCTATGCAGCAGTTGTGGTGCTGATTGGCTTTATCGGCTGGTTGGTGTTGCGTGATAACTCCTCGACCTTGCGTGTCGATGCAGGACTCGTAAACATCGCTACCGTTGAGCAGGGCGAGTTTAACGACTATGTACGCCTTACGGGTAGCGTTCAGCCGATGACCACCGTACAGCTCTCGCCCCTTGAGTCGGGCGTTGTGGAGCGTATCGTTGCCGAGGAGGGTACGAGCGTGAAGCGTGGCGATGTAATCCTCGAAATGTCGAACAACTCCCTCTCGATGCAGATTTTGCAGTCGGAGGCCGACCTTGCCGAGAAGCAGAATATCCTGCGTAACACGATGATTTCGATGGAGCAAGAGCGTCTTGCCCTCCGTCAGGAGAAACTGCAACTCGACTTGGAGGTTAGTCGCCTTAAGCGCACCTATCAGCAGAACGAAAACCTCTACAACGACAACCTCTTGGCGCGTGAGGAGTACCTGCGTGCAAAGGAGGATTACGAACTCGCGGTGCGTAAGCGTGATTTGGTCTTGGAGCGACAGAAGCAGGACTCGCTCTACCGCACCTCGCAGGTGTCGCAGATGGAGGAGAGCCTCCGCTCGATGCAACTCAATATGGAGCTTATCCGTCAGCGAGTGGATAACCTCAAGGTAAAGGCTCCGATTGATGGCGAGGTGGGTATGTTGGATGTGGTCCTCGGTCAGTCGTTGCAGCAGGGCGCAAACATCGGTCAGGTGAACGACCTTACGACCTACAAGGTGCAGGCTCAGGTCGATGAGCACTATATCGACCGTGTAATGACAGGTCTTGTGGCGTCATTTGAGCGTCAGGAGACCGAGTACGAGATGCAGCTCCGCAAGGTATATCCCGAGGTGCGAAATGGTCAGTTCAAGGCGGACTTCCGTTTTAGCGGTGCTGCGCCCGAGAATATCCGTAGTGGTCAGACCTACTACCTCAACTTGCAACTTGGCGAGGCTGCCGAGGCAATCTTGATACCTCGTGGCTCGTTCTATCAGGCGACAGGCGGTCGTTGGATATATGTCGTCGATGCCTCGGGCGAGAAGGCCTACCGCCGAGAGATTCGCATCGGCAGACAGAATCCGCAATATTATGAGGTTATCGAGGGCTTGCAACCCAGCGAAAAAGTTATAACTTCGTCGTATGATAATTTCGGAGAGAATGAAGTGCTAATTTTGAACAAATAATAGTTTTCGATTTATATGCGGCATCTTTCGCACCTCCTTGTTGGTCAAGAAAATCACATACGCTTAGTATGCTCAATCCTTACCCAACTACGGTCGGCGCAAAATCTGCTCGCTTAAAATCAAAAACGTAAAAAAGGAATAATAAATTTAAAGAACTATGTATATCAGAAATTTTCTAACCCTGCTTCGCCGTTACACCACATCGTCGGTGCTGAACATTGTGGGTATGGCAGTGGCCTTTGCAGCGGTATATCTTATCGCCGTGCAGGTAAAGTTTGACCTATCGTACAACCGCGTTATCCCCAACTCGGAGCGCATCTATCGTTTGGAGTACCCGGGCTGGGATAACGAGATGAATCGTTGGGAAATTTGGTGGAATCGGCAATATCCTGATAAACTGGCCGCCATTTGCCCCGAAGTTGAGGCCGCCGGCTCGATTGACGTAATGCCCCATTCGAGGTATCAAGATGAATACTCTATAAAGCGTAATGCTACTATCGAGAATTTTACAATCAGCGTGGCTGGTGCCGAACCCGAAGGCTTGGCTGTCTTCCCATTTGAGATGTTGGCGGGTCGATTGGAGGACTTGAAGACCGAGGACGATTTGATAATCTCGGAATCGACAGCCAAGCGATTCAATCTGTCTGTTGGCGATGGTCTATACTATGGCCGCGGAGCTCAAAACGGTGCTATCCGTACCATTGTAGCCATCTATAAGGATTTCCCCAAGCCCTCATCTATCTCAATGCCTATGGGCTATGTGCTTTTGGAGCCGCAAGAGCAGACCTCAGAGAACGATTGGCAAGACTCCTACTACATCCGCTTGCAGAAGGGTACCGATGTCGAGGAGATTGAGCAACGTATGGCACAGTTTGTCGTCGATGAAGGTCGCAAAAACGGTCTCTCGGAGGAGGAGTTAAAATTAGAAATGGCTCGTGTAACACCTCGCCTAACGCCCATCAACGAACTATACTTTATCGATGATGCTCCGGTTGAGGGTTATCGTGGTAGCCGCACCACGACCTATACGCTGATTGCCATTGCGGTACTGATTCTTGTTATCTCGTTTATCAACTTTGTAAACTTCTTCTTTGCGTTGATACCGAGCCGAATCCGTGCGGTCAATAACTACAAGATTTTCGGTGCTCCGACAGCAAAACTGCGTCTTAATTTCCTTGTCGAGACCGTAGGACTGATTCTCGTATCGTTGTTTGGTGCGGCAGTTATTGTTGTGCTCTTTGCCGATACGCCACTCAAAGAGTATATCTCAACTTCGGTTGCTATTGATGAAAATTGGTTGCTGGCAGGCGCTATCGCTTTGGGCGTGATTCTCTTTGGCGTGGTGGTATCGCTATATCCTGCGTGGTATATCACCAAGTTCTCGCCTGCGTTTGTGATTAAGGGTGATTTTGCCGCTTCACGAGCAGGTCGCATCTTGCGTTATACGCTTGTGGGTGTGCAGTACACAATCTCTATTGCTCTGATTATATGTTCGATATTTGTATATCGTCAGCATCAATATATGCTCTCGTGCAATATGGGCTTCGACCGTGAGAATCTCCTCTCGGTGGAAGTGCCTTGGGAGGCGGTCAACCCTGATGTCGAAGGCTATCAATTGGACTACACCAAACGAGACATTCTTCTTGACCGACTTACTCAAAATCCGCAAATCAAAGGCGTGGCATTTGGCGATATTCAGTTGGTGAGCAATGCCGAGGGTGCTTGGTCAAGACCATTGGATGGCGGCGACCCTGTTTCATTTATGATTCACGGCGTGTCGTGGAACTTTTTGAAGGTGATGGGTATTGAGATTGTCGAGGGTCGTGATTTTCTCCCATCAGACGAAGATACCGATACGGGGGCAATGATTTTCAATCAGACATCTGTCGAAAAATATGGGCTCACATTAGAGAGTAAAATCCCGGGGCATGTTCACAGCCTGTATGCCAACATAGTAGGCTTTTGCAAGGACTTCAATTTCAAGTCGGCCAACTGGGACATCGAGCCTTTTGCCTTTATCGTTCATGGTCACTATGGTTGGAGTATGCCACGCCACACCTATATCCGCACTGTAGCTGGAGCCGACATTGCTGAGGTGAGAAAATTTGTGTTCGACACACTGATGGAGATAGCCCCTAATGCCGATCCCGAAAAAATCAAGATACAGTTCTTTGAGCAGGAGTTGGAGTTACTCTATCAGGTAGAGGATAAACTCTCGACACTCGTTACTTTGTTCTCGTTCCTCTCGATTGTAATTTCGATTATCGGCGTGTTTGGCTTGGTACTCTTCGAGACGCAGTACCGTCGCCGAGAGATTGGCATCCGACGAGTTCACGGAGCGTCGGTGGGTGGCATTTTGCAGATGTTTAACCGCAAGTACCTCTATATTGTTGCTGCGTGCTCGGCTGTTGCAATACCCGTAAGCTACTACATCATCGACCAATGGATGCAGCAGTATGTCTATCGCACACCGATGTCGTGGTGGGTATATGCTTTGGCGGTGGGAGTTATCCTGTTGATTACCATCGTTACCGTTTCGCTCCGTTCGTGGAGTGCGGCGAATGAGAACCCGACACAATCAATTATGAAATAGTTTTCGATTTGTATGCGGCATCTTTCTCCTCTCCTTGTCCGTCGCGAATGAGAAATAGACTACTATGTCCCATCCACGCCGAACTGCGGTCGAGAAGAAATATGCTCGCCTAAAATCAAAAACGGAAAATGAATTAGAAAATATAAAACAACAAAAGTATAAACAACTAAAAATTTACAGCTATGTTAAAAGTAGAAAATTTACAGAAGAGTTTTTTCACCGAGGAGATCGAGACTGTTGCTCTGAACGGTGTGTCGTTTGAGGTTAAGGAGGGCGAGTTTGTTGCCATTATGGGACCTTCGGGTTGCGGTAAATCTACGCTCCTCAACATCTTGGGTCTCTTGGACAATCCCACAGGCGGCTCATACCAGCTGCTCAACCAAGAGGTGGGCGGTCTGAAAGAGAAGGAGCGCACCGCCTTCCGCAAGGGCAATATCGGCTTCGTTTTCCAGTCGTTCAACCTGATTGACGAGTTGTCGGTGGCGGAGAATGTCGAGTTGCCGCTCATCTATATGGGCGTGAAACCCTCGGAGCGTAAGGAGCGAGTAAAGAAGATGCTCGACCGTATGAACATCTCGCACCGTGCCGGCCACTTCCCGCAGCAGCTTTCGGGTGGTCAGCAGCAGCGTGTGGCTATCGCCCGTGCCCTCGTGTCGAACCCAAAGCTGATTCTTGCCGATGAGCCTACGGGTAACCTCGACTCGAAGAATGGTCAGGAGGTGATGTTACTCCTGCAAGAACTCCACAAGGAGGGCACGACCATCATTATGGTTACCCACTCGCAGCACGATGCCTCGTATGCGAGCCGTACCATCTGCCTCTTCGATGGCAAGATTGTGACCGACGTAAAGAGCAGACTATAAAACGCTAAACTAACCATAAGCAAAGAGCGTTTCAGGTGTGGGCAGGCTTGACCGCCTCCCACATCACAAGAGGAATTCAAAATTCAGAATTCAAAATTGAATAATTAATAAAACAATAAGAATAGAAACCTATGAAAATCGCGTTTAAGAATTTTTTAATGACATTACGTCGTTACAAGGTAGCCTCACTGCTTAACATTGTGGGACTAACCCTCGCTTTTGTGGCGTTCTACATCATCTTCTCGCAGGTGTGGTACACCATCACCTACAACGGGCAATTCCCTAATGCCGACCGCACCTATCTTATCTCGCCCGACTTCGGTGGAGGTAACGATGGCGAAGTCAAATGGAGTACCAATTCACCCGGTAACTTGGCCTATACCGCTGCCGAGCAGTTCCCCGATGCCGAGGAGGTCGCCTCAACTATGCCTTACCCACGCATTAGCCGCATTTGGATCAAGCGCAATGAGTACACTATGGAGCCGTTCAACGAATATGTATATCAAGGAACGGCCAATGTGCCAACATTCTTCGGTTTTGAGTGCCTGGCGGGCGATTTCTCGCAACTCAAAGAGCCTAATACGGTAGCGATGGCTCGCTCGAAGTCCGAAAAATTGGGCGTCGGTGTGGGCGATGTAATCTACTTTGAAGGTGGAAAATACAACGATGACGGCAAGCCAACCGTTCAGCAGACCATCGTAGCCATCTACGAGGATATGCCCAAAAACTGTATGTTCAGCTATTGGGGTATTATGCAGAACGACGAAGGTGTCTATACTGAGGGTAATAACAATTGGAACTACTCGAATTTTGTGCGTATGCGTGAGGGTGCCAACCTCAATGGCTATATCGAAATCTTCAAAAAGGGTTATGCCGATTGGTTCCTCGGTATGGTGCAGGAGTGGATGGCCGAAGCAGAGGAGGCAGCGGATCCCGAGGAGATTGCAATGGCCAAGGAGGAACTGGATAGTGGCGCACAAGTCCTTGCTACTCGTTTGGTGCCTCTCGACGAACTCTATTACGCCGAGTTCTATGATTCGGGCAACTTTAAGACGGGTAAGAAACATACTCCGATCATTCTCGGCAGTATTGCATTTATCATCGTGCTGATTGCCTTTATCAACTTCATTAACTTCTTCTTTGCGCTCGTGCCCGTTCGTATGCGTGCGGTGAATATCTGTAAGGTATTTGGCGCAAGTCAGGGAACATTGCGCTGGAACTTCCTCTTCGAGGCTATCGGTTTGGTGCTGCTATCAATGGCTCTGACGTTCTACCTGATGATTGCTATCCAAGAGAGTTTTATCACCAACTATTCTATCTGCTCGCTGGCTCTTGGCGATAATGTCGCAGTCATTATTATGATGGTCGCTCTGATGGTATTGTTGGCCGTTGTAGCGGCATTGTATCCTGCGTTCTATATCACTCGTTTCAACGCATCATTGGGCGTTAAGGGCGGTTTTGCACAGTCGGCTACGGGTCGTCGCTTGCGCTCGGTGATGGTGGGTGTGCAGTTCTCGGTGGCGATGATTCTCATCATCGTAACGGCCGTCTTCTGGTTGCAATATCGCTATATGATTAAATACGATTTGGGCTTTGACCGCGAGAATATCGTAACCTTCGCCTCGTGGGATTTGGGTACACGCTCAGAGACCGTCGTGGAGCGATTGCAGCAACACCCCGACGCAGTGGATGTAACCACCTCGGCGGTTAATCTTTTCCGTTGTAACCAGATGTGGGGACGAATGTACGAAGATAAGGAGTATAGGGTACGTGCCAATTCCGTGCGTTGGAATTTTCTCGATTTCTTTGGTTTTGAGGTTGTCGATGGTCAAGGCTTTACCCAATCATCTGCAGAGCGTGATGAGATTGTGATGATGAGCCGTATGCACCGCGATGTGGGTATTCCGCTTGGATATAAAGAGGGTAATCAGTTTACCTATGTGGGTATTATCAAAGATGTACGCCTCACGTCGCTTGCTCAGGATGATGAGTACTACGCTTTCTACTGCTCTACGGGTGATACCCGAATGAGCCATTTCTACATTCGTCTGCGTGCAGGTGCCGATGTCGAGGCGTTTGCAGACTATGTAAAGAACCTCACGAAGGAGCTTGCTCCTGCTGCCGAGGAGGCCGAACTCTACTACTTGGAGGAGTGGGTTGAGGGACTCTACGCACAGGCCAAAAAGGATATGGTACTCATCGGATTGTTTGCGGGTCTGGCTATCATAATCGCTCTGATGGGTGTCTTTGGTATTGTGATGTTCGAGACACAGCACCGCCGCTCGGAGATTGCCGTTCGCAAGGTCTATGGCGCAACGACACGCCAGATTGTCGAGATGCTTAACCTGCGCTATGTGTGGATTGTCGTAGGTTGCTTTGTGGTGGCAGCACCCGTGGCGTGGTATATCACCTCGCGTTGGTTGGAGCAGTTCGCCAACCGCATCGCACAGCCGTGGTGGCTCTATCTCTCTGCCCTCGTGATCGTCCTCGCCGTAACGGTTGGTCTTGTAACCCTCCGCTCGTGGCGTGCTGCAACCGAAAACCCCGCCGATGTGGTGAAGAGTAATTAATTATTCACTATATCTATAAATAGAGGTCATCCCCAAAAGCCTATCCAACAATGCTCTTGTTAGATAGGCTCTTTTTATTATTGGACCATATAGGGAATAGATTTCATCGAAAATCGTGTGGAATGAGTGTTGCCAAAATAAGATAACCTCCCACTTGCAACCACATAACACTGAGTTGTGGC
>SUZC01000005.1 GCA_015060165.1 Rikenellaceae bacterium
GGTAAGCGATTGGCTATATCGGTGAATAAAAATATAAAGAGTATCAATCCGGAAGATTGATACTCTTTATATTTTAAATATTCTATCTTACTATCTTATAATTTAGGCATTGTCACCTTGAAATGGGGGCTTTCAATGTGTTGCGAGTGGGCAATCTCGACCAATTCGCGTACTATGTCGGGGTGCTTGGCTGCAATATCGTTATCCTCGTGTAAGTCATTCGACAGGTCGTATAGGTGTGGTACTCCGCGTTTTGAAATCATCTTCCAGTTACCCTTTCTTACAGCTACCTGATCAGTCTCCTCAAACTCCCAATACAGGAATTCGTGCTGGTGTTGTCCTCTGCGGCCAAGCAGTGTGCGTGCAAACGATACACCGTCGAAGTGGTCAACCTGCTTATGCTTCGAAGCATAGCGTTTGTTGTATCGCTTATCGCCTATAAGCTCGCAAAGCGTAGGCATCACATCGTAGAATGCCAATTGATGGTCGTTATCTACACCGGCCTCTACCTTGCCGGGCCACCATGCAATAAATGGGACTCTGATTCCTCCCTCATGGGTCTGTCGTTTTGTGCCACGTAGCGGGACGTTTTGTCCGAAGAATTGCGGGTCGGCACCACCTTCCTGATGAGGACCGTTGTCGCTGGTGAAAATCACAAGTGTATTCTTATCTAGGCCTTTACGTTTCAATAGGTCTAAAATCTCACCTACATACAAATCTAGCCTCGATACCATAGCTGCAAATTGCGCGTGAGCACGATACGAAGAGTTGTATCGGGAACCTCGTGCAATCCAATCCTTATCTTCGGGGAATTGCGATATATAGTATTGGAGGATTGAGTCGTTGGGTTGAACCAATTCAGCGTGGGGTAGGGTGTAGGTAAATATGCCAAAGAATGGCTGCTCATCGTTCTGTTTGTCGAGCCAACTCATAGCCTCGCGATGAATCATCTCGGCCGAGTATTGCTTGCGATTGTAGTATTCCTCGCCACTTTGTGGATGGAGAATGTTCTGCTGCAATGTATCTCGTATAACCTCCTTATCGCCTTTGCTACGGCTGTATCGGTTTAAAAAGTTTGGGTAGTAGAGGTGGGCCTGAAATTGACATATATAACCATAGAACTCATCTATGCCTCGCTTGTCCGGAGTAGAATGAGAGCCTTCATAGCCACCAGCCCATTTACCAAACATCGCTGTTGTGTAGCCGTTGCGTTTCATTATCTCAGGCAGGATGATATGGTCGGGATCGTATGGATGCTGCCCTACGCGGGAGAACTCATTGTTTTGTCCATATTTTACCATTGGCACACCACGCCAATACTCCTTATTGCCTCTTACTTCTGTGTGGCCTGTATGTTGGCCTGTCATAAATGATGCTCTCGATGGTGCGCTCACAGGGCTGCCTGCATAGGCTTGTGTGAATCGCATACCTTCGCGAGCCATCTGATCGAGGTGTGGAGTGCGTATGAATTGCTGCCCGTAACAACCCACATCACCCCAGCCCAGGTCGTCACACATAATGTAGATTACGTTGGGCTTCTCTGCGGCTGTTGCTAATAGGGTGTTGAGTAGTGGAACGACCACACCTGTTGCAAAATATCTCTTTTTCATTGCAATACGGGTTTTGTGTGGGTGTACTTAATAGTGGTGGTTATGGCACACGTGTAATATAAGCTAATATAATTCTATATATTCGTAGCTATTACCTACAGCTTCTAGGTATCGAGCAAACATCTGTTGAGAAATTACCACAGTTGCGGTGTTGTCATTGGGATGGAAACTCAGCGATGGGTAGTTCTGTAGATTGGCATCGAGGAACAGATGAACGTGATTTTGCTCATCGTTAATCAACCCAAATGGCGACACCGAACCAGGCTTTAATCCGAGGTATCGCTCCATTCGTGCCTCCGAAGCAAACGACAATTTGCCTTGGCGCAATCGCTGCTCCAAATCGTGGATTGCCATCGAACGTTCGCTATCGAATACTACCAGATAATGGCGGTTGCCTTTATGGTTGCGGAAGAATAGATTCTTGCAGTGCTTCGAGCCGTCGGCGTGCCAATATTGGCGTGCAATCTCTATGGTTGGAGCCTCGGGGTGGTCGTAGGTTGAATATTCAATATCGTGTGCCGCAAGGAAATCAAATACCTTTGCTCGGCGCTCGGCAAGCTCCGCTGAGTGCTGGTCAGACATGATTGCCTGATTTGTCGTGGTCTCCATATTATGCTCTATTTCGATGCAATACCTAAAACTCCTTGACGGTCCTTTGCCCACTCATCCTGTGCGCGTAGAGTCTGCTCTACAATATCACGTACGGCACCTTTGCCACCTCCAAACTCCGAAATGTAGCGTGAAGCCTCTATTACCTCCGAGCAAGCATCGGCGGGGCATACGGGTATACCGACCATCTGCATACACTCCAAATCGGGGATATCGTCGCCCATATATATAGTATAGGTCGGATCTAGGTTGTAGTCTGCAAAAAACTCCTTCATTGCGGAGATTTTGTCCATACAATTCAGATACATACGAGTTACACCCAATCGCTCCAGACGTGAACGTAGCAGATTGCCGTGACCACCCGATATGACACAAACTTTGTAGCCTCGTCTTACGGCATAGGCAATTGCGTATCCATCTTTGGCATTATATTTACGTATGAAATCCGAGCCGTCGCCAATGGGCATAATGCCACCGTCGGTCATCACACCGTCGACATCGAATATAAAAGCCTTTACCTTTACAATGTCTTCTTTGAAGTTTCCCATATATATTCTGTAAGTAATTTATAAATCATCTGTTTACGCTCGTTGGCTGAGAGCATTTGCTGGTGTCGTTGGCTTACCGCTACATCGCCTCTCACTGCCGGCCCTGTCTGAACCATTGCCGGATGGGTCGAATCAATTGCTTTGCGAGCGGTCTCCTCGATTAATGGTCGAAGTACATCGAATGGCAGTCCTTGGCGTTCCATCAAATGGTCTGCAGCCATTGCGTAGAGTGCATTCACGAAGTTGCAGGCCAACACTCCTGTAAGATGAATATCTCTGCGGCACTCTGAAGTGGCGTGCCATACGCGTTGGCTAAGCTTCCGAGCGAGTTGCTCTATTTGGGCCGTGGTTTCTGGGTCGCTACCCTCAACGAAGAGTGGAATCTGACTGAAATCAACTCTGCGGCCCTTGGTAAATGTTTGGAATGGGTAGAGTACTCCGCATTGTTGGCCACCAAGTGCCTCCATCCCGATACTTCCGGCAGTATGTACTACTATGGACTCTGCCTTGCGGCGGAGTGAGTGGGCGACTTGCTCGACTGCACTATCACTAACGGCAATGATGTATATGTCGGCATCGGCAGCTTCCTCTAAATCATTGCAAATCTCGCAGTCTACTATTTCGGCAATCTGCTCTGTGCGTTGACGGTTGCGTGCAACAACTTGTCGCAGATTGAGCGTTGGACACTCCTTGCAAGCCAAAGCAATGGCTTCGGCTACATTGCCACTTCCGATAACTATAATATCTTGCAAATTGTGATTTGCGCTCATTTTGTATCTGCTATATAAGTTCTGTAATAAGTTTGTTCAGATCACTTGAATCAATCATCTCTTTGAGTTGGTCCACTACTGTGCTGCACTTTGTTACCTCTGCTGCCTGACCTAAATCGAGATTCTGCTCGGCGTAACCCTGGTTGTCTACTGCTTGCAAAATATCATACACTCGAAGAGTTGTGATATCGCGGGCAGGAGCATATGCAACGTCGTATTCTTGGCCTTGACGTTGTACTTGATTGAGCATAGTGGCTGCGACCAATGTGTGGAGAGAGCTACTTACTATACGAGCCGGAAGATTAAGCTCAGTACGAATCTGGTCGGCGTCTATTGCTCCTTTGCCATCGCGAAATGCTCGAGCTACAATAACCATTATTGCAACCATAACCTTGCGACGCGAGTCGTAGCTGATAGTCAGCGATTCACGCTCCTCGTCGAAACGTTTTTCGTTTTGGAATGTGAACGAGAGTTCGGCGCCAAGCAGTAGTATACTCCACGATACCTGTACCCACATCAGGAAGAGTGGCAGGGCTGCAAAGCTGCCGTAGATGGCGTTGTAGGACGTCATCCACATCTGCAACGATACGTACATCCATTGGAATATAATAAATACCGTACCGGCTATAATACCCGATTTAATTCCAGATGAGTAGCGAACCTTGGTGTTGGGTAGAACAATGTAGATAATTGAGAACATCATCCAAGCCAGCATCATAGAGATAATTTTCGATGCGAATCGCACCCAAAATGTGTCACCCACATCAAGCCAATCTCGCAGATAGCCACTCATCGATGTAGCTACAATCCACAACAAAGGAGCAATTACCACCACAGCAATGTAGTCGCTATATTTGCGAATCAAACTACGCGTATTGTTTACTTCCCAGATGTTGTTGAAGGCATCCTCAATAGAACTGAATACACTCACCACCGACCAGAATAGGGCGGCTAAACTGAATGCTGCTACCCAGCCGCCTTGAGTGCGGGCAAGGGTCTTTTGGGCGAACTCCACCACATAGTCGACAATATCGGGAATCTGCGGAAATATCGAGTATAGGTTCTGGACAAGTCCATCGGCCAGGCCAAATCCCTTCACAATAGCAAAGACCAATGCCACTACGGGGACAATTGATACCAGTGTGTAGTAGGTAAGTGCCGCACTGCGTACCATTGTGCCGTGTTGCATCAATCCTCGGAGCATATATAGCAGAAGTTTTGCCGGACGAGCCAACAACCAAGTCAACATACGAAACATAGCGCTTCGGCCTTGTCGCTCCTCTTCGAGGTTATCCAGATATGTAACCCAATTTTTAAACATAGTATAATAGGGTATAGTTAATGTTATTGGTTTGTAGGTGCGATAGTTGTATCGAGCAACTATTATGCGAAATTAGCTAAATATGTCGATTAATCAAAGTCGACTATTAAAATTCTATTACAATCTTGCTACCCTTGCGTGATGCGATTTTCCATCGCGAAGAGTCTAAAGCTTCGGGCCTTACAGGTTTGCCATTTACACTTATCCTTGCTTTGTCTATCGAGGGGTAGCGTACGACACATTCGCTGCCTTGATTGTTGGCAATCTCTATGCGAGATGCTTTTCCTTTGGCCCATTTGATACCTACAGTGAAGTCTCCTATGGCTTTAAGTCCCTTGATCTCGCCCTCCGACCATACCTCAGGCAATGCTGGCAGAATATGAAGACAATCGCTGTGGCTCTGCAACAACATCTCGGCTATGCCGGCTGTAGCTCCGAAGTTACCGTCAATCTGGAATGGGGCATGCGAGTCATAGAGATTATAATAGACTCCTCCACCTGCTACTGAGTGGTGGCGCAGGGCAAGTTCCAAAATATTGTGGGCGTGGTCGCCGTCCAGTGCACGTGCCCATAGATTTATTTTCCATCCCATCGACCAGCCAGTCGAGGCGTCACCACGCATTCGCAGAGTGTTGACCATTGGCTCGAAGTATTCAGATTCGGAGTTTATCTGATTGAATGGGTATAGACACATTGCGTGTGATATGTGGCGATGGTAACGTTGTCCCACTTTATAGGGTGAATATTTCCATTCGCGAAGTAGTTTGTCCCCGACTTTTATACCTCCGATACTCTCTCCCCACGCACCATCATAGGTCTCTATGGCCAATCCTCGATCCATCTTTTGGAATCGATCACGAATAAGTTCTAACTCTTTCGGGTCAATACCGCATCGCTTCACTGAAAGTATATCAACAGCTTTGAGTGTATTGTCGAACAACTCCCATACCAATTGCTGGGCATGAGGCATTCCATCCTCCACTGGGCCGTGTTCGGGCGAGTACTCCTTAGGGCATACGTATGTACCGTCCTTAGGATCGAGAATCATCCTATCAAGCCAATATTGAGTAGCACTAAGCATTGCGGGGAACGCCTTCTCGAGGAATTTCTTGTCGAGAGTGTAGCGGTAGTGTTGCCATAAGTGTGTACAGTACCATGCATTTGCAATCACATATTCGTGCATAAATCCTCCTACGCCACCAAAAATATTATTCTCGGTGTAGCAAGTCCAACCTCGCTCCTGTCCCGAATCCTTGGCATATCGTTTCCATGCAGAGTGATTGGTGGCCATATTGGTGATGTAGTTCAAGAACGGCATATGCAACTCGCTCAGATTGGTGGACTCTACGGGCCAATAGTTCATCTGAACGTTTATATTAGCGTGTATGTCGCAATTCCACGCAGGTTTGGACTTGTTGTTCCATATACCTTGCAGGTTACTAGGCAAGTCTACACCTCGCGAAGAGCTGATTGCAAGATAGCGTCCATAGGCAAAATACAACTCCTCGAGCATCAACACCTCAGGCTCGCTACCCGTTATGCGCTTGGCATAGTTGCGGATAAGCTCGTCGGTAGGCATCGTATTGCGGGAGTTTAGCGAAAAAGTAGTTCGGTTGAATAACTGCTTATAATCTTTCACATGGGCCGAATAGAGGGCATCCCAACCTTTTTTTGCTGCTGCGTTTACTCGTTTAGCGATCGTTGTGGGGAGTTTATTTGTTTCGGATGTGAAATTCTCTGCGTAGGCATCAAAATCGGTGCCACCACCCAGTATGAGCAAACACTCATCGGCCTGGCGAACGATAATGCTCTTGCCATCGCACTCTGTTGTGCCGCCCTTAGCAACTACTCGCAAGCGTGCATTGTAGCTAACGGTTTGCAATTTGCCAGAGAATGTGGCCTCGTTGCCTACGTATTGCGTCTTGCCTTTGTCGCCAGCTACACCCGATGCCATAGTAATGCGTAGTGACAACTTGCCATCGCCCGATGCCGTGTATCGCGCAGCAATCACGCGATCGGGATTCGATGCTATATATTCGCGCTGATACTCAGCTTTTGAATCAGCGGTTGTGTAACCAACACGTGCTGTGGCAGTCGTAATATCAAGCTCGCGGTGATAGTTGCATACAGCCTTTTGTTTATCGAATGCAAATTCCGGCGATAGATTTTCAACATATATTGAACCGAAATTTTCGTAATGCCCGTAATCGTCATATCCTTTGTTATCGAATTGAGTGCCACTCCACAAACTCTTCTCATTGAACTGAATCTCATCGACTTTTACACCTCCGAATATCGAGGCTCCGAATTCTCCATTACCGATGGGTATAGAATACTCCATCCATTGGTCGCGAACCTGAGCTGTGGTGGCAGGCTGGGTATACCACAATGTGAGTCTCTCTGATGGCTGGAACGAGGTGCTGCCTATCACGCAATACTCTTTGTTGGAGCTGTGTGCCTGTGTGGTATTTTGGGCTGCCAGATGATATTTGTTGGCAAATAATATAGTGGCAAACGCAAGAATATACGTTGCTCGGCGGATTGTTGTGTGTAAGTGTTGCATAACTTTTTATATAAATATAGGGTAAAGATAGCAAAATTTGAGTAGACGAAGAAATAAAAAAGCAGCATTATGGGCGTTAATAATATTATTTCCCCATAATGCTGCAATATTTATGGCGATTGTTTAGCCTACCATCTGGCTGTTGTTACTCTTCGTAGAGGAGATACTTGCGACGCAAAACCTTGAAATCTTCAACATCCTTCTGCCACATTTGGCGAATTTCGTCGGCCGACTTGCCCTCCATAATCATCTCCTTGATGTAGTCTACACCCGTAAGGAGTAAGAACATACGCTTGAAGAATTTCTCACCCATATTGAGGTTACGGTAAGCGTCGATTACATATGTCAAATCAAAGCCCTTGGCGATGACTTCCTCATCCGAAATACCACGCAAATCTACTCCCCAGCACTGCTGATCAAGAAGTGGAGGATTCTTTGCACCAGGAACCGAGCGGGGTGTGAATGTAAACTTGCTGCCCTTATAATCTGGGTGTCCATAACCCTCGAATGGGAAATCTGTGCCACGACCGAGCGAACAAACTGTACCTTCGAACAAGCAGGTCGATGGATATAGATAGATAGAGTGCTGCGTTGGTAGATTGGGCGATGGTGCAATCGGAATCTCATAACGGGTTTGGTGGGTGTAGTTCTTGCAGGCAACAACCTCTACATCACACTTTGTGCTCCAGCCTTCACCCTGAGCCATCAGGGCAATCTCTCCCATTGTAAGGCCGTGAACAACAGGAATTGGCAGAGCTCCTACGCCCGACTTGTACTTTGCCATATCAAGAATCGGACCATCAACATACATTCCGTTGGGGTTGGGACGGTCGAGTACGATAACCTTGTTGCCATATTCGGCGCAGTTGTTGATCATCTTAATCATTGTCACGTAGTAGGTGTAGAAACGAAGACCTACATCCTGCATATCTACAATAAGTACATCAAACGACTTCATCTTCTCCTCCGAAGGTCGGCCCGATTTACCGTCGTACAATGACCAAATAGGTATTCCTGTCTTTTCGTCTACTGAACTCTTTACATGCTCACCGGCATCAGCGTTGCCGCGAAAACCGTGCTCGGGAGAGAATATTCCGACAACGTTAATCTTGTTCTCAACCAACATATCCACCAGATGTTGCTCCCCGACCATTGCTGTATGGTTGGCCAATAGAGCCACGCGTTGTCCCTTCAATTTGGGGAGATACTCTTTTGTACGTTCAGCTCCAACCTGAACTGTCCCATTGTCGGCACAAGCTGTGAATGTGCCCACCGACATCATTACAAAAAGTGATAGGATAAAAAATCTTTTCATTGTCTAAATTTTATGCAGTTTTAAATATTTTTTTCGTCGAGATACTATGTGATCCTCGTAGTCGAGATTATTTGGTCGTATTGCTAAGGTCGGTTATACTAACCTCCAAGGCCGACGGTACGAGTTCGTATGTATATCCCTCAGGCATAGAGATCTTCACATCCATTTTGTTGCCATCCAATGTCCACTCTACGTCGACGCTGTCGTCTCCAACGGGTATTGAGCCACGGCACTCCTTGAGATTGCAGTCTGCAAAACGTAGAGTGACCTTCTTCTCCTGTGGAGATAGGCGATACACACCCAACACATCGCGATTGAGTACGTGGATAACGTGTGATGCAAAACCGTGATTACAGCTAGCTGATGAGTTAAGATTCTCCCACAATGTGCCAGTCTGATCGGCCATTTTCAAGAACTCGGCAATCGACTCTTCAAGAATCTGTTTTGAGAGACCTTCGCGTGAAAGTAACTCCAAGCGCAGGTAGTTGCCAATGAATGCATTAGAATACGGCACATCGGCATACTTCTTGTTCTGCTTACGGGCTGGGCCGAACTCATCGCGCAGACGAGCCCATAATTCGGGGTGCGATTCGGGAGTAGCGGTCTTGAACATAAAGGCGTAGTATTGGCAAGTCTCGGTGTGGTTGCCGGTGAGCTGCAATCGTCCGCGCTTGTCGCGTATAGCGTTGTCGATAAAGTACTCTCCATCAAATGCCTGCTTGCGGATGGTTGCGCGTACTTGCTCAGCCTGCTCAGCCAAAGCCTTATCGCCATATAGACGACTTACAACGTCGAGCATCTCGGCATACAGCATATTGGTGGGGTAGTTCACGTCTTGTACATAGCTGTTGGCGGCTGACCACTCAACAAATATCCATTTCGAGAGTTTCTCCAGCAATCCGTCCTCGTTCAAATATGGCTTAAAGTAATTTACAAGGTCGTAAACTCGTTTCTTTGCCTGCTCAACAGTAGCTTTGTCGCCGCTACGGAATAGATACTCCTCAAGTTCCAATACAAACCACATAGCCCAGTTGGGAATGTAGTTGTGATTCCAGTGGTCTGATGGGTAGCACATCGGAAGCATTCCCTCGTCGATATCTTTGAAGCGCTCCGGGAGCAAGAAATTCTCAATGAAATTGTGTTCCAAACGAGTGTGCCCCGAGAGATCGAATGCTACACGAGATGTGAAGTAGCTATCGCACAACCAACCTGCGCGCTCTCGTGAGGGACAGTCCATAAATATATCGAGTGCATTCTGGCGATAGGTTTCACGAGCAGCCTCGAAGAGGCGATTCAAATCGGCATTGTCCGATTGGAACGTGCCACGCGATACATCGGAATTACAATAGTCTCGCATATAAACACGCTCTATCGAGCAGTCGCCGCTCTCGATTAGCATCTCCAGATATTGCATAGTATATGGCTCGTAGCTCTCAACTAGGTACTCTCCTGGCTGGAATTCATAGAACATACGTCCCTCATACTGAGAGTTATGACGAACGCGACCTTTGTCATCGAGCAACTCATCGAAATGAATCTTCATGACAGTCGGCTCATTTACCTTAATCTTCATTCCGAGGAATCCGGTACTGTTGCACTTGAATTTGTATGTATACTTATTGTCGGGCATTTGTACTGCCTCGTGGATGGAGTAGTCGGGATATGGTACTCGGCGAGTGATAAGAGTCTTAGCCTCCTGCTCGGCCAACTTCACAGGACTGATACCTTCTGCAGGTTGCCAATTGATATCTTCAGCCCACTGCTGATAGTCGGGCGTAAGGATGTGGTGCTCAATAAATGGACGTTGGAAACTGAATCGAGGGACATCGCGCTTACGTTGATTTAGCTCGTATGCTGTAAACTCGCTGCCCGTAGCGGCAACAATCTCGCCGTTAAGTTCTACTTCTGCCTGTAGGAACGAGGGCTGGTCAAGCAGGTAATAGCTCGGCTCGTTATAGCCTGCAACCTCCAATGCGATGAGGTTTTTGCCGCTTTTAAGATAAGGTTTAAGGTCGTAGCAATCTATGCGATAGAAATCGTGAGCTGCAACGCAAGGGCCGTGAGCAACAAACTCTCCATTGACCAAGAGTCGATAGTTGGTCGATGCTGCGATACGAATATATGCATTCTTGTTCCAACCGGCCTTTATAACCTCGCGGAACGAGAGAATCAGGTTTTTTTCCTTCTGGCGGCCTTCTGCCCATACGGGTTTAGCTTTTGTAAAAGCGTCAACGTTTGTCAAGTCAATTTGTGGACTCTTTTGGCAAGCAGTCATCATTATAACCATAGCTACTATTGCCAAAATTGAGTTGATAGAAAATCTCTTCATTGGTTAGGTGTATTTAGTTTTGTACAAATTTAACAAAATACTATTAAAAACGAGAGATAATACCCATAAATTTTCCGTAGGTGCTAAAACAAAAGTAATAAAACAAAAAAAAGAGCAGAACTAAAATGTTCCGCTCTATTGGCCTTTTGTTTTATTTTGGCCTCCTGTTGGGCTACCAGGATTCGAACCTGGAATGACAGGACCAGAATCTGTAGTGTTACCATTACACCATAGCCCAATGCCATTGTCGTTTTTGACGATGCAAAAGTAGAATATAATTTTTATTCTGCAAAGAAAAAACGACTTTTTTTTCAGATGAGTGTAAAAAACCTACTATTTTGAGCTGTAATCGAGCTCTATGAGCCATTCACCAGAGCCTAAACGACCGCAATCGATACGATTGTTGGGTAAACGGCGTAGTTTTGTTTTACGACCGTTGATGCGAAGTTGTGCCGAATCCGATATCTTGTCGGAGTCGGGTAGCGACACCTCGGCCGTAGTGTTGGCCGGTATGGTAAGGCGCAATGTGTAATTATGAGGAGTGTTGCTGATTTTAGCTTCGACACTGCCTCTGATTGTCGGGACTGTGGCTTGTACTTCGCTCAAGTTGGATGTCTGTGGTGCGATAGTCATCTCCGCAAACCCTGCTTTAAGTGGTCTCACTCCAACTACGTAGCGAGGGATAATGTTAGCTGGGGCAGCTCCCCAGGCATGGTTCCAATCCTGATTGGCTTTGAATTTGTTGTCCCACGCCTCATAGGTGATTGTAGAGTTCTTTCGTACCATATTGTACCAACTTCGCTCATCTTGTTTGGTGAGCATATGTAGACCGTAATCATCGCCGCCCGACTCATAAATGGCATCCATTAGGAATTGTGCGGCATATACACTACACGCCATACCGCGAGAGCAAATATATTTGAGTATTTGCTCTGTGCGAGATTCTGGCACCAAACCGAGTGCCAGTGAGAAGTGGTTGGCGTGCAGGGAGTGGTGATTAGAGCCAATGCCATCACGATATAAGCCCTTTTCGGAGTCGTAGAAATAGGTATTGAAATCGTTGTGTAACTTTTCACATTCGGCTTTTAGTTGTTCGGCTTCTGCTTTGCGGTTGGTGAGTTGGGCCATCTGTTTCAAAATTGATAATGCGCGATAGTGAAATGCGTTGACGACGGTATTGTAGTCGGTTAATTGATAACCATCGTCCTCACCGTGTTGCCACTCACCGCGACGAGGCCAATCCACAATGTCGCGAATCTTGCCCGAAAAACGAATCATCTTGCGGAACTCGTCGCTTCGTACCTTGTCATCGGTAGTCGATATTAGTCCGTTTTCGCGGCGTAGTGATTGCAGGGTGCGGGCTTTCAGAATATCGTAGTTGGCTTCGATGGAGCGTTTGTCGCCCGTGTAGAGATAATCGTTCCACGCAATGATAAGAGCTTGCAAAATCCACTCTGTCGGCCAAGTGGGGTGGTCGAGCAGATACTCCGACGAGCGACGAGCCATTGCGTATTCACGGTCGGTTGTGTAATGACAAAGTTGATTAATCAGTGCATCGGCCTCGTAGGGAATTCGTTCACGGTCGCCATCGATGTATATTCCGAGTGCCGAGGTGGCTTTGATGGTGTATTTACATAGTTCCCACACCGAGTTGAGAATCTCGTTGTCGCTATGGAAGTGGGCTGCTGCGTAGTCGAATGGGTAGATGGCCGTATGGCGCACAATATCTTGCTGTGATAGAGTGCCTGTATATCCATCAATTTGGCAATATCGCATAGGAGCAACCTCGCCAATATATTCAGGCATAAGTACCGCTTGTGGGCCGGTATTACGCTTGTCGTGAGCTGGTATGATAGGGTAGGTGTGTCGGCCTTTGCGTAGCGGCAGAGCATAGCGATAGTAGCGTACAGTGCCGTGCGGGTGGCTATTCACTCGGCCATCCTTGCAATCCTCACCAATGGCTACATATATGGTGTCGTTGTCGCGTGGGCTCTCTAATGTGAGTTCCAGCGAACAGAACGAGGCACGACCAAAATCGATAAATGTGGTCTGTGGGTAGGTTTTACGAATTAATACGGGGTGTTCTTTTTCGCGGATTTGTGGACGATACGATACAGCGTATGGTTTTACCTCTTGTGCAGTTCTAAAACTCTCGATCTTCGACCACTCTCCTTGCGAATGGTTGGTCGCAACCTTTACACTCCAATAATATGTTTTGTTGGCTTGTAAATCGACTCCAAGATAAGGCACCGCTATCGATTGCGTGCTTTTCTGACGACCACTGTTCCACACTTTTCCCGTGTGAGCGGCAGCATCGGCAGGATTATCGTCAACTGCAATCTGGTATGAGCGCTGGATGACATTATGCTCGCCTTCGCACTGTGGTACAATCCACGAAAATGTCGGTCGAGAGGAGCGAATGGCTGCGTACTGATATTGAGAAAATTCGCTATCGTTAAGTTCTGCCATTGTTTTGTCGGAGCGGTATCCATTCTGATATAACGTACCAGCATCATTGATTAGGTCGGTTTGTAGTCCGGTTGCTTTGTTTTGAGCCGATAGGTTTAGTTGCAATGAGATTGCAACTAATAGTAGAATGTTTCGCAATATATACTTTGCCATAAAATATTTGTTTTAGAGTCGGATGTGTAAAAATAACAAAAAAGTGGCGTATTACAAAGGATTTGCTGAGAATAAAGCGGGTCGGATTTGATTTGAATTGATTTATGTGTAATATGATGAATAGAACGGAAAGTTCTGAATTTTAAATAATCACCGATAGGAGAGTCCCAAATTGTTACGCTGCTTGATTATTGCCCTATTCAGAGTAGAAATGTTTACAACCTTGTTCAGTCTCGCTTGTCTCGGTGCTATTTCAAAAAGTGATGCTGTCGCAATATTTTGCAACAGCATCGCAATTACCTAATTTTATCCTTTGTAAAAAAGAGCGAATTGGAGTAAAGTAAATATTAAAGTCAGGCAACGGTAGCAGGCTTTGTTTTACTCTTCGTATGGTGATTGCCAAAACCATTTATCATCACAAACTCTAAGAACGCCCCAGCCTACGGCGTCAGATTTAGAATTAATCATATCGTAAGGCATTAGGACAATATAACGATATGTCTGCCCCTCAATTGTCGTTTCAGCATTGAAACGAGCCTCATCCATACAAGATAGATAGTAAAGATTCTTTGCCATATAATGGTCAAGATAATACTCCTTAGTCTGTTTCGAGCGATTGTTCCAATTTGCGTTGTCGTTTATCTTCAAAGGTTTGTCACTGCGAAGGTACTCTCTTACCTCGGCGATTGAGAGCATTTCATCTTTCTCGTTCAAGACATATGCCTCAAATGTAGGATCTACCCATAGCCATTTGTTGAGAGTGTTACTATAAACTGTCGTTATCACGTGGCAGTCACTCACAAAGTCACGCGGTAGACAAGTCACGAAACGAGCCTTGAAGCCCATTGCCAAATATACCTCGGTAAGCATTTGCGCCATCATACGGCAATTCACGCCTCTATCCTCCTTCTGGCAGAGTTCAATTATTGCAATAGTATTCTTTACTTCAGGGTTGTCGGAACTACCATCGTGTCGCACTACATTGTGCACCCAATGTAGGAGATTTTTTATTTTTGAAATCTCGTCGCCTGCACCTGCTACACTATCCAATTTATACTCTTCGCGCAAGCGAACCAAATCGGGGTTGTTAGGTGCTGCGTATTTAAACTTCATTCCCTCTGGGACCAAACCTCGATAATAGGGTTTTGCGTTTTTTAGCTTTTGCTTATAATCGCCCCACTCTACAAGTCTCTCCATACAAGCTTTAAAACGAGGCTCCTCGCGAATGGCGTCTAAGTCGCTGTCGTTGTTAATGAATTGTAGATTAATCTCCTTTTTGTCAATAACTCTATCAGTATAGTGCTCAAAGGTTTTGAGTGCCCCTTTCTTATCTCCTGCCAAGGTTTGGTAGCAGGCAAGACCGTAGTAGAAGTCGCCATTAAGGTCGGTATCATACAGGTACTCCCTCCTTACAGAATCGGGTTGATCCATAATGATTTTACGATATCGCTCTTGATTGGCAACGAGTTTTCGCCAACTCTTATTTTCATAAAGTTGGTCTGCCTCTTTATCAAGACGGGTTAGTTGCTCTTGCCATTCGGGTGTTTGAGCCCACGATGTGGTAAGGCTTACTGTGAGGAGAAAAATAAAAAACGTTTTTAGGTTGACAACACTTGTTTTCATATAGCTATAAATTATAATGGTTTGAGCAACATCGTTTGGTGAGTTGCACAAATAAGAAGCGCAGACATCACCATACGCTGTCGGGCTCACCACAAGCCACAATTCTATATAGGAAATCTGCGCATTAAAGCGTAATCTTCCCAACAAGAATTGTTCTAACTCGTCAGCATACGAGGTGGTGATTCGACAGCGATTGAGTTATTTAATATGTATGTATTTTCCAACACCCAGGTGTTGCTGTTGCAAATATACAATTTTTTTTAATCACATATGTATGTAAACCTAATTAATAGTCTGCTTCCCTGAAAAATATTAAGTGCCCCCAAAAGTTTTTTATCCAAACTTTTGGGGGCACTTCTTATTGTAAGTTTGCTATTAATTTAGCAACATCTATTAGCGAGGACCTCCCATCGGGGGACCCATACGTCGGCCTCCTGCATTACCGCCATCCATAATGCCATAATCGGCCAAATTACGTGAACCCTTCTTGCCGAATACACGGAGGTTGTAGGTGAATTGTACTGTGTAGTAACGTCCAATCACGCTATTCCAAGAGTTCTGCGTGTAACCCGAACCTGTGGCACGAGCAAACGATGTATTCTGGTTGAAGATGTCGTTTACGCCAAGCATAATCTCACCCAGCTTATTCTTGAATAGCTTTTTACCGATACCTGCGTTGCAGATGGTGTAAGAGTCATTGTAATCGTTCGTAAAGCCGATGTTCTGTACGTAGTTGGCACTTGCTGTAAATGTAAATCCTTTCCAGAAGATGGTCTTCAATGAAGCCTGAGCCGAGTGGTTGAAATACTCATTCTTACCGTTGCCAGTGGCCAGTGAGTTGTCGGCAAAGTTGTAAGCACCATTCCAAGAGATTGTAAAGTCGATATTCTCCGAGATGTTGCTACCCAATACTACGCGAGCGTCGTAGCCCATATTGCTTGCCATGTTCTTCTCTCCGTTTACAAGCGAAGGAGTCTTCGAATAGTTTACACCTCCCATAATGTTGAAATTGCACTTGATGGGATTGATGGGAAGGCCATAGCTCAAATGAGTGCGGAGACTCATATAACCATCGACATTCTCGTAAGTCGAATACTGAATAGGCTTCGAACCCACCTCGTCGATTACGAATTGAGGTATGTTGTTGCCGGTATATAGGCTCTGCGAGATGTAGTCCTGAGCAGCGCGGAACGAAAACATCCACATAAACGTGCGTCCCTTCTCCAGGTTGGTATTGTTGTAGTGGAAGTTGACATTGTGCGAGTAAGCAGGATTCAATCGCTCGTTACCGCTCGACACGTACTGTGAGTCAGAGATGTCGAGAATGCCATTCAATTGCTGAATGCTGGGGTTGTTGGTGTACGACATCACAAACAGACGTATTGAATTCTGCTGGTTGATGTTGAAGTTACCCATCAAGAAGTATGTGAAGTCGTTGTACGAGCGTTTTACTGGTTGAGTCTGTGCAGCCTCTACCTGGCCGTTGAGGGTAGAGTATTGGTAGCTGAGGTTCAAAACCAAGGTGTTGCGCTCCTTCGTAAAACTATAACCCGGACCTACGCGGTGAGTCGTGTAATCGCTTGTGTAGCGATTCGATAGAGCAGGATCAAGTGTGCCGTTTGTGTAGCTATCATCGTTGCCAAAGTTAAACGTATTACGCTTGCTCTCCTGGTTTGTGTAACCCAAATCATAACGCAATGTGATTTGTGAACTCTTCGATATAGGCTCTGCATAGTTTACCGATGCATTCAATCCCAAATTGTCAGAGTTCGATTCATTGCTCAAATAGCGGAGCAGTGGAGAGTATGTGCCATCATCATTCTTGATAGTCTGCTGGTTTGAGTGGCTACGAGAATCGTTCTCGTTCTCACGATAGCTTACGCGGCCATCGATGGTCATCATACGGCCATTCTCGCCCAGTTTAAGACGGTACTGCATGAACTCAAAGAAGTTAAAACCGTGGTTGTCGCCATCATTTCCACTACGGATAATGTTGTAGAGATCAGCACCTTGTTGTAAACCCTCTGTCGAGCTGAATGGATCGTATGACTGCATACTGAAGTTGGTGCGTGACATAAGCGACTGATTCTCCGAAATACGCCAATCTACACGGGCATTGAAACGGTGGTTATAGTTAGAGTTGTCAGAATAGCCCGACTGCTCCAATGTTCCCAAATCTTCAAGTGGAGCCTCGTACCAACGTGTTAGTTGAGAGAGGTTCTTTGTTCGTGAGCGGTTGTACATATAGAATGCCTGCAACTTCAACTTGTCGTTCCCGCCCCATGATGCTGAGTAGTTTACACCGATGGCTCCAACTTTGGCGACACCACTCTGTGGACGTACCATATACTGGCCCATTCCGCGACCCATTCCGCCGCCACCACCGCCGCTGCCGCCACCGGCAACGCCGAGAATATCCTCGAATGAGAAGTTCTGCTGGTTGATGTTATTGGCCATACCAATCAACGAGAGGCGATGTGCACCGTTGAAGTAGTTGACGTTACCACCAGCTGTGTATTTGTGTTCGCTTGTAATCTCGTCGGTGTCGGGCTGATAGCCATAGGCTGCGTAGAGTTTTCCAAATACACCTTGACGCATATTTTCGTGAGTCGTGATATTGAGCGCTTTGTAGCTTTCGCCATCGTCGCGACCCGAGAACTCGGCATTATCGCTAAGTTTGTTGTAGACCTGAACACTCTTTACAGCCTGAGCAGGAAGCGAATTGATGGCTGTTGTAACGTCCTCACCAAAGAACTCTTTTCCATCGACAAACACCTTCTGAATAGTCTCTCCCTGAGCCTCTACCGTACCATTCGAAACCGTGATACCCGGCATCTTCTTCAAAAGACCCTCCACATCGGCATCACTTGTAACTTTGTAGGCTGCGGCATTGTAACTTACCGTGTCACCCTTCTGTGATGCACGAATAGCCTGCACCTCTTTGACCACTGCGTCGATTTTGGTTGCCGATTCCGAAATCTCTATCTTGCCAAGGTCTTTGTTGGCCGCATCGATTTTGATATGGCTCTTCTTGTCCTCATAACCGAGGAATGTTACCAATACATCGTACTCTCCATATTTGGTGGTAGCAATTGCTGTTTTACCGCCAAATCCAGAGACGTATTGTTTTGTCTTTTCGGGATTGGTTACCGATGTGAGTTCTACGACTGCTCCGGCAACACCCTCTTTGGTGTTAGCATCGATGATTGTGATGGTCGCCTTGCCACTTTGTGCAAATGAGACTGTCGCCATACAAATGAAAAGAAAGGTACTTAATAACTTTTTCATTCTCTCTGTCTATTTTTATTAATAATCTTTTCTGTTTCGATTTACGGCACACATTTTATGTGTGTCGCCAAATAAAATCGCGCAAAGATATTAAATTATTGTCTTTGACAATAAAAAATCGGGTGAAACGACAAAAACGGGGTGCCAACTGACGTTGACACCCCTCCGAAAAACAACCTAATTCCATTACTGCCCTTTAATGGATATCGTATGAGATTCTAATTTGGTTGGATTTAGAATCCCGTTCCTTCACCGAAGCCGCCATCGTTGCCTCCAGCACGCTGGCCACCGCCCTGCTCACCAAAGTTGTTACTCTGCTGCTGAGCTTGACGCATCTGTTGCATACGCTGCTGCATACGCTCCATTTGGGCTTGCTTTTGCTTCTGGTATTTTTCATACTTTTTCTCTCCCACAATGGCTTTAAGCTTCTCTTCTTGTGTAGCCTGGATAGCCTGCTGCTTCTGGCGAATAGCCTGCATAATCTTCATCTGCTCCTCGTACATTGTCTGCTGCTCCTTAGCTGTAGAGAGATACATATCGTAAATCTGCTGCTTCTGAGCATCGCTTACATCAATCCAGTCGGCAATATTGTCAGCCTGGACCTTTGCTAACTCCTCTGGCTTCATCTGTTGACGGCCTCCGCCTCGTTGACCTCGCATACCGCCAAAGCCTGCTTGGCCACGTTGCTGGGGAGCTTGTGTGTTAGCTCGTTGTGGCTGTTGTGCGAATGAATCAACTCCTGCAAATAGGAGTGCTACGATTGCAAATACTTGAATTTTTTTCATCACTTTTTATTAATTTACTTTCTTGTAGTGGCTAATCCAATGCTACTTTACTTAGACCACTTTCTCTATTGCAAAAATAGTGATAAAATAAAAAACCGACGCCGAGGCATCGGTAAATCGTGCGAAACTTGGGGGTGAATCGACTAATTTGAGGGGTGAACCGACAAAAGCCATTGCTTGAATTCGGGTACACGTGCTTTGCTTATGATGATTTTTTCTGGAATTTCCACCATAAGGTTGAGCGATAGGCGACTGCCGAACCACACTGCAATATCTTTCACCGCTTTACGAGCTACGATAAATTGGCGATTTGCGCGGAAGAACTCCATCTCAGGAAGATTGCTTTGTAGTGTCTCCAGCGTGCGGTCAACCGCGTACTTATCGCCATTAAACGTAAAGGCTGTTACCTTCTCGTTTGAGGTATAGAAATAAGCAACATCGTCGATGTTAAGAGGTATAATCTTATCCTTGAAATGCACCAAGAAAACACGTTGATACTCTTGTCGCGAACTTTCGATTAATGTCTCTATTCGACTCTGGTATGAACTCTGTTCTGATCCGCTGAGACGGGCAAATTTCTCCAATGCGCGCTGTAAATCGTCGGCCTTGATGGGCTTGAGTAGGTAATCAATACTGTTGACTTTGAAGGCTCTAAGTGCGTATTCGTCGTATGCCGTTGTGAAGATTATCGGAGATGTGATCTCCACAGAGTCGAATATGCGGAACGATTCTCCATCGGCTAAGTGGATATCCATAAATACCAGATCGGGACGTGTTTGACTTTTGTCCTCGAAATATTCTACGGTCTCTTCGATACTCTCCAATACAGCGAGTACATTATATGTAGGTGCTACGTTGCGAAGTATGGCTTTGAGGTTTACGGCAGCAGCCGTTTCATCCTCGACTATAAGTATATTCATAATCTGCTAATTTATGCTTCGGGTTTTTGAAGGGGCAGACGTACGGTAAAATCTGTATCGGTGTCGATAACCTCGATGTCTTGGCCAGTGATGAGCTGCCAGCGACTACGCAAATTTATCAGCCCAATACCTGTCGAGGGTTCATTCTCTATCTTCGGCGTTTTTCGGTTGTATACTACCAATGTGCTACCCTCGGTGCGAATGCTCACGTGGAATGGCTGCTTACGAGTTATGGTGTTGTGCTTCACAGCGTTGCCAATTAGCGGCTGGAGCGTAAGCGAAGGTAGAATCCATTGATTGTATTGCGGGTCAATTTCAATGTCGAAGAATAGCTTGTCGGCATAGCGAACCTTGAAGATCTCGGAATATGCACGTGCAAACTCGATCTCCTCCTCAAGGGTTGACTTCTGGTTTTGTCCGTTCTGAATAATGTAACGGAACGTATATGATAGCTGGTCTATATACTCCAATGCCTTTTGCTCGTTCTGCTCACGCACCAACATCGAGAGAGAGTTGAGCGAGTTGAAGAAGAAGTGAGGGTTAATCTGACCCATAAGCATATTGTAGCGAGTCTGCAAATTCTCTGTTCTGAGGTGCTCATTTTCGAGCAAAATCTTCTGCTGCTCCGATAGTAGGTCATAGATACGGCCATATAGAATGGCTACGGCTAGTACCACTGTGCATTTCAAAATCACCATCCAGTCCATCATCTGCTGGCCTTGGAATATCATAACCATCTTGCCCGTGTACCAGTTCACATATGGTGCGCAGAAGTAGCAGCCGAAAGTTACGGCTAAAGCAATGGCGCTTCGCTGGAGATATTGGCGTGTCGAAGAGTTGTATCCCTTCAAATGGAGGGTCATAATGCTCAACAGTAAGAATGACAGTGCCATATAGTATAGCAACTGAATCAGCGCCTCGTGCTCGCGGCTCGGACGGTCGTAAGAGATGGGTGTAGCCTCCACGCCATTTTGCAGAATAATCTCATCAACGCTGGGGTTGGAGTTGCCTCTGGGTGGGTGTATCGTGCAACGAATTGCGTCGCCATCTTTGAGCTTGTAGAGGTAGATTCTACGTGAATTTACGTAGATGCTATCCATTTTATAGCCCGATGCCGGTTTGGCTTGTGCCAAATTCCCCATATGCGGACGAGGTCCGTTTGCGTGATTTGTTGCACCACGACCTTGGTGAGTTTGCTCTTTGGGATTCTCATTTTCGCCTTTAGCTTCTCGTTCGCGTGCAATCTTTTCAATCTCGGCAAAAAATCGATGAATGGCCACAGAGTCGGATACAAGTACATATCCATATCCGTCGCGTGAGATACGCAATACACCATCGATTTCGGGTTTACGTTGCAATTCCTGCTCTTGCGAAGTGCGTTGTTCGCCAGCTTCACGTTGCTCGACCATCATCGATAGAAGATACGAAAAGTTAACCGTAATGGTGATTACGATTGCAATAAGCAGATTCAACATCGAAGTTGAACGTTTGTAATTGAGTAACTTCATATTCGCCAAATTAATTGGTTGCAATTGTCGGACAGTAATGGCGAATCAGAGTTGAGTCGTTGTGGTCGATAGCTTTTTTACTAAGCCTATCCCTGATTACTCCTCCTCTTTGTACCATGAAGCGTAGAGCTGGTAGTCGCGTGCTGTACGCTTTACGATATGCTCACGCTGCTCGGGGGTGATCTCCTTAACTTTCTTTGCAGGAACACCAGCATATACTGAGTTCGGCTCCAACTGCGCACCCGACAAAACTAATGCGTTGGCGGCAATGATACATCCCTCTGGAACTACCGCATTATCCAAAACCGTTGCACCCATACCAATCAGTACGCTATCGCCGATCGTGGCTCCGTGAATCGTGGCATTGTGGCCAACCGACACGTCGTTACCGATGTGAGTCTGCGAGGGCTTAGGCGATTTATCGTAGAGGGTGTGGATTACGGCTCCATCCTGGATGTTGGTGCGGTCACCTATGGTGATGGTGTTCACATCGCCACGCAATACCGCTCCATACCAGATCGAGCAATCCTTACCGATAGTAACATCACCAATAATTACCGCTGTCTCGGCCAAAAATGTATTTTCGCCAATCTCAGGAACGTGTCCTCTAACTTTTCTAATTAGTGCCATATTTTTTAATTCAAAATTTTCGTTACAGGTTCTCTTTTTCGAACGAAATTTCCGAGGTGGTATTGCCTCTCTTTACGGTGATTTTCCATGCTTCGGCCGATTCACTCATCTTTTTCAAGGTTTTAAGGTCAACCTTATCGCGAGAAAGTCCGTTGATAGATACAACCACATCGCCTCGCTTCAATCCCGCCTTTTCTGCGTTGCCACCTTCTACCAATCCGTTTACAATCCAGCAATCATTTTTCGGCGTTAAAACGATGCCTGAATGGTAAATTGCAGCTTTGTTGATATTCTTATTTGGGCGAAGCCAAATCTCGCACTTCGCAAAGTCGAAAATCACATCAAATCGCTCCAACAGCCCGTTGCCAATAAGTCCATCATAGCGGCTATCGGCCAATGAACCTTGTGTGTTGGCCGAATACGACGTCCTTATGTCGTTAATCTCGCTACCTGCGATAGCAACGCCTTTTGCTCGGAAGATGTAATCGGTTGCCGAGCCTCCGACACCGGCGACATCATATATAATCTTCTTCGTATTGGAAAGAACGCTTTTCAAATTTAGCTTGGCGGCCAAATTGCTATTGAGGAGCATCCCTGTGCTTGCTCCCATATCCACCAAAAAGTTGCCGTCAAACGATACCTCATCGGTGATTTTTACCTTTATGGGAATCAACATTCTGGTTTGACTGTTGTCCAACCATTTGCATTTGATGCAAGTGTATCCTTCGGGCGCTTGTTCCTCTTGTGGCAGGATGAGCATATACTCATCTGTATAGTTGAACTTCACTTTGCGACCACGCATAAATACCATTCCAAACATCCCGTCAACACCATCGCCGAGAATTTTTCGCAAATCCATCACTACGGCTCTCTGCTCGGTTTGGTTGTGTTCGCCAACGCTATATTTCCATCCGCTCATATCGAGGTTTACGGCCTGCATAGCATTGCCGGCACCAGCGGCCATAGCCTTTCGCAGATTACCCAAGTGGGCAAAGTGCTTTTTGTAGAAAGCCTCGTCGAGCAAAATGCTGGTGTTGCCCGTATCAAAAACCATTCTTGCAGGAATCGAATCTCGCAATACAACATCGAAATACAGATGATTCGTGTAATCGAATGCAATTGCTCCTTTGGGTAGGGTGCGAGTTGGCGTTGTCGCATTGCTCTGTGCCGATGCGGCTGTGCTACTTTTTTCAGTCTCTTTGGCCTTTGCATTTGTGCAGGCGCAGAGTGTCGCAATGACGGCAGCAGTTACAACGATTGTGATGTTTTTCAACAAAGACTTCATAATGTTTGTGGGGCTATAGTATATACCCCCCCCCTAAATTACTGTTTCTCATAATGTTACATTTATATTTATTGGAGGTGTTATTATTTCTCATCTTTTTTTGCTGAACGCCAAAGCTGGTCAAGCTCTTCGGCCGACATCTCCGAGAAGAGTTTGTCGCCCGCCTCGGCCTCCATATGCTGGAAACGCGAGATAAACTTCTTGTTGCATTTTTCCAGTGCAAGTTCGGGGTCGATGCCGTACAGACGACACATATTAATCAACGCAAAGAACAAATCGCCAATCTCTTCGGTGGTACGTTCCTTGTCGTCACGTGCCATCTCAACCTCAATCTCTGCAATCTCCTCCTTGACTTTTGGCCATATATCCTCTTTCTGTTCCCAATCGAAACCTGCGCTTGCAGCCTTCTCGCCAATGCGGTAGGCCTTGACCATAGCTGGTAACGAGCGTGGTACACCGCCCAAAATACCGCCTTTACGCTTCTTTTTGCGGAGTTTCAACTCTTCCCAATTCTTCATCACCTCGTCGGGAGTGTCGGCGTGAATATCGCTATATACGTGAGGATGGCGATAGATGAGCTTGTCACACTCGGCATCGGCTACATCGGCAAAGTTGAAAGCTCCCTGCTCTTCGCCCAATTTCGAGTAAAAAACGACGTGTAATAATAAATCGCCCAACTCCTCCTTGATGCCCTCCATATTATTGTCGGCAATGGCATCAACCAATTCGTAGGTCTCCTCAATCGTATTGTTTCTGAGCGATTCGAAGGTCTGCTCACGGTCCCAGGGGCATTTTTCGCGCAGGGTATCCATAACCTCCAAAATACGCTCAGTCGCTCTTAATTTCTCTTGTTTGGTCATCATATTTGAAATAAACTTTCCACAAAGTTATGATTTTCATCCGAAAATAGATAACTTTGTCAAATATAATTTTGCATTAATTTGTTACAAAATGAGAATAGCTAAATTTTTTGTGGCCATTGTGGCTTTGATTTTTGTTGTAGGTAGCGCCTATGCCTATAATGGTATTATTCCGCGTCCTGTAGAGTTTGAAAAGAGGAACGGAGTCTTCACCATACTAACAACAACCAAGATTACACACTCAGCAGAACTCCGTTCCTCGGCAAAGTATCTTGCGGAGTATCTTCCGCTCGAAGTTCAGGAGTCAAACGCAGCGGCGAAGGGAAATATTGTGTTGAAGGAGAACAAAAATCTCGCTGCTGAGGCATACACCTTGGAGGTTGGTGCCGATGGTATTGTGATTGAGGGAGGTTCAAACGCAGGAGCTTTTTACGGAGTGGAGACTCTCTTGCAGCTTTTGCCCGCAAAGGTCTATTCTAAGCAGATTGAACTGCCTGTAATGTTGGGTGCTTGCAGAGTTGCCGATGAGCCTAAGTTTGAGTATCGTGGCTTTATGCTCGATGTTTCACGCACTTGGATCGATGTTGATGGTGTAAAGCACTATATTGAGAATCTGGCTCACCATAAAATCAATAAGTTGCATCTTCACTTGTCGGATGATGAGGGTTGGCGTATCGAGATCAAATCGCATCCCGAGCTTACCGAAGTGGGCGGTTTCCGAGGACCAGGCTCGCCTGTGGCGGCTCGTTATGGTAAGTGGGATGAGCGTTATGGCGGTTTCTATACTCAGGAGCAGATGAAGGATATCATCGAGTTTGCGGCAGTACGCAATATTGAGATTATCCCAGAGATTGATTTGCCGGGTCATAGCCACAATCTGGCCCGTGTGCGTCCTGAGGTATTGTGCAACTTCACTCCAGATATGGAGTCATCGTTTGGATACGATACCCGTAGCGCACTCTGCGTTTCGAAGGAGGATAATTATAAATTCTTGGAGGAGGTTTTCAAAGAGTTGGCCGAGTTGTTCCCATCGCAGTATGTGCATATTGGCGGTGACGAGGTGGTTACTTCGCAGTGGAAAAAGTGTCCCGATTGTCAGGCTCTCTCAAAGCAGAAGGGTATGACCAGCGGTGCGCAGTTGCAGGAGTATTTTATGAATCGTTTGTCGGAGTATATCGTATCGTTGGGTAAAGTTCCTTGCGTTTGGAATGAGGCTATCAATGCAGGTACTCTTACAAAGCAGGCTATGGTGTATGGCTGGGAGAGTGTTGAGGCGTGTCGCAAGGCTACCAAGGCTGGTTATAAGACAATCGTGATGCCTGGTACATATTTCTATTTCGATATGCGTCAGTCGGCTCGTGAGCCTGGTCACAATTGGGCTGCGATATTCGATGCCAGCAAGATTTTGAAGTTCGACCTTAAGGAGCAGGGCTTTACTGATGACGAGATTAAGAATGTAGCGGGTATTCAGGCTTCGTTCTTTAGTGAACTTTATATCTCTCATTTGGATGATGAGAGTGATTATCTGCAGTATCAGACTTACCCTCGAATCTGCTCACTCGGAGAGCTTGCATGGTGCGGTCAGGGTGCTGAATGGAATGAGTTCTATTTGCGATTGGTGAATTCTCATTATAGCCGTATGCTCGAGATGGGTATCGATTTCCGTATGATGCCGCCAGTGTTGAAGTATGAGGATGGTAAGCTCTCGGCTTCGACCGACGATAATTCTCATATGTATTATAGTGTAGAGGGCGATGATGGCGTATATCCTTATGTAGCTCCAATCAAGACCGACAAACCTCAGATGTATGTGTTCCATACCGAGTTGGGTGGGGCTCGCAGTGCCGATGTCGCTGTTGATGCATATTATAAGATGATTGAGCCCAAGGTGAAGATTACATCTTCGATTGAGGAGTCAAGCAATAATCCTTATTCGAATGCCGAGGGATATAGAAAGACTGGCCGTACATCTCGTGCCGGTAAGAATGGCGATTGGTTGTTGTATGAGTTCGATGAGCCGGTAGAGTGTCGTCGTATGTATATAGGTACGGGTTACTCTCACCTCCCCAGATTGTTGTTCAACGCCGGATATGTTGAGGTTAGCGACGACGGAGAGACCTTCCGCAAGGCGGGTGAGTTGTATCTCGGTGCTGCTATTATCGATGAGCCCGAGAAACCTATCAAGGCGGTGCGTATTGTCTGCACCGAGGATGGAAACGGAGCCGAAAATGTAATCGTGCAGGCACCGAAGGTTTATCCTAAATTGTAAACTAAGTATTTGAATAAAATATTGCGGGGCTTGCTCGAAGTAATCGGGCCAGCCTCGTTTTTTTATATTTGCTATGAATCGTAACTATATAGAGATTGAGTCGTTGGAGCAACTCGAAGGTTTGCTCTTGGGGCAGACCATGTTGCGCCATTATGCATTTCAGAGTATAGATTTTTATGCTGTTGCCGATAGTGCTGACGATGTAACATATACAGACTGTATATTTATGGGTTGCAGAATTCCCGAGTCGATGCGCCAATATATCGATGATAATTGCTATATATTTCCTGCTTTGCCTCGGCCATATAATATGTTTCGTGCCAAGCTATATTCTGCGCAGGAGTTGTATGCCGGATACGACCCGAAACATCCGGAGAGCCAAAAAGATTGTTACGATAGCAAGGTCTATGCCCATTATTTAGCTAAAGGTAAAAGTGCAGGCGATATAGGAGAAACACTTTCGCGTTCACTTCACGACCATTCGATCAGCGATGCTCTGCACGATATGCTGGCCGAGTATAACGAACGTGATGTGGTGGCGATTATGGGTGGTCACTCTTTGTCGCGTTGCGATGCGGTCTATGCCGATGTGGCTCGCTTGAGTAAACGCTTGACGGAGCGAGGTCGTCTGATGATTAGTGGAGGCGGCCCTGGTGCTATGGAGGCCACGCATCTGGGAGCTTGGTTTGCTGGTCGTAGCGATGAGGAGTTGTTGGCTGCGGTGGATATTCTATGCGCTGCTCCACGATTTGAAGATGAGGGTTGGCTTGCATTGGCTTTCGAGGTAATGGAGCGTTATCCCCGATGCGAGAGTTATCGCAGTATAGGTGTCCCGACGTGGTTTTATGGTCACGAGCCGGCTACTCCATTTGCCAGCCATATAGCAAAATATTTCGATAATAGTATCCGCGAAGATGGTCTGTTGGCTATAGCTAAAGGAGGGGTTGTCTATTCTCCTGGAAGTGCAGGAACGATGCAGGAGATATTTCAAGATGCCGCTCAGAATCATTATAAGACTTTTGGATTTGCTTCGCCGATGGTGTTCCTTGGGAAGGATTATTGGAGTCGTCAGATGCCTGTATATCCTATGCTGGAATCATTGCAGACGGCGGGCCGTTATAAAAATCTTATTCTTAAGCTGACCGATAGTGTCGATGAAGTTATCGGAGCGTTAGAATTCGAGTGGTAGTGGTTCTGGTTGAAAATAGATATGAAACAAAATAGGTTGCTAGCGTTAGCAACCTATTTTGTTTTTTTTGCGAAAATCTGACTTATGAGCGAACCTGTGCACCGGCGCGAGTCTCCAATTGACGCTGCAAATTGTTCATTGTCTTCTCGATAACCTTGTCGTTCAAAGTCTGAGTCTTGTCCTCCAATGTGAAGCCCAAAGCGTAAGACTTCTTGCCCTCGGGGAGCTTGTCGCCTTCGTAAACATCGAACAATGTTACACGCTTCAAAAGCTTCTTCTCTGTTGCGAATGCGATGTTGCGCAACTCCGAGAATGTCACATTCTTATCTACCAACAACGCCAAGTCACGCTTAACTTCTGGGAACTTCGAAAGCTCCTCTACAGCGATGCGCTGCTTTTTTGCTGAGCGAACGATAAGCTCAAAGTCAATCTCTGCAAAATACACAGGTTGTTTCAAGTCGAAGCGACGCATCAAAGCTGGCGAAACAACGCCCATCTCGGCCATTCGCTTGTTACCCTGCATAAGGGCGATTGCATCGGCATAGAGGTCGCTGTCAAGAGTCTCGCTGCGCAACGAATAGATGTCAATGCCAAATCGACGTAGGAGCTTCTCTACTGCCGAACGTAGAGTGTAGAATGATGCCTGAGTACCCTTTGCATTCCACGATGGAGTAGTGTCCTGACCTGTAACAGCCAGAGCGATACGATACTTTTCGGTGTATTTTGTGAGCGGAGCCTGCTCGTCAGCTGATGTCTCGTCGTAGAAGTAACAGTTACCCAACTCAAAGAGTTTGAGGTCGGCGTTACGGTGGTTGACATTAAGCTCGATTGCCTCCAATGTGTTGAAGAGCAGAGTCTGACGCATAACATTAAGGTCGGCACTCAACGGATTCATAATCTTTACGCAGTTTTCAGCTTTGTAAGAAGTAAGACCCTCGTAATAAGATGCCTTAGTGAGTGAGTTCGACATAATCTCGGTGAAACCAGTTGCAGCCAAATGGTCGGCAGCGATGTTGATGAGCTTGTTCTTGTCGGGGCGTGGAGCGTACGACAAAGTGGAGCGCACCTGCTGGGGAATCTCCACATTGTTGTAACCATAAATACGCAAGATGTCCTCGATAAGGTCGGCCTCACGCTGAACATCCACACGATATGGTGGTACAGCCACAGTGAGTGTACGACCATTCTCGGCTGTAATCTTAACATCGAGGGCATCCAAGATTGTGCGTACTGTTGCCTCTGGAATCTCCTTGCCGATAAGCATATTTACTCTATCGAGCGAAATGTCGAATACAAAATCCTGAGCAGGAGTGGGGTTGATATCGATTATCTCGCTTGAAATCTTACCACCAGCGAGCTCCTTCATAAGCATAGCGGCACGTTTTAGTGCGTATACCTGAATGTTGGGGTCAATACCACGCTCAAAACGGAACGATGCGTCGGTGTTAAGGCCGTGACGCTTTGCTGATTTGCGGATTGATACGGGATTGAAGTAGGCGCTCTCCAAGAATACATTGACAGTTGTGTCGCTGATTCCAGAATCCAAACCTCCGAATACACCACCGATACACATTGGTCGCTCGGCAGAGCAGATCATCAAATCCTCTTTTGATAGTTTGCGTTCTACGCCGTCCAATGTGATGAATGGAGTACCCTCGTCGCAGTTTCTTACTACAACTTTATGGCCCTCTACCTTGTCGGCATCGAAGGCGTGCAGGGGCTGTCCCAACTCGAAGAGGATATAGTTTGTGATATCTACCAAATTGTTCTTGGGGTTGATACCTGCTGCACGAAGCTCGTTCTGCATCCATTCGGGTGATGGTGCTATTTTGCAATCGGTAACGGTAAGACCTGCGTAACGTGGTGCGGCTGCCGAGTTTTCGACAACAACCTCGAATGGGAGGTCGTGATTATCAACCTTGAAATCTTCAACAGAAGGCAAAGTAACCTTTACATCCTTTCCCTGACTGCGAAGATAAGCTGCCAAATCGCGTGCTACGCCAATGTGTGATGCTGCATCAACACGATTGGGGGTGAGGCCAATGCCGATGAGGTAATCGTCCTTGACATTAAGATACTCACGTGCAGGCATTCCAACGGGAGCATCCTCGGGAAGCTCCATAATGCCTGCGTGGTCTGTTCCGATGCCAAGCTCATCCTCGGCGCAAAGCATACCCAGCGACTCAACACCGCGAATCTTGCTACGCTTAATCTTAAACTCCTCATCGCCACCATTGGGGTAGAGTACCGAGCCTACCGTTGCGCACAACACCTTCAATCCTTGGCGGCAGTTGGGTGCACCGCAAACGATTTGCAACTTCTCCTCTGCTCCTACGTCAACAGTGGTGATGTGCAAGTGGTCAGAATCGGGGTGATCCTCGCAGGTTGCAACATAACCCACGACAACACCGTTCAAGCCACCTTTGATGGTCTCAATCTTGCGGAAATCCTCCACCTCCAAACCTATGTCGGTGAGAATCGATGCAACCTCTTCGGCCGAAAGGTCGTCGATGTTGATATACTTCTTTAACCAATTAAATGAAATCTCCATATTGTATATTTTTTACGTTATTATTCGGCTAATGGTTATAGCTAAAAGCTATATGCAACCCACAAAGATAGTGAATTATTCATAATTAGCGGCTGCCGAGCCACAAAAATATCATACCGATAAGGATAAATATTAGGTCGATAGCCTTTGCTCGCAGATTCTTCTCGCGCAAAAGCAGGGCTCCGCAGGCAAATGAAACCACCACAGAACCTCGGCGAATCATCGATACAATCGATATCATAGCCTCCTCGTTGCTCAGAGCCACGAAGTAAGCCAAATCGGCCGCCGAGAGCAGAATCGATATCATTGGAATTGCCCACGACCAGTGAAACGGTGTGGAGTTGCGGCCCTGAGTGAGGCGTATGATAACGACTGTTATGCTCATCATTGCCAGCTGATAGATGTTGTACCAACTCTGTACAAATAGGGGCTGTAGTTCTCGCATTATGTAGCGGTCATAGAGTCCGCTTATTGCACCCAATACGGCTGCCGCTGCAATGCACAATATCCAACGGTTATGGGCGAAATCTATGCCTTCGCGTTTGCCGGCACGGCTGAGCAGAAATATCGATACAAGAGCCAGCGTAACACCAACCCATTGGAGCAGATTAAGTCTCTCTCCAAAAAGTATCATTGCTCCCAGCAATACCAATACGGGACGTGTGGCATTTATCGGTCCTACGATTGTGAGTGGAAGATGTTTTATGCCGATGTATCCAAAAATCCAGGAGCTCAGTACGATAGCCGATTTTATAAAGATAAGAATGTGGGCCTCTATGCCTTCGCTGCGGATGGCGAAGATTGAACCATCGAACCATCCCAATTCGAACTCTGACGAAATGATTACCGGCAGAAAAAGTATAGACGAAAATAGGGTGTTGAGTAGTAGTACAATTGTGGCTGCATTTTGTTTTACGGCTTGCTTTTTGGCTACATCATAAAAGCCCAAAAGTGTAGCAGAAACGAATGCCAATATTAACCACATATACGTCGTGTTAAGCAGTTAGTATTCCGATGATTACTAGAGTTGCCAAGGTGGTGCTTGCCAGGCCGTTGAGCGTGCCGAATGCTATGCCTATGTTGCGCTGACGGGTGGGGGTTACGAGTATGTGTTCGGCGATAATTATGAGTGTAAATATCGTGGCTCCCGTCCATACCCACCAGTTCTGCGGCAAGAAGCTGACAAACCACACCAAGCAGGCGATAGTCACAATGTGCAATGCGATGCTGATATATAGCGATGTGCGAATCGAAAATTTAGAGGGTATCGAGTGGAGTCCGTTTGCGCGGTCAAACTCTCTGTCTTGCAGGGCATAGATGATGTCGAAACTTCCACACCAGGTCATTACAAGTAGAGCCAATATGCATGGCACTAGCGCAAATTCTCCTCTTACGGCTATGTATGCACCGACGGGTGCTATACCGAGCGAAAGTCCCAATACCATATGCGCCAACGATGTGAATCGCTTGCAGTAGCTGTAAAACATCACTACGGCTAATGCTACGGGTGAGAGCCACGCTGTGAGCGAATTGATTGTGGAGGCTGTTACGATAAACAGCGCTGCGTTGATGGCAACGAACCATAGTGCTGCCTTTGGTGAGATTTTCCCCGCTGGGATTTCTCGGGATGCGGTACGTGGATTTTGGGCATCGATTTTACGGTCGGCCCATCGATTGAATCCCATTGCTACATTACGCGCAAATACCATACATAGAACAACTTGTACAAGGAGCAATCCCCACCAATATGGGTTGCTCTGGCTGAGATTGTCGGGACTTGTTGTTACGGCATACACGAACGACATAAGTGCAAACGGCATTGCAAATATCGTATGCGAAAACTTAACCAGAGAGGCGTAATTCGATATAGATTTCATAGCTGAAAACTCTTTTTTGTTGGTGCAAAGATACTATTAATTCTGAATTTTGAATTTATATTCGTATATTTGCGCGGTTACATATATGTATAAGATGAAAAATATTCGCAATTTTTGTATTATAGCCCATATCGATCACGGTAAATCAACTCTGGCTGACCGCCTTTTGGAGAAGACAAATACACTCAATCAGCGCGAGATGCAGAGTCAGGTGCTGGACGATATGGATCTCGAACGTGAAAAGGGAATTACCATCAAGAGCCACGCCATCCAGATGGAATATAAGGCTCAGGATGGCCAGACGTATGTGCTGAATCTTATTGACACCCCGGGACACGTCGATTTCTCATACGAGGTGTCACGAGCTATTGCATCGTGCGAGGGTGCATTGCTTGTTGTAGATGCTACTCAGGGTATTCAGGCGCAAACTATTTCGAATCTATATTTGGCAATTGGTAACGATTTGGAGATCGTTCCAGTGCTTAATAAAATCGATATGGAGTCGGCAATGATTGATGAGGTGAAAGACCAAATCATCGATCTTATCGGTTGCAAGGACGAGGATATCTTGCTTGCCTCAGGTAAGACGGGCCAAGGCGTAGAGGATGTGTTGGAGGCTATCGTAAGCCGTATTCCTGCACCAAAAGGCGATGAGAATGCTCCGTTGCAGGCTCTGATTTTCGACTCTGTATTCAATCCTTTTAGAGGTATTATTGCATATTTCCGTATCTTCAATGGCGTATTGCGCAAGGGTGATCACGTGAAGTTTTTCAATACGGGTAGTGACTATGATGCCGATGAAGTTGGTGTATTGAAATTGAAGATGCATCCTCGTCAGGAGGTTCGTGCAGGTGATGTGGGATATATATGTTCTGGTATCAAGACTTCAAGCGATGTAAAGGTGGGAGATACCATCACCTCAATTGCAAATCCTTGCAAGGAGGCTATCGCTGGTTTTGAGGATGTGAAGCCTATGGTCTTTGCCGGAGTATATCCGGTTGAGGCTGACCAATATGAGGATTTGCGAGCTTCACTTGAGAAGTTGCAGCTCAACGATGCTTCACTCACCTTTGAGCCTGAAAGCTCACTTGCGTTGGGCTTTGGATTCCGTTGTGGATTCTTGGGATTGTTGCATATGGAGATTATCCAAGAGCGTCTATACCGCGAGTTCGATATGGATGTTATTACCACTGTCCCCAACGTATCTTATCGTATTACGACAACTTCGGGTGATGTATTGGAGGTTCACAACCCGTCGGGCCTTCCCGAAATTACGAAAGTATCGTCAATTGAAGAGCCATATATCAATGCCCAGATTATCACAAAAGCCGATTTCTTGGGCGCAGTAATCAAGCTCTGTATTGATAAGCGAGGTGTATTGAAGAATCAGAATTTTATCACGCAGGATCGTGTGGAGGTTAATTTCGATATGCCGTTGTCGGAGATTGTGTTCGATTTCTACGATAAGCTGAAGAGTATCTCGAAGGGCTATGCATCGTTCGATTATCACCGTACGGGATATAAGCCAAGTAAGTTGGCCAAGTTGGATATCCTGCTCAATGGCGAACCTGTCGATGCATTGTCGTCGCTTATCTATGCCGACCACGCCTACGATTTCGGTCGCAAGATGTGTGAGAAGTTGAAGGAACTTATCCCGCGTCAGCAATTCGATATTGCTATTCAGGCAGCGATCGGAGCCAAGATTATCGCGCGCGAAACAGTGAAGGCTGTGCGAAAGGATGTGACTGCTAAGTGTTACGGAGGTGATATCTCGCGTAAGCGTAAACTTTTGGAGAAGCAGAAGGCAGGTAAGAAGCGTATGCGTCAGGTTGGCTCGGTTCAGGTGCCGCAATCTGCATTCCTTGCAGTGTTGAAGATGGACTAATCGAGTGGAGATTGGTTTAGCATAATGATTTGCAGTTAAAGACATAAATTACACATAATTACAATATGAAGAAGACTATTATTGATTTGTTCGAATCGTCGGTTGAGAAGTTTGGCGATCGTACGTTCCTTTTGGAGAAGCACGATGGAGAGTTCCAGCCTACGACTTATGCAGAGTGCCAGGTGTTGGCCCGTAAGATTGGAGCCGGATTGGCATCAATAGGTATTAAGCCCAAGCAGACGATATCAATTTTGGCCGAAGGTTGTAACAATTGGATTCTCTCGGAGCTTGGTTTGTTGTATGCAGGAGCTATCAGTGTGCCACTTTCGATTAAGTTGGAGGAGGCTAATGATTTGTTGTTCCGTCTGCGTCACGCAGATGTTGTTGCGATATTTGTATCGCGCAATCAGTTGCCTAAGTTCCGCAAGATACGCGAGCAGTTGCCGCTAATCGAAAATGTTATTGTGTTCGACTGCGAGATGGAGTTGCAGAAGGGCGAGATGTTCCTTTCTGAGCTTATTGCTAAGGGTGAGGAATATTTAACAGAGAATAGTGAGGAGTTTTTGAAGATTGGTCAAGCGATTCAGAATGATGACTATGCTACAATCACCTATACATCGGGTACTACTGCCGATCCTAAGGGTGTGATCCTGACTCACCGTAATTATACCGCTAATGTTGAGCAGGCCTTGACTCGTATCTCGATTCCTTCGGAGTATCGTATGTTCATCATCTTGCCGCTCGACCACTGTTTTGCTCACGTTGCAGGATTCTATATTATGGTGGCTTGTGGTGCGTCGGTTGCAACTACTCAGGTGGGCCGTACGCCGATGGAGACTTTGAAGAATGTACCAGTAAATATCAAGGAGGTTAAGCCTCACGTATTGTTGTCGGTACCTGCTCTTGCAAAGAATTTCCGCAAGAGTATCGAGACCTCAATCAAGAAACAGGGCCCCAAGGTTGAGAAGTTGTTTAACTTCGCGCTTAAAGTTGCATACGAATACAACCAGGATGGCTACTCTAAGGGTAAGGGCTGGCGTTTTATCTTGAAGCCGCTTGTTGCCTTGTTTGATAAGATTCTCTTCGAGAAGGTACGCGCAGGATTTGGTGGTAATATTAAGTTCTTTGTAGGAGGTGGTGCTTTGCTCGATTCGGAGTTGCAACGTTTCTTCTATGCAGTGGGTATGCCTATGTTGCAGGGATATGGCCTTTCGGAGGCGACTCCAATCATCTCGGCCAATTCGCTCGGCAAGGGTCGTCACCGTTTTGGTTCGTCGGGTAAGGTTATCCAGCCTTTGGAGATTAAGATTTTGGACGAGGATGGCAATGAGATGCCTTGTGGTGTGAAGGGTGAAATTGTAATCAAGGGCGAGAACGTGATGGCTGGTTATTGGAAGAATCCTTCTGCTACAGCCGAGACCGTAAAGGATGGCTGGTTATATACTGGCGACATGGGATATATGGCCGAGGATGGTTTCCTCTATGTATTAGGTCGTTTCAAGAGCTTGCTTATTGCTGCCGATGGTGAGAAGTATAGTCCCGAGGGTATGGAGGAGGCTATCGTCGATAAATCACCTCTCATCGATCAGATTATCATATATAACAACCAAAGTCCCTATACCTCTGCTATCGTAGTTCCTAATCGTGATGCTATGCGTCAGATTTTGGCGGGTAACACCGATGAGGAGTCTTTGCGTAAGGCAGCAAAGGCTATCAGTGCTGAGGTTGATAAGTATCGTACAGGCGGAGAGTATGCCGATGAATTCCCCGATCGTTGGTTACCCGGAGCTTTGGCTATCGTTGGCGAGCCTTTCACCGAGCAGAATGGCCTTGTGAATAGTACAATGAAGGTTGTTCGCGGTAAGGTTGAGGAGCACTTCGCCGACCGTATTGAGTATGTCTATACCCCTGAGGGTAAGAAGATTGACAACCCCAAGAACCTGGAGTCAATCGCCCAGATAGCAAAATAAAACTGTTGCATTCTGCGTAATAATAGGGTATCTACCATTGCGGTTGATACCCTAATTTATTTTTTGTTACTCCATATTCAGTTTGTGAAAGAACAATACTGGATTGGCATCGTATTTCAGGTGTTTGAAACGCTCGTCATTTCGTAACCAATAAGGTTTTACAACCGAAATCAGCATACCTTGTTGAAGCCAACCAATGCGACTGTGAACGTAGCGCAAATAGGGGTAGTTTTCATCTTTGCCCTTGTTTAGTCTGATGTATTTCGACTCGCCCGTCTGCTTGTCGATTTTCGCCAGACACATTGCCGTAGAGCCTTCCCACTCATCGAACGATGCTTGAAATCCTGCCATTATGTACCTCTTGCTCTCCTCGAACCCCATATGATACCAAAATTGGTCGAAACTTTTGGTATATTCTTGTATCGAATAGACAAAAGTAGGGTCTCTGCGCACCTCATCTACTGTTTTTGCGCCGTTGTATTCGGGCTTGACCTTAATGTACGGCTCATATCCCTTTTGGGACATCTTGTAGATTGTGTGGTCAAAAGCTTTTGCAACATACAAATTGTTATTACTGTGGCCAATAAAGGCCGAGCCTTGAATTCGGGGAGTAGCATTCTCGCCCTCCTCCAATTCGTCATATTTTGCTATGTATTCGCCCGAGTCAATGTCGAAAATATAGTAGTCATAATCGTTTTGCTTAATTGCCTCACCTTTGGAGTTTACTCTTGAATTCACTCCTTCTGAGGCAAAGCAGACATTGCCTTTGTCGTCTATGCTAATATTCCAGCAGATGATGTTGGGTACATCAATGGTTTTGATAAATTTACCATCGTTTGAATGCACATAGAGCTTTTTTGTTACGTTGGAGTAGATGTATGTATTACCGTCGTATGTGTCAAAATCAGTCAGGTTTACATACTCCTCAGGGCCACGTCCTTTGTGGCCAATCGAGTTCTTAAACTTACCCGTTTTTCGGTCAAAACGCAATATTGAGCCATTGTAATAGCAGAGAAGGAAAATATCCTCGTCGGTGATTTTTATTTTGAGGATTTCGCCCACCAAACTCTTGTCGGTAGTCTCCAACTCCACATAACTCGTACACTCGCTCACAAACTCCTTAGAGTCAGCCTCGCTTGTTGTCTTTACCTCATATTCGATGCTTGATGTGGTGGTTTTAGCGCAGCCGACAATCAATATTAAGGCAAGAATTGTAAATATTTGTTTCATATTATATCTGTTAATTTTGGGAAATTGCAAAAGCTACGGGAATGGCAAATTTAGCTCTAACCTTTTCGCCTTTTTCAATAGCGGGTTCCCATTTGGGCGAGAGCTTAATCACACGCTCTACCTCTTTCGAGAGAATCTCGTGGGGTGATTTCAAAATCTTAGAGAAAGTCACCGAACCATCTTTTTCGATGAAGAATTCTGCTATAACTCTACCTCCAATACCCTGTGAAAATGCCTCTTTGGGATATTCTATTTGCTCTTGTACCCAATATGCGAACTTTGTAAGGTCGCCACCCTGAAATTTTGGCATAGTGTCTGGCTTCTCCGAAGAAGTGTTGTCGGGTGCTTCAATCTCTTGCACAATCTCTTCTACATTTATGCTACAGTTGGCTGTGACTGTATTGTAGGGCCCAACGATGAAAAATATGCCGATGGCAAGTGCTGCGGCTACTCCGCCTATGCGAAGCGTGTTGAGCCAAATGGTGCGGCTCTTATGCTGGGTCTTGGGCAAGCAAATCTCCTCAGCCGATGGTGCAAAGCGAGGAGTTAGCAATTGCTCTACGCGGTGGTTCAACTCCTCAAAAGCGGTGTCCTGATTATTTGTCTTCATAGTTGTTTGTTTTTGATTGTTAAATAACTCCTTGTTTGTGTAACTCATTTCTCAGATGGTCGATGCCATAACGATAGCGCGATTTGGCTGTCGGTAGTGGAATCTCCAATATCTCGGCAATCTCGGCAAAGGTGCAGTTGCAATGAAGATGCAGTCTAATCACCTCGCGCTGCTCCTCGGCAAGCGTAGCCAGTAATTTCTCAATGAGAGCCTGCTCCTCGCTAAAATCGGTGGGTTGCAGCTCCTCGGCCTTCAATTGCTCGATGGCGTTGAGATCGATGAGGTTCTGTCGTTGGGTAGTCCGCAGCTGCTGGGTGCAGGCGTTGGATAGTGAACGATATAGGTAACAACGCAAATTACGCACTTTGCCAATGTCTATGGTGAGAAATCTGAGATATAACTCGTGAATTATTTCACGTGCAGTGTCACGATCCCCAACCCGATAACAGGCATAGCGATACATCGATTGTAATTCGCTTGTTACGAGTGAGTCTATCCGAGAGCGATAGTCACGGGATTTACTACTTGTTAACTTCATTGATTCTTCGTTTTGTTCATCAGTTTTCGAGTTTAATGAGTTTACTTGAAAACGCGCTTTCAAATATATGACGCAAAACGGCGAAAATAGATTTAAAGAGGTGTGTTTTTTTTGATTTTTTTGTTGCGTGTGGTTGAAGTGTTCGATTTTTTTGTAATTTTGTCTGTGCAGACGTGCATATCTCATTTTAGGAAGCTGCGTCGGAAAATATGCGGTAGTAGCTCAGTTGGTAGAGCATTAGCTTCCCAAGCTAAGGGTCACGGGTTCGAGTCCCGCTTACCGCTCCGAGTAGAGGCGAGCAACAGCGATAGCTGTTGTTCGTTTTTTTTGAGGATGTGCGTTCAAGCAAGTTTGCCGCCCTCCTCAAAAATAACAGGCCTATCGGCCCCTCGCCTATGTAGCGATAAGGGATGTTTTGGTAGGGTTGCGGGAATAAATAGATATTTGATTTTCAGAGGTATTCCCGCTTCACCATCGCTTCGCTTGGCGGTCGAGTCCCGCTTACCGCTCCGATTAGAGGCGAGCAACAGCAATAGCTGTTGTTCGTTTTTTTGAGGATGTGCGTTCAAACAAGTTTGCCGCCCTCCTCAAAAATAACAGGCCTATCGGCCCATCGCCTATGTAGCGATAAGGGATGTTTTGGTAGGGTTGCGGGAATAAATAGATATTTGATTTTCAGAGGTATTCCCGCTTCACCATCGCTTCGCTCGGCGGTCGAGTCCCGCTTACCGCTCCGAGTAGAGGCGAGCAACAGCAATAGCTGTTGTTCGTTTTTTTTGGGGATGTGCGTTCAAACAAGTTTGCCGCCCTCCTCAAAAATAACAGGCCTATCGGCCCCTCGCCTATGTAGCGATAAGGGATGTTTTATTGAGGTTGCGGTGATAAGTAGATATTTTATTTAAAGGTATCCCCCGCTTCACCTTCGCTACGCTCGGCGGTCGAGTCCCGCTTACCGCTCCGAGTAGAGGCGAGCAACAGCGATAGCTGTTGTTCGTTTTTTTGAAAATTTTTAGCCTATTATACTTATCTGAAATTCTTTTTTTATTGAGGTTTTTGTTTGAATTGTGTGTATGCTAAACTGTATTAATATGTCGTAGAATTTTAATTATACAAATAATATATATAATATTATGTTGTGAAATTGCAATATTCAAGACATGATTTTTTCTTGGTTTTGTGTCTAAGCTGGGCTTTGGGCTTTAACCGACGTGGTGGGAGAATTGGGGTGGTTGCTCTTGGTGGCGAAGGTTGGTCGGGTAGAGCTTCTGAGGGTTTTGATGAAGATTCGAATGCGATTGATGAGTTGAAGTTGTCTGGAAAGGCTTTTCTTTGAGAGTGGATTTGATGTGTTGTGTGAGGTGTTTTGATTTTTGTTATATATATAGGGTGAAATTCTTCTCTGAAAAATTCATTTATTGAGAAAAAAGTCTTATCTTTGTAACAAGAATGGTTGAAAATCCCTCTCGTGGATATTCTACCCAAGCTAGATGTGAAGCGAATATGAGAGGTTTTTAGTAGTATTTGCTAAGATTAAGCGGGGTGCCATTCGGATGAACTTTTTATGACAGGGCTGTAACTTCCTGATAATCCACACGTTGGTATATCAGGCAGGATTAGAAGGTATGCCAAATAGTTAACCTTGGTTGCTGGAATGGATGTTGATACAGTAGTGGCGGAAAAGCAATGGTATGCGTTGCGAGATTTGAAAAGATCGAATGCTGTTCTGCCTGCATTTAAACAACTTGCTCAGCTTGGTGTCGAGGTGTTTACTCCCACCCAATGGCGCTTGGTTACGCGAAATGGCAAAAAAATGCGACGCGAAATTGCGGTAATGCCCGATCTTTTATTCGCTTACGATTGTCGTAAAGCTCTCGATCCAATAATTGCTAAAATCCAAACTCTACAATATCGATACAAAAAAGGCGGAGCGTATTGCGAGCCGATAATTGTCCCAGAAGATGATATGAACCGTTTTATCAACGCCGTTCGTTCGTCAGAGAAACCGAAATATTATTCGGCAGACGAATTAAACGAAGTGATGTGTGGCAAAACCATCCGGGTGGTAGGAGGTCCAATGAATGGTTACGAAGGGAAATTGCAATCGGTGCGTGGCTCGAAAGTTAAACGCTTGGTTATTCAGTTGCCTAATCTGTTGGCGGTGAGTGTCGAAGTCGGTGATGAGTATATACAATTTGTGGAGTAACTACGGAATCTTTAGGAATTTAAATTCAGTCAAAAGTTCTGTTGTCGGATAAATAACGTACAATACTTGCGATTGGTCAATATCGAATGTTAAAAATAAATTAAAACAAACATCAATAATAAATTAAGATGCTTAAATTTATCGAAAAGCTACATCTGGAAAGATATGTCAGCTCAAAATTGATTTTAGGTTTAGATCTTGCTATTTCTGTCGGTGTGTCTCTGTTCTCTATGTTCTTGACAGGGGTGTTGTTTGCATCGTTTACGTATGATATGCCCTTGTTGTTGTATTGGGTAGGAGGCTCTTGCGTGTCGTCAGCAATCTTTTTCTTGTTTTTGCAGACGCATAAGAGCATTATTCGCCACTCTACATTGCGCGAGCTTTGGAAGTTGGGTATCGCAACGATAGGAAAGGGTATTGCCATGGTAGCCTTGATTAAGGTTATAATGCCAGACTTGTTGCACAACGTATATATTTGGACAGCGTTGTTGTTTGATGTGTTGTGCACGGTTTCGGCACTTGTGGCAGCGCGAGTATTTATGATTATTGCATATGATGTTATTCGCAATCGTCAGAAGAATCACGAAAAGCGTAAGCATGTCTTGGTTTATGGTGTTGGCTCAAAGTCGGTGGCTCAGATTAAACGCCTTCAAAATTCTGAGCGATATAATGTGGTGGGATTTCTTAACTTTGGAATGAAGATGAGGGGCCATCAGTTGTCGGATTTGCCAGTGTATTATTTTGAGGGCATTGATGATATTAAATATCTCGCTAATCATAAGGATATTGATGCAATTCTATTCTCGACTCAGCAGGATGCACAGGTGGAGCAATCGCGACTTATCCCTTATTGTACGGAACTGGGTTTAAAGATTTATATAGTTCCTGTAATTGATGAGGTTATTGATGGCAAGGTTATGCGCGCAGCAGTTCGTGAGATCAAGATTGAGGATTTGTTGGGTCGAGAGGAGATTAAGATCTCGCTGAAAGAGATTCAAGAGAATTTCAACGGCAAGACAATCTTGGTTACTGGTGCCGCAGGTTCGATTGGCTCGGAGCTCTGTCGTCAGCTGGCAACCTTTGGAGTGAAGCACCTTGTTATGTTTGACAATGCTGAGACTCCGATGCATAATATTCGTTTGGAGTTGGAGGAGCGTTTCCCGGAGTTGAAGTTTACTCCTATAATTGGTGATGTCAGAATTCAAGCCCGATTAGACTATGTGTTTAGAGCATTTAGACCGCAAGTGGTATTCCACGCTGCAGCTTATAAGCATGTGCCATTAATGGAGGAGAACCCTTGTGAGGCGGTATTGGTTAATGTTTGCGGTTCGCGAAATGTAACCGACATGTGCTTGAAATACGATGTTGAGAAGATGGTTATGATCTCAACCGATAAGGCGGTGAATCCAACTAATATTATGGGTTGTACCAAGCGCTTGGCCGAGATTTATGTGCAGTCATTAGGATTGGCATTAGAGCAGGGCGAGATCAAGGGTAAAACTCGATTTGTGACAACACGATTCGGAAATGTCCTCGGGTCTAATGGCTCGGTTATTCCTCGATTCCGCGAGCAGATTACCAAGGGAGGCCCTGTGACAGTTACTCATCCCGATATTACTCGATTCTTTATGACAATCCCCGAGGCATGTCGTTTGGTGATGGAGGCTGCTACGATGTCGACAGGAAATCAGATATATGTATTTGATATGGGCGAGTCGGTGAAAATTGTTACTTTGGCAAAGCGAATGATCGAACTCGCCGGACTTACATTGGGTAAGGATATTCAAATCGAGTATACAGGATTGCGACCAGGAGAAAAGCTCTATGAGGAGGTGCTCTCTAATGCGGAAAATACAGATCCTACATCACACGATAGAATTCGTGTTGCTCACGTGAGAGAGTATAATCACTCGGAGGCAACCGATATGGTGAATAAGTTGGAGGCATTGTCACGAGCTGTTGAAATCGAGACTATGGTTCGTTTGATGAAAGAGTCTGTCCCAGAATTCATCTCAAAGAACTCGCAATTCGAAAAACTTGATAAAAAGGTCGGATAAATAAATATTCCAAATGAAAATAGCAGTAGCAGGAACTGGATATGTGGGGCTTTCGATAGCTACACTTTTGGCGCAGCACAATGAGGTTGTTGCTGTAGATGTAATTCCAGAGAAGGTGGCTGCTATAAATGCAAGAAAATCGCCAATCAGAGATGAGTATATTGAGCGCTTTTTTGCAGAGAAGAGTTTAAACCTAAAGGCAACTCTAGATGCTAATGAGGCTTATTCGGATGCTGATTATGTAGTCGTTGCAGTACCTACAAATTATGATAGTCAGAAGAATTTTTTTGACACATCGTTGGTAGAACAAGTGCTAAATAAAGTTGTAGATTTAAATTCGAAAGCTGTTATTGTAATCAAATCGACAGTTCCTGTGGGATATACAAAAAATATTAGTAAACAATATACGCAGAATATAATCCTCTTTTCTCCAGAGTTCTTGCGGGAGAGTAAGGCTCTTTATGATAATCTGTATCCCAGCAGAATAATCGTCGGACACTGTAAAAGCAATGATGATGTAATAAGTGCGGCTACAAAATTTGCACAGTTGCTCAAGTTGGGGGCATTAAAAAAGGATATTGAAGTCCTTCTTATGGGTACGACAGAGGCTGAAGCAGTTAAATTGTTCTCAAATACATATTTGGCATTGCGTATTAGCTACTTTAATGAGTTAGATACATACGCAGCATCCAAAGGACTTGATACCAAAAGTATCATCGAAGGTGTAGGTCTTGATCCAAGAATTGGTACGCATTATAACAATCCGTCGTTTGGCTATGGTGGTTACTGTTTGCCGAAGGATACTAAGCAGTTGCTTGCGAATTATGAGGATGTGCCTCAGAATATGATGTCGGCTATTGTCGAAAGTAATCGTACGAGAAAGGATTTCATTGCAGACCAGGTATTGGCAAAAGCTGGGTACTATACGGGGTCAAGCTCATGGAATGAAACTGCAGAGAAGGAGTGCGTTATTGGAGTATATCGCCTGACAATGAAGTCAAACTCTGATAATTTCCGCCAGAGTGCTATACAGGGCATCATGAAGCGTATTAAGGCTAAAGGAGCTACTGTGATTATTTATGAGCCAACATTGCAAGATGGCGAAACATTCTTCGGTAGTAAGGTGGTAAACGATCTGCAATTGTTCAAACAGCAGAGTCAAGCAATTATTGCAAATAGATATGATACATCACTCGATGATGTGAAAGAGAAGGTTTATACACGCGACATTTTCCAAAGAGACTAAATATTTCTCAACATATGAAAGGAATCGTGCTTGCCGGTGGTAGTGGTACACGTTTGTATCCTATTACAAAAGGAATTTCAAAGCAGTTAATGCCAATATATGATAAGCCGATGGTTTATTACCCCATTTCGGTTCTGATGTTGGCTGGTATTCGCGATATCCTGATTATTTCTACCCCACAGGATTTACCAGGTTTTAGACGCCTGCTTGGTGATGGTTCGGATTATGGAGTAAAGTTCGAATATGCAGAGCAACCTTCACCCGATGGTTTGGCGCAGGCTTTTATCATTGGTGCAGATTTTATAGGTGACGATAGTGCTTGTTTGGTATTGGGAGATAATATTTTCCACGGAGCGGGCCTTTCGAAGATGTTACGTGATGCTGTTCGTACTGCAGAAGAGGAGAATCGAGCTACCGTATTCGGTTATTGGGTAGATGATCCTGAGCGTTATGGTGTCGCAGAATTCGATGATGATGGTAACTGTCTTTCTATAGAGGAGAAGCCAGTGAGTCCAAAATCAAATTATGCTGTCGTGGGATTATATTTCTACCCCAATAAAGTGGTAGAAATCGCGAAAAATATTAAACCATCAGCTCGCGGTGAGTTGGAGATTACTTCGGTAAACCAAGAGTTCCTCAAAGATGGTGAGTTGAAAGTTCAAACCCTTGAGCGTGGTTTTGCTTGGCTTGATACAGGTACACACGACTCTTTGGCTGAAGCCTCAATTTTTGTAGAGGTTATGGAGAAACGTCAGGGTTTGAAGATAGCTTGTCTTGAGGGTATTGCATACCGTAATGGCTGGATAAGCGAGGAGAAGATGATTGAGTTAGCTCAGCCAATGCTCAAGAATCAATATGGTCAATACCTTTTGAAGGTGGTTGATGAGCTTAAACGTAAAAGAAAGCGAAACGCTCAATGAAAGTAATCAAAACAGCTATAGAAGATGTTGTGATCATCGAGCCAGATGTGTTTGGTGATTCGAGAGGATATTTCTTTGAGAGTTATTCGCAGAAGAAGTTCGACGAGCAGGTGCGTCCTGTAAGATTTGTGCAGGATAATGAGAGCAAGTCGAAGTATGGTGTTTTGCGAGGTCTTCACTTTCAGAAGGGCAAGGATGCTCAGTCGAAGCTCGTGAGAGTAGTCAAAGGACGGGTACTCGATGTGGCAGTTGATATCCGCAAGGGCTCGCCTACATTCGGAAAGTATGTGGCCGTGGAGCTTACTGAGGATAATCACCGTCAGTTGTTTGTGCCACGAGGCTTTGCACACGGTTTTTCGGTGCTTAGCGAGGAGGTTATATTCCAATATAAGTGCGACAACTTGTATGCCCCCGAGTCGGAGGGTGCAATAGCTTGGAATGATCCCGATATTGGAATTGATTGGCAACTTCCAACCGAGGATGTATTGCTCTCGGCAAAAGATTCAGCACACCCAATGCTGAAAGACGCAACGGATTTGTTTGACTATAATGTAGACTACTATGCAGAGTAAGCGAATCCTTGTAACAGGAGCCAACGGACAGTTGGGCTCGGAGATGCGTAAGTTGGGTTCAGTGTCTCCTAATGAGTATATTTTTACCGATGTTCAGGAGCTTGATATCACCAACAAAGATGCGGTGATGAGCTTTGTGGAACAGAATGGAGTAAATATTATTGTGAACTGCGCGGCCTATACCAATGTTGATAAGGCCGAGGATGATGAGGCTACAGCAGAGCTTATCAACGCCACCGCAGTTGGAAACCTCGCCGAGGCGGCAAAGGCCGTTGATGGCACTCTCTTTCACGTTTCGACAGATTATGTCTTTGGCGCAGACGGTAACACCCCTCGCTCGGAGGATATGCCTACAAACCCATTGGGCGTGTATGGTCGCACCAAGCTGAGCGGCGAGCAGGCAATCCAAGAGGTGGGAGCTAAGGCTATCATAATCCGTACGGCGTGGCTCTACTCGGAGTTTGGCAACAACTTCCTCAAGACAATGCTTCGCCTTACAGCCGAGAAGGAGAGCCTCAATGTGGTCTTCGATCAAGTGGGTACACCAACTTATGCAGGCGATTTGGCGCTGGTTATCTTCTCGATTATCGAGGGAAACCTTTACGCAGGCAACGAGGGCGTTTACCACTTCTCTAATGAGGGTGTATGCTCGTGGTACGATTTCGCTAACGAGATAGCAATCGCTGCTGGTAATATTAATTGCAATATCCAGCCATGCCACTCGTCGGAGTTCCCATCAAAGGTTACACGTCCGCCATATTCGGTGCTTGACAAGAGTAAAATCAAGCAGACCTTTGGCGTCGATATCCCTCATTGGAGAGATTCGATGCTCTACTGCTTGGAGCGCCTCGGGGCCTTGAAACAAGAGTAGCGGAGGCTCGGCGGCAAAACATTCACAACTTTTTATTTACTTACAAAGAACATACCACAATGAAAAATATATTAATCACAGGCGGTGCAGGTTTTATCGGTAGCCACGTTGTACGCCTTTTTGTAAACAAATATCCTGAGTATAATATCATCAACCTCGATAAGCTCACCTATGCTGGCAACCTTGCTAACTTGAAGGATATTGAGGATAAGCCTAACTACACATTTGTTAAGGCTGATATTTGTGATTTCGATAAGATAATGGAGCTTTTCCAGCAGTATGATATCGATGGCGTTATCCATCTTGCTGCCGAGAGTCACGTAGACCGCTCAATTAAGGATCCGTTTACTTTCGCAAGAACCAACGTGATGGGTACACTCTCGCTCCTTCAGGCTGCGAAACTTCACTGGGAGTCAAAACCCGAGAAGTGGGAGGGTAAGCGATTCTACCATATCTCGACCGACGAGGTTTACGGCGCATTGGAGCTCACTCATCCCGAGGGTATCGAGCCTCCGTTTACAACAACAGCATCAAGCGGTGAGCACCATTTGGCCTATGGAGAGGATTTTTTCTATGAGACAACGAAGTATAACCCTCACTCGCCATACTCAGCATCTAAGGCGTCGAGCGACCACTTCGTGAGAGCCTACCACGATACCTACGGTATGCCTACAATCGTTACCAACTGCTCGAATAACTATGGCCCTTATCAGTTTCCTGAGAAGTTGATACCTTTATTTATAAATAATATACGTCAGCGCAAGCCGCTGCCGGTGTACGGTAAGGGTGAGAATGTTCGTGACTGGTTGTATGTTGTTGACCACGCACGAGCTATCGATGTGATTTTCCACAAGGGTAAGATTAACGATACATATAACATCGGTGGCTTCAACGAGTGGAAGAATATCGATTTGATAAAGGTTGTTATTAAGACTGTTGACCGTCTGCTCGGCAATCCAGAGGGCCACTCGCTTGAGTTGATTACCTATGTTACCGACCGCGCCGGCCACGATCTGCGCTACGCTATCGACTCAACAAAGTTGCAAAAAGAACTCGGCTGGGAACCTTCGCTCCAGTTCGAGGAGGGTATCGAAAAAACAGTCCGTTGGTACCTCGACAACCAGAAGTGGATGGACAACATCACCTCTGGCGAGTATGAGAAGTATTATCAGGAGATGTATAAAGAGTAATTCAATATTTTACTATGCATTTATCTGAGAATCTTGAGAAAATGAATTTTATGACGTGTTGATTTTAGGTAATAGTAATACGCATTAAATTTTAGCTTAACGTATAGTCTGCTTGACGAGTATTATTAATGGATATAAATAATATAACTTAATAGGGCTATTTTAATGCTATCATTACAAAATACATATATGTATTTTGTAATGATTTTAAACTTTTTACATGTTATACTATGTATTTAGTTACAATTACATCTATAATTGCAGTATTCCTTACTTTTTTGTCAAAATTTAAGGGTTTGACAAAATTATATAAGATAGCTTTTACATTAGTTACAGTAGTTGCTTGTTTGCACTATAATTATGGAACAGATTATCCTACTTATTTTGAAATATTTTTAAAAGTATACCGATCATATGATATATCTACTTTGAGTTATGCATCTGATTTAAGTATAGAACCAGGATGGGCTTTTATAAACTATATTTTTTCTTTTTTTGGTGTCCCGTTTGGTTTTTTTTTAATGGTTATAGTCTTAAATATTATTCAAAATATTATATACTATAAATTAATAAAGAAGTATGTAGATCCTCGATATCGATGGTTTTCAATGGTTATATATTTGTTTTCATCTACTTTGTATATATTAAATTTTAGCATGATGAGACAAGGGTTTGCTGTGACCCTAATAATATTGGCTGTTATGTGTTTGTGCAAGAAGAAATATTGGATAAGTATATTGCTAAATCTCGTTGCAGCAATGATACATACTTCATCTTTGATTTTTTTCCCATTTTTGTGTATAAGATTATTAAAATTATGTAATACGAAATTTATACTTTCCTTATTTTGGGCTATGTTTATTATATTCATATTAATAAGCCCTATTGTAGCATCAGTTTTGTCATATTTTATGTCGTTGCCATTTTTTATGGGTTATTCGGGATATATGAACTATGGTACTACCAGTTTGGGAATGGGATTTGTGCTGCAATCAATACCATACGTAATAATAACATATATACTAGTAAATAAAAGAAAATTTATTTCATACGACATGGTGTTAATGGCAATGTTAATGTTTGTAGCCTTTGTTATGACTCCATTCGTGCTAAATATTACATTGCTTGGGCGTATCTTTTATTATTTTACAGTTTTTTCTGTTGTCGTGATTCCTAATATTTATTTTAAATATAATTTAGGAATTGTAAAATACCTTATTACATTTATATATTTATTCATGTTAGTTTTTGATTATATGGATTTTTTCAATCCTTATCATTGGTCGTATGATGGGTATCAAACGTATCATACAATTTTTGAAGTTCTTTAATTGTTACATAGTAGAAATGTATTGCTTGAAATTAATAAGTGTATATATAGATTTTAAAATGAAATATAATATCAGTTATACAATCCTTATATTCTAAACCTGTATAAGTCTTATGAAATCCATAATGTTTATGTATCATGCTTCCAATATTGGAGGTGGAACATATTGCTTGTTGAATATTTTAAAAGAAATAGATAGGGAAAAATATAATCCCATAGTTTTATTGAGATCGTATGGAGATTTGGTTGAGGAAATAAAAAAACTAGGCATTTCGGTTTATTATATGCCTTCAATGACGCTAGTGCCGTATAACAAGTCTTTGTGGACGAGAGGAACAGTGAGAGCGTATTTAAATATCAAATTATCAATAAATGATTTTAAAAATATTATTAGTTCATTAAATATTGATGCCGTTTATTTGAATACAATGATGCTTGCACCCTATTTGAAAGCTGCAAAAGAAATGGGCGTAAAAACATTTATTCATCTTAGAGAGCATTGGCCATTGTCTGAGCATGTGTCTCAACTTAAACGAGTGCAGAGCTATATTACAAAATATGCAGATGAGATACTGGCAATTAACTCCTATAGTGCTTCGATGGTTCCGTCGCGTTCGGCAACAATAATATATGATTGGATTGATATGTCATCTCGATATGAATATATGCCCTATGAAAAGATTATCGATGGATATAATAATACAATGAAAGTATATCTTTTTACAGGTGGCATTCAAGCGATTAAGGGAACTTGTGATATCCTTAACTTGTTTAGAAATAATATTCAAGGAGGAGATAAGCGATTGTTGATTCTCGGTGTTGATGGCAAGCCCTCAAAAAATGGATTTAAAAATAAATTAAAATATTACTTATCAAAAGTTGGTATTGATTCCTATGAGTATAAATTTTGGAGATTAGTTCAGCGCGATGCTCGAGTTGTATGTATGCCGTCAAATTATTCGGTCAAACATATTATGGAGCAATGTTATTGTAATTTGAGTCATTTTAATATACCCCATGCTAATTTAGCATTGGCAGAAAGCATTATCGTTGGTGCTGTGCCAGTGGCTGCCGCAACTCCAGAATCATTTGAGTACTCAAATAATGGAGAATTAGCGGTCTTATATGAAATTAATAATAACAATGATTTGTTGGAAAAATTACAGTACTTAGACGAAAACTATGATGAGATAAAAAATAAAATAAGATCAAATAGTCGTGTTATTGAAAAAATGTTTGACAAAAATCGTAATGTTTATAAGCTGGCAGAAGTATATGATAGATTGTTAAAATACTAAATCATCATGATATAAGGACTTAAATAGTTTTTTATTACGTGCAATATTATTTTGTTATGTATTACCAATGCTAATTTTTGGACACTATAACTTAGACTACTTTTAGGAGGGCATGGACACCGATTTAATTTGTAGTTTATAGTATTTAAATAAATATGAGTATACACTTTTTGCTGTGGTAATCACGGATATGTTGTTTATAATTAGAGAAACGTCTATTGATTATTAAATTTCTTTTCATGAATATATATACACATATATAGTGGTTAACATCTGTTTTTATGGTTGCCATATTGTATATGACCAGATAAAAAGGAGTATAGTTAAATTTATATTATCGAGTGATTGCTGATGATAGTAATTTGATTTGTTAATATGTTTTCGGATTGATGCAATGTGTACATATTTGAAGGTGAGGACTCTAAATATGATATCTACATAAATAATTAAATAATATATGAGTATTTTTAAAGACAAAGTCCTTCTTATTACGGGAGGCACAGGAAGTTTTGGTAACGCTGTATTAAGGCGTTTCCTTGATTCGGATATTAAAGAGATTCGCATTCTTTCACGTGATGAAAAGAAACAAGATGATATGCGACATTTTCTTCAAGCAAATCGTTCTGATGTTGCCCATAAGGTAAAATTTTATATTGGCAATGTTCGAGAGAAGTCGTCTGTCGACGTTGCAATGCGAGGTGTCGATTATGTTTTTGCGGCAGCAGCATTGAAGCAGGTTCCATCTTGTGAATTTTTCCCGATGGAGGCTACGATGACGAATGTAATTGGAACAAATAATGTATTACTTTCAGCTATTGAGCACGGAGTAAAGAATATTGTGGTTCTTTCTACCGATAAAGCGGCATATCCTATCAACGCAATGGGTATCTCTAAGGCTATGATGGAGAAGGTGGCTATTGCCCAGGGACGTGCACTTGGTCCTGGTGCAAAGACTACAATCTGTTGTACTCGTTACGGCAACGTAATGGCAAGCCGAGGTTCTGTAATTCCTTTGTGGGTAGAGCAGATGATGGAAGGGAAGCCCATTACTATTACCGATCCAAATATGACCCGTTTCATGATGACACTTGACGATGCCGTAGATCTTGTTATCTATGCATTTACTCATGGTGAAAATGGTGACCTTTTTGTACAGAAAGCTCCTGCTGCTACTCTGGATGTTCTTGCCGAGGCTCTTAAACAAACTTATGCTAAAATAGACTCTAAATATGGAGGCACCGAGGTAAAGGTTATTGGTACTCGCCATGGGGAGAAGCTTTATGAGACTCTGGTTACCCGTGAAGAAATGGCTAAAGCGATTGATATGGGTGGATACTATCGTATTCCTTGTGACAATCGAGATCTCAACTACGATAAGTTCTTTACAGAGGGAGATCATAAAGTAGAGCAGGTGGAAGAGTATCATTCTCACAATACACATCGACTCGATGTGGAAGGCATGAAAGGACTTCTTCTTAAACTAAATTTCATTCGTGAAGATCTTGGTCTTCAACCAAGAGCTAAGGCAAGAGATTATCGTTCAGAGTAAATATAAAGGGACTATCAAAATGAAGATACTAGTATTGGGCTGTAATGGAATGGCTGGTCACCTTATTTCGCTCTATTTTAAGGAGCAGGGACATGAGGTGGTGGGTTTTGCCCGTCAGCAATCCACTTTATTGGATTCTACTGTTGTCGGTGATGCTTCAGACTTTCCGCTTATCTGGAAAACAATTGAGGATTGTGGCTTTGATGCGGTTATCAACTGCATTGGCTTGCTTAATCAATTTGCAGAGCAAAACAAAGCTATGGCAGTCCTTTTGAATGGATATCTTCCTCATTATTTGACCGAAATTACAAAAAATAGCAAAACTCGCATTATTCATATGTCGACAGATTGTGTATTTGCTGGTAATGATGGACCTTATTTTGAAGATACATTTCCAAATGGAGCGACCTTTTATGACCGCTCTAAGGCGATGGGGGAAATCAACACTGCCAAGGATCTGACTTTTCGTAATTCAATAGTTGGACCAGATATTAAACCTTCTGGCATTGGCCTTTTCAATTGGTTTATGAAGCAAGAGGTCGAGGTAAGCGGATATACAGGTGCAATTTGGACTGGAGTAACTACTTATACTCTAGCCAAGGCTATGGAGCAGGCCTTGAAGGATAACCTTGTTGGTCTTTATAATCTTGTTAACAATGAGAGCATCAATAAGTACGATCTATTGTGCCTTTTCAATAAGTATTTCCGAGGTGGAAAGTTGAAAATCAATCCTAACGATACACTACAACTTGATAAGAGTCTCAGAAGTAGGCGAATGGACTTCGGTTTTGTTGTCCCTTCTTACGAACAACAAGTGAAAGAAATGCGAGAGTGGATTGATACACACCCGTCACTTTATCCACATTATAAAGTTAAGTAATATGAAGAAGTTAAAATTAATGACAATTGTGGGTACTCGCCCTGAAATCATCAAGATCTCTGCTGCTTTTGTGTTTCTTTGTGTAGTAAACATAATGTAAATTAATTGTAATATATACTCTATGCCACATGGATTTGATGTATTGAGGGGAGGGAGGTTTAATGTTATTTATGTGCTGTTTATATGGACATTAGTCCTGATTTGTTACATGAAAATATAGTTTGATTTATATAGGTATATTTATCTAATTTATTTATGCAGTTGTACTATTTATGTATTGTATGTAATATTTTATATAGATTGATAGTTGAGTTATTATAATTAAATTTAATAAGTATGAATAAATATATGTTGTCTATTGTCATTCCTACAAAAAATAGACAAGACTATTGTTTGTTTGCATTAAAACAAATCCTATCATTAGGGTTACAAAATATTGAAGTATGTATTCAAGATAATAGTGACACAGATGAGCTAAGAAAAGATGTTGAGAATCTTAAGGCTACAAATATTGTGTATAACTATCATGGTGGAGTTTTGTCTTTTGTAGATAACTTTAGTGAGGCAATATCTATAAGTAGTGGGGAATATATATGCATAATAGGTGATGATGATGGGATTCTACCGAGTATTATTAACTATGTAAAAAAAGCAGATGAGGAGAATTTGGATGCTATTATACCGTCGCTTGGAATTGTATATATTTGGCCATCAGAAAAAAAGATAATTGATAATGCAGAAACCGGGTTGTTACATCTATGCATTGCTAAACCATATAATTCTAGACCTGTAAATCCCCAAAAAGCGTTAAATACATTGTTACATAATGCAATTCAGAACTATACATCTCTTGACATTCCTCGCCTATATCATGGTATTGTTAAAAGAAGTGTATTGGAGTCTATCAAACAAAAAACAGGTGCATATTTTAAAGGCTTGACTCCAGATATGTATATGGCGGTAGCGTTAGCAATTGAGTGTAAGAACGTAATACGAATCGATGAATCTATAACAATATCAGGAATTTGTCCTAAAAGCGGTTCTGCAGATTCTGTAACAGGAAAGCATACTGGAGAGTTGTCTGAAGCTCCTCATTTTAGAGGGCATAATTCTTATATATGGGATAGTAGAATACCATCATTTTATAGTGTAGATACAATTTGGGCCGAAACATTGATTCAAGCTTTAGTGTCTTTAGGAAGAGATGACTTGATTGATAAATTTAATTTATCACTATTTGAGTCGATATGTATATATAGATATCCAGAGTATAGTCAGCTTATAAGAAATCATTCTCTTGAGTACAATGTATCTTTTTTGTCATTAAAAATAGAGTATCCTTTATTTTGTATAAGAACTTTCTTTAAAAGAGTTATTAGAAGGATTAAACGAGATATAAAAAAAATATTTGGTTATAAAATGCATATAGCTCATATGAATAATATTCCCAATATTATTGAAGCCGAAATGTTGATAAAAGAAGCAAAAATAGAAATAGACCGATAGATTATTTAAATTAATGTAAGTTATTTTGCAAGTATTCTTTTTGAATTTATAGTCAGACTCCCTTAAAAGGTAAGCGGTTGGATTGCCTGTCATAAAAGTATAATTCTCTTAAATTCAATCGACTATTGATCAAACATTGTGTAGATAAGAGAAGTTTAGTAGATGCAATACTTCCTTTTTTAACATGGACTGCTTGAAGACACTATAACATTATAAGTATTTATGAGCAATAACTATAGATTAGCTAAAAATTCATTTTTTTTGTATATAAGGATGGCATTATCTATGATTGTTTCATTATATACAGTTAGAGTTATATTACACGTATTAGGTGTTGAAGATTATGGTATCTATGGTGCTATAGGTGGAGTGATTTCATCCCTAACAATTTTTACAAATGCTTTGTCTGCTGCTGCTCAACGATTTTTTTCTGCTGAAATTGGACGTGGGGATAATGGTAGTCTTAATCGTGTGTTTAATACAATGATTTTGCTTTATTTATTGGCGGGTATCATAGTCTTAATAATTGCAGAAACATTAGGAATATGGTTTTTTAACAATAGAATGGTCATTCCACCAGAACGAGTTGATGCCGCTTTTGTTATTTTACAGTGTACCATAGTATCTTTTTTTATATCTATCTTGATATCTCCTTTTCAAGCAATCATAATAGCAAAAGAGGATATGAAGATATATGCCTATGTGGGAATTTATGATGTTATTGCAAAATTATTAATTGTATATCTGCTGCAACTATTTGATCAAGATAAATTGATTCTATATGGATACCTATTACTAATTTCATCTATATCTTCACAATTCATATACTTATTATTCACGATCAATAAATATAGTGAGATAAAATTTTATTTTTATTGGAATTTACGAACAATTAAGAGTATATTGGCATTTTCTAGTTGGACATTTATAGGTTGCTTGGCCTTCCTGTTTAATGCACAAGGATTAAATTTGATGATAAATGTTTTCTTTGGGCCAATAGCAAATGCGGCATATAGTATTGGTAACACTGTAAAGAATGCGGTTAATCAATTAGGATCTAACTTTTTTGTGGCTGTTAGACCTTCTATGATGAAAGAATATGTAAGTAATAATATAGTTTATGTCCGCCAGCTGTTTTTATTCAGCACAAAAGTTATTTTCAGCCTTTTATTTATGATAATGTTCCCAATTATGATGGAAACTGATGGGATATTGTCTTTATGGCTCGGGGAAGTTGGTGAATACATGGTATCTTTTGTTAGACTTATGCTTGTATGGGCGTTACTTTTAAATATAAGTGATCCTATAACGGCTTTGGTCCAGGCTGCCAATAAAGTTAAAAGCTATCATCTAAAAGTAGATTTGTTCACTCTTTTGTCATTGCCATTAACGTATGTAGCCTTTAAATTGGGCGCTACACCAATATGGTCATTTGTTGTATCTGTTGTTATTTTAGGCTTAGCTCATATCATAAGGCTTATAATCCTAAGGAGCATCATAGATGTTGGGATTAGGTATTATTTCTTTAATATTATTTTGAAAATAATGCTTGCGGTATTTATTTCGTTTGGAATATCCTATTTGATTAGAAATTTATTCGTATCTAGCAGTGTTATTGCGTTATTTTGCAAAATAGCCTTAGATGCTTTTATAGCAATAGCGGTGAGTTATGTATTTGTTTTAGACCGAGAAGAGCGTATGCGAATCAATGAAATGGTACGAATTTGTATGATAAAATTGTGCGGAGTTTGTGCATCTAGATAATGATAATAAGTTTTGCTCTAATATATTTAACATATGAGTATTTTTAAAGATAAAGTCCTTCTCATTACAGGAGGTACAGGAAGTTTTGGTAACGCTGTATTAAGGCGTTTCCTTGATTCGGATATTAAAGAGATTCGCATTCTTTCACGTGATGAAAAGAAACAAGATGATATGCGACATTTTCTTCAAGCAAATCGTTCTGATGTTGCCCATAAGGTAAAATTTTATATTGGCAATGTTCGAGAGAAGTCGTCTGTCGACGTTGCAATGCGAGGTGTCGATTATGTTTTTGCGGCAGCAGCATTGAAGCAGGTTCCATCTTGTGAATTTTTCCCGATGGAGGCTACGATGACGAATGTAATTGGAACAAATAATGTATTACTTTCAGCTATTGAGCACGGAGTAAAGAATATTGTGGTTCTTTCTACCGATAAAGCGGCATATCCTATCAACGCAATGGGTATCTCTAAGGCTATGATGGAGAAGGTGGCTATTGCCCAGGGACGTGCACTTGGTCCTGGTGCAAAGACTACAATCTGTTGTACTCGTTACGGCAACGTAATGGCAAGCCGAGGTTCTGTAATTCCTTTGTGGGTAGAGCAGATGATGGAAGGGAAGCCCATTACTATTACCGATCCAAATATGACCCGTTTCATGATGACACTTGACGATGCCGTAGATCTTGTTATCTATGCATTTACTCATGGTGAAAATGGTGACCTTTTTGTACAGAAAGCTCCTGCTGCTACTCTGGATGTTCTTGCCGAGGCTCTTAAACAAACTTATGCTAAAATAGACTCTAAATATGGAGGCACCGAGGTAAAGGTTATTGGTACTCGCCATGGGGAGAAGCTTTATGAGACTCTGGTTACCCGTGAAGAAATGGCTAAAGCGATTGATATGGGTGGATACTATCGTATTCCTTGTGACAATCGAGATCTCAACTACGATAAGTTCTTTACAGAGGGAGATCATAAAGTAGAGCAGGTGGAAGAGTATCATTCTCACAATACACATCGACTCGATGTGGAAGGCATGAAAGGACTTCTTCTTAAACTAAATTTCATTCGTGAAGATCTTGGTCTTCAACCAAGAGCTAAGGCAAGAGATTATCGTTCAGAGTAAATATAAAGGGACTATCAAAATGAAGATACTAGTATTGGGCTGTAATGGAATGGCTGGTCACCTTATTTCGCTCTATTTTAAGGAGCAGGGACATGAGGTGGTGGGTTTTGCCCGTCAGCAATCCACTTTATTGGATTCTACTGTTGTCGGTGATGCTTCAGACTTTCCGCTTATCTGGAAAACAATTGAGGATTGTGGCTTTGATGCGGTTATCAACTGCATTGGCTTGCTTAATCAATTTGCAGAGCAAAACAAAGCTATGGCAGTCCTTTTGAATGGATATCTTCCTCATTATTTGACCGAAATTACAAAAAATAGCAAAACTCGCATTATTCATATGTCGACAGATTGTGTATTTGCTGGTAATGATGGACCTTATTTTGAAGATACATTTCCAAATGGAGCGACCTTTTATGACCGCTCTAAGGCGATGGGGGAAATCAACACTGCCAAGGATCTGACTTTTCGTAATTCAATAGTTGGACCAGATATTAAACCTTCTGGCATTGGCCTTTTCAATTGGTTTATGAAGCAAGAGGTCGAGGTAAGCGGATATACAGGTGCAATTTGGACTGGAGTAACTACTTATACTCTAGCCAAGGCTATGGAGCAGGCCTTGAAGGATAACCTTGTTGGTCTTTATAATCTTGTTAACAATGAGAGCATCAATAAGTACGATCTATTGTGCCTTTTCAATAAGTATTTCCGAGGTGGAAAGTTGAAAATCAATCCTAACGATACACTACAACTTGATAAGAGTCTCAGAAGTAGGCGAATGGACTTCGGTTTTGTTGTCCCTTCTTACGAACAACAAGTGAAAGAAATGCGAGAGTGGATTGATACACACCCGTCACTTTATCCACATTATAAAGTTAAGTAATATGAAGAAGTTAAAATTAATGACAATTGTGGGTACTCGCCCTGAAATCATCAAGATGTCAGCCATTATTAAGAAAGCTGACAGGTATTTCAACCAGATACTTGTGCACACTGGCCAAAATTATGATTATACCCTTAATGAGGTCTTTTTTAAAGATCTCGGACTTCGTGAGCCTGATTACTATTTAGGTGTGGTGGGTAAAAACATTGGCGAGACTATGGGTAATGTTATCAGCAAGTCATACGATCTTATGATGGAAGTTAAGCCTGATGCTGTTATTGTATTGGGTGATACAAACTCATGCCTTTCTATTATCGCTGCAAAACGTCTTAAAATCCCGATTTTCCACATGGAGGCAGGTAATCGCTGTAAGGATGAGAACCTTCCCGAGGAGGTCATTCGCAGAATAGTAGATGTTACATCAGATGTAAATCTTTGCTACTCAGAACATGCTCGAAGATATATTCTTCAAAGTGGCGTGAGGCCGGAGTATACCTATGTTGTGGGGTCGCCTATGGCTGAGGTATTACGTGAGGTTCTTCCACAGATTGAAACTAGTTCAATTCTTTCAGATCTTGGACTAGAGAAAGGTAAATACATATTGTTATCAGCGCATCGAGAAGAGAATATCGATATTGAAGATAATTTTATGTCACTAATGAATGCTGTTAATGAATTGGCTCGTACATATGACATGCCAGTATTATATAGTTGCCACCCACGTTCGGAAAAAATGATTGAGAAGAGAGGCTTTAAGTTTGATGAGCGAGTGATTCAACATAAACCTCTTGGTTTCTTCGATTATAATCACCTTCAACAAAATGCCTTTTGTGTAGTATCCGATTCTGGTACAGTTCCAGAGGAAGGGGCTTTTTTCCATTTCCCCGCTGTTTCTGTTCGAACTTCTACGGAGCGTCCTGAGGCTATGGATAAAGGTGTATTCACAATTGGATCCATTACATCCGAGGCTGTATGTCAGGCTGTTGCGCTTGCTACAGAAATGCACTCCAATGGTGATGATCCATATCCTGTTCCTGCCTATACTGATGAGAATGTTTCTACCAAAGTGGTGAAGCTTATTCAATCTTATGTTGGTATAATTAATAAAATGATTTGGAGAAAGTAGTATTATGGAAAACAAGCCAAAGGTTTCGCTAATTATTCCTGTGAAAGACAGAAAAGAATACTTATATCACACTTTGCGTACTTGTATAGCTCAAGATTATCAAAATTTTGAAATTATAGTTGCTGATGATGCTAGTACGGATGGAACTAAAGATATGGTGCGAGAATTGATGAAAATAGATAAACGTATTACTTTGATAGATCGTCCTACAAGAGTTGGAATGCGTGATAATTTTGAAGATGCCTTAAGTAGAGTGAAGGAGGGGTATGTAATGGCGATAGGTGGAGATGATGGTATTTTGCCAAATGGCATATCTCGTATGGTGAAAACTTTCTTGAGGACTGGTACTAAATTACTTACGTGGTGTCCACCCGAATATGCTTATCCTATAGAGTGTTGGCCTAATGGTCATTTTTCTATATACAGGCGTAAAGGGTCTTATTGGGTTGATTCTTACGAATATTTAAAAAGGCAGACTAAAACATTGGCATATATTAATGACAAAGAGTGCCCTATGTTTTATGTCAAAGGAGCAGCGCATATAAGTTTGGTAAATGCAGTGAGATCTAGATCCCAAGATGGCCGTTTTTATTCATGTCCAACGCCAGATGGGTATTCAGGTATAGTTTTATCTGGTGAGGTTGATAAGTTTTATTTTTCAGATGAAGCTTATTCTATATATGGAGTGAGTCCATCATCACAAGGAATCGCGTATACGAAGAAAGATAAAAAATCAGTAGAAAGTTCCAATGAGTTTTTTAAGTTTTCTCAGTCTCAGTCAATGCATAAAGTATTAGCTTCTCAGCCATATTCTCCTTTATTGTCACTAATGACTGTTGATTATCTAATGACAGCAAAAGATCTTTCTGGATGGAAGGGCGATTTTCCTGAAATAGATTTTAAAGAAGTGATTAGGAAAGGAATAGACGAAATTGCAAGGAGTTATGATGATGAAAAGATAATGAGAGAGTTGATAATATTGGAAGCTATTGCTAAATTACATAACCTAATAGATTTCTACTATGAATGCTTAAGTAATTCAAAAAAATATGCATTTTCAAGGATGGATTATAAGACAGCTATAACTAGAGAAAGATTATATATAGATGTTTTATCGTTAGGTATTCACAATATTTTTGATGCATCTTATGCCGCTCATAATATTTATGCATTGAAATCGTCTTTAGGTATTAAATTTTATTTAAAGGCATTTTTACATTCTATATCGATTTATCATAAGAAACGATCAGCTGTGCGTGGTGATTTTTCGAAAGAGTTGTTAAAATTGAAGAATAAGCAATAATGTAAGAAAGTATATTTCAACAAAATGAAACAAAGAATCAGAGTTCTTCAAGTTAGAGAAACTCCCCAAACTAAGTGTGGAGGTATTGATGCTAATTGTCGTGCTATTGAATCTGAATTCGCGAGTGATTCTGACATTCAAATTCTGCCTATTATTGATTTCAGGATTCATAATATAAATATACTCCGAAGGGGTTATATTGCTATACGCGATGTTAACAGGGCAATTGAAGAGTTTGCCCCAGACATAGTACATATACATGGTTCATATACATTTAGTGTTTTGAATTCCATATGTTCGGCCATAAAATATAAGAAAAAAATAGTATATAGTCCTCATTTCCATCCATTTTATTCATTGAAAAGACCGATTGGGGGTAAAATATTTTTCTATTTTTTTATTAGGCCGTTTATTAGATTTGTTAATACTATAATCACAATTAATTCAGAAGATACCCAGTGGTTTCAAAAATTCCATAATAATGTAATAAAAATACCCCATTGGTCAAATACTCATATTAGTAGCAGCACAAGCATCCGTAAAAAAGATAATATGATATTATTTGTAGGAAGAATTAACGATTCTGTAAAAGGAATTGAACATATATATGCGCTTCCTGAAGGGGTATACGATATACATTGCGTAGGTAAAGGAGACTTATTAAAGCGTTCAGACATAACACAGCATATAGATATAACAAATGATGAATTGTTGAATTTATATAAGCAGGCTTCGCTTCTTGTTGTTCCTTCGCGCTATGAGGCATTTTCATATGTTTCAGTAGAAGCTTTATCGTGTAATACGCCTATTGTAACCTCGGATAGAGTACGTATAGCGGATTATTTTTTAGGTTGTAAATACGTTAGAACATTTAAATATGGTGATTTGAATGAGTTTTCTAAAGCTGTAAAAGAGACTATAGGTCAAAGTGTTGATTTAAATTATATCACAGACGTATTTGACCGAAGAAAACTTCGAGAATTGTACAAAGACGTATATCTAAATTGCTAGGTGTTATAATATTTATAAACAATTTTAGGAGCATTTCATCATTATATTTTGATGAGAGTTGTGGATGTTTATGTGTGGTCTTATTATCATTCTGTGAAGGTTTTGGCATACCTCTGCTAGAGGGATTCGGCTATGGAAAACCTGCTTTGACTTCTAATTTGATGAGTCTGCCAGAAGTCGTGGGTAAAGCAGGTTGTATGGTTAATCCATATCACATAAATGAAATAGCTGACGGATTTAAACAAATCACAGAAAATATACAAGAATATATTAAACATATCCCTACCCAATTAGTGAAATTTGATTTCCATAATTCAGTTGAAAAATTTATGGATGCATTAGAGATCCATTATAAAAGAATATATAATTAGTGTTATTATAATAATATATGGTATGTGTATCGGGTACGTTTTCTTATTAGAATACATAATACAGTAAAGCAAACATAAAGTGGAAAGATGGATTAGGAATATGTGCTATGTCGAATTGAGTTAGATAGCCCTTTGGTACGGAGCCATGTGGTCGTAGCTGTATATAGAATGCTCTAATAAATAGAGAAAAATTAGTAATCGTATTTCATTATTCAAGAAACTATATTGTAAAGTACTTGTTGAGGTAGAATTAATATTACAGCTGCATAAGATGGTGCAGTTGCGTAGTAAGTGTGTAGATTTTGAGGTGATCACAACTTATTCCAATTGCAATCTTGTAAAAATATATTCGATATACACCATGTTGGAGATGTGATAGATATGGAATCGACTGTAAATCTAAATGTTGTAATGACGATTAAGTAAACAATCCAAGTAAGTGATTCTGTGTATACCTCATGAGTTTAGTTCAAAAAATTTCACTTTAATAATTTTGTATATTTATGATCAAAATAATAACCTACGGCACATACGACCTTTTACATCAAGGTCATATAAACCTACTTCGTAGAGCAAAAGAGTTGGGTGATTACCTCATTGTTGGGGTTACTAGTGACTCTTTTGACAGAGGTAGAGGAAAACTTAATGTGCGAAATAATGTCCTTGAACGTGTGGAAGCAGTCAAAGCTACTGGTTATGCAGATGAGGTAATCATTGAGGATTATGTAGGACAGAAGATAGATGATATTCAAAAGTATAATATTGATATATTTGCTATTGGATCTGATTGGGAGGGTAAGTTTGATTATCTCAATGAGTTTACAAAAGTGGTTTATCTCCCAAGAACTGAGGGGATAAGTTCTACGATGCTTCGAGCTGAGACTACAACTGACGTACGAATAGGTATAATTGGTTGTGGTCGTGTGGCAAGACGTTTTCCTGCGGAGGCAGAGGTTGTTAGCGGATTGAAGATTCTTGCAACATATGATATCAATCAGACAGAAGCTGAATGCTTGGCATCAAATGTTGAAGGAGTTAAAGCTTGTTGTTCCATAGAAGAATTATATGATGCTGTTGATGCTGTATATATTGCAACGCCTCATTTGTCGCATTACCAATATATAAAGAATGCTATTCATGCTGGTAAACACGTCCTTTGCGAGACTCCATTGGTTTTGAAAGGAGAGGAGGCTAAGGAGCTATTTGCTTTAGCAGAAGAAAAAAATGTGATCTTGATGGAAGCCAATAAGACAGCCCATTGTCCTGCGTTTAATCACTTGATGGTAATGATTAAATCTGGAGTTATAGGTGAAGTGGTGGATATTGAAGCATCTTTATCTAAACTTTGGGATGACCAGAAGTCACTTCGTGAGTTCGACCCTAATCAGGCCGGTGGTTCGCTATATGAATTGGGTAGTTATCCATTATTGCCTATTATTCGTCTTTTGGGATGCCAATATGAAAACCTGAATCTATATTCTCGTATGAAGAATGGAGTGGATATGTATACCAAAGGTGTAATGCGTTATCCTCATGCGGTCTGTTCGTTTAAGGTGGGTTTGGGTGTAAAGACTGAGGGTAATCTTGTGATTTCAGGAACCAAAGGTTATGCATACGTCCCTGCTCCATGGTGGAAGACGGATTACTTTGAACTTCGTTACGAAGATCAGAATAAGAATCAGAAGTTTTTCTATAAGTGGGATGGCGCAGGGTTGAGATATGAAATACAGGAGTTTATTTCTTGTATTTTAAATAAGCGTTTTTCCACTTCTCGTCTTCGTAGAAGAGAATCTATTTGCATGGCTGAGGTGATGGAGCAGTTTACTAATCGTATAAACTTTATGGAAATATGAGAAAGGCGTTAGTAGTTGGAGGCGCGAATGGCATTGGTTTAAGTATCGCTACAGAATTGGCGAATAAACAAGATATAGAGAAAGTTTATATTGTAGATAAAGCTTTTTTTTCTGATGAATATTCTAATGAAAAGTTTGATGTTTATCAATTTGATTTAACTCAAGAAGACTACTCTATTTTTGATAAGTTTAAGGATATTGATACCTTGATGATTACAGCTGGTTTTGGCCGATTGGCTTTATTCAAGGATGTGGAAGAGGAAATGATTCCCCTCAGTTTCAATGTTAATACCATCCCAGTAATGCGTATTATCAAGAGATTCTACCATAAACTTGAATCTCAACAAGACTTCTATTGTGGCGTGATGGTGAGTATTGCAGGCTTTATGTCTTCACCATTCTTCAGTATTTATGCTGCCACTAAGGCTGCATTGAAGGTATTTATAGAAAGTGTGAATGTAGAACTATTTAAAGCAGGTAGCATAAATCAGATATTGAATGTAAGTCCAGGTTCTTTGAAAGGCACAAGCTTTACTAATGGTAAGACTGATTTATCTGTTACTGCACCTATGGCGCAAGCTATCATTGCTGAGATGGAAAAGAAGAACGATCTTTTCATTCCGCAGTATGAGGAAGTATTCAAGACGGTGCTCCAGCGGTATCAGGATGATTTTCGCAAGGAGGGGGCACATTCTTATGATTATAAATTGGAAAGATTATCAAGACTATGACGGATTTAAAGCATTTACAAGATGTAATCCTTATGATTGCCAAGGATATGGATGAACTTTGTAAAAAAAATGATATTAAGTATTTTTTGTTAGGAGGTTCTGCAATTGGGGCTATTCGTCACAAGGGGTTTATCCCTTGGGACGATGATTTGGATATCGTGATGGATAATGAGAATTATGAAAAATTCATAAAAGCTTGTAGGTCTGATCTTGATACGGGAAAATATTATATTCAGGAAGCATTTGTTAATTGGCCTTTAGGATTTACTAAGATAAAGTTGAAGGGAACGTTTTTTCAAGAACCTGGTTTGTATGTAAATGCAGATAAAGAATGTGGAATCTTTCTAGATGTATTCAAATTAGAAAATGCCCCCTCCTCAAAGATTGCTCAAGGGTGGCAGTATTTATGCGCTAAATATTTACTATGCTACTGTTTATTAGAGAGAGGTTGGAAAGAGGTTTCGGTTTACAAAAAAATACTGATGTTTGCCGCTTATCCAGTTAAGTTTGGTTTTATTCGTAAGTTTTTGAAAAATCAAGTGGAAAAATGGAATAAGAGAGAAACGGATTACAGATTGTTTTGGACTGGGCGATATCGTTATAACAAGTCTTTTTATGCTAAAGATTTATTTGAGGAAGCCATATATGTGCCGTTTGAAGATACGAAGCTCCCCGTGCCGAAGAAATATAATCAATGGTTAACTCAAATTTTTGGGGATTATATGACACCCCCTCCAATCAAAGAGCGAATCGGGTTGCATCTTCAGGGGGTTGATTTCGGTAAGTATTAATTTTATTGGTTTACTGATTGGAATTTATGCGCTATTATAGATTAGCAGTAATTATGTCACTTTATAAGAACGACAAATTAGAATACGTGAAATTAGCAACAGAGAGCATCCTCGGTCAAACATATAAGGATTTTGACTTTTACATTCAGTATGATGGTCCAATATGTCAAGAGGTGGATGAGTATCTTTCTAACTTAGCAGACGAACGCATAAAGATTCAAAAGAGAGCAGAAAATAAGGGGTTAGCTCATTCTCTAAATGATCTGCTTTCTATCGTAATGCCTCTAGAGTATGAGTATGTTGCTCGTATGGATGCTGATGATATAGCTGTGTTAGATCGTTTTGAAAAACAAATAAAATACCTTGAAAAGCATCGTGATATTGATTGTTTGGGAGGAGCAATAAATGAAATAGACGAAGAAGGAAAAGATAGAGGTAAAATAACTCGATATCCATGCAATCCAGAAGAAGCACGTAATTTCTTTGCGAAACGTAATCCAGTTGCACACCCTGCAGTGATGATGCGAAGATCTATATTTGAGAAGTCAGGTTGCTATTATCCAGTTGATTTTATTCGCAACGAAGATACAATGTTGTGGTATAAGTCATATATGGGAGGGGCTAAAATTGCTAATCTGCCAGATGTATTGTTAAATTTTCGTATGACGGATGCTATGTTTACTCAGAGGCGTAACGGAAGGGCATTTGCAAAAAGCCAATTTGAACTGAGAAAAATGATTAATAAAGATTTACGGTTTGGCTATATGGCGAACGTATATGCTTATGCAATGTACTTACTGATGATTTCGCCGTCTTGGCTGTTAAAATTAGCTTATAAGATATTGAGGTAAAAGATTGAATATGGTAATAAAGTGGTTATTCGATAGGATTGTAGCTTTGATAGGATTGCTAACGATTTGGTGGGTATTCCCATTGGTGGCGATATTGATAAAAATTAAGATGCCTGGAGGTCCTGCATTTTTCGTGCAAAAACGTGTAGGGAAAGATGGTAAGCTATTTAATTGCCATAAGTTCCGCACGATGACGGTGAAACATAGTGGTTCTACAGTGTCGGTGGCGGGAGACAATCGCATCACACCTTTTGGTGCCAAACTTCGTCATTACAAGATTGATGAGTTGCCAGGCCTATGGGATGTGCTGGTTGGTAATATGAGCTTTGTGGGGCCACGTCCTGATGTTCCGGGATATGCGGATAAACTCGTAGGTGCTGATCGTGATGTCTTGAGGTTACGTCCAGGTATTACTGGGCCTGCAACTCTGAAATACCGTGTTGAGGATGAGATGATAGCAGGATTCGTCGCTGAAATTAAGGCTGGTGAAAATCCCCAAATTGCTAAGTTAAATAATGTGCCAGATTTTACAGCGATGAGTGATCAGGAGATAGCTGTGTGGTACAACGACAATGTTATTTATCCAGACAAAGTTCGCTTGAACTGCTATTATTACCGTAATTATAGTTTTGTTAAGGATATTCAGATGATTTTTGCTACTGTCTTAGGTAAGAAGATAGAGTATGCAGGAGAAATTATATAGAAAACAATAGTAAATTCAACATTACGTTATGTCAGAAAGAAAAACAATCTACCTCTGTTTGGCGCATATGTCGGACGAGGGTATTGAGCAGAAATATGTTAAAGAGGCGTTTGATACTAATTGGGTGGTGCCTTTGGGTCCTAATGTGAATGCTTTTGAGGAAGATCTCAAGAAGTTTGTAGGCGGCCAAAATGAAGTTGTGGCTTTGTCGGCAGGTACTGCGGCTGTGCATTTGGCACTTATCGCTTGTGGCGTAGGTCCTGGTGATGAGGTGTTGGTGCAGTCGTTTACCTTCTGTGCTTCGTCGCACCCAATCACATACCTTGGTGCAACTCCTGTTTTTGTGGATTCTGAGGCTGATACTTGGAATATGGATCCAGAGTTGCTGGAGGAGGCTATCAAGGATCGTATTGCAAAGACGGGTAAAAAGCCAAAGGCGATTATCCCTGTTGCTTTGTATGGTATGCCATATGATTGCACTCGCATTATGGAGGTGGCAAATCGTTATGAGATTCCTGTTATCGAAGATGCAGCCGAGGGTTTTGGTTCAAAGTTTAATGGTCAGGTTCTTGGTACGTTTGGCAAATTTGGTGTCTTGTCATTTAATGGTAACAAGATGATTACCACTTCTGGTGGCGGTGCGTTGATTTGTGAGGATGCTGAGAGCAAGAATAAGATTATGTGGTATGCTACGCAGGCTCGCGAAGCATACCCATATTATCAACATGAAGAGATCGGGTACAATTACCGAATGTCTAATATTTGTGCTGGCATAGGTCGTGGCCAAATGACGGTTGCCAATGCTCATATCGCTCATCACAAGCACGTACAATCTTTGTATGAGGAGTTACTAGCAGATGTCTCAGGCGTGACTATTCATGCCCAGCCATCAACTGGTGAGTACGATTCGAATTATTGGCTTTGTACTATTACATTGGCTCCAGATTTAAAAATTAAAGGTCAAGAAAATGCATACAAGGAGGTTATAAAGAGTGCAGTTGGTGGAGCTGCGGGTGTTATTCATGCGGTTGAATGTGCGACCACAGATTGTCAACCAAACGAAAATGTAGAGGCTCTTAGAGTTTTCTTGTTAGACAATAAAATTGAGGCTCGTCCAGTATGGAAACCTATGCATAAGCAGCCCGTTTATAAGGATGCGCCGGCGTATGTTAATGGAGTATCGGAGGCAATTTTCAAGGTAGGTATGTGTTTGCCGGCTGGACCTTATGTAACCGATGACGATGTACGTTATATCGTTGATAAGATAAAAGAGGCTATTGATAGATAAGTTGACAATCATATATTATGTCTAACAACTTTTGTGTCATTATGGCAGGAGGCGTGGGAGCCCGTTTTTGGCCACTGTCTACAGAGGCTCAGCCCAAGCAGTTCTTGGATGTTATGGGTACTGGTAAGTCGTTTATTCGTGCGACATTTGAACGATTTCTTCCGTCAGTTCCTAAAGAGAATTTCTTGGTTGTAACGAGTGCCATATATAAGGCTCAAGTGATGGAGCATCTTCCAGAGCTTAGCGAGTCTCAGGTCCTTTTAGAGCCAATGCGTAGAAATACTGCGCCTTGTATTGCGTATGCGTCGTTCCGTATCAAGAGTGTTTGCGACAATGCCAATGTCGTTGTAACGCCTGCGGACCATCTTGTGACCAATACTGTTGAGTTCAACAGAATAATCAACAAGGGCCTCGACTATGTCTCGGCGCACAACTCAATTCTGACCATCGGCATCAAACCTTCTCGTCCTGAGACTGGTTACGGATACATCAAGCAGAATTGTGAGACCGAGATATCTGAGATATATGAGGTAGATTCGTTTAAGGAGAAGCCATCGTTAGATGTTGCTAAGCAATATCTTTCTGATGGTAATTACCTTTGGAACTCTGGTATTTTTATGTGGAATAACAATGCCATTTTATCGGAGTTCAAAACCCAGCTTCCCAATATGTATGCCGATTTCGAGAAGGGCGAGAGTGTGTACAATACGACTGAAGAACAGGCTTTTATTGACAACCTTTACCCAGCGTGTCAGAGCATCTCTATCGACTATGGCATAATGGAGGGCGCAGAGAGTCGATGTGTTATCCCTGCTGATTTTGGCTGGAGCGACATAGGCACTTGGGGCTCTCTATACACACATCTTGAGAAGAACGAGAATGCTAATGCCTCAGTTGGAGGAAAGGTGGTATTTGATAAGTCGAGCGGGTGTATAGTTAATATACCGGCCGACCATGAGGCAATTATTGAAGGATTGGATGGTTATTTGGTAGCTTACTATAATAAGAATCTGATTGTTTGTAAACTCGACGATGAGCAAGAAATAAAGAATCTTGTTGAAAAATTGAAATAAACGTTGTTTAACATATCAATGATCGATATGCGAACTTATCTGCCGAATCAACAATGTTGTTCGGCAGTTTTTGAATTATATGGAGGTAGTGGTGAAGGCTCGATGATAGACTACTCGTCGTTGTACTCTTTTGCGATGCGGCAGGGGATTGTGGCGATTGTGTGGGACGAGGTGCAGCGTGCGATAGCTGAGAGGTGTATGTCGTCTGTGCAGCAGCCGTCAAAGGTTCAAAAAATTCAATGGGCGATGGCTGTGGAGCAAGTTGAGTTTAGGTATGCGCGGCAACGTCGAGTTATTGAGAAGTTGGCAAGCTTCTTTGCCGAGCATAATATCCATATGATGATCCTCAAAGGCTATGGTTTGAGTCTGAATTATCCAGTGCCCGAACACCGTCCTTGTAGTGATGTCGATATTTGGCTCTTCGAGGAGGTGCGTAATCCCGATGGTAGCATATCGCGTCAGAGTGCACAGCAGCGAGCTGACAACCTCTTACGCGAACATTTCAATATCGAGATCGATGAAGATAAGCACCACCATACGGTTTTCTATCTTGATGGGGTGATGGTTGAGAATCACTACGACTTCTTGAATGTACATGCCCATCTATCTAATCGCACGATAGAGACCCGTTTGCAGCACCTTGCCAAGCAGCCCATGGTGCAAGTAACAGTAGGTGATTCTCGTGTATATCTTCCGTCGCCCGATTTTCATGCACTGTTCCTATTGCGTCATTCGGCAGCTCATTTTGCAGCAGAAAAAATCACGTTGCGTCATCTGCTTGATTGGCGATATTTTGTCGAGAAAGAGTCGGCAAATATTAATTGGTCTGCGTTACGAGATATTGCCGAGCAGACAAATATGCATCGTTTCCTGGATTGCTTGAATGCTATATGTGTGGATTATCTCAATATGCCAATAGAAAACCTTGATGTGTTAAATCGAGACAACGATCTTGAAACTCGAGTCTGGAATGAGATCCTTAATGCTGAGTTTTCGGAGCCTAAACCAACTGGTGCAGGATACCTAAAATCTTGGAGTTATATGTTTCGTCGTTGGTGGGCAAATCGTTGGAAACATCGTATTGTCTATAACGAAAGTCTTGTGAAGACATTTGTCGTACAATTATGGAGTCACCTCCTAAAGCCTAAATCCTTGAAATTATAGATCTATTGGCTCAACGACATACCCCATTCTAGTCGCCCCTTGATGATTCATCGAGGGGCGGTTGGTTTATATCAAGAGTTGTAATTATCCTATGGGGCCACTGCTTATGTGGTCAAAACAATTTTACAATTCTTACCAGCTCTATCTTGTAGAGTGTTTTGCTTCAATGAAGGCGAGGTTGTAGATATAGTCGCGAAGTTCGTCGCGTGTGGCCATACGAGAGTAGATGTATTTTGATGGTAGATCGTGCCACAACCGAAATGTGCGGAGATTGGTCGAGGAATTCTCCAGGTATGTTAAGTTCTCCTCAGTTTTGTCGTATATGCCCCATAGACTATCATCTGCTGGGCAAGCGGGATCGCTGTGGTGGAATAGATACAATTCGCCTGCAACGAATTGGGGAAAGTTCGGTTCGGGATAAGTTTCTCTTTTCATGGTTCTATTATTAGGTTGTTGATTCCCTGGCTCTATTTTTATGTTATTTAATGTTTGTTTTTTTATCTCCTCCGTTAGAATAAAATTGTAAAAAAATAATCTGTTATATGTATCTGCTTGAATTTTATGCGAATATAGCAATAAAATATTATATATCAAAATTTTTGAAAGTAATCTTGTATTTTTTATTGTATTTATTGGCTTTTGTCCAATAAATCTGAGAGTGGTATTAAATCGAGCCACCGGCTTGCACGATAGAGTAATTTTGTATATAAACAATTGAGCCTGACCGTATTGGCCAGGCTCAATTATTATATTCGATATATTATCGTCTACTATATGCAAGTGTATCCTCCGTCGACAGCGATATTCTGACCGTTGACATAGGTGCTGGCAGGCGATGCGAGGAATAGTGCGCAGGTGTCTAACTCGCCTGAACGGCCATATCGCTCAAGCGGGATACTACGCTTGGCTATAGCCTGGAAGTAGTCACTATCGAGTGTCGCGGTAGTAAGATCAGTGTAGAAATATCCTGGGCAAATACTATTGACCGTGATACCATACTTTCCCCACTCGGCCGCCAATGCGCGTGTGAGGTTTACCACACCACCCTTAGCAGCGTGGTAGGGCGAGCTGCCTGCAATCATATTGCCCACCAGGCCATACATCGAAGCGATGTTGATTACGCGGCCATACTTTGCCTTAATCATCTCCTTGCCAAACTCGCGAGCACATACAAATGTGCCGAAAAGGTCGATATTCAATTCGTGCTTGAACTGCTCGTCGGTAATCTCCTCGGCTGGGGCTACTGCTCCCGTGCCAGCATTGTTCATCAATATATCTACGCGGCCAAATTTGCTGATTGTAACCTCTACTGCGGCTTTAACCTGCTCGGTGTCAGTGATGTCGCAAGCAAATGGAAGCACCTCAACTCCAAACTCCTCATTTATGGCTTTTGCATTCTCCTCCAATAGATTCATTCTTCTGGCAAGAAGTACCAAGTTGGCACCTTGACTTGCAAATGCTTTGGCCATTTGAAGACCCAAACCTGTGGATGCGCCTGTTACAACGGCAACCTGTCCTGTGAGATCGAAATAGTTTTTCATAGTGTATGTCTGTTTTATGTTTTTGCAAATTTATTTATTAATATCGGATTCTGGTCGAGCAAACCATTCTAATATCTGATGGTATTATAGCTTGAACTTATTATTGAGAGTTCCTCAGCCATTGTCCCCGAATTGATTATTCTGTGAACGACTGCTTGTATTTCGGGTAAAGTACTTTCCATATAATTAGGATATTCACCACTCCGATTATGGCAGCAATTATTACTACCGAAGTCTCAGGAATAAGGCGTACGATTCCGTTCATGTCGCCTCCACCTACAAAGCGATAAAATACGCTCAGATATATCGGGTCGAGTATCAGCAAAATGATCGACATATACCAGGCACAAGCCTTAACAATCTTGGATTTTATGTGGCAAATAGGTCCTGCCATAATCGCCAGCAACCAACCCGCAAAGAGCGTGGCAATGGCTCCCGCAATACAGAATATTCCCATTTGCGTGTTGGTCATCATGTGGGCGTGAACGTCGATCTGTGCACCGACAATTCCCATAAGGTTAATACGCTTGAAAACCCCTTGCCATAGCGCTACGGCCAGATGGGCACCTTCGTGAACGATGTAATATGATAGCACTGCAACAGCAATGCCAATGTATTGGCGAAATTTCTTATTCATACTATTTTTATTTTATTGGGTTTGTGTTAAATATTAAATGCCACATCTGATGTCCGAAGAATTCGCGCTTGTCGATGCGTTGAAATCCAATAGATGCGTATAGGGCCTCGGCATGGGGGTTGTCGTTGTCGACAATCAGCCCTACCCGCCGATGTCCTTCCGAGCGGGCTTTGTCGGTTAATGCGACTATTAATGCTCGGCCGATACCTATTCCTCGGAATTCGGGGAGTACGCCTACTGAGTCGAGGTAAAACTCGCCAGCCTCGGTTTCGTCAGCTACGGATGGGGTGATACCGCACGATGATTTGATTATCGAGAATGTACCTTCGCGCAATTCTGCTAATTGTGCTCCGTCGTATCCGACTATTGCCCCCGCGAGTTGTCCGCCAACCTCGGCAACGAGTGCGTTCTGCCAGCTGTATTGAGTATTCTCAGCCTTTGCAATTGCAGTTAGGGTAGCGAGATAATCATCTCCACAATATCTCTTGAGTGCCTGCTCGTCACCAATCGCCATAGCAACAATTGAGGCTATTATCGTGGCGTCGTTTGCAGTAGCTGGGCGTATGTCGAAAACTTGCTTCATGTTTTATCTCTTATCACAAGCGTGTAATTCCACTACAAAATTAATAACTTTTGAGAGAAGTTGTTCGCGAGATATTATTTATAATTTATTTGATAACGAGTGGCATGGCGAGTATGTTGTGATTTTCTGAAAATATTTATAACTTTACAATGGAAAAATCTTGAGCTATGAGTGAACGCAAATATGTTATAGGAATCGATTTTGGCACCGACTCGGTGAGAGCATTGATTGTCGCTACCGATAATGGTGAGGAGATGGCTTCGGCTGTGTCGCCTTATAGAAGGTGGGCCGAGGGTTTGTATTGCAATCCTCGCAAGAATCAATATAGGCAACATCCGCAGGATTATATAGACTCAATCACCGAAGCTGTGCGTGATGCATTGGCAAAGTGTAATGGCGAAGTTGTAGATGCTATTGTAGGTCTGTCATTCGATTGTACAGCATCTACGCCGGTGCTGACAGATTCTAATGGAACTCCACTGGCATTGCTCGACCAATATTCTGAGAATCCAGATGCAATGTTTATTTTGTGGAAGGATCATACAGCAGTCGAGGAGTCCGATAAGATTAATGAAGTCGCAAAGAGTTGGCATGCCGATTATATTAAATATGGTGGTGGCAACCACTCTTGCGAGTGGGTATGGGCCAAAATGCTACATTCGCTGCGAGTCTCTCCCGAATTGCGTGCAGATGCCTACTCTTGGATTGAGCATTGTGATTGGATTAGTGCATTGTTGTCGGGCGATACAACCCCCGAGAAGGTTGTTCGTAGCCGTTGTGCTGCGGGTCATAAAGCTATGTGGCACTCGGATTGGGGTGGAATGCCCGAACGCGAATTCTGGCTTGAGGTAGACCCTCTGCTCGATATTTTCGATGGCCATCTCTTCTCGAAGACCTATACCAGCGATATTAAGGCTGGCGAGTTGTGTCGCGAGTGGGCCGAGAGATTGGGTCTTCGTGAGGGTATTGCGGTTGGCGTTGGGGCAATTGACTGTCATGTCGGTGCCGTTGGCGCTGGTGTCCGCGACAATGTACTTGTAAAGGTTATGGGCACATCTACTTGCGATATTACTACTGCGGCATACGATGTAATAGGAGAGCATACCGTTCGTGGAATATGTGGCCAGGTTGATGGCTCTGTTTTGCCTGGTAGAATTGGCTTTGAGGCGGGACAAGCTGCCTTTGGTGATATTTATGCGTGGTTTAAGAGATTGCTCGGGTGGAGTCTGCGTAGTATTGCCAATATGCCCGAGTTGGAAGATAAGATTTTGGCGGAGTTGACTCATCAGGCAGAGCAATTGCCTCTTACGGCTGAGGATATGGTGGCTGTCGATTGGTTCAATGGCCGTCGCTCTCCAGATGATGATCCGCTTGCAACGGGCTGCTTGACAAATCTTACTTTGGCAACATCTGCACCCGAAATTTTCAAGGCTTTGGTTGAGGCTACGGCATTTGGCTCACGAGCTATCAACGAACGTTTGACCGATGAAGGACTTCGTATCGATACAATTCTGGCTGTGGGGGGAATATCGAAAAAGTCACGTTTTGTAATGCAGACTATGGCCGATGTTATAGGAGTCCCTATACGTGTCGTTAGGAGTACCCAAGCTTGCGCCTTAGGTTCTGCTATGAATGCTGCGGTTGTGGCAGGAGTTCATCCCACTGTTGAGGCTGCGCAAGATGCCATGTCGTCGGGATTCGATGGCGAGTATGTCCCCAATATGGAGCGTCATCAGATTTACAACGTACTATATAAACGCTATCTTGCCATAGCCTATGGCAAGTAGTCAAGACGGTAATGTATAAAGTAATAGTCCCGAGTATCAAAATGATGCTCGGGACTAATTTTATGCTATATGTTTAGCCTGCGGATTATTTCTCGATTTTGTGAGTTCCGCTTCCGTACTCCTTCGACTCAGTTTCGCCCGGAAGAGTAACTGTAGCCTTGGCTCCCTCAGGAATTGTAAACTCCCAAATCCACTTGTCGCCCTCATACTTCCAAGCACTCTTGATAAGGCCTGCTGCTGAGTTGTACTCGGCATTCACGTAGCCCAAACGCTTGTCTGGGATAGGACGCATAATGATATGCTTGAATCCTGGTGTTGCTGGATCGGATGAGATACCTGCGGCTGTCTCCCAAATCCACTCGCATACACAACCATAAGCGTAGTGGTTGAAACTATTCATACCGCGTGGACCCATACCCTTGTCGAGCATATAACTGTTCCAACGCTCCCAAATTGTGGTTGCACCATTGTCAACCGAATAGAGCCAGCTGGGGTTCTTACGCTGGAAAAGAAGCTCGTAAGCAATATCAACCATTCCATTGTCGGTGAGTGTTGACATCAAAATTGAAGTACCCAAGAAACCTGTCTGCAAGCAGTTGCCGTGGTCGGCAAAGTTCTGGCGCAGACGCTCAATCATTTTGGCTTTAGCCTCGCCCTCAACGATACCATTCTTCAGTGCAAAGAGAGCTGGAGTCTGCATAGTGTTCAAAATAGCGGTCTTGAATGTGCCGTCGGCATTGAAGAACTGCTCCTTGATGTAGGCCTTAGCCTCCTTCACCATCTTCACATAAGGCGCAGCATCGCGGCCTGTGGCAACAGCCATATCGCGCATCATCGAGGCGTCGATAGCCCAATACGAAGCACTCAGATAGTTCCAGTAGTCATAGGTCTCGGGCAGAGGGCCATTCTTACCAAATGCACCGCCACCACAGCTCTCCAGCGGCTCATAACTGAGCCAGTCGGCCCACTGGTAGTTACCATTCTCTGAGGTGAGTGACTGGTGGTTATACTTTGTCTCGTAGATATGGTTCATAAAGAGATTCATCGACTCCCAGTTCTCATCGACAATCTGCTTGTCGCCAAACTGCTTCCAGATGGTCCAAGGTACGATTATACCAGCATCTGCCCAACCAAGACGCATCTTCTCATTACCATACTGAGCATAGGGAGCCACGCCTGGGAAACCGCCCAACTCACCCTGGCTGTCGCGCATATCACGCATCCACTTGTGGAAGAATGAGAGTGTGTTGGCAAAGAAACTACCTGTCTCGGTAAATACCTGAGTGTCGGCAGTCCAACCCAAACGCTCATTACGCTGTGGACAATCTGTCGGAACAGAGAGGTAATTTGAGAGCTGGCCCCAGTATGTGTTTGCTATAAGCTTGTTTACCGACTCATCACCAGTAGTGATTTTGCCAATCTCCAAATCCTGTGCAATAGATGTTACGGGGATAGTCGTTACGGCCTTAATGCTAACCTCGGCATCGGCGGTAACCGAGATGTAACGGTAGCCATAGAATGTATGGCAGGGGTGATATGTTACATAATCCTTGCTGTCGGCAAATGTGTAGTCCAAACGGATACCAGTGTTGGGGATACGTAGATTCTCGCGGTGTACACTACCCTCAGGACCGTCCATGCCGCGTTTCTTTGCACCGTTACCATCGTTGAGAAGCTCTCCTGGCAAGCAACGAAGCTTAGTGCCAGCTGCGGCCTTGAATACAAATTCGGGAACTCCTGCGCAGTTCTGGCCGAAGTCCACAACCAAAGTTTCGCCTGGCTTCAATGTGATAGTTGAGCCTGTGGCATACTCCTGTGCGATTACCACTTTGCCGTGCTCCTCGTCACTCTTGTTTTCAACATCCTTCCAAGTGTATTGACGAATGGGCGATAGGGTAATATCGCGGCGGAGATATATCTCAGCACCAGCCGATGGAAGAATCTCACCTTTGAACTCGGTGTTCTCCTCCGGAGTTGAGAGTTTGTCGACTGTAAGATAACCCATAGGCTCGCGAGCATCGTACTCCTCGCCATCGAAGATTGCAGCGTGTTTTACAGGACCGGCAATTCCAGCCTTCCAATTCTCAAGGTCGGTACCATAGAGCTTTGTGCTGCCATCAGCAAAGGTGAGCTCCAAAACGGCACGGAACGCACATTTCTTACCAATAGGGCCATTGCCACCGCCAGGGGTTACAATCTTGTCGGCCCACCAGCCTGGAGTGACTTGAGCCGAAAGAGTATTCTCGGCATTTGCGCCACTCTTGAAGGCGTCTGTGATGTCGTATGTGAACGAACGACGGGTCTTCAATACGTGGGTAAATCCAGGCTTGAGGAACTCCTCGCCAATAGGTTTGCCATTGATGTAAACCTCGAAGACTCCCAAACTTGTAGCCATCAATTTGGCTGAGGTAACCTTTTTCTCATTCTTAATTGTCGATACAAACCAACTTGCTCCGTCGGCAGCACGGCCGTCGTTGTAGTCGGTAATGACAATAGCATCCTTTGCGGAAATCCACTTCGAGACATCCCAAGCGGCGTTGTCGAGAGCCTCGATTCTTGTTCCAACTTGCGCACTTTGATTGGTCGAGCAGCTAATCATAATTGATGCTGCAATAGCCATTGCAAGATTTGTTAATAGGTGTAGTTTCTTCTTCATATAATTTGAATTAAAAATTTATCCTAATATTTTGAGCGCAAACTCACTCAACAAATTTAACCATAACTCTGCGATTTAGCAAATGAATTACGTAAAAATGTAATGTGATATTTGGCACAAGCAATTAGTGTTTTGATTTTATTTATTTCTCTTACTATGAAATTGAGTGAAAAATCTTAACTTTGTAGATAGAAACTATAACCCAAAACCAAAGCGAAATATATGAAAAAGCTCATCTTTTTAGTCGTTGGATTATTTCTTACTTTTGGGGTTGAAGCCCAGAAGATAAAGGTCGCTTGTGTGGGCAACAGCATAACCTATGGAGCCTATGTGGCAAACCGTGAGCAAAATAGTTTTCCTATGCAGCTGCAGGCGTGGCTGGGCGACGAGTATGAAGTTGTGAATTTTGGAGTTTCAGCCACAACGGCACTTTACGAGGGGCTTTATCCATATGTAGAGACCGAGCGATATCGTCAATCGTTGGAGTATAACCCCGATGTGGTGATTATAAAGCTGGGAACTAACGATGCCAATCATCGTAATGATAAATGGCGTGCCAACTTTGGCCAGGATTATCGAAAATTAGTGGATGTATATCGTAATTTGCCATCTCGCCCGCGTGTGATTTTGATGACTCCGGTACGTTGCTTCCTACAATCGAATCAGGATCAGGTTATCTGTAAGGAGATAATTCCGGTAATCGAGCAGACTGCTTATGAGCGTAATCTCGATATAATCAATCTGCACAATATTTTCGGCAACGAGTGGGTTCAGTATCTTATGACCGACCGTCTGCATCCCTCATCTATCGGGGCAGGTGATATCGCAGAGAAGATTTTCAACTATTTTTCTGTCGAGCCATCTCAGTCGCCTAAGGTGGTGGAGCGTTTTGCGCTCAAACCGAAGCGTGAATTTAATTTCCATGGATATAAGGGCTATGAGTTTGATAACAATGGCGTACAGTATTATATAGTTGAGCCGCATCAGGTGGCCAAAGGCAATCCTTGGATCTGGCGTGCTCGTTTCTGGGGTCACGAGCCTCAGACCGACATCGACTTGTTGGAGCGTGGTTTTCATCTTACCTATTGCGATGTGGGTAATTTGTATGGCTCACCAAAGGCCGTCGAACGTTGGGATACCTTCTATAAGTTGGCAGTTAAGGCTGGCTTGAGTAAGAAAACGGTGCTTGAGGGTATGAGTCGTGGCGGATTGATAGTCTATAACTGGGCTGTGAAGAATCTTTCGAAAGTAGCTTGTATATATGCCGATGCCCCCGTTATGGATCTCGGAAGCTGGCCGATTGGCGAGGGTAAGTATCGTGGAGATGAGGGATGTATTAATACGATGATCTCGGCTTATGGCTTTGCTAATCTGGCAGAGGCCAAAGCGTGGGATAAAAATCCTATCAACCATGCACGGAAATTTGCTAAATCCGATGTGGCTTTGATCCACGTCGTAGGTGATGTCGATGAGATTGTTCCCGTCGATGAGAATACGACCATATTCGAGAAGGCCTTGGCGTCGTATGGCGGCAAAATCAAGGTTATTCACAAGCCTGGCGTGAATCATCATCCCCACTCGCTCAATAACCCCAAACCAATAGTTGATTTCATATTGGAGGCTACGGGGTATTCGGTCAATCGTTGTACCCACGCTGTTCCGGGTAATGAGTATCGTGCAGCTGCTGGCTGGAGCGAGGGCTCGGAGTGGCATAGCGTAGCGAAGGATATTGAGCGGACGTTGGAGGGTCGTAATCTTCGACTGTTGCTGCTGGGAAATTCAATCACACAGGGCTTTGGCGGTAATCGTCAAAGAGTGACATACAAGATTGGTAAGCAGGCGATGGATAATGCTCTTGGTAAAGATGTTTGGGAGAGTGCCGGAATATCGGGCGATAGAACGCAACATCTGCTGTGGCGAATCCGGAATGGTAATTACAATCGCTGTAACCCGGAGAATGTGATAATCACTATCGGAGCAAATAATATTATCGCTGGTGACGACCCGCAGCAGATTGCCGAAGGTATTGTGGCTTGTGCTGAGGAGGCTCGCCGTCAGATGCCTTCGTCGCGGATTATTCTATTTGGAGTTCTGCCTGTCGGTCTGGAAGCTTCGTCTGCGACGCGTGTGGCGTGCGATAAGATCCATTCGATACTCGCCTCTGCGAAGATCAAGGGCGTGGAGTATGTGAATCCTACCAAATGGTTTATCCAACCTGATGGAACTCTTCGCAGGGAGCTGTATGCAGGCGATTTTCTCCATCTTACCCCTGAGGGCTATAAAGTATGGAGCGAAAAGATCGCAAATCTGATTTCAAAATAGATATTTTTATTTGCGCAGAGCAGGCTGAAGAGCTAATAATTGTATTTGAGAATAAATATTATAAATATATGAAGAAATTGTGTTTGTTTACCTCGGTTTTGATGGTTATGTTTAACCTCTCGGCCCAACAACAGGTAACTACGTTCGAGATGCGTCATTTCAAGAGTGATGCAAAGGCTAATGGCGTAACTGATTTTCATGGTGAGACCGAGGTGTTCGACACCGACCAGAGAATATCGGCATTGTATAAGTATGCAGATTATGCCTCTAAATTCTGGGGCGATCCAAATCTTGATAAACCTCTGTTTACCGATGACGAGGTTCGGGAACGTGTCGCTAAAATCAAAGCTCAGCCGACAACCTCGGTACGCCGTACTCTCTCGCTTGATAATTGGCGCGCATATGGTTATAAGGCGGGCAAGGAGCAGGCGAAGGCTCAGCAGTGGCAGCTGTGGAGTGCAAAGGGTGCCACTATTGATGATGGTAAATTGGTGCTTGATGGTTCATCGGTGGAACTTCCGATAGATCCGATTGATTGGCGTTTCAGGATTAAATGCTGGCTGACGGAGTCACCATCGGCCTTCAAACTCTTATTAGAAGGCGAGGGTGGCGAGCCGATTGTTGTCACTCTGGACGGGGCAAAAACTGGCGCACAGGTCGATGGTAAAACATATTCCGTATCGACAGGTGAGTTAGATTATTTCGAAGTGTATGGAGATTTCGAGAATCGCAGGATGTTTGTGTCTTCAGCCAATCAGACCATCATAGAGTTCCCAATAAATGATAAGTTCGGCAATAAGGTTACCTCGTTCTCGATGTCGGCAGCTGATGGTAGGGCTTCGATTGATAAATTTTCGTTTTATAGCTTCTTCCGTAATGAAAAGACTCCTCATATGCCTTATAGTACCAAACTTCATTACGATGAAGATTTCAGCGAAGTTCCAACTATGCAGAATTGGGCAGAGCCTAAGTATGATGATTCTAAATGGACGTCAGTTACTTTGCCATCGGTTCACGGTGGTCAGAGCGTAGCTGGCGAGAGCTATTATCTGCGTACTAAGGTCAAAGTTGGTAACTTTAAGTATGCGCAGCTCGATCTTGAGGCCATCGATCCCGCTGGTGAGGTTTGGATTAATGGGGTTCCTGCGGCAGTGCTTAAAGGCCGCGAGCCCAAGAGGGTAGATGTCGGAGAGTACCTTATCCCAAATGCGGAAAATACAATTGCAGTTAGGGTAAAACCCTATTATGCGCATTATCCGATGCAGCACACCTCATCTGACCGAAATATTGGTTGGTTCTTGGGACGCACAAAACTTATTCTTACAGAGCAACAAGCGCATATTACCGAAGGCTTGGCGCATACCATTTCACTCACCGATACCGAGGCTGTGCAGGCTCATAAGATTGAAATTCGCAACGAGGATGTTTTTACAAAAAAGGCGCAGTTGGAGGTTAATTACTATCCTTGGTTCCCTGAGGAGGGTGAGCGTGTAGCGTCGGCTTCGCAAGAGATTTTAATTCGCCCCAATGTCAATAATTCTTACGAGTTAAATGTGACGCTGCCATCGCCTAATGTGTGGTCGCCACGTGATCCGCAACTCTATCGTGTAGAGGTGGTATTGAAAGATGAAAAAGGTAGTCCGATTGATGACTATGTCACCACTACCGGTGTCCGTATAATCGAGCAACGTGAGGGCCTGCTTTATATTAACAATAAACCAGAGATGCTCAATGGTGCGCAGAATTTCGGCTACCGTTTGCCTATTGAGAATATCGCCAAACACGTACGTTGTGCCACCGACGAACAGGTTATGCGCGATTTTATGATGAGCGAGCAACTCGGAGGCAATATGCTCAGAATTCATATCCACGCCGAGAAGCACGTCTCGGAGGGAGTCAACGATCCTCGCTATGCTGAGTATGCCGATCAGTTGGGATTCTATATTTTGTGGCAGAGTGCAGGTTGGATTCGCGAAGGAAATGCCTTCAATGTCGATATCGAGCATTTTCCTGCCTATATGAAGCGGGTCTATAACCATCCGTCGATTGTTATGTGGGAGGCGAGTAACCACCCCAATCGATTCAAGCAGCACCCATTTTCGGAGACTGAGGATTACTTTAATGCTATAATCTCAACCATTATAGCAACCGATACCAGTCGTCTTATATCTCCTACTTCGTTTTGGCAGCACACGCAATATGCAAGCTATCGCGGTACTAGGGATTTCAAGGGTAATGAGCAAGTTGCGAATCCTCTGCTGATGCACCGAAAAATGACTCGAGGTAGTCAGGATGCATACACTGGTTATGGTGCGAAATGGAGCAAACTCCGCACGCATCCTTCCGAGTGGGCCAAGGATTGTTTGGCGGCGAAGGATTTGTGTTATTTTAACTTCGAACACGAGGAGTCTGCGGCACAGCCCAATTGGGCATTGGCTCGCAAAGAACCGTGGTATAAGGTACAATCTTATGAGTGGGATTACGAGAAGGGTAGTATTGGTCGCAGATTACAAGCCGATGAGTGGCGAGCAAGTCAGGCCTTTCAGGCCTTCTCGGCATGGGAGTCGATGAAGATTCAGACAATGGCCGGTGTCTGCGGATTTTCGTGGTGCTCTTTGGAGTCGGGTCCAAATATGTTTACATATCAGAAGCCGCTTGTTGACCCGTTCTATGTCCCCAAACTTGCATACCATGCTAATCGTATGGCATTTAATAGAATTTGGGCAGCGAGCGACGATGTCGATGTGGTCTATGGCCCGCAAGACGAAATACGTCCGGTTATCTTCAACCTTGAAGATGAGTGCAACGTGAATCTCACAGTTGAATTGCAAAATGAGGCGGGTCGAGTGGTTGAGCGTAAAGTGTTCAAGAATGTAAGTGTTCAGGCCGGTCGTAGCGTTACCCGCTTGGATGCTTTCCGATTCCGCAACAAACGTGAGGGATGCTATTTCGTGGTTTATAAACTTCAAAAGATTGAGTAATTTAATTTGTGCCAGATATGTTAAAGAGTCTAAATAAGTCAACCGTAACCAAACAAGAACATCCTGTTAAGGTTTTGCAATTTGGCGAGGGTAACTTCTTGCGAGCATTTGCCGATTGGGCAATTGATGTTGCAAATGAAAAGGGGGTGACTAATGCCGGAGTCGTTGTGTGTAAACCTCGACCTGCTGCAGCTGGACATCAGCAGGTGCTCAATACGCTTCGGACGCAGGATAATATGTTTCACGTCTGTTTGGAGGGCGTCGAGAGTGGTCAGCCCAAGCGCGAAATACGTTTGGTGAGGAGTGTTGCCGATTCGATAAATCCATACGAAGAGTACGCCGCCTACGAAGGTTATATTCTCTCGCCCGACCTTCAACTCATAATTTCGAATACCACCGAGGCCGGTATCCGATACGAGGAAGATGACGATATCTACGACCTCCCTCCTGCATCATATCCGGCTAAGATGACGTCGTTGTTGTATCGTCGATATAAGCATTACGAGGGTGATCCGACAAAGGGCCTGGTTGTGATATGTTGCGAGCTTATCGAGGATAATGGTACGCGTTTGAAAGAGTATGTTTTGCGTCACGCGAAGCGTAATAATCTGGAACAAGGGTTTGTTGATTGGATTGAAGGCTCTTGTTCTTTCTGCGATTCGCTTGTCGACCGCATCGTGTCGGGATTCCCTCATGATAGAGCCGATGAAATGAAGCAGGAGATTGGTTACGATGATAACGCAATTGTCGTGGGCGAATTGTATCATTTGTGGGTTATTGGTGGTGATGGCTATGAGCGTGCCAAAGAGCTGCTTCCTCTCGATGAAGCTGGTTTGAATGTCGTGTTTACTCCTTCGGTAAAGAGCTTTCGAGATAAAAAGGTGCGCATACTCAACGGATCACATACGGGTATGGTCGCTATAGGATTGCTTATGGGATGCCAAACCGTTTTGGATGCTTTCAATACACCTGATATAGAACGATTTGTTAAGAAGATGGTCACTGAGGATGTCCTTCCGATGATTTATGAGGATAGGGCCGAACTTGAAGCTTTTGCCTCGGGTATATTGGAGCGATTCTATAATCCGTATATTAAGCATATGCTCAAGTCCATATCGTTGAATTCGCTGTCGAAATGGGAGGCTCGCAATTATCCGACTTTGTTGGATAATTGGATTCGCTTGGGTCGTGTTGCCGAGTGTGAGTGTTTAACTTTTGCAGCGTTGATGGCCTATTATGGTCCCAATAGTGGTTTCCAGCCCGACGATACGCCCGAACATATAGCCTATATCCGTAGTAACTGGAATCCGGATAACCTCTATTCAACGGTGTACAAAATTGTGAATGAGAGTGGAATTTTTACAGCGAACTTTTCTGAGATTTCCGGATTTGAATCAGTAGTTACGATGTATTTGGAGAGCATCGAGCAGCAGGGTATGGCTGCAACGTTGAAGAGATTTTTGGGGTAGAGATTCACTCTGCTTAATCGAAAACACCCTATTGTGAACTGATTTATGAAAAGATATTTGAAAATACACATATCGGATAATGTGGCTGTCGCCGTAGCTGACGATTTGAAGCGAGGCGAGGAGATTTTGGTCGATGGTCATAGGATTGTCCTTCGTGATGATATTGCTCGCGGTCATAAATTTGCGCTTGAAGATCTCGCTGCGGGCCAGGATATTATCAAATATGGTTATCCGATTGGGCGTTTAACGCAGTCGGTGGGGCAAGGTGAGTGGATTCATTCCCATAATTTGACTACAAATCTAAGCGATAATCTCGAATACGACTATTTGCCTAAAACATATAAAGTCAGCTATTCAAGAGATGAATCTCTGCGTGTTATGGGATATCTTAGAACAGACGGTCGAATGGGTGTGCGCAACGAATTGTGGATTGTCCCGACTGTTGGATGTGTAAATGGTCAGGCGCAGGCTATCGCAGGGCGTATAAAGCGGGAGTGTGATTGTTCGCATTTGGATGATGTGCGGGTATATACCCATAATTATGGGTGTTCGCAGCTTGGCGAGGATCACTTCAATACCCAGCGAGCTTTGGCTGCATTGATCAAGCACCCCAATGCAGGAGGTGTATTGGTGCTTGGGCTTGGTTGCGAAAACAATCAGGTCGATTCACTCAAAGAGCTTTTAGGGGAGTACGATGCTCAAAGAGTTCGCTTCTTGGTGGCGCAAGAGGTTGAGGATGAGATAGAGACGGGATTTGAAATTTGTCGTCAGTTGGTTGATAATATGCAGGACGATGTGCGTGAACCGCTGCCTTTGAGCTATCTGCGTGTGGGTCTGAAATGTGGTGGCTCCGACGGTTTGTCAGGAATTACGGCGAATCCTTTGGTGGGTGAATTCTCCGATTGGCTTATTGCGCAAGGTGGTACGACGATCCTAACCGAGGTCCCCGAAATGTTTGGTGCTGAGACCATTCTGATGAATCGAGCTGCGAGCCGTGATGTGTTTCAGCGTACGGTGAAACTTATAAACGAATTTAAAGATTATTTCCGTAGTTATAATCAACCCGTTTACGAAAATCCATCGCCAGGTAATCGTCGTGGCGGTATAACTACATTGGAGGAGAAATCACTGGGTTGTGTGCAGAAGGGTGGTTGCCAGCCTGTTGTTGATGTGCTGGGTTATTGTGAGCAGATTAGTCGGGAAGGCCTAAATTTGTTGCAAGCACCGGGAAATGATATGGTCGCTTCATCTGCGTTGGCGTTGTCTGGTTGCCAAATAGTGTTGTTTACGACAGGCCGAGGCACTCCATTTGGGACATTCGTGCCTACAATGAAGATATCGACAAATAGTGAGCTTGCTCGTTTTAAATCGAATTGGATGGATTTCGATGCTGGTGCCTTGGTCGATGAAAATATCTCACAATCAGATATTCTAACAGACTTAATTGAAGAGATTTTGTTGGTAGCCAATGGTAAAAAACTAAAACACGAAGTCTCCGGCTTCAAGGAGCTTGCAATCTTCAAAAATGGCGTTACGCTTTGACGTCAGAATAATTTATAGATAAAATTTGCAAATTTTAAATTACGACAATTTTTCTGTCGTAATTTTTTTTATGCGTATATAGAGGTTGTTTCGCCTTTAGAGCTAATATTATATATATAGGTATATAAGGGATGTATTATTCTATATAAGAATTTATTTTGAATTAGTTATTGTGCGTAAAAAAGATAAATATGAATTTATCGCATACTCGTAATACGTTGATAAATAGTTGATTGGAATTTTATGTAGTTCTAAATGTCTACATAAAATTGCATAAATACTTAAAAAGTATAACTGATTCATCTCTATAAAAGAGATATTTTTTCTGTACTGCAAAAAAAATATAAAGTTTCTTAAATATCAAAATAATTGCAAAAAAATATTATAAAAATTAACAATATAACTCTTAATTGTGGGATTAAGGATTAAGGTGGTTCCCGCGCGATGTGAATCGTGCGGGATTTTTTTTCGCTTAGGCGGGAAATTTGTACCTTTGCCCTGAAATTTCGATGCTATGACAGAATTCAGAATGACAGAGCGGTCGGGGTTGGTGCTCGAAGGTGGCGGTATGCGCGGAGTATTCACCTGCGGCGTGTTAGACAACCTGATGGATAGGGGAGTGAGGTTCCCTTATACGATTGGTGTGAGTGCAGGTGCGTGCAATGGTTTGTCGTATATGTCGGGGCAGCGTGGGCGTGCGAAGTATAGCAATATAGACCTTTTGCAGAAGTATCACTACATAGGGCTGAAACAGTGGCTTACAAAGGGCAATATAATGGATTTTGACCTGCTTTTTCATACCTTCCCCGAGCAGATTATTCCCTACGATTATGGGCGTTTTGCGGCCTGCAAGGAGCATTTTGAGATGGTTACGACCGATTGTCGTACTGGCGAGGCCTGTTACTTCGAGGAGAAACGAGATCCCGTAAGGATAATCGATATTGTGAAGGCATCAAGCAGCCTGCCTTTTGTGTCGCCGATAAGTTATGTCGACGGCCGTCCTATGATGGATGGCGGTGTGGCCGATTCTATTCCGTTGGGTCGTGCCCGCGAACTCGGTTATGATAATAATGTGGTTGTGCTGACTCGCAATAAAGGTTATCGCAAACCCTCAAAACCTGTGTTTGTGCCGCCATTTGCATATCGTAAGTATCCTGAACTCCGTCGGGCCATACGTGCCAGAAATGGAGTGTATAACGAGCAGGTGGAACTTATCGAGGCGTTGGAGGCTGCAGGTGAGTTGGTGGTAATACGACCGGAGCGACCAATCGAGGTGGGGCGTATGGAACGAGATGCAGGAAAATTATTGGCGCTATATGATGAGGGTTATAGCTGCGCTGCCAAGATAGATTTCATCGAGTGATTTTTCGGTTATTTAGCCGATTATGAGGCGTTGTTATTGTTGAGCTGTTGCGATTGTTATCGTTCAGTGTAAAAAAATCCCGCAAAGCTGTGTTGCTCTGCGGGATTTCTCGTTTGTATTATACGTCGAAGAATTACTTCTTCTTGTTGTAGTACTTCTTGTATGCGTCCTTTGCCAAATCCTCGATGTACTTCTTAGTCTTGAGGATATAGTCGCTGTTGTCGCCACCGAGCTCGCACTCGATTGTCATAACACCCTCAAAACCAATCTCTGCCAAAGCCTTCATCACGCCAGGGAAGTCAACGTCACCCTCGGGAATCTTAGTCTCGCGGCCAAGATGGTAGGGGTTAGTTGGGTACTTACCGTCCTTGATGTGCAACTCCTTAAGCAATGGACCAAACTGGTAGATAGCATCTACTGGGTTGCTCTTGCCATAAAGAATCAAGTTTGCGGTATCGCAGTTAACGAAGATGTTGCCTGTGCCGATATCCTGAATTGCGCGGATAAGAGTAGTAGCAGTCTCCTGGCCAGTCTCGCAGAAAATCATCACGCCTCTATCCTTTGCATACTGGCACAAATCTCTCATTACCTCAATGAAGCCTGGATACAACTCGTTAGTAGGCTCCTCGGGAATGAAGCCGAAGTGAGAGTGCATAGCGGGAATACCTGCCATTGCGCAGAAATCAACTGCTCTCTTGTGCAAATCGAGATACTTAACGCGATTCAATGGAGGAACCAAACCGATAGTTGATGGGCCCTCTGTGAAATTCCAACGACAGTTGGGAGTAAGGCACATAAGAGTACTGATTTTGATGTCGTACTTTGCCTGCAACTCCTTCAAAAGGTCGGCATCTTTCTGAGTCCAGTTAGAGTTATAACCTGTCTGGCAAGCCTTGAAACCTGCGTCGTGCAATTTCTTGAATGTAGCCTCTGGGTCCTTACCCATACCGCCCAACAAACCAACTGTTACATTCTGTGCCTCGGCAGTCATACCTGCCAAGAGCAACAATGTGCATAATATTTTACTAATGAATTTCATCTTAAAGTCGATTTAAAATTAAAACTTACTCAAATCGGGCTGGTTACCGTAGCGCTGCTTGCTCTTAATAAGCTCGTCCCAAGTGAGTTTCTCACCCTTAGCTGCGGCCTCACGACCCAAAATAGCCATAAGTGTAGAGTTACAGCCTGCCTCAATCTGGTTGATGTAGTTGCCGCTAATGATACTGTCGATGAATGACTTACCCTTGTTAGGATCGGCATCGCCCAATGCGTTCTTCACACCTGAATCCCACTTGTTCTCGCCTGTGATGAATACACCACCGTCGTACTTAGCCTCAGCTGTACCCTTCTCACCGAAGAAACGTGCTACTACGCCACCCGATGCAGAACCAACTGATGTCTGCTGTACCATTACGTTGATATCCTCTGGATATTTGTAAAGCACCTGATAGTTGGTGTTGAAGTTACCATACTCGCATTTTACACCCTTACGGCTGCTATGGCCAACAGCGTAGATAGGATTAGCCTTCAATACCTCGCGGCAGATATCCATTACGTGGATAGCCTGGTCATTATATGTACCACCTGAAAGCTCCAAATACTGGAAGTGGTGACGGATACGGAACTCATCATCCTCAACTGCTGGCTTCTTGCCAGCACCGCCGCCTGAGTTGTAGTAGAGCTGAGCAGCTACGATCTTACCGATATCACCATTGTGAACGCGGCGAATCATCTCGTCGTAAGCCGAAGAGTGGCGAACCTGGAATCCCATTACGAGTGAACGATCCTTAACGCCCTGAGCAGCCTTAATCATGCGCAACGCACCGTAAGCATCGGGAGCAGCTGGCTTCTCGCAATATACGTGCTTGTGAGCCTTAACAGCAGCCTCGAAAATGAATGGGTGAGCGTATGCGGGAGTTGCGATAACAACAGCGTCAACATTGTCGTCCTTCAAGAGCTCCTTGTAGGCATTCTTGCCAACGTAGATATTCTTCTCAGCGATATTGGGTAAACCCTTTGCCTTGTTAAGATTGTTCAAGTGTGGGAGTACCTTGTCGATACGATCACGGAATAGATCAGCCAAAGCGTACAACTCAACATTGTTGTTGCGGCTCATTGCTGTAATAACGCCGTAAGTACCACGGTTACCTGTTCCGATAAAGCCAATACGAATTGGGCGGTTGATCTTCTCGCCTGCCATTGCGCCCAAAGGCTTAATCATAGAGAAAGCAGCAGATGCTGCAAAAACCTTCAGAAAGTCTCTTCTGTCCATATGTTATAAATTTTAGGTTGATAAATTTCTGTTTTTTGGCAAAACTATGTGTAAAGTTAGCAATAAAATTGTGAATTTCCAAGAGATGAGGTCCAATGCTACAAAAAATGTTGTGCGAGAATGAAAATTATCTCTTAACGTGGTGTCGTTTTGGAGCGCTTATAGAGTGTGGCAAATATGGAGCAAGCCATCATTTGCAAATAAAAAACCGAGAGCTGCGGCCCTCGGTTTTGTTACGTTGTATATGACTCTTATTGATTCATTGTGGCGAGGAACTCCTCGTTGGTTTCTGTCATTCCCATATGCTTCTGCAAGAACTCCATAGCCTCGACTGTTGTCATCTCCGAGAGATACTTTCGCATTACCCAAGTGCGATTCATTACCTCGCGAGACAGCAATAAATCTTCGCGACGAGTACCCGATGCTATTACGTCAACAGCAGGGTAGACACGCTTGTTCGAGAGCTTGCGGTCGAGTTGCAACTCCATATTACCCGTACCCTTGAACTCCTCGAAGATAACCTCGTCCATTTTTGAACCAGTGTCAATCAATGCGGTGGCGATGATTGTGAGTGAACCCTTCTCCTCGGTATTTCGTGCCGCTCCGAAGAAACGCTTTGGCTTGTGTAGTGCGTTGGCGTCGACACCTCCAGACAATACTTTACCCGATGCTGGCTGAACAGAGTTGTAAGCTCGCGCCAAGCGGGTGATAGAGTCAAGGAAGATAACCACATCGTGACCACACTCAACCATTCGCTTAGCCTTCTCCAATACCATCTCGGCAACCTTCACGTGGCGTGATGCCTGCTCGTCGAAGGTCGAAGCTACGACCTCGGCCTTTACGTTGCGTGCCATTTCTGTAACCTCCTCAGGTCGCTCGTCAATTAGCAGAACAATCATATATACCTCAGGGTGATTGTCGGCAATAGCGTTGGCGATAGATTGCAGGAGCATCGTTTTACCAGTTTTGGGTTGAGCTACAATCAAACCACGCTGACCCTTACCAATGGGTGAGAATAAATCGACCACGCGATTTGAGAGATTGTTATGACCATTGCCCGTGAGATTGAATTTCTCGCTGGGGAATAGCGGGGTCATATACTCAAACTGCACTCGGTCACGGATATATTCGGGCTGCAGACCGTTAATCTCATTCACTCGAATAAGCGGGAAATATTTCTCTCCCTCCTTCGGCGGATGGATAATACCGCTAATTGTATCACCAGGTTTTAAGCCGAAAAGCTTGATCTGCGATGGTGAAACATATATATCATCTGGCGAGTTCAGATAATTGTAGTCGGCTGAACGAAGGAATCCATAACCATCGGGCATAACCTCCAATACTCCTTCGCCGATTACTTCGCCTGCGAAGTTTTCTTTGATGGGCTCGCGTGGTGCCTCAGCAGAATCCTGCACCAAATTATCTCCCTCGGCTGGCATCTCTTCGTTGGCATTTTCTTGGATCGGTGCATTTGCCGGCTCAGTATTCTCAGCCTCCCTAGCAGCAGCCTCACGTGCCTCCTGCTCCTTTAAAGCCTTTGGCTTGCGACCACGACGTTTAGGTTGCTCGGTGGCCATTGTAGGCTCTACGGCAGATGAGGCAGTATGGGCTGACGAAGTCTCGCCATTTGATTCATTTGAACCTTCGCTTGTATTTCCCGATGCTACACGTGTTGATTCTCCCGAAGGTTTGTTCTCCTCAATTCTGAGGGTGTTCATGCGGGGACGACGACCTCTCTTCTTTGGCAGCTCACTTTCGGGTTGGTTATTCTCGATTGGTGCTGAAGTGTTATCAGCGGGTGCAACTTCGCCTGTAGCTACCTCTATGATTTTATTCATTAACTCTCTCTTGCGGAGCGTGGTATCGGTTATTCCTAATACTTTGCCAATCTCTCGCAATTCAACTAGTGTCTTCCCTTCGAGGGCGTCAAAATCTTGCATATAGAATTTCTTTATAAAATTTTCTCTGATTGAAAAGTAACCGAATGATTACCTTTTGCGACATCACAAAGATAATACAAATTTTCGACCAGAGCAAAAAGAGTCGTTTTTTTTCACCACTAGCAAGTGTTATTGGCCATTAAACACGCCTTTTTACCACATTTGAGAGTGATAACCTGTGTGACGCTGTTTATTTGCAGGCTTTTACGAAATATTTGAATAGTCCTAGAAAATCATCTTCGCCTGCGGCTGTAAATACTTCGGGATGAAATTGAACGCCAAATATACATTTTGCATTGGTGCTCTCGATAGCTTCAACCACGCCATCTTCTGCTGTGGCAGATGCTATAAATCCGAGAGCTAATTGCTTGACGGCTTGATGGTGAGTGGAATTTACCTCTATCCTGCTGCCTAATAATTCAGCAAGCAGCGTGCCTTCCTTTATCTCGATTACGTGGGCTCGCGTGCGACTTGGACGGCCGTTATGAGTCACCTTCGAAGTGGGTATCTGTGAGGGAATATCTTGATACAGAGAGCCCCCAAATGCTACATTCATTACCTGTACCCCGCGGCAAATTCCCAAAATGGGCAATTTTGCAGATGCGGCAGCTTTGATTAGCTTTATGTCGAAATCGTCTCTTTCGAGCGATACCTCGCCTAACTCGGGACGTGGCTTTTCGCCATATCTTTTTGGAGCAACATCCTCGCCGCCTGTCATAATTATGCCATCGATTCGTTTGACAATGGCTTTAAGTTCCTGTTCGTCGCTTGTGAAAGGTATAATCAATGGCACTCCGCCAGCACGTCTTACGGCTTTGATGTATGTCTGGCTTGCACTCGATGGCGATGCTGCAGAAATACCAATAATTGGTTGCTTGGTGCGAGCCTCGGCATTGGGACCTATGCCAATGTTAAAGTATAGGGATAGTAGTATGAATATAAATGTGAATCGTCTCATTAGTGTTGTTGTTGATTAGAGTGGGAGAATAAAAAAATGAGTCGCCTGATTGCGACTCATTTGTCTGCTATATCGCAATATTATCGCTTAAAATTGCGAGGTTTTTTAGGAACATACTTCAAGAAATCATTGAGAATCATTGCTCGCTGCTCGGGTGTAGCCTCGATGATGCGGTAGCGGCCATCGGCCTTGGGGGTAAATACTGTTACTCCCTTGTCAACCACCTTCACTTCGCCAGGTTGGCTGAGTGTGATTGCGGCATCGTTGTGCTCACATACGTAGTAAGCTGCTATAACGTCCCACGATGGACGGTCATATGGCATCTTGGCGTATGCTTTGTATGCCTCTACCATGGGATGCTGCTCGGCCCACTTGAAGTCGTTCTCGATACTCTTTGCGGGGTAGAGAACCTGCTTGCCCAATGTGAATGGAGTGATAATCATTGGTGCTGGACTCTTGTCGAAGAAATATTTTGCTGCCAAGAGGTCATTCCAAACGTTGTACTCGGTATATTTGGGCATCTCGAATTCACCGGCCATAACTGAAAAATATTTAACTTTCTTGGCTACCAAATCCATTCCCGACATCTTTGAGTATTTATCGGGCTGACTCTGCAACAGCTCGGCTATTGTGGTAGAAAATCCCACTGTGACAATCACAACCGATTTATCCTCTGCCTTAGCCAACAGACGGCGATACATATCGACTGCATTTTCGTATTTTGGATTTTTTGAGCGTGCAAACATTGGCTTGCCATCTGCAGCGGTGAGTTTACATACCTTTGTGCAGTAGTCGACGCACTCCATATCGGTAATCCACTTATCGTTTACGCCGATAGGCATCTTGTCATAGCCATACCATACGCGCATAATATCGATAAACTCGGCTGAATGAGGGTTGTTCTTATGAACACCTACACCCAGCAGGTCGATCTTTCCGCTATCGACATTCTTAAACAGCAGATCGAGTGCAATGGCATCGTCTATATCATTGCCCATATCGGTCTCGAAAATAACAGGTGTAGGTTTATCGCTCTTTTGAGCAGATACAGTAGTACAGATGCCCACCAATGCCAATAGAAGAAAAAGTTTTTTCATATAGTTGCAGTGTTAAAATTATTTTAAGCAAAGTTAATCAAAAAGAATCAATATCGAAAACCTATAAACAAAAAATGATTGCCAAAGCATAACTCTTGGCAATCATTCTTCGTTATAAGTGTAGTCTCGGTGACTATTTTTTGCTCTCGATATATTCGTTGATGGCCTTTGCGGCGGTGCGACCAGCACCCATAGCCAGGATGACGGTTGCAGCACCAGTTACGGCATCGCCACCTGCAAATACTCCCTCGCGAGTGGTGGCTCCTTGCTCGTTTGTTACGATGCAACCTCGGCGATTTGTCTCCAACCCGGCAGTCGTACGCTTCAAAAGTGGGTTGGGTGAAGTACCCAATGCCATAATTACCACATCGCACTCAACCTCGAAATCCGAGCCAGGCTTCTCAACGGGTGAACGGCGGCCACTCTCATCGGGTTCGCCCAACTCCATCTCTACGCAACGTAATCCGCGTACCCAACCTTTCTCGTCGGCCAATACCTCGGTGGGGTTGGTGAGCATCTTGAACTCGATACCCTCCTCCTTGGCGTGGTGTACCTCCTCGCGGCGTGCGGGAAGCTCCTGCTCACTACGGCGATATACAATAATCGACTCTGCTCCGAGACGCTTTGCTGTGCGCACTGCATCCATCGCTACATTTCCGCCACCTACAACAACGACTCTCTTGCCGACATAAATCGGAGTATCGTACTCATCGTCGTAGGCACGCATCAAATTGGCACGAGTCAAGAACTCGTTGGCTGAAACAACGCCATTCAGATTCTCGCCGGGGATTCCCATAAAGCGGGGTAGTCCTGCTCCCGAACCGATAAATACAGCATCGAAGCCCTCGTCCTCCATTAAAGAGTCGATAGTGATAGTACGACCAACCACTACGTCTGTCTCGAACTTAACTCCCAAGCGGCGCAACGAATCAATCTCGCGGGCAACAATCTTCTCCTTAGGCAGGCGGAACTCAGGAATACCGTATACCAATACTCCGCCCAACTTGTGCAGTGCCTCGAATATAGTCACATCGTAACCCCATTTAGCTAAATCGCTGGCGCAGGCCAATCCCGAAGGACCACTACCGATAATGGCAACCTTATGGCCATTGCTTGCAGCTTTTTGGCAACCTTTGCACTCATTTTCAAGGCTCCAATCGCCCACGAAACGCTCCAATTTGCCAATTGCGACAGGCTCACTTTTGATACCCAATATACAAGAGCCCTCACACTGAGTCTCTTGTGGGCAAACTCGGCCACAGATGCTCGGTAGTGAGCTGTCGGCTGCGATAATCGATGATGCTGCAGCAAAGTCACCTTCTGCGATTTTGCTGATAAATGATGGAATATTGATACCTACCGGACACGCTGCCACGCATCGCGGATTCTTGCAATTCAAACAACGCGAAGCCTCGGTCTGGGCCTCCTCAACATTGTAACCATAGCATACCTCCTCGAAATTGGTGGCACGCACTGCGGGCTCCTGCTCGCGAACACTCACACGTGGAATCTTATTTGCCATAACAGTTACATTTATGATTGTGGTTCTCATTAGCCTCACTCTCCAGGTTGCGGTACATTGCCTGACGACGCATAGCCTCGTCGAAATCTACCTGATGGCCATCGAATTCCGGGCCATCGACACAAGTAAAGAGGGTTTTACCTCCCACGCTCACACGGCAAGCTCCGCACATACCTGTACCATCAACCATTAGTGCATTGAGCGATACGGTGGTGCGCAAAGAGTATTCGCGTGTGGTGAGGGTCACAAACTTCATCATAATCATCGGGCCGATAGCAATGCACTCGTTGTAATCTTTATCCTCCTCGTCGATGAGTTGCTTGATTTTAGCTGTAACCAATCCTTTAAAGCCTCGGCTACCGTCATCGGTTGCGATGTATAGATTGTCACAAACCTTCTCCATCTCCTCGGTATAGATAAGCAATGAGTCGGTCTTTGCTCCAATAATCACATCGACCTTTGCTCCATGTTCGTTGAGCCACTTGACCTGCGGATATACGGGGGCCGTTCCTACGCCTCCTGCGACGAAGAGGAAGTGACGCTTGGCCAGCTCCTCAGCCGACATATTTACAAACTCCGAAGGATTGCCCAGAGGGCCAGCAAAGTCGGCGATTGAATCACCTTCATTCATTGTACACAACTTGCGAGTTGAGACTCCGATGGCCTGAATAACTATCGTCACCGAACCCTGCTCTTTGTCGAAGTCGGCTATGGTTAGAGGCACACGCTCGCCCTGTTCGTCGACACGAACAATGACGAATTGTCCGGGTAGAGCACTCTGTGCTACTCGGGGAGCCTCGATGCGTAACAGATAGATGTTATCTGTCAGCTCTCTTTTCTCTAAAATCTTAAACATAATACATTATCCCGAATGGGACTAAATGGTTTACCTAACTTTCCTAACTTTTAAATCTACTCTTCGTAATAAAGAGTTGTTCTCATTAATTTACAACCACCGCCGTAACTCGCAAAGTCTGCATTGGTCGAGCTGGGTCGTTGGTGATAATTCTCAATCTGTCAACCCACACTCCAAAATCACAATCAGAACTGTCAAATGCGATTTTTAGGGTTCTTTTTTGCCCCGCCGAAATCACGTCACCAGCTTTGAGAGAGCATTTTAATGACTTTGTCTGCCATTCTACTGCTCTGATAATCAGATCGCTGTTGCCGTCGTTGGTTATCTCTATAGAGGTATCTTCCGCGCTATGACGCGATTTAATCTCGCCAAATTTAATGAAATTTTTTGATAACTCTGCAATTGGCCTGGACATATCCTCTGATTCGCGGTTGAATTTGTCTATCGCAATTGCGTGGCAACTCAATAACGGACGAGCCTCTTTCCCACCGATTATCACCGACATAACATCGCTAAGAGTTCCATATCGTTCGCTGTTTTGTGGTATTGCATACTCCAATTTAATATCGCCACATTGGCCGGCTTTGAGTAGCGCCGGCGCCTCTACACGCAATAAGCCACTTTGCTCTTTGTGTATCAGTTGCAGTGTCAAATCGTGCTTCGATGTGTTGATCCACCCGATCGATTCCTCAATCTTCTCTCCTCGGCCTACGTATGCAAATGCATGGAAGTTCGATGTGAATCGTATCCCTTCACCCATATCGAACGGGTACAACTCTTCGGTGCTCTTTACTCGAGGGATGACATTGCCCTCGACTACCAGGTTGTAGGCTTCTGCTGATGCCGACGTTTGTACCTCGACACCTTTAGAGAATCGGCCTGGGCGATTCATAGGATCGAACGATACTACAACCTCGCCTTTTTGGCCTGGCATTACAGGCTTGCGTGAATATTTTGGAGTGGTGCAGCCGCATCCTGAAGTGACGTCGAGTATAACTACTGGTTTCGATGTGGTGTTGGTGAAAATAAAACTGTGTTCGGCATTACCACCATCCTCTTTTATATCACCAAAGTACCATTTCTGCTCCTCGAAACGAAGTTCGTTTTGTTGGGCAAAAGAGTGCCAAGGAAGCATTAAAGCCCCCACAAACGCAATTATTATATATAGTATATTAGCCATATCAGCCACAAAGATACATTTTTTTTAATTTTTTTTGAAATTTTCTTGCACGTTAAAAAAAATGCTCTTATATTTGCACTCGCAAAACGAAACAAAACGTTCATAACACGCCTGAATAGCTCAGTTGGTTAGAGCACATGACTGTTAATCATGGGGTCCTAGGTTCAAGTCCTTGTTCAGGCGCATTTTGGGAGTTTAGCTCAGCTGGTTCAGAGCATCTGCCTTACAAGCAGAGGGTCGGCGGTTCGAATCCGTCAACTCCCACACAGAGAAGAGAGATTGGTTATCCAATCTCTTTTTTTGTTTATTGCTTGACTGAGAGCAAGCTCCCGTCAAACATAAAGTTCGTCTGCAAAAACTTAAATAAACGAGTACACTGGAACGGGTTTGGGCCTGGCGGATTATCATCTGCGTAGTAGCCAATCTGTTAATCTTTGCGCGAAAACTATTTTAACTCATCAGCCTGCGATGTCACATTTTTTATTAACTTTGTCTATCAATAATTAATTCAGTGATAATTAAATAAAACTATGCGAGTAGCAATATATGGAGCCGGGTCGCTTGGCACAATTTTAGGCGCCTACATAAGTCGGGCAGGTGAGAGAATAGAGCTTATCAACCGTAATAAAGCCCACGTGGAGGCACTGCAACGTAGCGGGGCGAAAATTATCGGAACGGTGCAATTCTCTCAGCCGGTAGAGGCTTACACTCCCGACAAAATGAGCGGGGAGTACGATATAATCTTTCTGATGACCAAACAGCAGCATAATACAGAGGTGGTGACAATGCTCAAAGGTTATCTAGCTGCGGATGGTGTGATTGTAACGTTCCAGAATGGCTTGCCTGAGATGCAAATTGCCGACATCATAGGTGATGAGCGGGTGTTGGGTTGTACTGTTGCGTGGGGAGCTACCATGCAGGAGCCTGGAGTGTGTGAGCTAACCAGCGCCCCTGATGCACTTTCATTCTCGTTGGGCTCAGTATCGAAACTCCGAAACAAACATTTTGCAGAGGTAAAGAGGCTACTTGAGTGTATGGGTGAAGTCGATGTCGAGGAGAATTTCATCGGTACGCGTTGGAGCAAGCTGCTTATCAATGCTTCGTTTTCGGGTATGAGTGCGGTGCTGGGTTGCACCTTTGGTCAGGCGGCAGGACCCCGCGAGTCGCGTCGTATAGTGCAAGCGCTAATCAAAGAGTGTATTGACGTGTGCAAGGTGGGTGGTATACGGATTGAACCTGTGCAAGGAAAGGATATTGTAAAGTTACTCGACTATTCTACCCCATTTAAAAAGGCCTTTTCGTCGTTTATAATTCCGATAGCCATTCGCAAACATGCCAAACTGAAGGCAAGTATGTTGCAAGATATCGAGAAAGGGAAACTCACAGAGGTTGATGCAATAAATGGTGCGGTATCGGCATACGGCCGAAAGGTGGGTTGTCCGACTCCGATGAATGACCGTGTGGTTGATATCATACATCGTATAGAGAAGGGTGAAATACAACCGAGTTTCGAAAATCTTAGATTGTTTGAGTAATATGACACCGCAAGAGTTTATCCAGAAGTTTCGTGAGGCATTTGGCGAGGCTGCGCCGCTACCCATTGCGTTTTGGTATGGCGATGAGGCTGTTAATGCCGAGAGCCGTGTACCGCGATGTATGATTGGCGCAATCCGCAAGGTGTGCGAAGGTGGTGCGCTGACACTCACAGCCGAAAATGTGCAGTGCGGAGGTGGTGCGCTATATACTGCATTTCGTCCTATGCCCGAACGTGTGCCGTTGTTTGTGTCGGAAACGGAACATTATAAGCAGAAGCCCGAACAGGTTCGTTCATATGTTGAGGGCCTTGAAATCGAGATTACCAATAAGCCATATCTTAACTTTGTAAGCGTCGATAAATTAGATAGTTGGGAAGGCGTTGAGGCGGTCGTGTTTTTTGCTACACCCGATATTTTGTCTGGACTTTGCACATGGGCATTCTACGATAATGATGCTGATAATGCTGTTGTAACGAAGTTTGCGTCGGGTTGTGCAGCGGTGGTTTCGTTTGCCACAGTCGAGAACCGCAAATGTGGTCGGAGTTGCTTCCTTGGGATGTTCGATCCCTCGGCACGTCCTCTTGTCCCAAAGAACGAATTGACCTTTGCCATACCTATGAGTCGCTTCAGGGAGATGCTTCGTACAATGCCCGCTTCGGCACTTTATCAAAAAGCATTCTCGGTTGTGAAGCGAAGAATAAACGGAGAGATAGGATAGTTATGAAAAAGATAAAAATTACCGTTATGCGGATAACGCAGTATGACGATTTGATGGCGCAGTACGAGAATCCGATTGAGCACACGTGCGATATGCGTCTTGGGCAAAGTTTTATTGTGGAGAATTGCACAAAACCGGATGAAATGTGCGATAGTGCTTGGGAGACGATGCTCCCATTTGTTCGAGAGCTTGCAGAAGGAGGTGGTAATTTCTTCGATGGGTGGATGAGGAATCCACATTCGGCGATGTTGTCGTGTAACGATGGGTTCCGACCTGTTAGCTTCTATGTCGAAGTAATTGATTAGTTTAAACTATGAACAGCATACGTGACAAAGTAGTGAGAGCAACCAACATAACCCCATTTCAGCGAAAGGTCTATTTGGCTCTGCTTGAGGTGCCAGCCGGTGTGACAATTACTTATGGAGAGTTGGCACGCCGCATAGGTTGTCGTAGTGCTCAGGCGGTTGGGCAGGCCCTTAAACGCAACCCATTTGCTCCTGAGGTGCCTTGCCATCGAGTAGTGGCAGCTGATGGGTCGTTGGGTGGTTACAATGGTAAACGTGAAGGAGAACAAATAGAACGTAAACGAGAACTTCTAAACAGGGAGAGGATGGAAAAATAGATTATTTCGGTGTTTTATGCTCAAAATAAATCTCTGTAGCCACATACCCCTTATCTTTAGCATTCCTTTTTTACACAAAATGCCCCTCTTGGATATTTTAAATTCAGAGGGGCATAATAGTATCAAGGCCGTAGTTGCCTCCTGCTATCTGTTACAATTCGCTCTTCCAAAGACCGTGCAGATTGCAATATTCGTATACGGCAATAGGCTTGTCGTTGCAGACGCATATCACAGCCTCGGGCTTATCGGTCAGATTTACGCGAATACCACCACGTTCAGTCTCAACGTAGATAAATACGATATGATGTTCTGGTAGCATAGGGTGTTCCATGCTACCGACACGCACCTTGATTCGGCAATCGTCGATGCGCTCAACAACGGGGACGTGCTTCTCTCCGCTTGCATCTACCGTATTGGGAATCAGCTCCTCCATCTGCTCACCGCAGCATACTACTGCCACGCCAGAATCTACAACCTTCTCGATTACATTGCCACAATGGCGGCATTTAAAAAACTTTGTTGCCATAATTTATTAAATTATAATAGGGTGTTAATATGCTATGTCGATTAATGACCAGCGCACTGATGGTCGCCGTTGTGTCCAGCGCAGCCTCGACCTGAATCGAGGATAAATCCTGCCAAATAACCACTTACGACAGCTTCAATATCGCCCATACAACCTCTTACAACTTTAATGCCACACGCTTCGAGCTTGTTCTTGGCTCCCTCGCCCATATTTCCGGCAAGCATAACCTCAACTCCCATCTTCTGCAAATCGTTGGCTATGCCCGACTTGCAGCCACACCCTTGTGGCGATGGCAGATCCTCACGTGAGAGTATCTGTTTATCTTCGATAGTGTAGATTGTGTAGTGGTCGCAATGGCCGAAGTGGTCATCGATGCGGCCATCACGCGTTGGAACAGCAATTTTCATCTCTCTATACAATATATTTGATTTTATTTATCAGATTTTCACCTACTCAGCCGATGTCGCCAATGGCGATGCCTGAGTATAAACTCTTGCAGCCAACTCCTTGTCGAGCTGATACATGCCATATTTGTTACCCTCGACAGCCTCGACCGCAAAAATCATATCGCGAGCTGACTCTTCCTCCTCAACCTGCTCGTTGATAAACCATACAAGCATATTCGATGAAGCAAAATCTCTATCCTCGGCAGCAATTGCAGCCAAATTGTTAATCAAACCGGTAACAACCTTTTCATGGCGAAGAGTCTCTTGGTACATCTCTAAAACAGAGTCCCATTCGGTGCGAACTTCAGCAATTGGTTTCAAAGTTACCTTGCAGTCGCGTGAATTCAGATAGTTCATCAAAATATGTGCGTGGTCCTGCTCCTCTAACCACTGTACGTAGAACCAATTAGCGACACCTTTAAATCCCTTTGACTCGGCGTCCATCGACATCGCCAAATATAGGTAAGCCGACCACAACTCGGCATTGATCTGCTCGTTAATAGCAGCGTGTAATTTTTCACTCAACATAGTTCTCAGTATTTTTGATTAATAATTTTGTTATTTGTTTGTCCTATGCAAATATAATACTTAAATTGCCTTGTTGGTACATAAAACGAATCAATAATATTTATGATATTATAAGTGTAGCTTATGCTGAAACTTCCGTCTTAAACCAATTTGAGTAGGGTGGAAGAGTTACTCTTTCACTCCTGCCAAACGGTCGGTAACGGCTGCACAAGCAGCATCACCGGTGATGTTTAACACCGTACGAATCATATCGAAGATTCTATCCAATGCGTACAACATCGGCAGTCCCTCGATTGGAATTCCAGCAGCCACCAATACCGCGACAACCATCAGAGTCGGACCTGGCACACCTGCTTGTCCTACACTGCCGAGCGAGGCGGTGATGGTGATTGCCACATACTGAGCCATCGAGAGCTCAATGCCGTAGAACTGAGCGAAGAATAGAGCCACCAACGTATAATATATGGCGTTGCCGGTCATATTGATTGTCGCCCCGAGTGGCACAACAAATCCTGAGGTCTGTTTCGAGATGCGCATCTGGTCGCAGGCACTCAGCGTGACGGGAAGAGTAGCCATTGACGAGGCTGTTGAAAAGGCAATTATCTGAGGACGCATCATTGCACGGAAGAACTCACCTATGCCCACCTTTGAAAAGAGAGCCAATAACGTAGGATAGACAATCAGCCCCATTATGAATACAGCCAGCAGGTTGACCCATAATAGATTTGCTACTTTAAGCAGAATATCGAATCCAAACGTACCAGTAGCCTCGGCCATAAGACCGAATACACCAATAGGAGCTACCAGCATCACTTTGCCAATACACCAAATAAGGGCCTCTAGCAGATAGTTCAGACCATTGATAACCTTCTCGCGCTTGTGCGGTTCGATGGCGGCAATTCCAAATCCAAGCAGCAATCCGAATACGATTATCTGCAATATATTCCCCTCGGCAAATGCCTGAATAGGATTGGCCGGAATCATACCTATCACTATCCCCCAAAACGACATTTCAGGCTCGTCGTAAGTTGCCGATGAAGCTTGTGCCATAATTGCACCCACACTGTCGGCCGCAAGTCCTGCTCCCGGTTTGAAAATAAGTCCTGCTGCTATGGCTATCCAAATGGATATGATGGTCGTGAGCAGGATAAATCCTATGCTGACAACGCCTATCTTGCCAGCCGAGCGACTACCTCCCAGCGCTGCAGCACCTGAGATTATGGATACAGCCACAAGTGGCACCACCAACATCTTAATCAGTTGAATAAATAGCGTGCCAAGCGGTGCCAAAACCGATGCTTGCTCACCCATTATAGCTCCGACTACAATACCTGCCACCATTGCTGCAAGTATCCAGAAACCGAGATTCTGAAATATCTTCTTAATCATAAATATATTGTTACAGCTCAATACAAGCAAATTAGTTTCCAAATATAATAATATTTGAAGATTAATCAATCATTTCGAACAACTTTTCATCCTAAAACTATTGACCAGACACGAATGTGAATATTGTGGAATTCTGTTTCTCTTGGCATAATTTTGGGTATGTCGGTATAGATCAATCAAAATTAATTCGATATGAGACATAAGGAGAAAAAACATCTAACGGCGGAGAATGGCCGGCCAATAGCCGATAACCAAAATACACAAACCGCCGGTGTTCGCGGACCTGTGGCGATCCAGGATCCGTGGTTTACAGAAAAACTTGCCCATTTCGATCGCGAAGTGATCCCCGAACGTCGTATGCACGCCAAGGGAGCAGGTGCCTATGGTACATTCACCGTTACGCACGACATCTCGGCCTATACACGGGCATCAATTTTTTCGGAGGTGGGCAAAGTGACCGATTGTTTTGTCCGCTTCTCGACGGTGGCGGGCGAGCGTGGGGCGGCCGATGCAGAACGCGATATTCGAGGCTTTGCAATGAAGTTCTATACCGATTCTGGAAATTGGGATTTGGTAGGCAACAATACACCAGTCTTTTTTCTGCGTGACCCACTTAAGTTTCCCGACCTTAACCATGCTATAAAACGCGACCCTCGCACAGGTATGCGTTCGGCAAATAGCAATTGGGATTTTTGGACATTGCTGCCTGAGGCATTGCATCAAGTGACAATCACAATGTCACCACGTGGTATTCCTCTCTCGTTTCGCCATATGCACGGTTTTGGTAGCCATACATATAGTTTTATCGATGCCAACAACCGCCGTACTTGGGTTAAATTCCATTTGCGTACATTGCAGGGTATCAAGAATATGACCGATGCCGAGGCGGAGGCTGTGATTGCGAAAGACCGCGAGTCGCATCAGCGTGATTTATTCGATGCAATAGAACGTGGTGATTATCCGCGTTGGCTGATGCAGGTGCAGCTTATGAGCGAGGAGCAGGCGCGCGAGTATCATATCAACCCGTTTGATTTGACAAAGGTGTGGTATCACGGCGATTTCCCGCTGCACGATGTGGGTATTCTGGAACTTAATCGCAATCCCGAAAACTTCTTTGCCGAGACCGAGCAGGCAGCATTTAACCCGATGAACGTTATCGACGGCATAGGCTTTTCACCCGATAAGATGTTGCAGGGCCGATTGTTTTCCTATGGTGATGCACAACGCTATCGCTTGGGTGTGAATCATCACTTGATACCTATAAACAAGCCTCGTTGTCCGTATCACTCCTACCATCGTGACGGGCAGATGCGCACCGATGATAACGCTGGACGCACGATTGCGTATGAGCCAAATAGCTATGGCGAGTGGCCGGATTCACCTTCGCTGAAGGAGCCGCCTTTGGCCGCTACGGGCGAGGTCTATAACTACGATGAACGTGAGTTGGATAGCGACTACTACACGCAGCCGGGCAAATTGTGGCGACTGATGACTGCGCAGGATCAGCAAGCTACCTGCGAGAATACTGCCCGCGCAATGGGCGATGCGGAGGTGTTTATTAAACAACGCCATATTCGTAATTGCCACCGAGCCGACCCAACCTATGGCGAGGGCGTGGCAAAGGCTTTGGGTCTTTCGCTTGCAGAGGCTTTAATAGCCGATGATCCAGCACACCCATCGTGGGATTGGAGGTAATATCATAAAGCAAGGGATTGCCAACCGCAGCAATCCCTTGTGATTTTATCTCCTTTAGGCGACACTACTTGATGCCGAGTTGATATTTGTAGTTTTCGATATCCTCTTTGGTGCCGATTGCCTTGCCTGTCACATCGCTCAACTTTACACATCCGTATATTGGCTGTCGTTGGTTGATGCGGCACTCTTTCAACTTCATAACTATGTTCATAGGGCGAACGCCAGAAATATCGCAGGTGAGATTTGTGCCTATGCCAAATGTTACTTTGATACGGCCGGCGAAATACTCCTTAATGTCGGCAGCAGTCTCAAAGTCAAGTCCATCCGAGAAGACAATCGTCTTGCTTAATGGGTCGATACCATACGATTCGTATTTCTTGATGATTCTGTCTCCAAATAGTTTGGGGTCGCCACTATCGTGACGCACGCCATCGTATAGTTTAGCTAGTTTCATCGAGAAGTTGCGCAGGAACGCATCCACCGTATAGGTGTCGGTGAGTACCGTGCCTAAATTGCCATCGTAGACATCCACCCAACGCTCCATAACCTCGTAGTTGGCCTCTTTGGGGGTGTGAACAGCCGCCTGGAACATAAAACATTCGTGTGCCATTGTGCCGATGGGGCGGATGTTGTACTTCATTGCAAGTGCAACGGTGGAGGTGCCTGTGAAGGTTGGGCAATGCTCTTTCATATACTCAATAACAAGCTCCTCGGATAGTGTGCTGAAGCGGCGGCGCATACCAAAATCGGCAAAATAGAGGTTGTGTCGCGAGGCTATGGCAACCTTGCGCTCCATTCGGGGAATCATCTCCTCGGCAAGTTCATCGCGAGTCTGGTAGCCGTCGTCAATATGGCGATGATATAGCTCTGAGACAATTGCCAGGATGGGAATCTCGTAGAAGGTGACTTTATACATCGCCTCGGCAACCTCGATATGCAGGTGATGCTCGTTGTCCAGCCACACCTTGATTTTGTCTGGCTCAAATCGGAATTGACAGAGCCACTCCCAAAAACATTTCGGAATGTAGTTTATGGTTTTTACTGCCCAATCAAACTCTGTTTGTTGCAAAGATAGGGTTGCGAGATTTGCGAACTCCTCTTTGAGAGCATCAACAAACTCTTCGGTATATTTGGTGTTGTTTCGGTCGTGAAAAGTGAAAGCACCCCAGGCGTTGGGATAATGCACCTGGTAGTAGTATGACATCGAAAATTTATAAAGGTCGTTTTCGAGAATCGAGCGAATTACCATAACTCTAATTTTATAGTGTTAATTTTTCTGTGCAAACCACATTTCGTTCTCGCGGCGGGCAGCAAAGGCCGAGTTAAAGCGAGCGGCTGCAAGGGAGTATTTTATGCCGTAGAAGCGGCGCACTTTTGTGGGGCAGACCACGATGCAGCGACCGCACTTGATACATTTTGTCTTGTCCACACCCTTTGGCGAGGCGGGGTCGATAGCTCCTGTTGGGCAGAGGCGGGCACACGCTCCGCAAGCACTACATTTTTTCGATGCGGTAGGCCAAATTGGGATTCCACCGGGTACTTTATATGGTCGGTTGCCAGGGAGTGATATCTCACCAAATCCCTTTGTAACCAATTCGGCACTCTTCTTCGCAAAAGCCTTAATATCAGCCATATCGTCCGTATCGGGGCGAGCCTTGCCAACCTTTGGGAAGATGGCGTGCTGGGCAATGAACGCACCAGCCGAAACGGTGCGGAAGCCTTGCTCGGTCATAATATCGTGCAACTCCAAAACAGCATCGTCATAGTGGCGATTGCCATATACTGCCACAACCACCGTAGGGGTATTGTTGCCCCTGAAACGACGCAGACGCTCCGCTGCCATCGCAGGCACACGACCTGCATATACAGGCACGCCGACAACCACAAACTCATCGGCAGGAATTGCGACCTCGTCGGTTGATGCATCGTTGGTTATATCGTAGGCTGTAACCTCGTTTGAGAGGTTGGTCGCCACCGCCTCAACCACGCGCTTGGTGGTGTAGGTGGCACTAAAATATATGGTTGTTACTTTCATATTGCAATTATTTATCCCAAAGGTACGCATAATATCAAAACAAAAAGAGAAAAAGCCGAAACTTTTTCTCTCCACTCGCAATCCACACAGTCATAGCCCACTGCGATTGTACCCTAAATCTGGCGATATGTTGCAAAGATACGAAATTCCCACATAAGAGTTTTTCACAAACTCAAGCTTTCTCAAAAATTTTCTATATCTTTGTAATGGCTTATGGCTTTTGCCGTTGGGCCGTACATATTTGATTGGATATTTTTTGACGATTCTTCCGAACTCAAAAACTTGGCGGTTTTAATTTACACGGAGATCGGCAACAAAATGTCCCGTTAGGTTGTATATCCCTACTACCGATTGGCTCGGTATGTGCGATATATTTCCTGCGTGGGCGTTTGTGTTGCTTATTCGTGTAATGGGCAGCCAAGGCCTTGAGTTCGGGATAAGTAAATGCAGCGCCTGCGCTTTTTTTATGAACTTATCCGGAAATAAGGACTTGCTCGATAGACGATTGGTGGCATTCTTCGCATCGCGTAATTCGCCGCCCGAGGCACTTGCTCTTTCAGAGCAGTGGGCGCACGAAATCGCTCAAACCGATAAGGTTGTCATCAGCGGTTTTCACTCCCCAATTGAACGTGCGGTGCTTGATATCCTACTCGCTGATGGTTGTTCGGTGGTGGTTGCATTGGGTCGCTCTCTATACCGCAAAATTCCGGCTCATTTGCAAGCGGCCTACTACGAAAATCGACTGCTTTTTGTCTCGTTCCGCAACTATCCCCGCCATTCATACTCGAATTCTCAACTCCGCAATTGGCTCACCGCCGACCTCGCAGATGAAGTTGTATTTGCTCCATTCGACGATGTGAGCCAACTCTCGACACTCTATTTCTCTATTTCCAATGGGGAAAATACACACGTGGTATTGATAAAAAAATAAGCAGTTACATTATTGTAACTGCTCAAAGCGAAGCCTCCCTTATCAAAGGGAGGTTTGGAGGGATTGTCTATATGGTCGCGGACTCTTCCGCGAAACGCACAAAAAAAGGATAGCTGTCTGCTATCCTTCGTGCGTTGAGCGGAAAACGAGACTCGAGCCCACGCTTCGCGTAGGCATTTTTCGCGAACTATATTTACACCCCCGACCCCTGGAAGGGGAGATTTGGGGTCGCTCGGTCAAAGCCGCGTACCTTCAACGAAAAAAGGCAGTCAACAGACTGCCTTTTTTCGTTGAGCGGAAAACGAGACTCGAACTCGCGACCCCAACCTTGGCAAGGTTGTGCTCTACCAACTGAGCTATTTCCGCAAAATATTGTGAACTTGCGTTCGGTTTTACCCGATTGCGAGTGCAAAGATAGAGCAAAAATCTTATTCTCCAAAATTTTTTCAAAAAAAATGCAGAATATTTTTTCAAATCGATGAAAAAGCCCCTCTGACGTGGTTTCAAAGGGGCTGGGTTTACAGCTTATAACGGTTGTCGCTTAATATACATATATTATATTTGATACGCTACGCTCGCCCTTGTGGTCGAACTTGCGGTTGTCTGATGGATGGTTGAGAATACCATCGTTGTCGGCACCCTTCATCCAAAGGGTAGTTGAACCGCCACCATCGAGATTGATTGCATCGTAGGCTCCAAGCACTCTGACCAAATGTGCAAATTCGGGAATGCTCACGCCGATAGAGTTACCCTTTGCGCGGCCATCAACCGTAATCATTACAACCTTACCCTTGCGAGTGGTGTAGATTGCGCTACGGGGATGTTTGGTCTCAATGAAACCCCTTGAGCACTTGCTGAAATCGGCCACGCGGCCATCTTGCATCATAATCGGACCCGATGCGAGTACTGTTCCCTTATTCTCTTTATAGGTCTCTTCTGCCTGAAGCGACCAGTCGAGGATCTCTAGCTCTCCGTCGCGAGTGCGTACAGCACCGTTCACTCTGGCGCCGAGCTCGCTGCGGCCGGTCCAGTCGATAACCTGGTCGTCAATCTTGTGGAAACACACCGATGTGCCGTGCTTCATATCGTAATACGAACCGTTGATTGCAGCAACTCCGTTGTGTGCGGCCGCCATCTTGCTTGTGCGGACCATTTTGTGGTCGTAGGCAATGTCGAACTTGCGTTTCGATTTCTTGTCTACTTCAATGATACTTACAGCCTGCGGGCCTTTGTAGAGCTCGTTAAACTGTGCTGTATATGCCACAATGCCCTTCTCAAGTTTTGTTTTGTGCCACTTGGCCTTTGTTATAGCTATTGAGTCGGCGGGAGTTTGCGCTACTGCTGTGGTGCAGAGTGCTGCGATGGCTACTGATAGTACAAATAATCTCTTCATTATATATATAGTATTATAAATGTTAAATTTTACTCCTCGACAATGGTAATCGAGAAGATCAAATCGCCTGGGCGAATATCGTCGATTACATCTTCACCCTCTACCACCTTGCCAAAGCAGGTGTGAACACCATCGAGGTGCTGGGTGTTGCGTCGGTTGTGGCAGATGAAAAATTGTGAGCCGCCGGTATCCTTGCCGCGATGTGCCATCGAGAGGACTCCTCTGTCGTGATACTGACGCTCGGCCGATGTTTCGCACTTGATTGTCCAGCCCGGGCCTCCTGTGCCGTTGCCATTGGGGCAGCCGCCCTGAATCACAAAGTCGGGGATTACACGGTGGAATGTGAGACCATCGTAGAATCGGCTCTCGGCCAATTTTATGAAGTTTTCAACGGCGATAGGGGTCTCGTTGGCGTAGAGCTCGGCCTTCATATCGCCTTTTTCGGTAGAGATAATTGCGTATTTCATAATCAGCTTTGTTAGGTTAACCTTTAAATTATTTGATCAAAAAGTATCCGAAAGATACGAAAAATATCCGTATAGAGATTTTTTGATGCACAAAACTGATAAAAAAGTTGTTTTTTGTATGGTATTTTAATAAAAATGTTTATCTTTGTATCGGAATTGTAAACATTTCTTATGAAGAAGATACTTATTGTAGGTGCAGGCGGACAGATTGGTTCGGAGTTGGTAACTTATCTGCGCGGAATTTATGGAGGCTCAAATGTTATTGCAGCCGACTTGCGTGAGAATGAGCGTCTGGCGGCTGATGGTCCCTTTGCTCAGCTCGATGTTTTGAATAAGGATAAGTTCGCTTATCTTGTCCATAAGAATGGTATTGATACCATCTTCAATTTGGTGGCATTGCTTTCGGCTACTGGCGAGAAGAATCCTCAGTTGGCGTGGAATATCAATATGGGCGCGTTGAATAACTCATTGGAGATTGCTCGTGAGTACAATTGCGCAGTGTTTACTCCAAGTTCTATCGGTGCATTTGGCGGTGATTATCAGCGCAATAAGACTCCTCAGGATGTTTGTATGCAGCCCGATACAATCTATGGTGTATGTAAGGTTACGGGCGAGTTGCTCTCGAACTATTACTACACTCGTTACGGTGTTGATACCCGTTCGGTACGTTTCCCCGGTATCATTTCAAACGTAACACTCCCCGGTGGTGGTACTACCGACTATGCAGTAGAGATTTATTATGCGGCAGTTAAGGGTGAGAAATTTGTATGCCCCGTACGTGACGTATATATGGATATGATGTATATGCCCGATGCTTTGCGAGCTATGGTTGAACTTATGGAGGCTGACCCAAATAAGCTTCGTCACCGCAATAGCTTCAACATTGCATCAATGAGCTTCACTCCCGATATCATCTACAACGAGATTCGTAAGCGAATCCCCGATTTCAAGATGACCTATCGTATTGACCCCATTAAGCAGGGTATCGCCGAGGGTTGGCCCAATAGCTTGGACGACACTTGTGCACGCGAGGAGTGGGGTTGGAAACCGCAGTGGGATCTTTCGTCGATGACCGACGATATGTTGGCTGCGATTCGTAAAAAGAATCTTTAGCGATAAAGATAATTGTAATAGTTGATTGTTGGCCTACGCCCCGTTCTGGGGCGTAGGTGTTTTTTTTATAGGTGGCAACTAATTTTCGGAAAATAACCTATATATTTGTGTTCAATTAATAACCTATAAAATCCAAATTATGAGAATATTTGTTTTCGTACTATCCTTGCTCGGCTTACTTGTTAGTTGCAATCGGTCGAATCCAACCTACGAAGCCTTTTTCCTTGATACCTCAGCGAGAGAGGATTTTGTGTTGTCGGATATTGTCGAGAGTGTTGATGTTCTCTTTTTGAATGAGACCGACGATGTTTTGGTGGGTAAGGTCAGTGATGTGCGGTATGCGAACAATCGCTGGTATCTGCTCGATGTTGATGAAGGGCGAAGTGTCGTATCGGTATTCGATAAGGAGGGTAATGCTCTTGGCCAACTGAATCGTCAAGGTCGTGGCCCAAAGGAGTATCTCGAAATCGTAAGTTTCGATGTTTGTCCTAAGACGGGCGATATCTATTTGGGTTGCTATCCGCCAAAGGTGATGGTATTTGATAAGGAGCTCAATTTGAAACGTGAGATAGAGTGTGAAGCTCCATATATGGGAATCGCCAAATGTGACGATGGTTTGATGCTTTACGGCTTCGTAGCTCGTGACTCTGTGGGAGTTGATTATATGAAGTTGGAGAGTGGTGAGGAAGTCTCGGTTGAACGCGTAAAAAGCTGGTGTAGAGAGAAAAATGTAACAGAGACAATAGGTAAAAATACTTTTATGCGATCGGCTGAAAACATCTATTTCTATACTCAGAATAGCGATTCCTTGTATCTCACCGATGACGGTAATCTGAGCGTTGTGGCGGCCATAGATTATCCCAATCGAGAGCAGATTCGAGCGTATCGTCGTACCCATTCTATCTATGATTTGCCGCCTATGGAACGCAAGGGATATTTTGTGCCACGAGTACATTATGCGATGGAGCGTGGCGGAGGCTTGTGGCTTCACTACTCTAATCTTTTGTTTGGATATGGCGTGATTACAAAGGAGGTGGTAAAAAACTACTCTTCAAAATGCCTTGATGCTACATCGCTTTGTGGTAATCGTTTGGTCAATATAGTAGAGGCGTTTCGTTACGACCCCGAAAATTTTGACCCCAATGGTTGGTTGCGGGGTGTTAAGGTTAATCACATCAAACTTAGCGACACGCAACGCGAGTCAGGCAATAAGGTTTTAATCATCTATAACCTGCGTGATTGATATTAGCCCAAGCTCTGCTCCGCTGAGTTGATGCGTGCTAGGGTGACGCGATATAAGACCAAATAAAGGTCTATCGAAGAGAAAGGGATATTTCTATAGAAATACCCCTTTTTTGTTGCACTTTTGGCGTTGAGTGATTGGGAGTTTCGCAAAAAAAACTTATATTTGTAAGAATATTTTCCGTAGCGAAAATTTTTTATGCGCTCAGGGCCGAACCCTGAGTAGAATAACAAGAAAATAAATTGAAAACAAATAATTATAAACAGTAAAACTATGAAATCTAAACTGATGTTTTTGGCTGCCCTTTTTATGACGGTGGCATCGTTCGCTCAGCCTCGTGCTGAGTACCCACGTCCTCAGTTTGAGCGTGAGAATTGGAAGAACCTTAATGGCGAGTGGAGTTTCACGCTCGATTTGTCGAATTCTGGTCGTGCCCGCAATTTCTATGTTAGCAAAGGTTTTGAGGGTAAGATTACCGTTCCATTTGCTCCTGAGAGCAAACTTTCGGGTGTTGGCTATACAGACTTCATCAACAGTGTATGGTATCAGCGCACAATCCAGGTTCCGCAGGAGTGGGCTGGCAAGCAGATTAAGTTGAACTTCGGCGCAGTATATTATGAGTCGGAGGTCTATATCGACGGCGCATTCGTGGGTCGTCACTATGGTGGTTCTGATTCGTTCTCATACGATATCACCAAGTACGTTGCCGATGGTAAGGAGCACTCGTTGGTAGTTCACGCTGAGAGTGATATCCGCTCAGGTGAGCAGCCTGGTGGTAAGCAGTCAACCCGTTATGAGTCATACGGCTGTTTCTACACCCGTACAACAGGTATATGGCAGACAGTATGGATGGAGGCTGTTGACGCTTGCGGTTTGGAGCGTGTTCAGGTTTTGACCGATATCGACCAGAGCCAGCTTACAGTTATCCCTACATTCTACGGCTTGAAGAATGGCAACCGTTTGCAGGTAACAGTTTCTGATGGTGGCAAGGTGGTAGCAAAGGCTGATGTTGTAGCTGCGCAGAGTATGCCCGTTGTGATTCCTATCAAGAAGGCTAAGTTGTGGAGCCCAGAGTCTCCATTCCTCTACGATGTGGTTTACGAGGTTAAGGCGGCTGATGGTTCGACTTTGGATAAGGTTGATGCTTATGTAGGTATGCGTAAGATTCATATCGACGGCACAAAGATTTATCTCAACAACAAACCTTACTATCAGCGTTTGGTTTTGGATCAGGGCTTCTATCCGGATGGCGTATGGACAGCTCCATCGGACGAGGCTTTGCGTCACGATATCGAGATGTCGAAGGAGGCTGGTTTCAATGGCGCACGTCTGCACCAGAAGGTCTTCGAGGAGCGTTTCCACTATTGGGCCGACAAATTGGGTTACCTGATTTGGGGCGAGATGGCCTCTTGGGATAAGACAAGCTCAAAGGTTGAGGCTGCACGTAATTTCCTCGGCGAGTGGACAAATATCGTTGTTCGCGACCGTAACCACCCTGCAATCGTGACTTGGACTCCGTTTAACGAGGAGTGGGCTACTCCTAACAACGAGGCCGGTCGTTTCTACAACGACGTTTACAATATCACACGTCAGTTGGATCCTTCACGACCTGTGAATACAATCAGCGGTGGTTTGTATGCAATCTCTGATTTCTGTACAACTCATAGCTACCAGCAGGATGGCGAGAAGTTGCACAAGCAGCTTTTCGATGGCGAGAAGTTCTATCAGCCACAAGGTCCAACTGAGAAGAGTGCACCTCGTGCAATGAAGTTCCTCTATTACGATGGCAAGGTTCCATATGTGATCGATGAGTTTGGTGGTATCAAGTGTGCCGAGACAACTCCAGGTGGCGGCTCTTGGGGCTATGGTAACGCAGCTCCAACACGTGAGGATTTCTACAAGCGTCTGGAGTCGCAGGTGAAGGCTATCACCGACCATAGCGATAAGATTTGCGGATTCTGCTATACTCAGCTCACCGACGTGGAGCAGGAGCAGAACGGAGTTTATTACTTCAACCGCGACAAGAAGTTTGATATGGCGCGTATCAAGGCTATCTTCCAGATGAAGGCAGAGGGTTATGAGCAGTAAGAAAGTGAAAGTCCTCTAAAATGGTGATTTCTGCGTTACGCTCACTCTCAAAATCCTCACGTACGCTAAGTATGTTACGGTTTTTCGAGTTTTGCAAGCCTTGAAATCCCTCATTTTATAAAACTTTCACTACAAATATTGCGGGAGGGATTTGTAATCAAATCCAATCTCAATTTTAAAGATTAAAATTAAGTAATAAAGGATATGAAACGAATTATATTGGCAGTATTGGCACTTGTGGCGAGCGTGAGCGTTATGGCTCAGTTGCCTCGTGCAGAGTATCCCCGTCCTCAGTTTGAGCGTTCGGAGTGGCAGAATTTGAATGGCGAGTGGAGTTATACATTGGACCTTGTGAAGACCGGCTGGGAGCGTGGTCTGAAAGACAGTAAGGGCTTCGATGGTAAGATTATAGTACCGTTTGCACCCGAGAGTAAGCTCTCTGGCGTGGAGCACAAGGAGTTTATTCCCTGCATCTGGTATCAGCGCGAGATCTCTATTCCGGCAGAGTGGGAGGGTAAGGATATCTTGCTCAACTTCGGTGCTGTGTATTATGAGTCAGAGGTTTATATCGATGGCAAGTTCGTGAATCGTCACTTCGGTGGCTCGGATTCGTTCTCGGTTGACATTACACCATTCGTTAAGCCTGGTGGCAAGCACTCTTTGGTGGTGAATGCCAAGAGCGATTTGCGTTCTCGTATGCAGTCGGCAGGTAAGCAGTCGTTGCGTAACGATCCGTTCGAGTGTATGTACACCCGCACAACAGGTATCTGGCAGACTGTATGGATGGAGGCTGTTGCTCCATCGGGAATCAGCCGAGTGAAGATATCGACCGATATCGATCGCAGCGTGGTGGCTATGGAGTTTACTATGCGTCGTAATGCTGCCGGCAATGTGCTTACTATCAATGTGAAGGATGGCGGCAAGGTGGTTGCAAGCGACAGCGGTCCTGTGGCTTCAGGTTCGGTTGTGATGTTGCCTATCAAGAAGGCTAAGTTGTGGAGCCCAGAGTCTCCATTCCTCTACGATGTGGAGTTTGAGTTGAAAGATGCAACGGGTAAGGTTATCGACCGTGCTACTTCATATTTCGGTATGCGTAAGATTCATACCGACGGTAACAAGATATATCTCAACAACGAGCCTTATTACCAGCGTCTGGTTTTGGATCAGGGCTTCTATCCCGACGGCGTATGGACTGCTCCATCGGATGATGCATTGCGTCACGATATCGAGATGTCGAAGGAGGCTGGCTTCAATGGCGCACGTCTGCACCAGAAGGTCTTCGAGGAGCGTTTCCACTATTGGGCTGATAAGCTCGGTTACCTTACTTGGGGTGAGGCTCCAAGCTGGGGTTTGGATGCCAACGACGTGGAGGCTGCCCGCAATTTCTTGATGGAGTGGCGCAACTTGGTTGTTCGCGACTTGAATCACCCCTCAATCGTTACCTGGACTCCGTTCAACGAGGAGTTTTGGCCCGATGAGACTCAGTATCCTCGCTTCGTGACCGATATCTACACCATCACCAAGCAGCTCGACCCATCACGTCCAGTAAATACAGTGAGCGGTGGTCAGCATATTGTAACCGATATCTGGACTGAGCACCACTACGAGCAGAATCCCGATAAGTTGCGTGAGATTATCTACAACAAAGGCAATATGTACGTTCGTGGTCACTCTGTGCAGGCTCGCCTTCGTGGTAACGTAGGTTTCAACCGTCCTGTATTGAATGATCCTTATACATTCCCAACATACAAGGGCGATATCCCTTACATCCTCGATGAGTTTGGTGGTATCAAGTGTATGGAGGCTAACCCAGCCAAGAACGGTGCTTGGGGTTATGGCGATGCAGCCCAGACCAAGGAGGATTTCTATAAGCGTTTGGAGGCTCAGGTACGTGGCTTGATCGAGATGAGCGATAAGATGTGGGGTTACTGCTATACTCAGCTTACCGATGTTATGCAGGAGCAGAATGGTATCTATTACTACGATCGTGGCGTGAAGTACGATATGGAGCGTATTCGTAAGATTTTCCAGATGCCTTTGCCATCTGATAAGATTGCAGCAGAGAAGAAATAATTTTCGAAAGTAAAGCATATTAAAACTGATAAACAATGAAAAAGATATTTTGTGTGTTGGCTGCAGCGGCTATGATGGTATCGTGTGGCGGCCAAAAGAGCGAGCAGGCTTCAGGGTTGGAGCTTATGAATCGCGAGAATTTCCAGACTACAGTCGATGGTAAGAAGGTTGATTTGTATACCTTAACAAACGGCACAATCACTATGCAGGTTACCAATTTCGGTGCTCGCGTGGTGTCGTTGTGGACTCCCGACCGCGAGGGTAAGATGGCCGATATCGTGTTGGGTTATGAGAATATCGATCGTTATGTAAACAACACTGGCGAGCGTTTCTTGGGTGCTGTGGTAGGTCGTGTAGCCAACCGTATTGGTGCCGGTAAGTTTACACTTGACGGTAAGGAGTATAATACTCCTCTCAACAACAACGGTCAGACCCTTCACGGTGGATTGAAGGGTGTTGATATGGTTGTATGGGACGTTGCTCAAGTGACTGAGAATGCTATCGTGTTGCACCTCTTGCTGCCCGATGGTACAGATGGTTTCCCCGGTAATTTGGATATCACGATGACCTATACGCTCACTCCGGAGAATGAGTTTGAGGTTACCTACAATGCTACAACCGACAAGAAGACTATCGTGAACCTCTCTCACCACTCGTTCTTCAACTTGAAGGGTGAGGCAGGTGGAACAATCACCGACCATATCCTTACTATCAAGGCCGATGCTATCACTCCGGTTGATGCAAATCTTATCCCTACGGGAGAGTTGATGCCTGTCGAGGGTACTCCATTTGATTTCCGTGAGCCTCACGCCATTGGCGAGCGTATCGAGGCTGACCACGAGCAGTTGAAGAATGGTAAGGGTTACGACTTGAACTGGGTTATTGCTCGCGAGGATAACGGTCAGGTGGAGACCGTAGCAACTTTGTATGAGCCTACATCGGGTCGTTGTATGGATGTTGCAACCGACCAGGTGGCTATCCAGTTCTATAGCGGTAACTTCTTCGACGGCACTTACAATGGCAAGTATGGTAAGCCTTTGAAGTTCCGCGAGTCAGTTGCTTTGGAGACTCAGAAGCACCCCGATGCAATCAACCACGACAACTTCCCATCGACTATTCTCAATCCTGGCGAGGAGTACAAGCAGGTGTGCGTGTATAAGTTCTATACTAAATAATTGATATTCCGATATGAAGAAGATATTTGCAGTAGTTGTTGCTTTGGCTATTTGCGGCCTTTCGGTGGCTCAGAATCGTTGGGCTATCCAGCCTGATGGCAAGACTATCCGTATGGAGGTGAGCAAGGAGAAGTTGCCTCACAGCGACCACGTTGAGATGAGTGGTAAGATGATGGCTACGGTACTCTACTGGGGCGTTGACGAGCAGGCTCGATTTACGGTTGATCGCTCGTTGGTGTTCCCTATGTTGCGTACTGTGCCCAATAACACCCACGCCAGCCTGATGATTCGTCAGGGTTTGGATGTGGTGTCACAACTTAGAATCAACAATAACAATCGCCTCTTCTTCCGCACGAAGTATGTCGAGCTCAACGGCTTGATGCGTGTTGTTGAGGAGCATCGTGCAAGCACCTATGGTTTGGAGGTTGAGCGAGTTATCTTCCCTACTATGGAGCAGCAGATGATGTGTGAGCACTATGTGTTGCGCAATACAGGCACCATCGCATATGCCCTGCAGATACCAGAACTCAATCAGGTAATCACTACCGATGCAGCTCGTGGTGTGAAGGGTTCTTACAAGATTGTGAGCACCACAAAGGGCGGTGGCGTGTATAACATAAAACCAGGCGAGGAGGTTGAGTTTGACCTTGTTATCGAGGGTATCAACAACGAGCAGCAGAGCCTGGCGGCATCTGTCGATGTTAAGGCGTTGCTCGCCGAGCGTATGAACTATATCGCTCACGTTGACAATAACTTGATTCTTGAGACTCCCGATAAGGTTATCGACACCGAGTTCCGCTATGCCAAGATTCGTGCTTCGGAGAGTATCTGCAAGACTGCTGGCGGTTATATGCACGCCCCTGGTGGCGAGAGCTACTATGCTGCAATCTGGGCTAACGACCAGGCGGAGTATGTCAATCCATTCTTCCCATTCTTGGGTTATGATGTTGGTAATGAGTCGGCTATCAACTCATATCGTCACTTTGCTCGCTTTATGAACGACGAGTGGAAGCCAATCCCCAGCTCGATTATTGCCGAGGGTATTGATATCTGGAATGGCGCAGGCGACAGAGGCGATGCTGCGATGATTGCCTATGGTGCATCGCGCTATGCACTCACTCGCGGCAGCAAGGCCGAGGCCGAGGAGTTGTGGCCACTTATCGAGTGGTGTTTGGAGTATAGCCGTCGTCAGATTAACGACAAGGGCGTAGTGAAGTCGGATCGCGATGAGTTGGAGGGTCGTTTCCCTGCGGGCGATGCAAACCTCTGTACATCGACACTCTATTATGACGCTCTTATCTCGGCAGCATATCTTGGTCGTGAGCTTGGTAAGAGCTCAAAGGTCGTTGCCGACTACCAGAAGCGTGCAAAGGCTATGCGTGCAGCTATCGAGTCACACTTTGGTGCAAATGTAAAGGGTTATGATACTTACCGTTACTATGAGGGTAATGATATCCTTCGCTCGTGGATTTGTATGCCTTTGTGTGTGGGTATCTACGACAGAGCCGAGGCCACTATGAACGCTATGTTCAAGTCGGACCTCTACACCAAAGATGGTCTTTTGACAGCGCAGAATAGCACAACATTCTGGGATCGCTCTACTCTGTATGCGTTCCGTGGTGGCTATGCAGCTGGTTATGCCGACTTTATGACCAAGGAGCTATCGTACTACTCGAATCGTCGTCTATTGGGCGACCACGTTCCCTATCCTATCGAGGCGTGGCCCGAGGGTCGTCAGCGTCACCTCTCGGCCGAGAGTGGACTCTACTGCCGAATAATCACCGAGGGTATGTTCGGTATCCGTCCAACCGGTATGCGTAGCTTCGAGTTGAAGCCAGAGATTCCATCGGATTGGGAGTTTGCCCGTTTGAAGAGTGTGAGAGCTTTCGGTGGCGATTTCGACATTGATGTCAAGCGACTTGCAGCCGATAAGTTGCAGGTGACCGTAAGCGAGAAGGGTGGCAAGAGTCAGACCTTCAAAGTTAAGCAGGGTACTACAATCAAAGTGAAACTGTAATCAAAATCATAATTGTAATTAAATCATATAACTAACTAAAACATAAAAACTATGGACATTAAATTGATTCGTGAGAAATTTGCTGAGCATTTCGGCGCTGAGGGTGAGTTGTACACTTCTCCTGGTCGTATCAACCTTATTGGTGAGCACACCGACTACAACGGTGGTTTCGTATTCCCCGGAGCTATCGACAAGGCTATGGTAGCTGAGATTAAGCCCAACGGCACAGATAAGATTCGTGCATACTCTGTCGATTTGCAGGACTATGCTGAGTTTGGTCTTAACGAGGAGGATAAGCCTGCTGCATCGTGGGCTTGCTATATCTTTGGTGTGGCTCGCGAGATTCAGAAGCGTGGCGGCGTTGTGAAGGGTTTCGATACAGCTTTTGGTGGTGACGTGCCATTGGGTGCAGGTCTTTCATCGTCGGCTGCTTTGGAGTCAACATTCGCTTTCGCGTTGAACCACATCTACAATGAGGATAAGATCGATAAGTTTGAGTTGGCTCGTATCGGCCAGTCAACCGAGCACAACTACTGCGGTGTGAAGTGCGGTATTATGGACCAGTTTGCATCGGTACACGGTAAGAAGGGTAACTTGATGCGTTTGGACTGCCTCTCATCGGAGTACGCATACTTCCCATTCGATCCCGAGAAGTTCGGTTATCGTTTGGTATTGCTCGATTCAGTTGTTAAGCACGAGTTGGTAGGTTCTCCTTACAACAAGCGTCGTGAGTCTTGCGAGCGAGTAGCTGCTATCCTGGGTCAGGAGACTTTGCGTGGTGCTACAATGGAGCAGTTGGATGCTGTGAAGGAGCAGATCTCTGAGGAGGATTATATGCGTGCACGCTATGTGATTGGCGAGGAGCGACGAGTTTTGGACGTATGTGCAGCTTTGGAGGCTGGTGATTTGGAGACTGTTGGTGAGCGTATGTACGAGACTCACTGGGGTATGTCGAAGGATTACGAGGTTAGCTGCGAGGAGCTCGACTTGTTGGCTACAATCGCTAAGGAGTGTGGCGTTACAGGCTCACGTATTATGGGTGGCGGTTTCGGTGGTTGTACAATCAACCTTGTGAAGGCTGAGCTCTACGATAACTTCATCGCAACAGCTAAGGAGAAGTTCAACGCTGCCTATGGTCACGAGCCAAAGGTTTACGACGTTGTGATCTCTGACGGTGCCCGCAAGTTGGAGTGCTAATAGGCGAGATGCAGATTTTGAGTTTGTAACATAAATAGTTCTATTATGAAAAGACTCATTTTGTCATTGATGGCTGTGTGCCTATGCGTGGGTGCTTCGGCCAAGATTGTACTGCCCAAGGTGTTGGGTAGCAATATGGTGTTGCAGCAGAGCAGCGAAGTAAATTTGTGGGGTAAGGCCGATGCGAATGCAAAGGTTGCCATCACATTGTCGTGGGACAAAGCCAAGATTCAGACCACAGCCGATAAGGATGGCCGCTGGGCTGTCAAGGTAGCCACTCCGAAGGGTTCATTCGAGCCTCAGACTATCACTATCAGCGATGGAGAGAAGGTTGTGTTGGAGAATGTGCTTATCGGTGATGTGTGGGTTACATCGGGTCAGAGTAATATGGAGATGCCCGTAAAGGGTTTTGGCCGTCAGCCCGTTGAGCACTCGTACGACTACATTCTCTCGGCTGCCAAGGATGCCAACCGCATCCGTATGTTTACCGTGAAGAAGGATCGTTCGTATGATAAGGATATGGAGGATTGCGCAGGTGGCGAGTGGTACTGCTCATCGCCTGAGAGCGTGGCTGAGATGTCGGCTACATCTTACTTCTTCGCTGCGGCGTTGAAGGACGCAGTGGATTTCCCTATCGGTCTTATCACTGCTAACTGGGGTGGTACTCGCGTTGAGTCGTGGATGCCATTGAAGGCTCTGAAGGAGGTGGTAACTCCTGAGCAGTATGAGAAGAAGCAGACCATTCACAACATCAAACCATCGGAGCTCTATTGTGCAATGATTGCTCCTATCCGTAACTTTACGGCTAAGGGTTTCTTGTGGTATCAGGGTTGCTCGAATTTGAGCGACAACGACCACTACGACGTGATGATGGCCCGTATGGTTAAGCAGTGGCGCGAGGATTGGGGCGACACCGAGAACAAGATGCCTTTCTACTATGTGATGATTACCCCTTATAGCTACGGCAACTCTCGTTCTATCGCATATCCTCGATTCGTGGAGTGTCAGATTCGTGCGTTGCAGTTGATTCCTAACAGCGGTATGGCTGGTAGTACCGACATCGGCGAGGAGTACTGCATCCACCCAGCACAGAAGAAGGAGGTAGGTCAGCGTTTGGCTGCATTGGCTATGGCGCAGACATACGGTATGAAGGGCTTTGAGCCAAAGGCTCCGCTTTTGGTATCTCATAGCTTTGCCGACGGTAAGGCTAAGGTTAAGCTCTCGAACTGCCAGATGGGTCTCAGCCCTTGGTATGGCGAGCCTGTCACTGGTTTTGAGATTGCTGGTGCCGACAAGATTTTCCACAAGGCGCAGGCTTCGATTACAGCTGGCAACGAGGTTACAGTTTGGAGCGCCGAGGTTAAGGAGCCGGTGGCTGTTCGCTACTCGTTCCGCAACTACGCACCGGGTAACTTAACCAATTTGTTTGGTGTGCCTGCTGTGCCGTTCCGTACTGATAACTGGAACGACGTTCAGTAGGGGCGAAAATCCTCTAAGCTGGCTCTTTTGGCGTCTGGCTTGTTTGCCAAATCCTCACATACGATGAGTATGCTGCGGTTTGTCAAACTTCGACCAGCCTCAAAATAGCTCACCTTATAGAATTTTCAGGGTAGCCGAGAAATCATAAAACCGTCGTAAGACGGCTCTTTTGGCATCTGCCTTGAGAGTATAGAAATTAAAGAGTGTCTTCGGGCACTCTTTTTTTATATTAAATCATTAAAACGTCATACCCCGGAGGTCTTTAGGCCGACGATGGGTATCTACCATTGGCTAAGTTTGTTATTATACCACTTTTTAGCAGTAAAAAGTGGAGCAAAAAGCTGCGCATAGATAAATTTCGAGGCTTGGGCGGCTGTTTTTTCGCAATAACACCCTTTTTTAAGGGACTTTGGTATAATAATTCGGCATTTGATGTCGTTAAAACAAAAAATATGTGTAATTTTGCGTGATTATTACCCTGCATAGCAGAAGTGGAAAATTTATTATGAAGAAAACATTGTTTTATATAGCCGGTACGCTTGTTTTGATGATGTTGCACAGCGCTTGTTCGAATGTGCAGCGTATCCTGAATACGCGTGATACGGAGGTCATCTATGAGCAGGCTCTCAACTATTATGCTGCCGAGAAGTGGGCGAAGGCTTACGACTTGTTGGAGTTCTGCGAGCCCTATGTGCGAAACACCGAGCGTGAGGATACGGTATCGTTCTATATGGCACGATGCAGCTTTATGTTACATCAGTATGGCCCAGCCGCAACTCAGTTCGACGATTTCCGCCACACCTACGGCCGTAGTGTCTTCATCGAGAATGCTGAGGCGTTGTATGCCATAAGCCTCTACAATATGTGTCCGCCACCTGAGCGTGACCAGAGCCGCACAACGCAGGCTATTGTGGCAATCTCGGAGTTTATGGCGCACTATCCCGACAGCCCGCAGATGCCCGTTTTCCAGGATATGACCAAGGAGCTTACTTGGCGTTTGCACGAGAAGGCATTTATCAATGCTTATACCTATTATAAAATAGAGCGATACGACTCGGCTATCATCGCCTTTAGGAATGCCCTCAAAAAGTATCCCACTACACACAAGCGTGAGGAGTTGATGTATTACATCGTAATGTCGGGATATAAATTTGCCGATAGCTCGGTTGAGGCGAAACGATATGAGCGCTATATGACGATGCTCGACTCTTATTATAGCTTTGTGATGGAGTACCCAGAGTCGAAGTATAAGAAGGAGTTGGATGACGCAGCCGAGGTGGCCAAGCGTTACATCGAGAAGAACAAGAAGGAGGAGTAACCTCGCGAAAGAGAGATAAAGGAGTAACAACGACAAAACAGATACACAATGGAGATTAAGAAGAACATTCCCAACAACACAATTACCCGCAAGCTCGATGAGTTGGATTCGCAGACGGGTAACATCTACGAGAGCATCAACATCATTGCTCGTCGTGCCAATCAGATTTCAAGCGAGCTTAAGAGCGAGTTGAATCGTAAGTTGGCCGATTTCTCGTCACCTACCGACACTATGGAGGAGACTTTCGAGAACCGTGAGCAGATCGAGATTTCTCGTTACTATGAGCGTCTGCCCAAACCGGTAATCATCGCTACCGAGGAGTTCCTCGATGACGAGGTATATTATCGTCGCGGTGACTCGCAGAGCAAGTAGTTTTTTTTATAGATGTGGTTTCGGCAGCCAACGTGTTGCCGAGTGACCGCATAGACATATTTACGGAACGTTTATGTTGAAGGGTAAACATATCATTCTAGGAATTACGGGTAGCATAGCCGCATATAAGTCGGCTGTGCTTTGCCGTTTATTAGTAAGTGCAGGTGCCGAGGTAAAAGTGGTAATGACCCCGCTTGCCAAGCAGTTCATCACGCCGCTTACAATGGCTACACTCTCGAAGAACCCCATCCTGGTGGATTTCTTCAATCCCGAGAATGGCGAGTGGAATTCGCACGTCAGTCTGGGCGAGTGGGCCGACTGCTATCTGATAGCACCCGCTACGGCCAATACTATTGCCAAGATGGCATCGGGTGTGGCCGATAACCTGCTGCTTACAACCTACCTGTCGGCACGATGCAAGGTTGCAATCGCTCCGGCTATGGACCTCGATATGTATGCGCACGTGGCGACTCAGCGCAATTTGGCGCAGTTGAAAGCCGATGGAGTCTATGTGATAGAGCCAGGGGCAGGAGAGTTGGCAAGTGGTCTTGTGGGCAAGGGCCGTATGGCCGAGCCTCAGGATATAGTTAGCGAGGTGGAGGCTCTGTTTGACGAAAAAAAAAAGAGTCTTCAAGGTAAAAGCTTCTTAGTGACGGCAGGAGCTACCATCGAACCAATCGACCCCGTAAGATTCATCTCGAACCACTCGTCGGGTAAGATGGGATACGCGCTGGCTGAGTCTTTGGCAGCAAGAGGAGCTAAGGTGTGGCTTGTGAGTGGCCGCACGGCGCTCGATGTGCCTGCGGGTGTTGAGCGGGTTGACGTACTCTCAGCCGAGCAGATGTGTGAGGCTTGCTGTGAGTTGTGGCCCAAGTGCGATGGTGCAGTGATGTGTGCAGCTGTGGCTGATTACACTCCGGCTGTTGTGGCCGAGCAGAAGATAAAGAAGGGCGATGGCGATATGTCGATTGCTCTGAAACGTACCCGCGATATTGCAGCTACGCTGGGCAAGGAGAAGGGTAGTCGTCTGCTTGTGGGTTTTGCTATGGAGACCGAGAATGAGATGACCAATGCCGTCTCGAAGTTGCAGCGCAAGAATATGGACTTCATCGTGCTGAACTCTTTGCGTCAGGCCGGGGCAGGATTCCGTGGCGATACCAATGTAGTGTCGCTCATCGATGCCGAGTCGCGTGTGGATTTGCCGCTTATGAGCAAGCGCGAGGTGGCCGATAAGATAGTCGACAAGATGGAGTCGATTTTAGAAGAAAAGAATTAAGAATCATTATATAAGATGTTACGTCGTCTGACAGTTGAAAATTATGCTCTGATCGATAAACTCGACATCGAGCTCGATTCGCACCTTAACATAATCACCGGCGAGACAGGTGCCGGTAAGTCAATATTGTTGGGGGCGTTGGGCCTGTTGTTGGGTAATAAGAGTGAGTCGGGCTCGCTGCGTGATGAGTCACGCAACTGCATTGTCGAAGGAGTTTTTACCCTCAAAGGATACTCTTTAGAGAGCTTTTTCGAGGAGTACGATCTCGATTACGAGGAGCAGACTGTTGTTCGTCGTATGATCTCTCCTGCGGGCAAGAGTCGTGCATTTGTGAACGATATGCCAGTGCAGCTCTCGGTCTTGCGCGAGTTGGGGGCACGATTGATCGATATCCATTCGCAGCATCAGAATCTGGTGCTTGCCGATGAGTCGTTCCGACTTCGTGCGATTGACACCCTGGCAGGCTCTGCGGAGCAGGTTGCGCGATATGGAGCTACCTATTCGGAGTTGCGTAGTGCCCAGCGTGAGGCAGAGCGTATGCTTTCGGAGGCAGAGTCGCTACGTAAAGATGAGGAGTGGCTACGCTATCAGGTCGAGGAGTTCGATGCCGCTGCATTGAAGCAGGGCGAGCTTGCTGAGTTGGAGCAGGAGTTGGCTGTATTGGAGAATGCTGAGCAGATTGGCGAGGCGTTGATTACGGTGAGGAACATCTTGGATGCCGAGCAGATTGGTGTGCTGGAGCAGTTGTCGGCTGCCCAGAGTGCAATCTCGCACATCAGCAAGAACTACCCGTCGGGTGAGCAGATCGCATCGCGACTCCATTCTGTGGTGCAGGAGTTGAAGGATTTGGGTGCTACGGTAGCCGATGATAGTGAGCGTATCGAGGCCGATCCTGAGCGTTTGCAACGCTTGACCGATAGGGTTAATATGATATACTCGATGTGCCAGAAACACCGGGTGTCGACCCTCGATGAGCTTATGGCTGTGGGCGAGAGGTTCCGTGAGCAGTTGAATGCTATTACCCATAGCGACGAGGCTATGGAGCGTCAGCGTGAGCTGATAAAGGAGTTGGAGGCGAAGGCCCGTAAGCAGGCTGCTGCAATCCACTCTTCGCGCGAGAAGGTTGCCCAGCAGAGCTCAAAGCGAGTTGCCAAGATGCTCTCTATGCTGGGTATGCCAGAAGCTGTCTTTGCCGTAGAGGTCAACCAGGTGGAGGAGCTGTTGCCTACCGGATGCGATAAGATTAAATTTATGTTCTCGGCCAATAAGAGTGTTGCACCCCAGCCCGTGGAGAAGATTGCATCGGGTGGTGAGGTGTCGCGTGTGATGTTGGCATTGAAGGCGATGCTTGCCGAGAAGGCAAAGCTGCCGACCATCATCTTCGATGAGATTGATACCGGTGTGTCGGGTCGTATTGCCGATGCTATGGGTGAGATAATTCGCTCACTGTCGGATAATATGCAGGTTGTGGCCATCACGCATTTGCCTCAGGTTGCATCGAAGGGTGAGTCGCATTTCGTTGTCTATAAGCAAAATAGCCGTACGAATATTGCTCGTTTGCAGGACGATGAACGAGTCGAAGAGATTGCAAAGATGCTGTCGGGTAGTGTGATAACCGAGGCGGCATTGTCGCAGGCAAAGCTGTTGTTGGGCAGGGGTGATAGCCTGTTTTAACAGATATGCGGATGTGAAATAATAACCTTAAAACTTATTTATATGAAGAAACTTTTGCTTTCATTTTCATTGCTGGCGGTTGTGGCAATGGTGGGTTGCTCAGAGCAGGCAACTTTGAAGCGTGACCTTAAAGCCGCTCTGAAGGTGGCTGTTGAGCAGAATAAGCAGCAGGCTTTGCGTATAGACCCGTTGGAGGACAAGTTCCCTCGTACGTTCGAGAAGGGCGAGGTGAAGTTTACTGGTGTTAGAGGCTGGGTAAGCGGCTTTTTCCCCGCTTCGTTGTGGCTATTGTATGAGCATACGGGCGATGAGGAGTTGAAGGCTTACGCCGAGAAGTTTACTCGCCGCCTAGAGTCGTTGAAAGACTATAAGGGTACGCACGATTTGGGATTTATGGTCTATTGCCCATTTGGTAATGCATATCGTTTGACGGGAGATGAGTATTATAAGGATGTGATTAAGCAGGCTTCGGCGTCGCTTGTGTCGCGTTTCGACCCCGAGGTGGGTTGCATCCGTTCGTGGAATACGGGCCGTAAGGAGAATCCCGAATTGGACTTTATGGTTATCATCGACAATATGATGAACCTTGAGATGTTGGAGTGGTGCGGAGGTTATTCGGAGATTACTCGCAGCCACGCCGATAAGACCATCGAGAACCACTTCCGTGATGATTATAGTACATTCCACGTTGTGGCTTATAATGAGATTACCGGTGAGGTCGTTGAGCGTCGCACAAAGCAGGGCGATGCCGATGATTCGGCTTGGGCTCGTGGTCAGTCGTGGGGTTTGTATGGCTATACGATGATGTACCGTATGACAGGTGAGAAGCGTTATTTGGAGCAGGCCGTTAAGATTGCCGATTATTTGATTCCACGTCTTCCTGAGGATGCAATTCCTAATTGGGACTACGATGCCGAGAAGCAGTTTAAGGATTCCTCGGCTGGTTCGATTATGGCATCGGCTCTGATAGAGCTTTATGGATTCACCAAGAATCAGGAGTATTTGACTGTTGCCGAGCGTCAGTTACGTTCACTCTCGTCGGAGGCATATTTCGCTAAGGTGGGCGAGAATGGTAACTTCCTATTGATGCACGGTGTGGGCCACCTGCCCGGAAACTCAGAGGTAGATGTGCCATTGTCGTATGGCGACTACTACTTCATCGAGGCAGCTATGCGCTATTTGGCACTTTAGTAGATAGCTTTTCGAGTGTTTTGAGGTGATGAGAAGTCTGCGGGTACTGATTTTTATCGTATTGTTGTCGATCACATCTTCGGCTGTTGCGCAGGAGCGTGTTACGGCATATTCGACAGTCGATATTACCAATCACTATTTGTGGCGTGGTCAGCGCTTGGCCGATGTGAGTATCCAGCCTGTTTTGGGTATCAAGTGGCGTGGTTTGAACTTCTTTGCGTGGGGAAACACGCAGGTGGCTCCTCCAGCCAATCAGGATCCGGTAAAGTTCGAGATAGATCTGTTCTTGAAGTATCAGCTTACTCCGCGTTTTAATGTGGCCTTGAAGGATGTCTATACCAATACGCGAGGCAACGGATTCTTTTCGTATGGTCGTATAGGCGAAGCATCGCATGGTGTGGAGTTGGTGCTCAATTATGATTGGCGATATCTGATAACCGAGTGGACCACAACCATATTTGGTCACGATGGATTGAATAAAAAGGGAGAGCGTTCGTATAGTTCCTATTTGTTGACCACTGTGCCGTTTCGCATAGGCAAGGTCAATTTTGGTGCTATGCTGGGTGTGGTACCATATTACACCTCCCGCTATGATGATAATTCGAGCGGATTTCACGTCAATATGGTCTCGTTGAAGGCAACCTACGATATCCCTATCTCGGAGCGTTCAGGCTATAAATTACCCGTATATTCGCAGTTTATGGTCAACCCAAGCAATGAGCAGGCCTATTTGCAGGTGGGCTGTAAGGTGATACTTTTTGATTGAAATAGTCGTTTGAGATATTTAATAAGATAGCTATCTCGGCATAAAGAAACCCCAAAAGTTTTTTGTCTAAACTTTTGGGGTCACTTCACAGGAGGTGGCTATTTTTTTTGTTGCGAGGGGCGAAAATTGAGTGAAAAATTTGTTTGTTTCGATTTTTACACTACCTTTGCACTCGCAAACTGAAAGGGAGTTTAGCTCAGCTGGTTCAGAGCATCTGCCTTACAAGCAGAGGGTCGGCGGTTCGAATCCGTCAACTCCCACACAGAGAAGAGAGATTGGAAAGCCAATCTCTTTTTTTTTGTTTATTGCTTTACCGATATGCCATAAGAGTATGCGCAGATAAAATAAAACCCCTGATAATAAGACTATTATCAGGGATTCTTTGTACTCGAAGCCGGGATCGAACCGGCACGGCCATTACTGGCCACAGGATTTTAAGTCCGGCGTGTCTACCTATTCCACCATTCGAGCAACCGCTTTCCTTTCGGTAAGACACGGCAAAAGTAGCAAAATTATTTCAATGTGCAAACCTTTGATTTATATATTCCGTAATCTTTTCTATTTCCGAGGGGTTAAACCACTCAATTTCTTCGTCTCGCCTAAACCAAGTGAGTTGTCGTTTGGCATATCTGCGGGAGTTGCGCTTAATGAGTTCGATGGCCTCATCGTGCGAAATCTTGCCGTCGAAGTAGTCGAACATCTCGCGGTAGCCAACCGTTTGCAGCGAGTTCAGATGCCTTAGATGATTTACATTTCGGGCCTCCTGCTCCAATCCCTGCTCAACCATTATATCAACTCGTCGGTCAATACGATCGTATAGTATATCGCGTGGCATATCAACTCCAATCTTTATTATGTCGAAGTCTCGCTTTTGGCGCTTGCCTGTTCGCAGCTCCGAATATTTTTTGCCTGTCGATAGGCATACCTCCAAGGCTCTTAATACTCTTGCCGGGTTCTTCAAATCGACCTTTGCGTAGAAATCGGGGTCGAGCTGTCTGAGTTGCTCGCATAGGGGGGCGAGTCCCTCGTTTTGTAATCTTACGGCAAGTTGCTCTCGAAGTTCTGCGTCGGCTTCTGGCATATCGTCCATACCTTCGCATAGGGCTTTGACGTAGAGTCCTGAACCACCTACCGCCACAACGACATCGTGCGATTGGAAAAGTTGTTCGAGGCGCTGCAGTGCTTCAGTCTCGTATGCGCCGCAATTGAAGTCCTGCGTGAGCTCGTGCGATGCGATGAAATGATGCTCAACTCTTTGCAACTGCTCGGCGTCGGGCTGTGCTGTGCCGATTGGTATGCCGCGATAGAATTGGCGCGAGTCGGTTGAAATTATGGGTGCAGAGTAGTGCTCGGCAATTGATATGCTGAGGTCGGTCTTTCCTGAGCCTGTGGGGCCAACTATGACTATGAGCCGTTTAGTACTCATCATCGTATCCGTCGTCACCTTCGAAATCGCTATATTCACCCATCATCTCCTCGAAAATTGAGCCACTCATCTCGCTTGCTTCGGGGTCGTACTGATCGGGGGCAGGCGAATGCTCAAATTGCACACGCGGGTATTTCATTCCCTCCTGAGGCTCTTTTGCCTCGATGAGTTCCATATAGTACGCTCTCTGGTTGAAGGGGTCAAACAGATAGATCAAGCGATCGTGCAGATGGGTCAGGATGCTCTCCAAATGGGTTGTCTCCATAAGCTTAGGCGCATTGGAATCGCCTGATCCGGCATCTTCGCCCATATCCAGAGAAGAGTACTCTTCGGTGGGCTCCCAGCGGTCGTTAGCCGTAAAGAATGAGGCCATGCAGGGGTCGTAGCCGAGCATTGCGATTATGAAGTCGTGCAGATCGAGTAGGGTAGAGTCGGCTGCAATCTCGAAATCGCGAACAAAGTTGTCGTTCTCATCGCTGAGCATTCTGAATCTGAAAACCATTGACATAACTATCGGTATTAAAGTTTTGGTTTGTCAAACGACTAACCTTATTACAAATATAGTAAAAAAAGATGATAAGATTATCGGCCGATTATATTTTGTACTACAAAAAAATACGAGCTACCCAGATGTGTTTGAGTAGCTCGTGATGTTTGATAGCGTCGTGGTTGGGATAGCCTATTTTGTGCCATCGACAACGCCACGCAGATAACCGATTGACTCGGCAATTCCTGGGTGAGGGTTGTCACCATTCTTTTCAAACTCCAACGATACAACACCCTTATACTTAATCTGACGTAATACCTTCATAATAGGACGGAAGTCCATCACGCCACGACCCATCTCCCAGGTCTTACCCTGCTTCGATGGAGCAGTCTCGTCCTTGATGTGGATGTCGTAGATCCAATCCTTATACTTCTTGATATCCTTTACTATATCCTCGCCCATACGAACCGAGTGACCGAGGTCCATACAGCAGCCAACACCAAGTGATGGGTCTTTGAAAATCTCGGCAACCTTCTGAATGTTGGGGAAAGGAGCCCCGTCGGGACCGTGAGTGTGGATAGCCACCTTGATGCCTGTCTCTTTTACCTTCTTGATTACATAATCGGCAAGTTCGTAGTTGGGTACTCCGATAAATACATCGCTGCCATAGCGCTCGGCATAGGCAAACGCACGGTCAACCTCGGCCTCGCTCTTCATATAGATTGGGCCCAAGATGTATGGATTGACACCTGCCTCGGCGCACTTTGCCTTGAATGCATCCATCTGCTCCTTTGTAGAGTTGAGAGGCAACCACCAATCCTTCACAGAGAAGTACTTCACCTCCATGCTCTTCAAAAAAGCTAAAGTCTGATCAATGTTGAATTTACGGTAAGAGTAACCGGCAACTCCAATCTTGAAATCCTCGTAGCCGCGTTTGCCCTCTACCAATTGTGCTTGCGATGTGGTTGCTGTCACGATCAGAGCAGCTACCATTGCCATCTTAAGAAGTCTTTTCATTGTAATGTATGTTTTGAGTTATTATTTATCTCTTGTTTGTCGATTATTTAAGTACCTTTTTCAATACCTTGCTATATGCATTAACGTAGTCCATCATTCCTATGTCGGTGGGGTGCCAGCCATCAATCGAACCGTCGCGAGTGAGAGCGATATCCTTTTTCGATACGTAGTACAGACCCTTCACACCTTGTTTTTTGAGTTGCTCATAGGCCTTGCGGCACTCTTTGTTGCCTTTGTTGTGAGCCTCGTCGCTTTTGGGCGATGACTCGGCAAAGGGTACTCCACAATGCTCGGCGAGAATGATTGGCGCAGAACTTACGCGACGAATCTTCTCGACAGCCTCGGTGATGCGTGGAACTATGGTGTTGAGCATACCACACATGTTGGGGATACAGTCGAGGATATATACCGCAGCGTCAACCTTGCAAATGTGGTCAACAATTGGAGCTTCCAGGCGACCATTACCCGAGAAACCGAGATTGATGACAGGAGTGTTGAACTTGCGTTTTAGAATTGAAGTCCAGGCCATTCCTGGGCGTGAAGCTGATGCTCCTTGCGCAATCGATGTGCCGTATACGATGATAGGCTTTTTGTTGTCTGGTTCCACAAAACGAAGATTATAGCCTTCAGGGATGCCGAGCTTTACCCACTTTACGGTGTTGTAGAGTGGAAGATATAGTTCGTACAGATAACCCTCTGGATTGCCGTCTTCGTATACTAGATCACGATAGCTATATCGCGACTCGCCTCTACGGATAATCAGACCCGAAGGAGCTGCACACCATCTCTCTCGGCCATTCTTGTCCATTGAGTAGAGGTCTACCCCGGATGAACCCATTGGTGCCATATTGTGCATATTTGTACTACCCTCCAATTCATACTTTACGGTGATTGATGGGGCGTTGCAGTAGAAGCGAATCGTTAGTCCTGCACTGTTTTGCGACAATGACCATACTGCACTGCGAAGTTGCGACTGCATTGATGCCGGGAGACGGTGGTAGTTATCATGCAACTCTGGATGGTCGATTCTGCAACCAACGTAACACTTATCGCCCTCCATAGGGTCGTACCATTTGGTCTCTTGCGCCGATGCGTAAAAGATCAATCCGAGAGTCGCGATTATTGATAATAATAGGTGTCGCATAAATTTAGTTTGGAATAGTGGTCAGAATTATTTGTGCTTATAGTGGCGAGCCAAACCTCCCTCGGCCGTCTCGCGGTAGAGGCTCGGCAGGTTGTGGCCTGTCTCCTTCATAACAGCAACAACGTGGTCGAAATTGACACGATGCTTACCATCTGAGAGGATGGCGAATGTGGCAGAGTCGATGGCACGGGCTGCTGCTACTGCATTACGCTCGATGCAGGGAATCTGTACCAATCCGCATACGGGGTCGCAGGTGAGTCCTAAGTGGTGCTCCAAAGCCATCTCGGCGGCATACTCAATCTGGGCAGGCGTACCTCCCATCAATTGGCACGCGGCTGCTGCTGCCATAGCGCAGGCTACTCCAATCTCGCCCTGACAACCTACCTCGGCACCCGAAATCGAAGCGTTGGTCTTGGCAATATTGCCAAAGACTCCTGCCGTTGCCAAGGCTCTCAGGATGCGTATTGGGCGATAGTCGTTCAAGTCGGCCAGATGTTTCAGTACTGCCGGTAATACTCCGCACGAACCGCAAGTGGGGGCTGTGACAACCTCGCCACCCGATGCGTTCTCCTCGGCTGTGGCCAAGGCGTAGGCGTAGAGTCGTGAACGGTTACTGACCGAAGGGCCATACTCTTTGGCCTTAACCCAATAGGTGCCGGCCTTGCGACGAACCTTCAAGCCTCCGGGTAGTACTCCGTCGTTGTTGAGACCCTCGTCGATGGTGTGCTGCATCGATTGCCAAATTTTTTCGAGATATTCCCATATGTCGCTATCCTCGCTGTCCTGCACATACTCCCAATAAGTCTTACCCTCGTCTTCGCACCAGTTGAGAATCTCTTCGCTGGTAGTGAGTGGGTAGATTTTGCGCTGTGACTCCAAAGGCATATCGGGAGAGGCGATTGAACCTCCGCCAACGCTGTATATGGTCCAGTTGTCGATGACTGTTCCGCCTTTTATTGCCTCGAATAACATTCCATTGGTATGGAATGGTAGTACGATGTCGGGCTGCCATACGATTTCCAACGGTGCTATAGGCTCCAAGACTGCACGAATGGCGGCATCGGTAAGGTGACCCTTACCCGTAGCAGCCAATGAGCCGTAGAGTGTTACTCGGAAGCTATCAATCTCTCCACATCTTGCAGCGAATTGTAGGGCAGCTTTTTTGGGCCCCATAGTGTGGCTACTCGATGGACCGTTTCCTATCTTGTATAACTCTTTTAGTGATTCCATATTCTCTTATATCTCTCAAATTTCAAATCTTCACTATACGTGGCGTAGAATCTCCTCCAAACCCTCGAAATGGCATTTGTAGTCCTCCAGCGAGCGAGTGATGACTTCGTAAGCCTCCTCGCGGCCATAGGTGGCTACAATCTCGACCTTCTTCTGAGCCTCACTTGCACGATCCATTGCTGGCATATCCTTGTATGTGAGGAAGTAGTGCTTCAATCTGTCGACAACAATATGGGGAAGCTCCTCGATGTCGTTGTAGCCTCGGTATGTGGCATCGTTGCGAAGTACGGCAATGATTTTATCATCGGCCTCGTCGCCATCCAGCATACGGAATCCTCCGATGGGTTTTACACTTGCTATAATATCGCCGTGAGCAATCGTACGCTCTGTCAAGACGCAGATATCCAGTGGGTCGCCGTCGCCTTTGATGCCCTCGCGTCCACTACGCTCCATGCAGAATCCTGCTACTGAATCGCCACAAAAACTCTGTGGGATGAATCCATAGAGTGCTGGTACTACTGTTGAGTATTTCTGAGGACGGTCGATGCGGATATATCCGCTGACTTTGTCGAGTTCATACTTTACCGTGTCGGTAGGTACCATCTCGATAAACGCGGTAACGATTTCCGGAGCATCTTCACCCACTTCAAGCCCGTGCCAAGGATGAGATTTGTAACGTAGACCCATCAGTCGAGCGATAGGGTCATTAATCTTGTTTCCCATAATATTAGAGTTTTCGGTTGATAATTCTTGGTTATAGTTTTAGTTCTCTTGTGCAGTTGCTTATCCCACGATATAGCGAGCTGCGCGAGGTAATAGTCGGTATATGATGTTGGTAAGCACCCAACTTATGGCAAATACAAGCAATACGGTAAATATTACGCAAATTGGAGTGGGAAGCCCCAGCGGGGTGAGCATAATAATTACGGGACCGATGAAGATGTAGTGCATCATATAGATTCCAAATCCACATCGTGTAATGTTGCTTAACAGCTTTTGTGTAACAGCTGATTTGATTTGGGCGCGTTGGACGATAAGGAATACTCCGATAGTCATCAACACTACATTGGGCGAACAGTATTGCCAAAACATCTCCAGCAGTTGTGGCGCCTCTTCGTAGCTGTATTGTTCAGCCATTGTGCTATAACCCGAATAGGTGATAATGAATCCCGATACGTAGAGCATTGTTCCCACCGCAATGGCCTTTGCTGAACGCAATCGGTTGCCGTCACCCATCAAGTGCCCCAAAAGCAGATATCCTACAAATCCGGCAAAGTAGTAGAATGTGCCAAATCCGTTCCAAGCACATACGCCAAAGATATCGGTCGAAATCACCTGATTAAGGTATGGTAACATAAGCGAACAACCCCACAATGCAACGAAGGTGCGAGTAAGGGTTTTGTCATTTTTCTCAACCCAAGCCGATAGGTAGGGCATAATGAGGTATAGGCCGATGAGTGTATAGATATACCACATATGTGTGGTGTAACCATTGAATGTGAATGGTATCATCGCAATGTTACTCATTGCATCGCCAAACTCCTGTGAGGGCGAAAACTCGAATGGAAAGAAGATTGACACTATGCTTTTGTCGGCACCCAATACCCCTGTAAGCCAGGGCGTGAGGTAGTAAATTGCCGACCATATAATCATTGGGAAGAGAACTCGTGTGATACGTTTTTTGTAGAAGTCTCCAGCATTTTGCCTAACGGGCAAGAGCAGCATTCCGGTCATCATAACGAAAAGCGGTACGCAGGGACGCATCATAGAGCCGATAAATCCGCCCCAAAAACTATTGGAACTATCTTCTTGTGGTGTGGCATTGTAAATATCGACACTATGGGCTGCTATAACCATAAGAATAGCCACCAACCTTAACAGGTCGAGCCAAACTACACGTTCCCTATTTTGATTCGTACGCTCCATAGAATACTGCCTATCAAAAGTGATGCTATATTATCAAACAAAAATAAGAAAAATATTTGTCAAATTTGCGATAATAGGTGAAAATCGTTTCGCAAAACAAGATAAATATACAACTGATGATACGTAAATGTCGGAATTTGCAGAAATCTTCAGCAAAGAGGGCTCGTGGCAGCTATCGTGAGTGGCGGTAGTTATGTAGGAAATTGGCGGCAAACCATATTAGCATTGGCCCTAATCCGGAGTAGAACGATGCTGTGAATTGTAGCGGAATAGAGGGAATATTTCTTAGTGTAATGCCTAAGCACATCATAAAAAGTATCAATATCCAGCCCTTGAGCGGGAAGGTTTGTAATATGCTTGTTTGGGGTGGAAGTTGTGTTATACGGGCCGAATACTTACTTACAATTCTACGGAAAATGAAGCGGAATGCGATAAGAGTTATGATGGTGATGGGAAGTAACCAGCATAATTCTATATGGGGTATTACACTATATGCCATCACCCCTTTAATGGCGATGATGATGCCTGGAATACCCCATATTGTTGCTGCGGTCAGGTAGAGTATATTACGTTTTACCTGCATTGGTTAATACGTTACTAGTATTGCTCGATGAAATCGGTTACCAACTTGAACAGCGGCTCGTAGCTATCGAATATCGCGCTCTCCCAAGTGTCAAGTGGGGTGTGGTAATATTTGAATGCATCGCCATCCTTGTTTTCGAGGAAGATGCAAGGCACATTACGCTGAGCAAAGGGATAATGGTCGCTGTTGCCTGCCAATTTTCCTCTGTCAAGAGCTTTGAAATACGATTTTTGGTTGTTTATCTGCTCCATAAGTTTGTAGCCCTGCTCACCGGGGTCGCTTACCTCGCAATATATTTCGGGGTTGTTGTCGCCAATCATATCCAAATTAAACAGGTAGCGAATCTGTTTCAAAGGTACAGTTGGATTGTTGGCATACCACTCCGAACCTCTCAGGTAGGCATCCTCGCCTGAAAAGGCAATGAAATAAATGTCGTATTTTGGACGATGCTTAGCATAGTGTGCAGCCAAAGTGACGATGGCGGCTGTGCCCGAAGCGTTATCGTGTGCACCTGCATAGTATACCTTGCGACCGAGGTTACCCAGATGGTCGTAGTGGGCTGTGAATACATAACAACCGTCGTGATGTTCACCCTCGACTTTGGCGATAACATTGAAGCACTCGTAATCCTTCAAGAAACGGTTTTCGATGTTGACCTTAACCGATTTAGAATTGCTGGGAGTCGATGATGAAAGGGTCCAGATGATAGGTTTGTCAACAATTCGCTCTCCATAGGCTTTGTAAAATTTCAAAGGCTCATTCCACGTGAGGATCAGGCCTGCTACTGATGGGCAGCCTTTGCTTGCATCGTTGCTTTGCAAACGCTTGAAGTCGGCAGAGTGTTTGTAGGTAAACCAAAAGTCGCAAACAACGAAGGCATCCTTGTATTCGGGCTTGGCCAAATCGGTAAAAATCTTCTCGCTATTGTAGTTCGCGGTATCGATATGGTAGAGAGGGAATTCCCCTTTGATGCCGGGCGAGAATTCACGCAGGTTGAATTCGATGCCGGCCGATAGCTTTTTACCATCGATCGCAACTTGCATTTTGCCTGGGAATGTGTTGATATCCATCTTGAATGGTTGGCAGATTACCTCGTCAACCCCCGCCCGTTTAAACTCATCCTCCAAATATTTTCCAGCCTTGTTGGCGCCGTCGTAGGCGTAGCCGCGTCCCTGATATTTAGCCGAGCTAAGCTCCTTTACGATGGCCTTGTAGTGGTTGAGGTCTTGCGCTACCGATGCGTTGCTGAATATGCAAAACGACAACGCAATCAAAAACAATTTTTTAGTCATAGTATGTATAAATGTATAATAATAATCAAACCTATGCGAGCGATCGGCTGCTACCAATCGGCGATCTTCTGTTGCTCGTAGTCGCTTACTAATTTGTCGAAGGCAGCTTTCATCTCGTCGCTCAATTCGGCCTTGCGACGCCACTCCTTTGAGCCGTAAACTCCCGCTTTGGTGTAGTCGAACATCTTGAAGCCAATCTTTTTGAGCATAGACTTATTGGTTGGGGTGAAATTGCCGGTAGCAACGTTGGCAAATTCGGGGTCGGCAATAACCGAGTTTACATCTTGTCCTTTGGCCTGCCAATCGTCGAACCTTACACTCTGGAACCCAATTTCCTTGCTTGGGTCGGTGCAGAAATAGCAGTTGTAATCCGATTTGTGACCAACGTGAGCCCAATTTATACCTCCCAGTACTCCGCTACTATAGTATATGATGTTGTGAGAGAACTCAAATGAGAGATGTGGTTCGATGCGCGATGCCTCCAGCTGGGTGCGAATCTGTCCTGCGAAGATATTGTTGCGTACGATGTTATCCTTGCCGTAGTGTTGGTGGAATCCGCCACTCTTACAGTTGTAGACAAGATTGTTCTCGATGCGTATGCCCGAAGAACCTTCATCAGTGTAGAGTCCCCAACCGCCGTAATAGAGCGAGTATATATCGTGTAAGACGTTGTTGCTTACCGATGTTCCCTCGGATATACCTAACGTATAAACGCCGCCCATATCCGAGAGTTGTGCCCAGCCCAAGTGGTGGATATGGTTGTATTCAACAATGTTGCGTTTGGCGGGGCTGTAGCCATAACCCCAAGTCCATCCAACCGATACTCCTGTATAGCGGAAGTCGGCAATGTCGTTGTGCGTCACCTGATTATCCGATGAGTGGAAGATAATCACACCCACTGCGCACGGAAATACGAATCCACCGTGCTGAATAATGTTGTTGTCGATCTTGATGTGGTGGGTAATTTCGGCGCGGTTATCGCGTATGGTGCTCTCGCCAATCTTCACGCCGCTTGCTCCAACATCATATATATGGCATCGCTCCACCGAGCAATCCGAGCAACCGCGCTTAAACCATACGCCACCCAATCCCGTATGCGCTATGGTGCAATCTGCAAAATGGATGTTACGTGCAAAGTTGGCCTCTACGACTGTGCCTATGCCTGCCGCAGCCTGCATCTGAACATTTCCCTCGTTGGGGGTGAGGTATGAGGCATAGACGAAATCGATATTGCTAAACTTAACATCCGATACCTGTTCTTCAACGCTTTTACCCTGGATTTTTATAAATTGCTTTACGACAGGTATTTGACAAGTGGTATTCTCGATAGTCTCGCCATCGCAGGGGATATAATATAACCAGCCATCTTCAGAGAGAATCCATTCGCCTTCGGCATCGAGAAAATTGAAATCGTTTTCGGCAAAGAAACGTGAACGGGTATCGATTGTATTCCACGGATATACTCCACGACCAGCGATAGTCATCACGCCACAAGAATCGACGTGCAACAATGGGCGACGTGTGGTGTCCCACTTATGGAAAAATGTTATCAGTGGTTGGCCCAAAGCCTCTTTGTTTTTACTTGTCGGAGCATCCTCGCCGATATATTGCGTACGGCACTCGTTGCCAAAGGGGATGGGGTTGTTGGGAGTGATGTTCAACACCTCCCAGCCATATATGTCGCGTCCCAGATTGGTTGAGTCGATAGGAATATGTTTCACCTGCTTTATGCCTGCGAATTCGCCGCGGTTGGGACTTTGGGCACGAAAACGGCGCTCGCCATTGATGTAAATCTGTTCAAATCGGAATCCGTAGCGGTTTACTTCGGGAATATGGACTCTCCATAGGTGGTCGTTTACGGCGGTAAAGCGGGCCGTGGTTATTCCTCCCGATATCACGCTACGGCCACTCTCGGCACCGCGAAACTCGATAGGTTTGTGAAGTGAATTGTCGATAACAAGAGGATCGTACATTGTGTAATTGCCTTTGGCAAGGTTGATTACAAAGGCGTCAATCGAACTATCGTCCTGTAAGGCAATAGCACGTGCCAACGCTTCGTTCAAGGTGGCAAGAGGAGAATTCTTATTGCCTTGATTCCTATCATCGCCCGAAGGTGATAAATATATTTCGTGAGTAGCTCCCATCGCTACAAATCCTTGCAGCAGGATAACGGCGAGAGTTACGAGTTTGAATTTTATCCTCATAGCTTTATTTGTATTGGGTTAATATTTATATTCTGTTGGATCAAAGGTACTATTTTTTGAAGACACTGCAAAATAGTAATTCCCCTTTATGAGGGAGTTGTCGGGTGTGGTTTGTGCAAATAGTTCTGCAAGTTGCGACTTAATACAAATCACATCCATTACGGGCGGGTAATGGATGTGACTGATTGAGTAGAATATCGACTGTTATCCGCAGTGGAAATGTCGTGTTACAAGCTCGAACATCTCGGCTGAGTTTTCGCCTATGTCGGCACGCAACGTGGCGTCGTTGTAGGAGCGAAGATGACGTATAATGCCATCTATCATAGCCTCGCTGAATACTCCGTGCTGCTGATATACAGCTCGCTGATTTTCCAGGCAATCTGCCGATGCAGCACAACTATCGGGCAATTGAGCCAATCCTTTCAAGCGGTGCTCGTTGCTCTTGTCGTGGATGTTTACGTCGACATAACACGTCTCGGCAATCTCCAAGGCGTTTTCCATCTCGAATCCGTGACGGCATGCTACCGCCAAGCCTGCCAAAAGTTGGTATACATCGGCTGAGCCATCGGGCGAACGCATCTCGACGGTCTGTTTCTGCGATGTGTCGTAGTTGCTGTTGGGCTCATACGGGTTGACCGCTCCGCACATATCGCTCTTTGCTGCCCAGCCAAGTGGAACACGTACAAGTACCGAACGATTTCTATCGCCCCAGCATATATTGGTAGGAGCCTCCTGATGAGGAACCAAGCGGAAATACGATGTAGGGTTGGTATTGCCGAAGGCGGTGATCGAAGGAGCCAGATCCATCATTCCTGCGATAGCCTTGCGGGCTGTGGTCGACAATACACCTCCGTCGAGCATTTGGTTTTTGCCATCCTTCATTATACGCATATGTACGTGCATGCCAGAACCGGCCTTGCCTTGTGTAATCTTCGGGGCAAAGGTTACTTCGTAGCCATACTCCATCGAGAGATTTCGGATAATCCACTTAGCCAATATCAACTGCTCGGCAGCTCGTTCTGCGGCCACGGGTAGGAACTCTATCTCGTTCTGCTCGTAGAGCATATTGTCGATTTTGAATGTACCTACCTCCGAGTGACCATACTTCACTTGTCCTCCAACTCGTGCTATATAGTCCATGCACTCTTGGCGGAACTCGCTGAATTTGGCAAAGGGGGCTGACTCGTGATATCCTCGCTGGTTGGCAGCGGGGTATGCGTTGGTGTCGGGAGCAATCACATAGTACTCCAACTCGCCCATAGCCTCAAACTCCATTCCTGTAACCTCGCGGAATGCACGGCAGGCTTTGCGAAGGGTGTTCTCGGGAGAACTTTCGAGTAATTCTCCGTCTTTGTTGAAATAAGAACATAGCATTACCAATGTCGGCAACTCTGCAAACGGATCAACAAAGGCAGTTGAGTAGCGGGGTAGTACGTATAAATCGCTGCTGCCAGCCTCAATAAATGGGAAGAGGCTCGAACCGTCGACGCGCTCGCCGCAGGTGAGAATCTCGTCGAGATAAGCAGCATTATTAATCACAAAATTGAGTGTTTTCAGGCGACCATCACCTGCCGGATACATAAAATTGACCATACGTATATCATTCTCAACGATATACTTCACGATGTCGGCCTTGGTAAACTCGCTTGACGGCTTACCCAAGAATCTTACTACCGAGTTGGCGTTTAACTCTAATTCTTTAGTCATAACTGTATAATTGTATTATAATCAAATACATATTAATGTCGTGCGATTGCGGATGAATCTGGCCAACCACATGGCTTAACATCACGCATATCGCATCTGCGATAGATATATATATGCAAGCTCTTACAAAGGTAATAAAAAATCTCTCTCTATCTCTATCTTGCCAATCATTTTCCCCAAAATGCCTAAATCTATCATAAAAACCGAAGTTTTTGGCGATATTGAAGCTGTTAAAACGCGACATTTCGTATATTTGCAACGCAAGACAAAGTTATGAATCAATAAATATTAAAAAACAGAGTAAATCTATGAAATTTGCAAAGCAAATGATCGCAACAGCAATGGCGATCGCTATGTGCGGTTGCGGCGGAACAAAGTCCGACAATCCGTTATTTAATGAGTTTACAGCACCTTTTGGTATTGCACCCTTTGCGGAGATAACAATCGAGAACTATCGTGAGGGCTTGCTCAAGGGTATGGAGGAGCAGAAGGCCGAAATCGAGGCTATCGCAACAAACAGCGCAGCTCCCACATTCGAGAATACAATCGTAGCACTCGATCAGAGTGGTGAACTTTTGCGTAAAGTGCGTGGTACATTTGGCCCATTGTCGAGCAGCAACTCTACAGATGAGATGCGTGCTTTGGAGAAGGAACTCTCGCCAATGTTCTCGGCTCATAGCGACGATATGTATATGAACGAGAAGCTTTTTGCACGTGTTAAGAGTGTTTATGATGCCCAGCAGAGCTTGAATCTCAACCCAGAGCAGAAGAAGGTGTTGGAGAATATATACAAGCGTTTTGTAAAGAGCGGCGCTGAACTTAACGATGAGCAGAAGGCAAAACTTCGTGAGCTTAACAAGGAGATTTCGATGTTGCAGCTCACCTTCTCGCAGAACCTTTTGCACGAGACAAACAATACATTTGTTACAGTCGATAAGGTTGAGGAGTTGAAGGGCCTTCCACAGAACAATATCGATGCAGCAGCCAAGATGGCTGAGAAGAATGGCAAGAGCGGCAAGTATATGTTCAATATGCAGCGTCCGAGCTGTAATCCTGTGTTGCAGTATTGCGAGAATCGCGAGTTGCGTCGTCAGGTATACAATGCATACTACAATCGCGGTAATCAGAATAATGAGTACGACAACAAGGCTATCTCGGCAAAACTCGTAACGCTTCGTTTGGAGAAGGCTAAGTTGATGGGTTATAACAACTATGCAGAGTTGGCTCTTGAGGATCGTATGGCCAAGACTCCTGAGGCTGTTTACAACCTGTTGGATCAGGTGTGGGGCCCTGCTGTAGAGAAGGCAAAGCAGGAGTTGAACGATATTCGTGCTGAGATTCGCAAGGAGGGTAAGAATTTTGAGCCAGAGGGCTGGGATTATATGTACTACCTCGACAAGGCCAAGAAGGCAAAATATGCCGTTGACGAGCAGGAGATTCGCTCATATATGGAGATTGGTAATGTGATGCAGGGTATCTTCCACGTTGCTGGTAAGTTGTATGGTATCACATTCAAAGAGATTACCGATCAGGTGCCTTCTTACGAGCCAACGGCCAAGGCATACGAGGTAATTGATAAAGATGGTAAGACTTTGGCTATTTTCTATAGCGATAACTTCCCTCGTGAGAGCAAGCGTGCTGGTGCGTGGTGCACTTCGTTCCGCGGTCAGAGCTATGAGGGTGATGAGCGTGTGATTCCTATTGTTGTCAATTGCTGCAATATGACAGCTGCTGCCGGTGATGGTCCAGCATTGCAGAGTATCGACAACGTTGAGACTCTCTTCCACGAGTTTGGTCACGCATTGCATAGCTTTATGCGTGATGTACGTTACAATGGCGCTGGTGGTGTGGAGCGTGACTTTGTGGAGCTTCCTTCGCAGATTAACGAGCATTGGGCATTTGAGCCTGAGGTATTGGCTGTATACGCAAAGCATTACAAGACAGGTGAGGTTATCCCTATGGAGCTTGTGAACAAGATTGTAGAGAGCTCGAAGTATGGCCAAGGTTTCGCAACTGTTGAGTACTTGGCAGCTTCGCTCAGCGATATGGATTTGCACGTTTTGACCGAGATCCCTTCGAACCTCAACGTGATGGATTTCGAGCAGCAGAAACTTGCCGAGCGTGGTATTCCAAAGCAGATACTTCCACGTTATCGTATGACCAATTTCAGCCACACAATGGGTGGTGGATATACTGCTGGATATTACAGCTATATGTGGGCTGAGGTGCTCGATGCCGATGCTTTTGAGGCATTTGCCGAGACAGGCGACATCTTCAATCAGGAGGTTGCGGCCAAGTTCCGTAAGCACGTGCTCACTCCAGGTGGTATCGATGACGGTATGACAATGTATACAGCTTTCCGTGGTCGTGAGCCCAAGATTGATGCTTTGTTGCGCAATCGCGGTTTTAAGGAGTAATTTGTAGGTAGCAAATATCGATTTGTAAGAGATTATATTTGGCACCCCGATGGCATTACGCTGTCGGGGTGTTTGTTTGCTGAGTGTCGCGAAATTGAGACCTACGAAGGCGACCGTGTGGGTGAATTGTGAATTTTTTTGAATAAAATGGGGCCCAAAATGCACAATTGTAGTCCGGAATGTTCAAAATTTGCCATAAAAAAGCTATCTTCGCACCATAAAATATTTAGGAGTAAATATCAGTCTAAATTTTGAGGTATGGCGATTAGAAACAACGTAATGATTGTAAGGCAGGTGTTGCTGACAAAACTCATCAAATTGTGGAATAAAAATCAGCTTGTCGAAGGTATCGACAGAATCCCTATTGAATTGAGTCCGCGTAATGCCCGACCCGTAGGTCGTTGCTGTATATACAAGGAGCGTGCGATCACCAAATATAAATCGTTGCCTTTGCTTGGATTTGATATGTCGGACGAAACAGATGAGCTTACTCCTCTTTCAGATTATGCACGTCGTGCATTGGAGCGTAAGCAGCCCAAAGAGAATATCATGTGTGTGGTAGATGAGGCTTGTTCATCTTGTATCCGTGCCAATTACCAGATTACAAACCTTTGTCGTGGTTGCGTGGCACGATCTTGCTCGATTAGCTGCCCCAATGACGCTATCGAATTCGATCCCGAAACAAGTCAGGGACGTATCAACCACAAGAAGTGTATCAGTTGCGGTAAGTGTTACCAGAATTGCCCCTATCACGCAATTGTCCATATACCTGTTCCTTGTGAGGAGTCATGTCCTGTGGGTGCTATTACAAAGGATGAGCTTGGCGTCGAGCATATCGATGAGTCGAAGTGTATCTATTGTGGTAAGTGCTTGAATAGCTGTCCGTTTGGTGCTATATTTGAGATTTCGCAGGTGTTTGATGTGCTCCAAAGCATCCGTGATGGCAAGCAGGTTGTTGCTATGGTTGCTCCTGCAGTGTTGTCGCAGTATAATGTTCCTGCCGAGCAGATGTATGGTGCAATCAAGCGTATCGGATTTAGTGATGTGATTGAGGTTGCGCAGGGGGCAATGGTTACCACCCAGAAGGAGAGTGCTGAGTTGAAGGAGAAACTCGATGAAGGTCAGAAGTTTATGACAACTTCGTGCTGTCCATCTTATATCGAGATGGCTGAGAAACACGCACCAGATTTGAAGAAGTATATTTCGAGTACCCGCTCGCCGATGTATTATACGGCTCAAATTGCACGCGAGAAGTATCCCGATGCAGAGTTGGTATTTATCGGTCCATGTATTGCAAAGCGTAAGGAGGCTCGTCGCGATAATTTGGTAAGTTATGTTCTTACATTTGAAGAGTTGCACTCAATATTCAAAGGTCTGGCTATTGAGATGGATGAGGAGGTTATCTATAACGTACCCTTTAAGTCGGATCGTACGGCTCACGGATTTGCTCAGAATGGTGGCGTGACGGAGGCTGTGAAGGCATATGTTAACGGTGCGTTTGATTTCAGTAGCATACAGATTGCAGGATTGAATAGAAAGAGCGTTAATTTGCTCAAAGCGTATGGTAAGACAGGCAAGTCGCCCGTTCAGTTCATCGAGGTTATGGCGTGTGAGGGTGGATGTATTTCAGGCCCCAGCAGCCACGCAACATACGATGCCGGTCGTAAGATATTTACCGACAAATTACTTCGAAGATAATAAACAATAGATAATCACCGTGTTATGATATGAAAGCGGTAGTAGAGCGTTTGGTGCAGGAGCATAGCTTAACAAAGCAAGATTTAATCTCTTTGTTGAGTTGTTGCGATAGCGCAACGTTCTCTTACCTGCGACAAGAGGCTACCCGAATCGCTCGCCAGCGGTTCGGGTTTGGTATTTTCTTGCGTGGCCTGATTGAGGTGAGTAGCTATTGTCGGAATGATTGTTTTTATTGCGGACTCCGTCGTAGCAATCGCTCTGCCGAGAGGTATCGACTCAGCGATGAGCAGATTTTGAGGTGTTGCGAGGATGGTTATCGTGCGGGGCTAAGAACCTTTGTGTTGCAGGGTGGTGAGGATGGTGCATTTACCGATGCACGATTGGAGAGACTTATCGGCTCGATTAAGCATCTCTATGCCGATGCTGCTATTACTTTGTCGCTCGGCGAACGTAGCGTTGAATCGTTGGCGAGGTTGCGTCGGGCCGGAGCTGATAGATATCTGTTGCGTCACGAGGCTGCTGATGCAACCTTGTATGCAGCTCTGCATCCCAGCGATATGTCGTACTCGAATCGCTTGCAGACCATCGAGCAGCTGAAGGAACTTGGATTTCAGACGGGTGTAGGAATGATGGTGGGCGTGCCGCACCAAAGTGTGGAGTCGTTGGCGGAGGATTTATTGTATATTAGTCGAGTGCAGCCGCAGATGATAGGCATAGGACCATTTATACCTCATCGGCAGACTCCTTTTGCTCAATCGCAGGCGGGTGATGTGAGGCTTACATTGATGGTGATGGCAATTGCTCGACTGCTTGCGCCAAAAGCGCTTATCCCAGCCACGACAGCGCTGGCAACACTCTCCAATGAAGGAGTTCGGCAGGGTGTATTGTCGGGTGCAAATGTGGTGATGCCCAATATCTCGCCATTGGAGGTAAGGGGAAAATACGATATATATGAGGGGAAATCGCAAGCTTACAACCAGAATATCGAGAGTGTGAAACGTTTGGGAGCGGAACTTGAGTCGATAGGTTATCATATCGACCTCTCGCGAGGCGATTTTTAATACTTTTTTTTGTAACTTCGCATAAGTTTAGATAGGTAATTTATGATTGAGTATAACGTCAAATCGGAGCAGGCTGCAGAGTTTATAAATCACGCAGAGATAAGTGCAACCATCGAGTATGCAGCATCGCATAGCCACGATGTGGCTCTTGCTGAGCAGATTCTTGCCAAGGCATCGGAGGGGCAGGGGTTGAGCCATCGTGAGGCGGCTTTGTTGTTGGCGTGCAATGATGAGGGTGTTGTGCAGCAGATATTTTCGCTGGCTCGTTCGATCAAGCAGCGCATTTATGGTAATCGAATAGTAATGTTTGCACCGTTGTACTTGTCGAATTATTGTATAAATGGTTGCACCTATTGTCCTTATCACGCTCAAAATCGCACTATACCGCGCCGAAAACTTACACAGGAGGAGATTCGTCAAGAGGTCATTGCGTTGCAGGATATGGGTCATAAACGTTTGGCGTTGGAGGCTGGCGAACATCCAAAACTCAACTCGATAGAATATATCCTGGAATCAATAGATACTATATATTCTATTCATCACCGCAATGGAGCTATCCGACGTGTGAATGTCAATATCGCAGCCACTACCGTCGAGGAGTATAAAATGTTGAAGGATGCAGGTATTGGCACATATATACTTTTTCAGGAGACCTATTCACGCGAAATCTACGAAAAGTTACATCCATCAGGTCCTAAAAGTAATTGGGCGTATCATACCGAGGCGATGGATAGAGCGATGATGGGCGGAATTGACGATGTTGGCATTGGGGCATTGTTTGGTCTGACGGACTATCGATATGATTTTGTGGGACTATTGATGCACGCTGAGCATTTGGAGGCTCGTTTTGGGGTCGGCCCACATACTATAAGTGTACCACGTATACGTCCCGCTTCGGATATTGATATTAGAGATTTCGATAATGGCGTGACCGACGAAGTGTTTCGCCGTATTGTGGCAATACTTCGAATAGCAGTCCCATATACAGGTATGATTGTCTCGACCCGTGAGTCGAAACAATCGCGCGAGATGGTACTCGATGTGGGTGTATCGCAAATCAGCGGTGCTTCGCGTACAAGCGTAGGGGGTTATGCGCAAGGCGCTGAACAAGAATATGTTGATGATTCGGCTCAATTCGATATCTCGGACTCACGTACTCTCGATGAAATTGTAGCTTGGTTATTAGAGCTAGGCTATATACCGAGTTTCTGTACTGCCTGTTATCGAGAGGGGCGTACCGGTGATCGCTTTATGTCGCTTGCAAAGCGTGGGCAGATTGGCGATTGCTGTTGGCCAAATGCGCTGATGACTTTGCGTGAATATATGGAGGATTATGCCTCGCCATATACTCGCCAACTGGCCGAGAAGGTTTTGGCCGAGCAGGTGGAGATGTTGACCAACGAACGCGTAAGGGAGATTACGCGTGCCCGATTACAAATGATAGGCGAGGGAAAACGAGATTTTAGATTCTGATATGCAACAAGATAACCAACATACACCCAACGCCGAGCGTCTTAATGTGGCGCTTTTTGGACTCTGCAACAGCGGTAAATCATCGCTACTCAATGCGATCGTTGGACAGCCTGTGGCCATCGTTTCAGATGTAGCTGGTACTACGACAGATCCGGTTCGAAAGGCCATGGAGTTGCCGGGTGTGGGAGCGAGCTTGCTAATTGATACTCCCGGTTTGGATGATATGGGAGAACTGGGTGTGGAGCGGGTGAAGCGGTCTACGGATGTGGTTGATAGGGTGGATGTCGCTTTGGTGGTATTTTCAAATGATGTAACTGAGGTGGAGCAAGCACTTGTAGAGGAGTTGCGTAAGCGCGAGATTCCTATTGTGGCAGTCGTGTCGAAATGCGATCAGAACCCTCAGGTGGATCAGCTCTGTGAGCATATAGAGCAGACGATTGGTCTTAAACCTATAATTACAAGCGCTAAGAATGGTAGTGGTATTGACCAACTGCGTGGAGCGATTGCATCGCTTGTAAAATCGGAGGAGCGACTCATAACTGAAGGATTTTGCGAGGCGGGCGATTTAGTGATGCTTGTTATGCCGCAGGATGCCCAAGCCCCCAAAGGTCGATTGATAAAACCTCAGGTGCAGACCCTGCGAGAGTTGTTGGATAGGGGTTGTATGGCGATGAGTTGTACGGCTGAGCAGATGCCTGAGGCATTGGCTGCGTTGGCGGCTCCTCCCAAATTGATTATCACCGATTCGCAGGTTTTTGATAGAGTCTTTGCTCTAAAGCCCGAAGGATCGGTTTTGACTTCGTTTTCGATTCTTTTTGCACGATATAAAGGCGATATAGAGGCCTTTGTGAAGGGTGCGGCTGCGATAGAAAGGCTTACTCCTTCATCGCGAGTGCTTATTGCCGAGGCGTGTGCCCACGCTCCTCAGAATGAGGATATTGGCCGAGTAAAATTGCCCCGTATGCTTTGCGGTAAAGTGGGTGAAGAGCTTTCGATAGATGTCGTAGCAGGAGATGATTTCCCGAAGGATTTAACGCAGTATGATTTGGTGATTCATTGCGGGGCTTGTATGTTCAATCGTCGTCACGTGATGAGCCGAGTCGCACAGGCCTCAGCTCAGGGGGTGGCAATCACCAACTACGGAGTCGCTATAGCTGCCCTGAAAGGTATATTGAGCAGGGTCAAAACTGTATAGCATCGCATAGCGTAGAATAGCCTGCCCAATTATTGTAAATCGGACAGGCTATTTTGTCTCTAAATGTAAAATATATATCAGGATCCAGAATCTCTTTGGTGGTCGAGCTATTTGGTCGAGGCCATCTTCTTTTTGCTCCACAGATGCAGAGTCATACCAAAATTGATCTCGGCGACATTCAATCGGAATTGCATCTTCGATGCGTGGCGTGTACCAATCTTGTTACCTGCATCGTCGAACTGCTTTATTGAGGTGTATTTCACTCCGCCCAAGCCGATTGATACCGTAGCACATACCGACGGAAAGATGTAGACTGCTACGCCGGGGCTGAATCCGAGCTCTAATTTTAGGTTGTCGCTCTTTGTAAATTTGGGTTGTTCGCCCGAGCCATTCATAAACTCTCCGTTTCCAAATTGTGCAGAACCTTCAATCTCGGCAAATAGACCAAATTGACCCTTGTTGTCGAGGGCTACGTATGAGCGGTGGAATGCGGCCACCGAGAAGCTACTATTTTTTAGTTGCATACCCGATAAGCTAAGCGAGATGTCGTTCTGCTCGCCTAAATCGAGGTCTAAATTGCCCAAATTACCGTCAAGATATTGATACCCCAATCGTACTCCGATACATCTATTATCACGGTAGAAGTAGCCGAAGAATGGCTTAACGGTTGTGATTGCTCCATCGACGTTGATATTATCCAAATAGACCCACATATTTGAATCCTCGCTTGAGAGTGTTCCATACGATGCTGTGAGTCCCAGCATATACTCGCCCTTATAGCCGAATACGCTCCCAGAGTTGATCTCTCGATCGATATAGTGTGAACTATGGCTCGACTTTCGGCTTTTTGCAGAGAGCGCACCACCGCAAATCAAGAGCATCAAAAGTGTTATTATGAGTTTTCGTTGCATCATAGTTGTTTACAGATAAAAAGATACGCCCACTCCGATAGAGAGCAGATTGACTTTAAAGTTCATGTCACTCGATGTACGGTTGCCGTTAGCCACTTGATTGTGTACCTGCTTGACGTCGGTGAGGTTGATACCCATTACACCAACATTTACCTCGATCGCAACATCGTTTGTGGCGAAGGCCATTATACCAGGCGATACTCCAAGCGAGATCGTGTAACCCTCTTCGTATGTTCCTTTGATTGGCTGGTCGGCCGCAAATATCGACTCTGTTCCGCCTGCACCAAGTGAGATCTCGTTGAAGATAGCAAAACGTTTGCTGCGGCCCAATGGTATGTATTGACGCCAGATGGCAGCAACGGTATAGGTGTGGCGTACAGTCTTGAATTTGTTCACATTAATCTCGGTGCCGGTCTCCTCGTCGCCAAACTTCAAATCGGCGCTATCGACCGTCAGATTAGAGCGAGAGTAAGTACCTCGCAAACCCAGCGCCATATTGTTGCGGATGGCGTAGGCTACCATTGGGCTTACACGGAATGTATAGCCCTCGGAATTGATGCCCTCGACTATGGCAAAGGTGTAATTTTCGTTGGTGTGGGTCGAGTAAGCGACGTTTGCACCCGTAATCCACGAACCTTTTGCCACGAATGTGTGGGCCATATTGGTGATTCCTCGCTGACGAATGCGTTCTTCGCGCGAGAGCGAGGTTGCTGCAGTTGCCGATAAAGTATCGGCTTCGCTAATGGGTGCAGTAACATCCTGTGCCATAACCTCTGAGGTTATTAGGCATAGCATTAACACAGGTAAAAATTTGATATATCTCCTCAAAAATAACATCATCGTTTTTCGTTGATTGTCGCAAAGATAGATAAAAAGTATCAGCCCGCATCAAAAATTCAACGAATAGTGTGAATTTCATCACGAAATAAATTTCTTAAATATGCTAAATCATAGCCTAAAAGTATAATTGGAATATGCCGGAGACCGAATGTGTTATTGGTCGATTTTTGCTGTAAAAAAGCAATTTAGGTATATTATTATAATATAAACTCTCAAAAATGAAGTAAAACGAGGGTGAAAACTATCCATTCGTGATGAAATAGGCCCGTTTGGTTGAAATTATTTTTTCGATAAAATTGATGTTTATATTTTTGCGTGTCAAAATGTAGGGAAATAATAAAACTGATTATAAAGTGCAATTAAGAAACTTCCTATTAACGGTGTTGGCTTTTGGGCTGGCAGCCTGTGACAAGGGTGAAGTGGCTAATCAGGAGATTAAGCCTGCGCATCCTGTCGAGGTGGCCATCCGTGCGTCACATTCGGCTATGGGCCGTACGGCTCTGGGTGATGTGCCGTCGGGTGTGCAGTCTGGTACCGAGCAGCCTATTGAGTGGAGTGTGGGAGATAAGATTGGAGTGTGGGCAAAGGCCGATGGAGAGAGTGCGTATGCCGTGAACGGAGCGGTGTTTACGCTATCTACATATAACGATACTTATGATGATGCCGATTTTATGGCAACTATCGATCCTATGGCGGCCGGAACTTATACCTATTATGCAGTTTACCCACAGCCTTCGTCACAAAGTGGCACTACCGTATCATACACCTTGCCTTCGCAGCAGAGTGGAGCATACGATCCTGCACTCGATGTTATGACAGCCACAGCAACGGGTAATGCTTTGGTGTCGCGTGAAGATGACTCTTCTACAAATGTCGCTTGGCAGGAGCCGCGATTATCGTTTGAGCATCTGTTCCATATGATTCGTATTCGCATCCCAGAGGGTAAGAATCTTTTGGGGCAGCCAATCAAGCGTCTGGATATTGTATTCCCGCAAGATGTTGTGGGAACTGCGTCGTTTGATGTCACCAACCCTTCGCAAATCACCTGGTCGAATCTTTCGAATAAGATTACGGTAGATTTCTCTGATGATGTTCTTTTGAATGAGAACAATAGATATGTGTGGTTGCACATAAAGGCTGGGGCGTTGCAGGGAAATTTGAAGTTCAGGGCGTATAGTTCTTCGGGTGTGCCATCGCAGGAGATTGTAAAAGCTATCGATAAAGATTTTAAATCACAGAGAGTAACTCCCGTTAATTTGACAATCCCGACTTCTGATGAAAATGCATATATCGAGATAAGTTTTTCTTGTCCCGATAATACCACATATCCCAATTTCTTGGGCGAGAATGCGTCGAAGATGTATGTGAAGGAGTGGCCTGCGACAATGCTGCCTATTGCTTCGCAATCAACAACATTGGAAGCGACTGATGGCGTTTTCAAAGCGAAGTTTTATTATCTGAATAATGAGGATTATCAGTTTAATTTAACATCTGGAGGGGCTAAGATGGTAGCCTCATTCGATTCGGCACACGCAACGATAAACGATATTGAGTATACGCTCACATTGCCCGACTTTGCTACTTCTCAAAATGCATATTTTGCTTTGCCATATTTGTATTTTGAGGATTTCGCGACAGTAGGTGATACTTCAAGTAATGATGAGTATGCAGTTTCTGGAACGGGTAATAAGGGTGGTGTTGCGATCAATGGCTTACCTGGTTGGACTGGTGGCCGAGTAGGAAGTAAGGCAGGAATATCTGTTCGTATTGCTCCGAGATATGAGTCTGTAGTTTTTGGTGCGACATATGGAGCTCGTATAGATTCTACTCCTTTGGTAAATCTTACATCGCAGTCAAATATCTCAGTTTTTTATAATTATGGAATGAATGCTACCTATGGAACTTTTGCTGGAGGTTTAGGAGGTAGCTTGAAAAGAATGTATTGCCGTATTGGTTATGTAACGTCTGCAGAGACTTTCGGTAGTGGGGCCGAAGATGGTACAGTCGTAGATAGTTATGATTTATATGAGGAGACTGCATCTTGGACGAATATGCCTTATAGTAGATCGGCAACGTATTCAAACGTACCTGCTAATGTGACACGTCTTATGTGGCGTGGATATACGGAAACACCTGGTGGAACCTCAAATTGTACATGTTGGTTATACATTGATAACATTAAAGTCTCGGTTGGTAATGCCGCGAAGCATACCAATTTGGATTACAAATCATATTTTCCCAATCATAAGAATTAGCAAACGAAAATTAAGATAAATATAATAATAAACAAATGAAAATGAGAGGATTATTGATGATTCCCGTGGCGGTGGTTGCTATGTTGGCCACAGCTTGTAGCTCTGAGGACGACTTTGCAGTCGAGAAGGGCGTGGGAACTGCCGAATTCGCTTTTGGCGTTTCGGGAAGTGTTACAGATGTGGTGACTCGCGCTACGCAAGGTACTCTTGATGATGCGTTGTTGCCCAAGCAGGCTGATTTCGATTTGGCTATTTCGGGTAAGTATTTTGATGAGAACGATGCTGAGAAGAGCTACAATGGTAGATGGATGTCGTTGGAGGCTTACTACACCGAGGATGTGAAACTCAACAAAGGTACTTACACCGCAACAATCACTGCGGGTAACCCTGCCGAGGAGGGTGTGGGAAAACCCTATTTCGTGGGAGAGTTGAAGGATTTTACGGTAAAAGCCAATACAACGCAGACCTATACCATTACAGCTTCATTGGCAAATAGCTGTTTTACATTTGCTGTTACAGATTGGATGCTCAACTACTACAAAGATATTAAGTTGACAATCCACACAGCGACAAACAGCTTCTTGTTTGAGCCTACTTCGACAGTTGCATCGGATCTCTATTTCGTAGCTGCCGATCAGGTTTTGTCGATCAGCGGTACAGCCGTAAAGGTTCAGAACAATGCAGACGTAGAGTTCACCAAGACTGCTATCGGAGTGAAGGATGCCGAGGGTAATGTTGTAAACAAGACTCTCGCTGCACAGCATCGCTACGCTATTGTGGTTGATAATTCGGCCGTGGGTGGAGGTTTCTTGACTGTGAAGTTTGATGATACATTCACCGATGTTGAGGCTCTTGAGGTTGAGCTGAATCCTGATATTGAGTAATATAAAAAGCAAGATAGATGAAAAGAATGTTTAAATTTCTGTTGGTGGCAGCTGTAGCAGTCTGCACAACAGCTTGTGCGCTCGATGAGCTCGAAGGGCAGTCGTCGGGTAACAAGAATAGCGAGGTGGGCTACATCAAGCTCGGCGAGGTGTTGCTCAATGGCGATACCGAGAACGCCAACCTCAATAGCCAGGGCTCTCGCGCAGCGACACGCGTGTCGGAGGCCGGAAATGGTTATTATGTAGAGATCGTCGACCCGCAGGGGAATGTCGATTGGAAGGGTGCCTATTCTGCAGCTAAGGGGCAGCAGATTGGCCTTGAACCCGATACATATATCGTATACGCATATCAGGACGATACAAAGGGTGCTAACATAGCAGGCGCAGCCGAAGATGCTCCCTATTATCAGGGCAAATCAGATGCTGTAGTGGTAAAGACTAAGGAGACTACATCGGCTACCGTAACTTGTAAGTTGGCAAATGTAAAGGCAACAGTTGAGTTGTCGGCCGATTTGAAGGCTGTGTTTAAGTTGAACGACTCGGCCAATCCTTTGCAGACCGTCGTGTCGTTGGGTACTAACGATGATAACCAGTCATCGTTTACATACCCTTATACCTCTACTCACAGTGGTCCCAACGTGTATTTCAAGGATGTAGCGGGTCCTGATAGCCAGATTGGTAATACCATGAGTTTCGAGCTTTCGGGTGTATACTATACGGGTGATCCCGATGATATCGGAACTGCAAATGAGAATTCTTCTTTGTGGAAGGAGGTTAAGATGGCTAAGACCATCACCAATGTACGTGCTGCTCAGTGGCGCAAGATCTCTATCGATATCGATCACAACACAACTGGTACCGTTAAGTTCATCTTTGAGGTTTCGAATGTGGTATACGACGATGAGATTAATGTCGATGTGGAGACTTTGTATGCAACTCTCAACGTCGAGGAGGTAATTCCCGATGACGATGTGGAGAATCCGTTGGCTCCGAGTGTTACAATTGCAGGAAATGCCGCTGGCGATTTGACCTACGCGATCAATAACTCGAAGTATAACGAGGCAGCAGGTGCTTGGACTGCATTTTTGCAGGCAAACATTACTCCTGCCGAGGGTGCTACCATTGCAGAGGTATATGCGGTGGTTGCTTCTGATAACGATAAGGTTGTTTCATCGTTGGCCGCAGCTGGTTTTGCTGATGCTCGTGTGAACCTATTCCCTACAAATGCTGCTTCGACATATTGTAATGTAGCAACAGATGGCTCATATGTGGTGCTCAACAATGCAGGTATGAGCGCATTGTATAACTATTCGGGTACTCACACAATCAGTGTGTATACGGTCGATAGCGAGAAGCGCAAGAAACACACAGATGTAGTTGTTACAGTTACTAATGAGGGTGGCTCATCAACAGCCGGACCATCGATTGTGTGGAAAGTAAATGGTGTTTCGACAAATAATGTTGTTTTGAAGACAGACGTAGATGAGGTCGTAAATGCTCTTATCGAATCTTCTACTGGTTTGACAGGTCTTAAAGTACAGATTATTAGTGAGACTTTGAATGAGAGCGAGCTTAGTGGATTTGGCTTAGCTCCTAATATGGATTTGATGGAGCCAGCAACAGCTATCATGGAGACTCGTTTGCGTGCATTTGGTTTCTTGCCAATCGAGGGTATTGATCCAAATACAGCTACTGAGAGTGAAGTTACAGCAGCAGCGGCAGAAGATGATAATTATCGTATCTTCGATCCTGCAACAGGTGAGAGAAAAGCTGGTGCGGTAAGTCCTTTGATGAATAAGACATCTTTAACATTTGAGATTACTAAGTTTATGCCTTTGTTGGAGATGTTGGGTAGTGGTGAGCACACATTTATCTTGACGGCTATTGATGAGAGCGGAACAAACAATAGCACCATGGTTATTAAATTTTAATTATTCGTTACGACAATGAAAAATATAGCAAAGTATATATTGATGGCAGGTGTGGCCTTGATGGCCACTGCCTGCGACAAGGATTCGGTCGGAACGGGTGAAGGTGCTGTTTCGTTTGATTTCCGTATGTCGAGTGAGACTCGTGCGGTGGTAGATGCTGCGACTCTGCCCAATGTGCGCGTTAAGGTTTATCGTGAAGATGGAGGATTGATTCGCCGATATACTTCGGTGGCCGATATTCCAGCTCCTTTGTATCTTGTTGCCGGAGAATATTCGGTGACTGCTGAGGCTGGCGATAAGGAGAATGTTGCATTTTTGGCATCGGATGTTGCGGCTGATCAGGGCGTTGGCGCTATGTTGTGCTATGCGTCTGAGGCAAAGGCGTTCACAGTTGCTGCGCAACAAAACTCAAATATTGAGGTCGTGGCAAAGACAATTAATGTAAAGACTACAGTTGAGTTTAATACTGCGGCTACTGATAATGAAAACTCTCAGCTGTCGGATGTTAAGATTCAGTTGGCTGCAATGACCTCAGCCGCAACCGATGTTGCAGCTTTCAATGCGGCTCTTACTGCTGAGACTCCTAAGGTTGAGATGTCGGGTTCTGATACTGCATACTTCCTCTTGCCTGAGGGTGAGACCGAGGCTGATAATGTAACCACTATTTTGTGGGCATTTGAGGCCACTCACGCAGTCGATGGTGCAATCTCAAAGGTTGGAACTATCAATGTTGAGAAGGGTAAAGGATATACCGTTAAGTTTAAGTATTCACGTACTCCCGATGGATTTGTTGGTCCTGATGAGGATGGCAATGGTGGCCTTTATGTTGAGGTTGATGATAGCGTAGAGGAGTATGAGAGCGACTTTGACTTTAAGCCACAGCCTGAGATTACGGGTGCAGGTTTAAATATTTCTGGCGTGAATGTTTACGCAGAGGGTAGTAATGTTGTTCTTACTTGCGAGTCAATCAACGATTTGGCAACGCTCTCTTTGGGTGGCGTGAACTTCTTTGCCGAGGGCGAGGTTGTGGCAAATGCCATCGCTGGAGTGACTTGTGTTAAGAATGCCTCAACAAAGGTGACGATTACACTCGCTAAGGAGTATTTTGCATCAATGACTGGTGGCGAGAATACTTTAGTGTTTGGTATGACTGATACCGGTGGTGAGTACTCGCAAAAGATCAAATTCTTGAAGCAGGGATTGGTTGAGGTTGATACTACGTTTGATTTGTGGTCAAATATTGCAAACTTTACAGCTGTAGTTACAGAGTCGGCTACATCTGTTCAGATTATGTATAAAAATGCCACTGCTACTGAGTGGAATACATTGGTGGCTACTAAGCAGGCTGATGGTTATACATACAAGGCAGTATCGGGGTCACCTTGGGTTACAGGTACAGCAAATGCTAAGCATGAGATTTGGGATCCTAATAAGAGCGTGGGTGTATATGCAAATAATAACTATGAGTATAAATTGGTAGTCGATGGTGTTGAGAAAGCTGTATCGAGCAGAGCATTGACAACCGATCAGACAATCCCATATGCTACTTTTGAGGACAATACACTTGCTTGTTGGGGTAATGATACAGGAGTTGCTCCATATTGGGGTAGTGGAAATAATAGCTTTACCGATGACGACCCACTATGCCGTCAGGCAACTTATAATGGAATGACAGGTAGCTATTGTGCGCATTTGTCATCTTGTGCTGCGGGAGCACTGGGTATTACTATGTTGGCAGCCGGTAATATATTTACTGGAACATTCAGCAAGCCATCGACAACCGGAACAGTGTCTTTTGGTATTAAGTACAATTGGAAGGCACGTCCAACTGCAATGAAATTGAAGTACTGGGGAAATATCGGCACTGTTGATAGAACCGATAAGGATGTAGTGATGATTCCGTCGGGACAGCCTGATCAGGCAAGTATTTATGTGGCAATCATTGACTGGAGTTCGCGTCATCAAACTTCATCTGGTACTGGTAATCCATCGGGTATTTGGTCTGTTGAGGATGGTATAAATGCCGTTTCAGAGGGTAAGATCATCGGTTACGGTGTGGTATATCCTACAGGAACAACAAGTGGTGATAAGATGATTGACTTGGAGATTCCTATCCACTATTACGATACACAGACCAAGCCTAGTGGGAACTATACATTGGTAATTTCGGCCGCAACAAGCCGTTACGGTGATTATATGAATGGTTGCTCGAAAAGCGATATGTACGTTGACGACTTCCAGTGGGTATATTAATTTAAAAGATAATGAATCTATTTAAGCGCATAGTTTTGGTCCTTGTTGGGGCGGTAAGCTGCACGGCGTGTATCGATAATGCGATTCCCTACCCTGTGGAGGAGATTGCTATATTGAGCTACGAGGGTGTTGGTTTCAGCTCCACAATCGACCCTGTGACGCGTACGGTAACTTTGCACCTCGACGAGCAGACTAATATCACTGCTGTCGAGGTGACCAAAGCCGAGATAACCGAGAATGGAGTATCTTCGATTTCGCTGACGGGTACGTTCAATATGTTGACCCCTATCGAGGTGACCTTATCGCGATATCAGGATTATGTATGGACCATTAAGGCGGAGCAGACAATCGAGCGTTATTTTACTGTCGCAGGGCAGATCGGTCAGAGTGTAATCGATGCAGAGAGCCGTACGGTTACAGCTTATGTGGCAGAGGGTAGCGACTTGACCAATATTACTATCACCTCGCTGAAACTTGGCCCTAAGGAGGTTACCGCAATGACCCCAGCCCCCGAGGAGATTCGCGATTTCAGCTCGGTGCGCTACATCTATCTGCAATATCCTGCCCTGGCGGGGCAGATGGAGCGTTGGCAGCTATATGTTCTTGAAACAGATGTCAAGGCTCAAATCACGCAGGCCGATGCATGGGCTACATGCGCTTGGTTGTATGGTGCTGCACAGCAGAATGATTCGGTTGGTTTCCGTTATCGTAAGTCGGGCGAGGATAGTTGGCAGGAGGTTGCGGGAGTAAGCTACATATCGGGTACTCTCACGGCTAAGGTCACGGGTCTTACACCTAATACCAGTTACGATTTTGTCGCCTATTCGGGCGAGGATCAGTCGCCTGTGGTTACGCGTACTACCGAGAGCGTTGTTCCGTTGGAAAATGCGGGCTTTGAGTATTGGTGTAAGAAGGAAGATATTGTCTACCCCTATGCCGACGGCACGGCTCCTTATTGGGCTACGGGTAATGTGGGTGCGAGCATCGTTGGCGAGACCCTGACTGAGGGTGTGAGCGATGTACGACCAGGTTCATCTGGTAAGCTTGCAGCGCGTCTGTCGTCGAAGTATGCCAACGTATTTGGCGTGGGTAAGTTTGCTGCAGGAAACCTCTATATCGGTAATTATGTGCGCAACGATGGTACTCACGGTATTGTCCACTTTGGCCGTCCATTTACGGCTCGTCCTACAGCGTTGAGAGGATGGGTGAAGTATAATCGTGGATTGGTGGACCGCATCACATCTCAGCCGCCAGGGGTTACTATCAATTCGGGTGATCCCGATTGTGGTATGATCTTTATGGCATTGGGCGATTGGGATCCAGCTACCTATGGAGGTACGGCCGATAGTCCTGTGGAGATTGCGACACGACGTATCAACGAGACTGCATTTGACGTAAATAGCGATGCAATTATCGCCTATGGCGAGATGCCTTTGGCGGAGAGTGTTGAGGGTTGGACTCAGTTTACTATTCCACTCGATTATAGAGCAACGGATCGTATCCCGACACATATTATCATAGTATGCTCAGCGTCGCGTTATGGTGACTACTTTACGGGTAGTACCCAGAGTGTTATGTGGCTCGATGATTTTGAGTTGGTATACGAGTAATTGGGCTGATTAAAATATTCAGGGGCGAATCTTTCGGGATTCGCCTTTTTTGTTGAAGTATGGATGTGGAGTTCTGGCGGTGATAGTAGCTTAGTGCGGTTTGAGAACGCTAGGTGCTCGTAATTGAGAATGTTGAGTGTGAGAGCTATTTTATCTGAAATCAATGATTATATCATTACGTCATCGCCCGAGCGCAATTTGTTTTAGCCATAATTGTAGCCCATTTTGGCCCTTGTAGCATTTGGGCTACAAATACGGACACAAAAAAGGGTTATCATAACAATGATAACCCTTTTTTTCAGTGCTTTACGTTGTTTCTGGGGTGGAAGATGGGATTCGACCGCCAAAGGCGAAGCGAGGATACCTTTGAAAATAAAAATAAATATATCCTCGCAACCCGCAACCACATTTCCTCTTGCAACCAAAAAGCAGAGCGCAGCAGGCGCATATTTTGATGGAGGGGATTTCGGCTGCTTGCAGACAGAAAGCGCATACAACAAAAAAACGCAAGGTAAAAACCTTGCGTCTGCTTTTTAAGGGTGGAAGATGGGATTCGAACCCACGACCTTCGGAACCACAATCCGTCACTCTAACCAACTGAGCTACATCCACCATTTAGCGACTTGATTTCTCAAATCGGTGTGCAAATATAGTAGGTTTTGTGGTATTATCCAAATAAAAATTAAAAAAAATGCAGAAGAATGAATAAAACCTCCCCGGAGGAGAGGTTTTGATTTCATATTATAGGGTAATTCTATTTCAATGTGCGGTTCTTTTTGCCAAGGTTGAGCTTGGGCAATGTAATCTTCAGGCCCTTCTTTTTATCTGGCGACATTGTAACCACAACGTCGGCTGTCTCGCCAGCTTTAAGGTCAATGACAAAACCTACAAGAGTAACACCCTTATCGGGGACTTCACACTCCATATATTTATGTTCGGGCCAAATCTGTGCTGTCGCCGAGAGACGGCTATTTAGTTTCAGATAGATGGTCTTGTTGTTTTGCGTAAGCATAATAACCTGCGGGCTGATAATCTCAGCCTTTGCGTGTGTGGCAATCTTCCACTCGACCTTCGCAGGGGCATCGCCTACGACAATATGGTCGGTGATGGTGAGGTAGTCGTTCTTGTCGAGTTCGGCTGTTCGTACGACTTCGCGTGCGTAGGGTGCAAATACGGGGGTTAGGTTAACAATCGCGCCTTTGCGACGTGGGGTGTCGAACGACTCGGTAATCTCGGCCTTACCATTGACGGCGTGGCGTTGGCTGTTGAATACCAATGTGTTGTGAGACTCCGCGCCAATGCGGAATACATCCCAGCGTTGGCTGTTTTGGCTCATATCCCACAAACTGACGCCAGCCTGCTCTAAACGGTTGTAGTCGTGTTGACCTAAATCGACTGCCCAGCGGATGCCGTCGTATTCGTAGACGAACGAACCAGCATCCATATGTCCGTGGTTGCTCGAAGCCTTACCTCCCTTTATGGCGAAATATGTATCGTCGGGACGGGTCCAGCCGCTACGATAGATGAAGAGCGGTACCTCGCCTTGAGCTACCCAGGTGTTGTTCTCAGGGAGTTTGGCATTGGCCAGGTCGAGGCTTGAACCAAATATCATATAAATAGGTAGCAATCGCTCGGCGTGGATCTTACCCTCGCTGACAAACTTCTCGTCGATAGCTACAATCGAAGGATCCTTCAATTCGCGCGCAAACCAATATTTCGACGATACGCAGAAGCATTTCATACCCGAATCAAAGTAGTTGAACGGTAGGCCTGAAGGTGCAACCATATAGGTCATAAAATCGGCTGTGCGCATAAAGCTTTGCTGCGATGTGATGCCTGCGTCGGTGCCAAGTGCCGACTGTAAGGCTGCTACCAGCATAACTTCGAAGCCCGTGCCATAATCCCAATATCCGTATCCTTCGGGGTAGGCTCCGTGAGGCTCGTAGCACTTTTGGGCAAGAGGATTGGATTCCAAGCATTTGGCAATTAGGGCTTTGCAATATTCGGGTGAACGTTCCAAAGTGGCCAAAGCTCCATATATCATACCTGCATTGCAGACCTGATTCCAATTGTTGTTACTGCGGAAGAACCACGCGTGAGAATTGTTCTCAGAAGGGCGCAGTCCCTTTTCGTAGATGGCTGTGCCGATTATGCTACGCGAATGTACGGGTAGCTGGCGATAGAGCCAGTCGTAACCGATTGCCAATGCCATAGTCATTTCGCCAACGTCGAGGAAGTGCGAGGGATTCCAGTCCTCAAACTCACAGATTGCCAGCATCTCTTTCTCGGCACGAGTGGCATAGCGCATATCCTCGGTCGTTATGTAGGCATACGAGAGATAGAAAATTCGCTTCAATGCCTTGCGCGAGATACTCAGCAGACGGCGGCCTGTCATTTGACGCTCGACTGGAGCCTCGGTGAGCATTTTGTCGGCTTCGGTGATAATCAGATTGTGTATCTTTTGGCCGTTGGGCGATTGTGCGGCGAACTCCTTGATGGCGGTTATGTCGCCACTCTTAAGCAGTAGGCGGGGGTGTGGGGCAATCTTCTCGTAGTCGAGATTCTGACCGAAAACCGATGCTACACTTAAAAAAACAAAGGAAAACAGAGCTAAAAGCAGTTTTTTCATAATAAAAATCAATTTGGTGGCTAAAATTACAAATAATTTTGCAAACTTCGCACTCTGAATGACAGATTAATAAAAGTAAGACAGTTTTGTTAGCGCTATGTGACAAAATGTCATACTTGGTAACGTTTCATTGGCAGAAATGTATGCCAAAAGAGTTTTGGCACACCTGTTGTTCATATATAAGGCGATGCTCCGCCCAGCAGAGCAGAACAAAGTGCAAACAAAATTTTAACTATAAAAACAGAGAATTATGACAATTAAACCACTTTCAGACCGTGTATTGGTGTTGCCCAATCCGGCAGAGGAGAAGACCGCAGGTGGTCTGTTTATTCCCGACACAGCAAAGGAGAAGCCCCTTATGGGTAAAGTAGTAGCCGTTGGCCCTGGCACCGCAGAGGTGAAGATGGAGGTTAAAGAGGGCGATACAGTTCTATATGGCAAGTATGCTGGTACTGAGATCAATGTTGACGGTACTGATTACCTCATTATGAAGCAGAGCGACATTTTGGCAATTTGCTAATCGCAGGCTCGGATAGATTTTTTTTAAACGCATTTAATTTTTTGAAGAAATGGCTAAGGAAATTAAATATAATGTAGAGGCTCGCGACCTTCTCAAGGAGGGCGTTGACGCATTGGCAAATGCTGTAAAGGTAACATTGGGCCCCAAGGGTCGTAACGTTATCATCGATAAGAAGTTTGGTGCTCCCCAGGTAACAAAGGACGGGGTGACCGTAGCTAAGGAGATCGAGTTGGAGGATCACTTCGCAAATATGGGTGCTCAGATGGTTAAGGAGGTTGCCTCTAAGACTAACGATGACGCTGGTGATGGTACCACAACTGCAACTGTATTGGCTCAGGCACTTATCGGTGTAGGATTGAAGAACGTTACTGCCGGTGCTAATCCTATGGATTTGAAGCGCGGTATGGACAAGGCTGTAGCCATTGTAGTTGAGGAGCTTCGCAAGCAGAGCCAGGTTGTTGGTAACGATATTTCTAAGATTGAGCAGGTTGCTACAATCTCTGCTAATAACGACAGCGCAATCGGTAAGCTCATCGCAGAGGCTATGGGTAAGGTTAACAATGAGGGTGTTATTACAGTTGAGGAGGCTAAGGGTACTGAGACTCACGTTGACGTGGTTGAGGGTATGCAGTTCGACCGTGGCTATATCTCGGCTTACTTTATGACCGACACTGAGAATATGGTTGCTGAGTTGGAGAAGCCACTTATCCTTCTTACCGACAAGAAGATCTCTACAATGAAGGAGATTATGGGTATCTTGGAGCCTGTTGCTCAGAATGGCCGTTCACTCTTGATTATCGCTGAGGATGTTGATGGTGAGGCTTTGTCGGCACTCGTAGTTAACAAGTTGCGCGGTACTTTGAAGATCGCAGCTTGCAAGGCTCCGGGCTTCGGTGACCGTCGTAAGGATATGTTGGAGGATATCGCAATTCTTACAGGTGGTACAGTTATCTCATCAGATAAGGGTATGAAGATCGAGGAGGCTACTCTCGAGATGTTGGGTTCAGCCGAGAAGATCACTATGAACAAGGAGACTACAACTATCGTTGACGGTGCTGGTGATAAGGAGTCTATCGCAACTCGTATCGCTCAGATTCGTGGTGGTATCGAGACTGCTAAGTCTGACTACGATCGCGAGAAGTTGCAGGAGCGTTTGGCTAAGCTCTCTGGCGGTGTGGCTGTCCTCTACGTAGGTGCTGCTACCGAGGTTGAGATGAAGGAGAAGAAGGATCGTGTAGACGATGCTTTGGCTGCTACTCGCGCTGCTGTTGAGGAGGGTATCGTTCCTGGTGGTGGTGTTGCTTACATCCGCGCCGTTGCTGCGTTGGAGGATGTTAAGGGCGACAACGAGGATCAGACTACAGGTATCCAGATTGTTAAGCGTGCTATCGAGGAGCCATTGCGCCAGATCGTTGCTAACGCAGGTGGCGAGGGTTCAGTAGTAGTTAACAAGGTTAAGGAGAGTGCTGCTAACGTTGGTTACAACGCTCGTGACGACAAGTATGAGGATATGTTGGCTGCCGGTATCATCGATCCTACTAAGGTGTCACGTGTAGCATTGGAGAACGCTGCTTCTATCGCATCGATGTTCCTTACAACAGAGTGTGTATTGGCTGAGAAGAAGTCTGATGCACCTGCTATGCCTGCTATGCCTCAGGGCGGAATGGGTGGTATGATGTAATCAGCCACTCGGAGGGGGAGATGTGAAATGTTTTCTATCTTGCTTGGAGCGAGATGATGTAGTCGATCCCGAAAGGTCTATAATATTGAAGAGGAGCTGCCCTGAAGGGCTGGCTCCTCTTTTTTTTGTCTGCTCGAAATGGCGGTTTGTTACCTGTTGTGTTGTCTGATGTGTTGCTTGACTCGTTGCTTGGCACGTTGGCGTTCGTCGAAAATTAGGCGAGCAAGTACACCCTTGAGTTCAAAGCTATTGTCGCTTCGGTTCATTTGTTGTGCGTATCGTTCGAGAATGTAGATGTAGGCGGCGGTGCCGCACGATAGACGGCGCATATTATCGATTCTCTCGCGGTCTGATAACCGACGTTTGAAATCCATTCGGTTGGTGTCAATGAGCTGAAATGAGTAGTTGCCATTGGCATTATGCCGGTATAGGATGTTGGTTATGTTGAGGTCGCGATGGAGTATGCCTGCGTTGTGTATGGTGATGATAAAGTCGGTCATAGCATCCATCAGCGGCTCCAATGCGGGAGCGTTGTGAGGGTAGTCGTTGACAACATCCATAGATTGATAGTTGCTGTGGAGCGAGATGAAGTAGCTGTTTGCGAGTACCCCTCGGTTGCGGATGTCGATGGATGCAACGGCTTCGGGAGAGTCAATGCCTAAGTTTCTAAGTCGTGTGGCGTGCAGGTAGGCTCGCTGAGCTTTGCTGCGGCGTAGTCGGCCATAGATGAACCGATTAAGTAGTGAGGGACATTGGTAGCTCTTTATGACTAATTGTATGCCATTGACCTCGACGGATTTGATGATGTTTCTTCCGTTGTGTAGCATAAGCCCAAACTTCGGGTCGGCGAAACGTGATGGAATGGCTGTAATGAATTCTTGTAGTGCTAAATATTTAGGATTTAGATAGTTATGCATTTAATAATGTTGTTTGAGTGTTTGTGTTGGTAGCAAAATTACGAAATAGTTTTCCCTATTAATAGTGCCGGTGTACGTTTCGACCAGCGAATAATTCCAATTGGAGTGTAACGGCTCGGTTTTTATTGTTTTAGGCTACAAAATGGCTATCGGACGAGTGTTTAGGCGGGGTATTTGCATTGTTCGCGGCAAATTAGTAACTTTGTTTTGCTGAAACATTGGTATGTGGTAGGATATGATGAATGATTTTTGGCATAGGGTATTGGCGTGGAGTGTGGCTCTTGGGGTGGTTTTGTTTGTTATGGGTTGTATAAGCGACGGAAACGAGACCTCCGACGAGACTACGCTTGTGAACGTGGGGCAGCAGGCACCAGACTTTACGGTCGAGATGCTCGATGGCCGAATGATTCGTTTGTCGGAGTTGCGGGGCAAGGTGGTGATGCTAACATTTTGGGACCCAGAGTGTCCGACGTGTCGTGCTGAGATGGCAGCTGCGCCTAGCCGCATAGTAGGGCGTATGGAGGCGGCTGGTGTTGTGTATCTGCCCATATCGCGTGGTTATGAGAGGCAGACAATAGCAGATTTCTGGCAGAAAAACGGTTATGAGTTTGCTGTGGGGTTAGATCCTAAAAAGGCAATCTACACGCTCTATGCGACTAAGTTTGTGCCGCGTACGTTTCTTATTGATAAGCAAGGTGTGATTCGTAGCTTATACGTGGAGTATGAGTTGGAGCAGCTTGAGCAGATTCTCTCGTCGGCTGAGGCTATGTCACAAATGTAGTGTATGAGGTGCAAAAGTGTAAATCGAGCCAAGTCATATTGCTAGGTTAGGATACAAAAAAATAGGACGCTATTTCACAATAGTATCCTATTCCCCTTAAATTATTTAAAACATTAAAGAAATGAAAAAAAAATTTTTCATTCAAAAGTATATAAAATAATTATAATGACAAAATTTTTGTAAAAAAATCCTCGATGATATGTAAAAAAATACCCGCAGACCAACTTGTGCGGGGATTTGTTGTTAGTGGTTGAGTAGTGAACTACTCTATCATAGCTTGCTGGATAGCGGCTGTTGCACTAAGGTCTAAGGCCACTACCACCTTGCAATGTGATGGTCTCGCCTGTTACATACTCGGCATCTTCAGAGGCGAGGAATACGCACACACGGCCGATATCGCCCTTTGGATCGGCAAAGTGTCCCAACGGAATACCCTGTATGGTCTTCTCATATAGCTCGGGGAAGTTCTCACGCCACTGCTGCAAGCTCTCGGTCATAGCCAAAGGACAGATGACATTTACTCGCACACCATCGGGGCCCCACTCGGCGGCGGCCACGCGCGACATACCTCGAATACCCTCCTTAGCTGCGGCATACGACGCTTGCCCCAACTTACCAAACAGACCTGCACCCGAAGCAAAATTAATCACCGAGCCTCGCGAAGCCTTAAGATATGGGAAGCACTCGCGCATATAGAAGAATGCGGCATACAGACCAGAGTAGATTGCAAGGTCAAAATCCTCCTTCGTATGCTCAACCAGTGGCATACCCGATTTCGACACCTGCGCATTGTTTACCAATGTATTGAGTTTGCCAAACTTCTCGATGGTCTTCTTAACAACCATTTTGATAGCCTGCTCGTCGGCACCATCGGCCACAATGGGCAATACCTCGATGCCGTATCGCTCCTCTAATTTCTGTTTTGCCTCAAGCAGGCGAGATTCGGTTCTACCTGTGAGTACGAGGTTTGATCCCTCCTCGGCAAAGGCCTCTGCCAAGCCGAATCCAATTCCCTTACCGCCACCTGTGATGAGGGTGACATTTCCATTCAAGCGTTTCATAATTATCGCACATTAAAATTATTCAATACTACTAACATCTCTACGATTAGCGAACCGTGAGTGAGTGTTACTCCAAAATTAATCATTTTATGACACAATTTACCATCTTGGCGCAAAAAAATATATCACTTCAAAACAATTATCTTGCAATAACGATACATTTCACAAAATACAACTGATAGAATTCACCGAAGCTGAACGATAGAGTAGGGGAGGGTTTATTATTGGATAAGATGTAAAAAAATGAGAGGCACTCCTAAAGGAATACCTCTCAAAATATCTGTAAACCAAATCGTTTACTTAGCCATAGCCTGCTGAACGGCAACGGCAACAGCAACTGTTGCACCTACCATTGGGTTGTTACCCATACCGAGGAAGCCCATCATCTCAACGTGTGCGGGAACTGATGAAGAACCTGC
>SUZC01000014.1 GCA_015060165.1 Rikenellaceae bacterium
GGTGCTGCTCAGATGGATGGTGCTATCTTGGTAGTTGCTGCTACTGATGGTCCTATGCCTCAGACTAACGAGCACGTACTTTTGGCTAAGCAGGTAAACGTTCCTCGTATCGTTGTGTTCTTGAACAAGTGCGATATGGTTGACGATGCTGAGATGCTTGACCTCGTTGAGATGGAGGTTCGTGACCTTTTGGCAAAGTATGATTTCGATGAGGACGCTCCTATCATTCGCGGTTCTGCACTTGGTGGCTTGAATGGCGAGCCTGTTTGGGAGGAGAAGATTATGGAGTTGATGAACTCAGTTGATGAGTATATTCCTATTCCTCCACGTGAGAACGAGAAGCCTTTCTTGATGCCTGTTGAGGACGTATTCTCAATCACAGGTCGTGGTACAGTAGTAACTGGTCGTATCGAGACTGGTATCATCCACGTAGGTGATCCTGTTGAGATCATCGGTTTGGGTGAGAAGACTTTGACTTCTACTTGTACAGGTGTTGAGATGTTCCGTAAGCTCCTCGATGAGGGTGAGGCTGGTGATAACGTAGGTTTGTTGATGCGTGGTATCGATAAGAAGGAGGTTAAGCGCGGTATGGTTGTAGCTAAGCCTGGTTCTATCAAGCCACACACTAAGTTCACTGCCGAGGTTTATATCTTGAAGAAGGAAGAGGGTGGTCGTCACACACCATTCCACAACAAGTATCGTCCTCAGTTCTACTTGCGTACTATGGACGTTACAGGTGAGATCGCACTTCCTGATGGCGTAGATATGGTAATGCCTGGTGACCACGTTACTATCACTGTAACTTTGATCTACCCTGTAGCGTTGAACGAGGGTCTTCGTTTCGCAATCCGTGAGGGTGGTCGTACAGTAGGTGCAGGTCAGGTACTTGCAATCGTTGAGTAATTACTTACGATAAAATACTGAGAGAGGGGTTTCCCTCAGGGTTTCCCCTCTCATTAATAGGAGCATAGTTCAAGGGTAGAATAGCGGTCTCCAAAACCGTTGATGGGAGTTCGAATCTCTCTGCTCCTGCTAATTTATAAATGAACAGTTATGTTTAATTACGTAAAAGAATCCTATAACGAGCTTGTTCAAAAGGTGAGTTGGCCTTCATTCCCGCAGTTGCAAAGTTCGACAGTAGTCGTAATGGTCGCTTCGGCGATTTTTGCTATTGTGGTGTTGTTGATGGACATTTCATTCGAGAACATTATGGCCGCAATATATAAGACGTTGGGAAATCTTGGTCGTTAATTGTTGTATATTTTAGACGATGAGCGAAATTAAGAAAGAGTGGTATGTAGTCCGTGCAATTGGAGGTAAGGAGCAGAAGGTCAAAGAGTATCTTGAGGCCGAAATCCGTCATAACCATTTGGAGGATTATATATCTCAGATTCTGATTCCCACCGAGAAGGTCTATACCATTCGCAATGGTAAGAAAATCTCAAAGGAGAAGGTCTCTTATCCCGGTTACGTACTGGTTGAGGCGGCCTTTGTAGGACAAATTCCAATTATCATTCGCAATACTCCTAATGTGCTTGGCTTCTTGGGCGATACCAAGGAAGACAGTCGCAAGATGAACGCTACGCCTCTACGTCCACAGGAGGTGAGCCGTATTTTGGGTCGTGTCGATGAGCTTAGCTCACAGGAGGAGGAGAACGAGGTTCCATTCGTTGTTGGCGAGATCGTCAAGGTTACAGACGGTCCATTCTCAAGCTTCCAAGGTACTATTGAGACAGTCGATAACGAGCGTAAGAAGCTTACGGTCTCGGTGAAGATTTTTGGTCGCAAGACTCCAATGGAGTTGAGCTTCACACAAGTAGAAAAAGAATAATTAACCAAGGAAAATTATGGCAAAAGAGGTTGCTGCATTTATTAAATTGCAGATTAAAGGTGGTGCTGCCAATCCTTCACCCCCGGTGGGTCCTGCGTTGGGTTCTAAGGGAGTCAATATTATGGACTTCTGTAAGCAGTTCAATGCGCGCACCCAGGACAAGGCGGGTAAGGTCCTTCCAGTCATCATTACAGTTTATACAGATAAGTCGTTTGACTTTGTTGTTAAACAGCCGCCAGTAGCCATTCAGCTTAAGGAAGCAGCAAAGGTTAAGACCGGCTCAGCACAGCCTAACCGTTCAAAGGTAGGTGAGGTGACTTGGGAGCAGGTTAAGGCTATCGCAGAGGACAAGATGCCTGATATGAACTGCTTTACTATTGAAGCTGCTATGCGTATGATTGCTGGTACTGCACGCAGTATGGGTATCAACGTAGTTGGTGAATTTCCTAACATGTAATTAAGATTACCAGATGAGTAAGTTGACAAAAAATCAAAAGGCAGCCTACGCCAAGGTTGAGCCCCACAAGGCATACAAATTGTCTGAGGCAGCATCTCTTCTGAAGGAAATTACCTTTACGAAATTTGATGCTTCAGTCGATATCGACGTGCGCTTGGGCGTTGACCCCCGTAAGGCGAACCAGATGGTTCGTGGTGTGGTTACATTGCCTCACGGAACAGGTAAGACTGTTCGTGTATTGGTATTGTGTACCCCTGAGAAGGAGGCCGAGGCACAGGCAGCAGGCGCTGATTATGTAGGTTTGGACGAGTACGTAGAGAAGATCAAGGGCGGTTGGACCGACGTTGACGTTATTATCTGTACTCCCAACGTAATGGGTAAGGTTGGTGCTTTGGGTCGTATTTTGGGTCCTCGTGGCCTTATGCCAAACCCCAAGACCGGTACCGTTACTATGGATATTGCTAAAGCCGTTACAGAGGTTAAGGCCGGTAAGATCGACTTCAAGGTTGACAAGTACGGTATTATCCACACATCGGTAGGTAAGATCTCATTTACACCCGAGCAGATTATCGACAACGCTAAGGAGGTTGTAAATACTATCATTAAGTTGAAGCCATCGGCTGCGAAGGGTACATATGTATTGAGCATTTACCTTTCAACAACGATGAGCCCCGGCTTGCAGGTAGATCCCAAATCAGTAGAAACGAAGTAAAGAAGGAGGATATAAGAGATGACAAGAGAAGAGAAATTGGCCGTTATCAACGGTCTTGCAGAGCAGCTCAATCAGTACCCTCACTTCTATATTACCAACATTGAGGCTTTGAACGCTGAGCAGACTGCAACATTGCGTCGTAAGTGCTTTGAGAACGGTATCAAGCTCGTAGTAGTGAAGAATACCTTGTTCACTAAGGCATTGGAGAAGGTTGAGAAGGCCGAGGCTGATTTGGTAAACGTATTGGAGGGTTCAACATCAGTGATGTTCACCGAGACTGGAAAGGCTCCAGCAGTAGTAATCAAGGAGTTCCGCAAGTCATGCGATAAGCCAGTATTGAAGGCTGCGTATGTAGAGGGCTGTGTTTACGTAGGTGATAATCAGCTTGACGCTCTTTGTAACATTAAGAGCCGTGAGGAGCTTATCGGCGATATCGTTGCTTTGCTCCAGTCACCAGCGAAGAATGTTATTTCTGCATTGCAGGGTAGTGCAGGTCAGAAGATTGCCGGCTTAGTGAAGGCACTCGAAGAAAGAAACAACTAATCAAACAAAAAAAACAAAAAAAACTTAAAAAAATTATACAACTATGGCAGATGTAAAGGTATTAGCAGAGGAGTTGGTAAACTTGACTGTTAAGGAGGTAAACGAATTGGCTACTATCCTCAAGGAGGAGTATGGTATTGAGCCAGCTGCTGCAGCTGTTGCAGTTGCTGCTCCTGCTGCTGCAGGTGAGGCTGCTGCTGCTGAGAAGACTTCATTCGACGTTATTTTGAAGAGCGCAGGTCAGGCTAAGCTTCAGGTAATTAAGGCCGTTAAGGAGGCTGCAGGTTTGTCACTCGGTGATGCTAAGGCATTGGTTGACGCTGCTCCTAAGGCTGTTAAGGAGGGTATCTCTAAGGAGGAGGCTGAGTCACTCAAGGCTACTCTCGAGGAGGCTGGTGCTGAGGTTGAGCTTAAGTAATATTTGCTCGAAGTTTTCAGACAACTCAGGTATAGAGTTTACACCGGTGTAAGCTCTATACCTTTTCTAGTCTAAGGATTGGGAGTGCCGCAGAGCTGTGCCCTTTTCTTGGAATTTTTTGATGCTCTCACTGTGTATTGTACTTGCACTGAGGGCATTAGCGGGATAATAAACTCCCGCACAAATGGGGTGCGCACCCCGTGAGTACTCACACATCTACAAAATTTGATTTAAGATGTCCGTATCAACAAAACAACAAAGAATTAGCTTCTCTACAGTGAAGAACAGGGTTCCTTACCCCGACTTGCTGGAGGTACAGCTTAAATCATTCCGCGATTTTTTCCAGATGGACACTACGGCCGAGAATCGTAAGAACGAGGGTCTCTACAAAGTGTTCCAGGAGAATTTCCCCATCACCGACACCAGAAATAATTTCGTTCTGGAGTTTATCGACTACTATATTGACCCACCCCGTTACTCTATCGAGGAGTGTTTGGAGCGAGGCTTGACTTACAGTGTTCCCCTTAAGGCTAAATTGAAGCTCTATTGTACAGACGATGAGCACGAGGATTTTGGCGTAGTAGTACAGGATGTCTACTTCGGCACAATTCCTTATATGACCGATAGAGGTACATTTGTTTTCAACGGCGCAGAGCGTGTTGTTGTATCGCAGCTGCACCGTTCACCTGGCGTTTTCTTCGGCCAGAGTATGCACACTAATGGTACTAAACTTTACTCAGCACGTATTATCCCATTCAAGGGTTCATGGATTGAGTTTGCTACCGACATCAACAATGTGATGTATGCGTACATCGACCGTAAGAAGAAATTGCCCGTTACTACCTTGTTGCGTGCTATCGGTTTCGAGACCGACCAGCAGATCCTTGAGATTTTCGACCTTGCAGATGAGGTTAAGGTTACTAAGGCAAACTTGAAGAAGGCCGTAGGTCGCAAGTTGGCTGCACGTATCTTGTCAAGCTGGGTAGAGGATTTCGTTGATGAGGATACAGGTGAGGTAGTGTCTATCGAGCGTAACAACGTAATTGTTGATCGTGAGGTAGAACTTACTGAGGATCATATCGATGCCATTCTTGAGAGTGGTGCTAAGACAATTCTTCTTCACAAGGAGAATGCTTCGGGAATCGATTTCTCTATCATATATAACACCTTGCAGAAGGATCCATGTAACTCGGAGAAGGAGGCCGTTGTCTACATCTATAGGCAGTTGCGCGCTTCGGAGCCACCCGATGAGTCGACAGCTCGCGATGTAATCGACAAGCTCTTCTTCTCGGATAAGCGTTACGATTTGGGTAATGTAGGTCGCTATCGTATCAATACGAAGTTGAACCTCGATATAGATCCAGCTATCCGCATCCTTACTCGCGAGGATATCATTGAGATTATTAAATATCTGATTCAGCTTATCAACTCAAAGGCTGAGGTTGACGATATCGACCACCTTTCAAACCGTCGTGTTCGTACAGTCGGCGAGCAGTTGGCTAATCAGTTCTCGGTAGGTTTCGTACGTATGGCTCGTACAATTCGCGAGCGTATGAATGTACGTGACAACGAGGTGTTTACACCAGTTGATTTGATTAATGCCAAGACTTTGTCGAGCGTTGTTAACTCGTTCTTCGGAACAAGCCAGCTCTCGCAGTTTATGGACCAGATCAACCCTCTTGCCGAGATTACACATAAGCGTCGTTTGTCGGCCCTCGGTCCTGGTGGTCTTTCTCGTGACCGTGCAGGTTTTGAGGTGCGAGACGTACACTATACACACTATGGTCGTCTTTGTCCGATTGAGTCTCCTGAGGGACCTAACATCGGTCTTATCTCGTCTCTTTGTGTGTATGCAAAGATCTCTGATATGGGATTCATTGAGACTCCATACCGCTCGGTTGAGAATGGTAAGGTCAATATGGATAACAGCCAGATTAAGTACTACTCTGCTGAGGCTGAGGACGGTCACATCGTAGCACAGTCAAACGAGCAGGTTGATGATGAGGGTAACTTCCTGAATCCCGACCGTATCAAGGCTCGTGAAGGTGCCGATTTCCCAGTTGTTACTTCGGATGAGGTTACTTTGATGGATGTGGCTCCCAATCAGATTGCATCTATCGCAGCGAGCCTTATTCCATTCCTTGAGCACGACGATGCTAACCGTGCGTTGATGGGTTCTAACATGATGCGTCAGGCGGTACCTTTGATCACCTGCGAGTCACCTATCGTCGGAACAGGTATCGAGAAGGATATGATTACAGATAGCCGTATCCAGATCGTAGCCGAGGGTAATGGAGAGGTTGTGTTTGCTGATGCTACCAAGATTCAGATTCGTTACGACCGTACCGAGGAGGAGATTATCTGCTCATTTGCACCAGAGATTACAACTTATGAGTTGCCTCGCTACCGTCGTACAAACCAGAATACAACCGTTACATTGAAGCCTACAGTTTTGACAGGCGACCGCGTAACGGAGGGTCAGATTATTACCGAGGGTTATTCAACTCAAAATGGCGAGTTGGCATTGGGTCGTAACTTGAAGGTGGCGTTTATGCCATGGAAGGGTTACAACTTCGAGGATGCTATCGTTATCTCGGAGCGTATCCAGCGTGAGGATATCTTTACATCGGTACACGTTGACGAGTATATTATGGAGGTTCGTGATACCAAGCGTGGTGTCGAGGAGCTTACATCGGATATCCCCAACGTTAGCGAGGATGCTACAAAGGATTTGGATGCCAACGGTATTATTCGTGTAGGTGCTAGCGTTCACCCAGGTGATATCTTGATTGGTAAGATTACACCTAAGGGTGAGAGCGATCCTTCGCCTGAGGAGAAACTTTTGCGTGCTATCTTTGGTGATAAGGCAGGTGATGTTAAGGATGCATCGTTGAAGGCCCAGCCTTCATTGCACGGTGTAGTTATCGACACTAAGCTTTATAGCCACGCCCAGAAGGAGGGTAAGAAGAGCAAGGCAGCGGAGCGTGCTCAGCTCGAGCAGATCGACCAGAAGTTTGCAAGCGAGGTTGCCGACCTTACAAAGGTATTGGTATCGAAGCTTTGGCAGTTGGTCGATGGTAAGAGCGTATCGAACGTTTCGGATTACTTCGGCGTTGAGATTTATGCTCCTGGTACTAAGTTCACTCAGAAGATGTTGGAGGATATCGCAACTCGTAATATCGACGACAAGACTGGTGTTGTATCGGGTTACTTGAACCTCGGCACTTGCAAGTGGACAGGCGATGAGCATTTGGATTCTCTTATCGAGACTACAATTAACAATTATACAATCGAGTGGAAGAAGGCTGATGCACGTATCAAGCGTGAGAAGTATAACCTCACAAATGGTGATGAGCTTCCTACATCGGGTGTTATCCAGATGGCCAAGGTATATATCGCTAAGAAGCGTAAGCTTAAGGTAGGTGATAAGATGGCGGGTCGTCACGGTAACAAGGGTATCGTAGCGAAGGTTGTTCGCGATGAGGATATGCCGTTCTTGGAGGATGGTACAATCGTGGATATCTGCTTGAACCCGTTGGGTGTGCCTTCACGTATGAACTTGGGTCAGATTTACGAGACTGTTCTTGGTTGGGCAGGTCGCGAGTTGGGCTTGAAGTTCGCTACTCCTATCTTCGATGGTGCTTCTTTGGAGCAGATCAACGAGTACACAGCTCAGGCAGGTGTACCACGTAGCGGTCGTACATACCTCTACGATGGTGGTACAGGCGAGAAGTTCGACCAGCCGGCTACTGTGGGTGTGATCTATATGCTTAAGTTGGGCCATATGATCGATGACAAGATGCACGCACGTTCAATCGGTCCGTACTCACTCATTACCCAGCAGCCGTTGGGTGGTAAGGCTCAGTTCGGAGGTCAGCGTTTTGGTGAGATGGAGGTTTGGGCATTGGAGGGCTTCGGTGCTGCCAATATCCTACAGGAGATTCTTACTATCAAGTCTGATGATGTGATGGGTCGTGCTAAGGCTTACGAGGCTATCGTTAAGGGTGACAATCTGCCACGTCCGGGTGTTCCCGAGGCTATGAACGTGTTGTTGCACGAGTTGCGCGGTTTGGCACTCTCGGTTAAGCTCGAATAATAATAAGTAGGTATAATAAAAGTAAAGAGATTTTTGTATTATGTCAATCAAAGATAATAAGCAACAAAACGGTTACAGCCATATTTCGATTGGTCTGGCTTCTCCTGAGGAGATTCTGGCACAGTCGAGCGGTGAGGTTTTGAAGCCCGAAACTATCAACTATCGTACCTACAAGCCCGAGCGAGATGGTCTTTTCTGTGAGCGCATCTTTGGTCCTGTGAAGGATTATGAGTGCCACTGCGGTAAGTATAAGAGAATTCGCTATAAGGGTATCGTCTGCGACCGATGCGGTGTAGAGGTTACCGAGAAGAAGGTACGTCGTGAGCGTATGGGTCACATCTCGTTGGTTGTGCCCGTAGTACACATCTGGTATTTCCGCTCATTGCCCTCAAAGATTGGTTACCTGTTGGGTATTCCTACCAAGAAGTTGGAGTCTATCATCTACTACGAGCGTTACGTTGTGCTCAACGCCGGTCAGGCAGCAGAGCAGGGTATCGAGCGTTTGCAGACTTTGGCTGAGAAGGAGTATTTGGATGTTTTGGCAGCTTTGCCAAAGGGTAATCAGGCTTTGGACGATAGCGATCCTAATAAGTTTGTTGCCAAGATGGGAGGTGAGGCAATCTACGAGCTTTTGCAGCAGGTAGATTTGGATTCAATGTCGTATGCATTGCGTCACAAGGCTTCAACCGAGACATCTCAGCAGCGTAAGAGCGAGGCATTGAAGCAGTTGAACGTAATCGAGTCGTTCCGTGCTTCAAATGGTCAGAACAAGCCCGAGTGGATGGTTCTGAACGTTATCCCCGTTATTCCACCTGAGTTGCGTCCGTTGGTTCCACTGGATGGAGGTCGTTTCGCAACATCGGATTTGAACGATTTGTATCGTCGAGTAATTATCCGTAACAACCGCTTGAAGCGTCTTATTGAGATTAAGGCTCCTGAGGTTATCTTGCGTAATGAGAAGCGTATGTTGCAGGAGGCTGTCGACTCATTGTTCGACAACTCTCGTAAGAGCAACGCTGTCAAGAACGAGAGCAACCGTCCTTTGAAGTCGTTGTCAGACTCATTGAAGGGTAAGCAGGGTCGTTTCCGTCAGAACTTGTTGGGTAAGCGTGTTGACTACTCGGCTCGTTCGGTAATCGTCGTAGGTCCAGAGCTCAAGATGCACGAGATGGGTATTCCTAAGGATATGGCAGCCGAGCTTTACAAGCCGTTCGTTATCCGTAAGCTCATCGAGCGTGGAATCGTTAAGACTGTTAAGTCAGCAAAGAAGATAATTGATCGCAAGGATCCTGTAATTTGGGGTATTTTGGAGAACGTTATCAAGGGTCACCCAGTTCTTATGAACCGTGCTCCGACCCTTCACCGATTGGGTATCCAGGCATTCCAGCCTAAGCTCATCGAGGGTAAGGCAATGCAGTTGCACCCATTGGCTTGTACTGCGTTCAACGCCGACTTCGATGGTGACCAGATGGCGGTTCACTTGCCACTCGGCAATGCGGCTATTTTGGAGGCTCAGATTTTGATGTTGGGTTCACACAACGTCCTTAACCCTGCCAATGGTGCGCCTATCACAGTGCCTTCGCAGGATATGGTCTTGGGTCTTTACTATATCACCAAGCCCCGCAAGGGTAGCAAGGGTGAGGGATTGGTATTCTACGGTCCCGAGGAGGCAATTATTGCTTACAACGAGAAACGTGCTGCATTGCACGCAATCGTGAAGTGCGTAGTTCGTGATGTTGACGAGAATGGCCAGCCATTCGAGGAGTTGAAGGAGACTACAATTGGTCGAATCCTCTTCAACCAGGTTGTTCCCGAAGAGGTAGGATACATCAATACAATCCTTACCAAGAAGTCGTTGCGTGATATTATCGCCGTAGTTTTGAAGAAGGCAGGTGCCGATAAGGTGGCTAAGTTCTTGGATGATATCAAGAATATGGGTTATCGTATGGCATTCCAGGGCGGATTGTCGTTTAACCTCGACGCAGTGGTTATCCCTGAGTCAAAGCACGATTTGGTGCAGGAGGGTTACGATAAGGCCGATGCCATTATGGAGGACTATAATATGGGTCTTATCACCAACAACGAGCGTTACAACCAGATTATTGACGTATGGACAAACATCAACAATAAGCTCACCAAGCAGGTTATTGATACCTTGGTTAAAGACCAGGATGGTTTCAACCCTGTATATATGATGCTTGACTCTGGAGCCCGTGGTTCTAAGGAGCAGATTCGTCAGCTCTCTGGTATGCGTGGATTGATGGCAAAGCCACAGAAGTCAGGTGTTGAAGGTGGTCAGCAGGTTATCGAGAACCCGATCCTCTCGAACTTTAAGGAGGGTCTTTCAGTGTTGGAGTACTTTATTTCTACTCACGGTGCTCGTAAGGGTTTGGCCGATACAGCGTTGAAGACTGCCGATGCAGGTTACTTGACACGTCGTTTGGTGGATGTTGCACAGGATGTAATTATCAACGAGGTTGATTGTGGCACATTGCGTGGTTTGACAGCTACTGCTATCAAGCGTAACGATGACGTTGTGCAGACTCTCTACGATCGTATCTTGGGTCGTACAGCTTTGAACGATATAATTCACCCCATCACAGGTGAGATTATGTGCAAGGCAGGTGAGGAGATCACCGAGGAGATCGCCGAGGCAATCGATAAGTCTCCATTGGAGTCAGTAGAGATTCGTTCGGTACTTACTTGTGAGGCTCGTCACGGAGTATGTGCTAAGTGTTATGGTCGTAATCTTGCGACTGCCCGTATGGTTCAGAAGGGTGAGGTTGTTGGAGTTATCGCGGCACAGTCTATCGGTGAGCCAGGTACTCAGCTTACACTTCGTACGTTCCACGTCGGTGGTGTTGCGGGTGGTACTACTGTTGAGACAAATGTTGTATCGAAGTATGAGGGTCGTTTGGAGATCGACGAGTTGCGTACGATTAAGGGCAAGAACACTAATGGTGATGCTGCCGATATCGTAATTTCGCGTCAGTCGGAGTTCCGTATCGTAGATCCTAAGACTGAGATTGTACTCTATACTCACGCTTTGCCATATGCATCACTGCTTTATATGCAGGATGGTGCTATGGTTAAGAAGGGCGATTTGATCTGCGAGTGGGATCCATATAACGCAGTAATTATTGCCGAGACCGATGGTAAGGTATCGTTCGAGAATATTATCGAGGGTGTTACCTACCGCGATGAGCGCGATGAGCAGACAGGTTTGTCGGAGAAGGTGGTTATTGAGTCTAAGGACCGTACAAAGAACCCAGTTATCCACATCGTTAACAAGGAGGGTGAGGATGTTAAGGCTTACAACCTTCCTGTTACAGCTCACATCATCGTTAAGGATAATGGCAAGATTAAGGCAGGCGATATTCTTATCAAGATTCCTCGTGCCGTTGGTAAGACAGGTGGTGATATCACCGGAGGTCTTCCACGAGTTACCGAGCTCTTTGAGGCTCGTAACCCATCGAACCCAGCAATCGTATCGGAGATCGATGGTGAGGTAACATTCGGTAAGATTAAGCGTGGTAACCGTGAGATCGTTATCACCTCTAAGCAGGGCGAGGTTCGCAAGTACCTTGTACCATTGTCACGTCAGATTGTTGTTCAGGAGAACGACTATGTGAAGGCAGGTATGGCTCTGTCGGACGGTGCAATCACTCCGAGCGATATTTTGCGTATCCTCGGTCCTACTAAGGTTCAGGAGTATATCGTGAACGAGGTTCAGGAGGTTTACCGTATGCAGGGTGTGAAGATCAACGATAAGCACTTCGAGGTTATCGTTCGCCAGATGATGAGCAAGGTGAAGATTGAGGATCCGGGAGACTCTCGTTTCTTCGAGGATCAGGTAGTTGACAAGTGGGAGTTTATGGACGTTAACGACGAGCTTTACGATAAGGTTGTTGTTGAGGATGCAGGCGACTCTCAGAATGTTCAGCCGGGTCAGATTATCTCGCTCCGCAAGTTGCGTGATGAGAACTCTTCACTCAAGCGTCGCGATTTGAAGCAGGTTAAGGTTCGTGATATCGTTCCAGCTACTTCTAATCAGGTATTGCAGGGTATCACTCGTGCTGCATTGCAGACATCAAGCTTTATCTCTGCTGCATCGTTCCAGGAGACTACTAAGGTCTTGAACGAGGCTGCTATCCAGGGTAAGATCGACCCATTGGCAAACTTGAAGGAGAATGTCATCTGTGGTCACTTGATTCCTGGTGGTACAGGTCTTCGCGACTACGACAACTTGATCGTAGGCTTGAAGGCCGATGTAGAGGGCTTGTCTCAGGCAGAGTAAATTCTTTAGAATATATGAAAATAGCTCAATCTTTGGATTGGGCTATTTTTTTGTAATACTCATTTAGTCCATCGCTTTTGCAATTTTGCAACCTGATCGAGGTGGCGATTTATCATCTGAATATCGCAAACCTCAATTCTGTATTCATGCCATTATTGATGATTCCTCTAAAATAATCTATTGCGCTAATAAAATTTTGAATTTTGAATTCCGAATTTTGAATTATTTGTTATCTTTGTATCCGTTGTGTCAATAAGATGCAGATGGCTCTATAGTTCAAGGGATAGAACGAAGGTTTCCTAAACCTTAAATTCGCGTTCGAGTCGCGGTGGAGCTACTATTTGTGTAATCAGCGCGTATGGCCTTAAAAGGGGCGTGTGCGCTTTTTTTTAAAGTTAAGATTATGAGAGTATTTCGTAGCGTGAAGGATTTGGGCAATCTTGATGCCGCATTGAAGGAGGCTTTCGAAATTAAAGCCGATCGTTATAAGTATCAGGAGCTGGGTCGTAATAAGACTGCGCTATTGATATTCTTCAACAATAGTCTGCGTACACGACTCAGCACGCAGAAGGCAGCTCTGAATTTGGGTATGAATGTGATTGTACTCGATGTAAATCAGGGTGCGTGGAAGTTGGAGACCGAGCGAGGTGTGGTGATGGATGGCGATAAGAGCGAGCACTTGTTGGAGGCTATTCCAGTGATGGCAAGCTATTGCGATATTATCGGTGTGCGCTCGTTTGCAACATTTGAGAGTCGCGAGAACGATTACAACGAGAAGATTTTGGAGCAGTTTATCCAATACTCAGGTAAGCCCGTATTCTTTATGGAGAGTGCGACTGTTCACCCATTGCAGTCTTTTGCCGATCTTATCACAATTGAAGAGTATAAGGAGCGTAAACGTCCTAAGGTGGTGCTTACGTGGGCTCCACATCCCAAGGCTCTGCCTCAAGCTGTGCCTAATTCTTTTGCAGAGTGGATGAATGCTGCCGATGTTGATTTTGTTGTTACTCACCCAGAAGGTTACGAACTTGACCCACAGTTTGTGGGCGATGCCAAGGTTGAGTACGATCAGATGAAAGCCTTTGAAGGTGCCGATTTTATCTATGCCAAGAATTGGAGTTGCCCCGGTGTGACTCGTCCTGAGGATTATGGTAAGGTACTTAGCAAGGATATGAGCTGGACAGTTAGTGAGCGCCAGATGGCAGTGACCAACAATGCTCATTTTATGCACTGTCTGCCCGTACGCCGTAATATGATTGTTACCGACGATGTTATCGAGTCTCCTCGCTCTTTGGTTATTCCCGAGGCGGCGAATAGAGAGATTTCAGCGACAGTAGTATTGAAGCGAATGTTAGAGGCGTTGAGGTAAAATGAGTCTAATGGCTCGATTGCATAGCAAAAGTTACGGGTTGTTCCAGCGAGGAGCAACCCGTAACTTTTGTGATTTACAATTATTTATCGTTTAAATAAATCTAGCGGGATCTTTGCCAAGTATATTGAGGCATTCTTTGTTTCGTGTGTTGAGTAGTAGCTGACCCACAGCTCATTACCTACGATTAGGAATCCAGGATAACTTGTATCACCACCCGATGGCAGTGTGATTACCTCTTCAAATCGGCCACTGTTTTTACCTGTGAAGATTGTTGTTTTTGAGGCTGATGGGACATAGTTTGTGCGGCCACCAGCAACCAAATGGTCATCGTCAAGAACAATAAAATCGGGGCCACCTAATCTGAACTCCATTTTACGCCACTCCCAATCTGTGTAAGGCGCGTGGCTCAATCCCCACATAGCTTTACAGTCGCCCTGATCGCGGCGAAGCATGATGGCCATTCGTCCGTCGGGTAGGAATCGCACTGTTGCTTCGTTGGGATATCCATCGTGGTTGAAACTCTTAACGAGGGTATATTTAATTCCGTCGTTGGTCTTCATAAGGTGTGTGACAATCTCGTTGTTTGATGCTTTGCTGTAGCTCACGCCGTAACCTACTCCATCGTACCACGTAATTCGCCACAACCAATCGTGACCTGTATGCATCTTTTTGTCGAGCTCTATAGGCTGGGGCTCGCTAAATGTTTTGCCATCCTCGCTGAATACCACGTGAGGTACGCAGCCTTCCAATTTGCGGTTGCGATAGATTGAGCCACCGATTATTACCATCAATTTGCCTTCTGGTGTAACCGATAGCTTGGGGTCACGAAGGTCGAATCCAGCCTTGCCTATAAATGCAACGGATTCCCATTTCTCGCCATCGTCCGATGCCAATATACGCACCTTACCTTCGGCATTACCTTGGCTGTCGAAGATGTGAGTTGCGCCTTCGCGGAAGGTACAATAGTATCGCCCCTTAAAACGCTCGATTGATGTAAAGGCGCAATGTGAACCGTTGCTCCAAATCTGTTTTACCGAGTAGCAAATCTGTTGGGCAGTAGCATCTGCGTAGCAGAGAGAGAAAATAACTGCAAAAAAATAGAAAAATTTTTTCATTATTCTAACTATTATAATGGTTGTCCAATATTTGCATATAGCTTACAACAAAGATAGTAAATTTTTATAAAAAATACGAATAAAATCGCGCGTTATGATTACAATTTGTAATATTATAAATATGCGACGAAAGCTTGTGGATATGCATATATTTGGAATATATATGCAAAAATATGGGGTTTATATGGGAAATCGCATTGTATTATTAATAAATTTTATTAATTTTGTGGCAAGCAATAATAACAATTAAACTCTTTAGAGTATGAATACATCAGTAAAGGAGTACGTCGAGCAGTTTATGGCCGACGTTGTGGCAAAGAATCCAGGTGAGCTTGAGTTTCACCAGGCTGTACGTGAGGTAGTAGAGAGTGTTGCACCATATGTATTGGAGAATCCCCAACTAATAAAGATGAAGGTCTTGGAGCGTATTGCAGAGCCTGAGCGAGTAATAATGTTCCGTGTGCCTTGGGTTGCCGATAATGGTGAGGTTATGATAAATAAGGGTTATCGTGTTCAGATGAACAGCGCCATTGGCCCATATAAAGGAGGTATCCGTTTCCACGCGAGTGTAAACCTCAGCATTTTGAAGTTCCTTGCCTTTGAGCAGACATTCAAGAACAGTCTTACAACACTGCCTATGGGAGGTGGTAAGGGTGGTTCTGATTTCAACCCGAAGGGAAAATCCGATATGGAGATTATGCGCTTCTGCCAGAGTTTTATGACCGAACTTTATCGTCATATTGGTCAGGATACTGATGTGCCAGCTGGTGATATCGGAGTTGGTGGCCGCGAGGTAGGTTATATGTTTGGCCAGTATAAGCGTTTGCGCAACGAATTTACTGGTACACTTACAGGTAAGGGCCTCAGCTTTGGCGGTTCGTTGGTTCGTCCCGAGGCTACGGGTTATGGTGCTTGCTATTTTGGCGAGGCGATGTTGGCTACACGTGGCGAGTCATACAAAGGAAAGAGTGTGGTTATTTCGGGTTCGGGTAATGTTGCGCAGTATGCTGCCGAGAAGGCTTTGGCATTGGGCGCAAAGGTACTTACTATGTCGGATTCAAATGGTTATATCTATGATCCTGATGGTATCGACGAGGATAAGTTGCAATATATTTTCGAACTTAAGAATATGCTTCGCGGGCGTATTCGTGAGTATGCTCAGAAGTATCCAACGGCTCAATACTTTGACGGCGAGCGTCCGTGGGGTGTTAAGTGCGACATTGCAATGCCATGCGCTACTCAGAATGAGCTTAATGGCGATGATGCAGCAAAGTTGGTTGCCAATGGTTGTAAGTGTGTCGTAGAGGGTGCGAATATGCCCTCGACTCCCGAGGCTATTGAGATATTCCAGAAGGCCAAGTTGTTATATTCGCCAGGTAAGGCCTCTAATGCAGGAGGTGTTGCTACCTCAGGCTTGGAGATGACCCAGAACTCTATGCGTTTGAAGTGGAGTTCGGAGGAGGTTGATGCTAAGTTGCATGAGATTATGAACAAGATTCACTCTGTATGTATCGAGTATGGTACCGAGCCTGATGGTTATGTGAATTATGTGAAGGGTGCAAATATTGCAGGCTTTATGACTGTTGCCGATGCTATGTTGGCGCAAGGAATTGTTTAGTTTGAACTTATTCGACTCTAGTAGAGTCTTCGTAATAGGTTAGTTAGAAGGTTTTTATTGGGATTGTGGTATCTCTCAAAGAGAGGTACCACGATCTTTTTTTGAGGTTTAAGGAATAATGATTACCTTTGGTAGGCAGATATATTATATAGCTCTATTGCCGTACCTATGGTAGGGAGTAGCGCTGATATGGTATGAGATATTGATTTTCAGCGATGGGAAAAATTAAACAAAGTTGGAAGCCGGGTACGATGATATACCCTTTGCCTGCAGTGTTGGTTAGCTGTGGAGCTACGCCTGAGGAGTATAATCTCTTTACGGTAGCGTGGACGGGTACGGTCTGTACCAATCCGCCCATGTGTTATATTTCGGTTCGTCCGGAACGTCACTCTTACGATATTATCAAACGTACAGGAGAGTTTGTCATAAATCTCACGACAGTCGAGCTGGCGCGAGCAACCGATTGGTGTGGAGTACGTTCTGGTAGAGATTATAATAAGTTTGAGCAGATGGGGATAGTAGCTGCTGAGGCTCAAGTGGTGGCTGCTCCTATTGTTGAGGCTTCTCCTATAAGTATTGAGTGTAGGGTGAAGCAAATCATTCCGCTTGGATCGCACGATATGTTTTTGGCCGATGTGGTAAATGTGCTTGTTGATGAGGAGTATATAGATCCTGAAACGGGGAAGTTTGATCTGCAACGGGCTCGCCCCATAGCATATTCGCACGGAGAGTATTTTGAGTTGGGGAAGTTTATCGGTCATTTTGGTTGGTCGGTACGAAAAAAATCTTCGGCCAAGAAATCAAAGAAGAAAAAGTAATGGTAGATATATAGCATAGCTATATTTAGCCGCAATTTTTGGAAAGTGGCGTCTTTTTGCGTATATTTGTGACAATATGTATGCATGTGGGATCGTTTTTGTCGCGAGTGGAGCGACGAGACGATTGCGTGTGTATGATATATGGCTGAAACTCAAGGTGATAAATCTCGGAGTTCGAAAAGAATACAGTCTTAACGACGAAAATAAAATTAAAATACATATGAAGAGATTAATTTTTCTTATGCTTGCGTTATCGGTTGGCTTGATGACTGTTAATGCACAAACTAATCAAGAGTTGTTGGAGGCTTATCGCAATGGTACGCTCTCTCAATCACAAATCGAAAATCTGAAAAAAGAGAACGAAAACAAAAGCAAGAATGTTCGTCGTACTCGTCAGGTGAACGTTACTGCAACAAACAAGAATGAGCAGACCGAGGAGAGCGCCGATTTGACCAATATGCCTGCGGATCCTCGTAGTGGTTTATTGGCAACCCATAGGGGAGATATCGATACTGCTGCATACGCTCCTGTTGCTGAGCGTAATGCGGTATCTCGCCGTATATATGGTCATGATCTTTTCACTAATAAGGCTCTTACGTTTGAGCCAAATTTGAATATCGCCACTCCTGATAACTACGTGTTGGGTCCCGGTGACGAGGTTATTATTGATGTTTGGGGAGATGTACAGAGTTCTGAGAGTCATAAAATTTCTCCTGATGGCAAGATCGTGATTTCAGGTGTCGGCCCTGTGACTATGGTAGGCTTGACCATTACAGAGGCTACAAAGCGAGTGAGAGCTTCGCTTGCAAATATCTATGCAGGCTTATACGAAGGTACAGCCAAGATGAAACTATCGTTGGGTAGCATACGTAGTATCCAGGTAAATGTGGCTGGTGAGGTAGGTACAGCGGGTACATATACACTTCCATCTCTTGCGACTCTATTCCATGCTTTGCACGTATCGGGTGGTGTAAGTCGACTTGGTACAATGCGTAGCATTAAGGTCTATCGAGCAGGTAAGTTGTTCTCGGATGTAGATGTTTACGATTATATCATCAACGGCAAGAGTGAGAAGGATATTGCGTTGCGTGATGGCGATTTGATTAGCATTCCGGCTTATGGAAGGTTGGTTGAAATTTCGGGAGAGGTTAAGCGTCCTATGTTTTACGAGATGAAGCAGAGCGAGACTGTTGCCGATTTGATTCGTTTTGCCGGCGATTTCACAAATGAGGCTAATCGCAAGGTTGCCAGCGTTACTCGTCGTTTGGGCGGTAAGTATAATTCGTTTACAGTTGATGCTGCCGATTTCGACAAGTTTGTATTGGAGGATGGCGATGTAGTGTCGATTGCCGGAAGCATCGATCGTTACGAGAATCGAGTAGAGATTAAGGGTGCTGTGTATCGTGAGGGCTTCTATGCTATTGATGATAAGGTTAAGACAGTTAAGCAACTTATCGAGCGTGCAGATGGATTGCGCGAGGATGCGTTCCTGGCTCGTGCCGTATTGTATCGCGAGAAAGCAGACTGGACCACCGAGGTTATGTCGGTTGATTTGGCCGGCTTGATGGCAGGCCGAGTGAAGGATATCGAGTTGCGTTCGAATGATATGCTTATCATTGCGTCGAATAAAGAGATGCGCGAGGAGTATGTGGTAACTGTATTTGGTTCGGTAAGTAAGCCAGATACATATCCTTATGCAGAGAATATGACTGTTGAGGATTTGTTGGTTGCAGCAGGTGGCCTTTTGGAGTCGGCTTCAACAGCCAATGTGACAATCACTCGCCGAATCAAGAATCCTAAGAGCGTGAAGGTTCAGGAGCAGTTGTTTGAGACCTTTACTGTAGATGTTAAGGATGGTTTGGTTGTCGATGGCGAGCAGGGATTCGTGTTGGAGCCTTTTGATGAAGTATTTGTGCGTCGTTCGCCAGTATATATTACTCAGAGTAGTGTTACGGTAAAGGGCGAGGTCGCCTTTGAAGGAAATTATCCTTTGGCTCGTCGTAATATGCGTTTGTCGGAGGTTGTTGCCGCAGCTGGTAATACGACCCCTGGAGCATTTGTTGAGGGTGCATTCTTGTTGCGTAAGATGACCGACGAGGAGCAGGCTCAGCAGAAGGCATTGCAGGATATGATTGATGCACAGGCACAGAAGGGTGAGAAGGACTCTCTCAATATGTCGGGTGTGGAACTTAGCTCTGTATATTCTGTGGGTATTAACCTTGAGGATGCATTGAAGAATCCAGGTTCAGATGCTGATATCGTTTTGAGAGATGGTGATGTAATCTCAATTCCGCAGTATAATGGCACAGTTCGCGTGATGGGTGCTGTTTTGTATCCCAACTCTGTGACATATAAGGATAAGAAGAAGTTGAAGTACTACGTATCGTCGGCTGGTGGATTCGATAATCGCGCTCGCAAGAACCGTGCATTTGTAATCTATATGAATGGTATGGTTGATTCGGGTAAGAATGCTGAGATTCGCCCAGGTTGTGTGGTTATCATTCCGTCGAAGTCTCCGAGCGAGCCTGTTAAGTGGAGCGAGGTTGTAGGTATGCTTTCTTCTACAGCATCTACTGCTGCGGTGGTACTCTCTGCTATTAATCTTGCTAAGTAGTTAACGGTTTTAAATCAGAGTGTTATTATGGATCAGATACAGAATCAGAACAATTTTCCCGTTGATGAGCAGGAAATAGATTTGGTAGAGCTTATTCAGCGAATGTGGATAAACAGAGGCTTGATATTGAAACTCACCGTAATCTTTATGGTTGTGGGTGTTTTCGTAGCTCTGTTTAGTTCAAAGGTGTACACAGCAAGTTGCGATGTGGTACCACAGACATCTGATGGTTCTGGCTCATCGAAAATGAGCTCGCTGGCAGCGTTGGCTGGTATTAATCTTAATCAATCGATGGATGTCAAAGCACTTTCTCCATTGGTATATGAGAATATATTGAGAAGTACTACTTTCCGCAAGGAGTTGATGCAGACCCCTATCGAGTTTGAGAAGGCGGGTAAGGCTGTTAGCTTCTATGAGTATTACACTAGTAAGGAGTATAACAAACCCAGCGTTCTTGGTTATATCAAGAAATATACCATCGGCCTTCCATTTGTTATCCTGAACGCTATTCGTGGTGAGCAGGAGTTGCCTCAAATGTCGGCTGCTGGCGATGCAGCTCAGCAGATTGAGTCGTTGACTGAGGATGAGTACAAAGTAAGCCAGATTCTTAGCCAAGCGGTTACTATCACGCTTACAGAGAAGAAGGGTTATGTTACAATTACAGCTAATATGCCCGAGGCAGTTGCTGCAGCGCAGTTGGCGCAGGCTACCCTTTCGCTTTTGCAGAAGTATATTACGGAATTTAAGATTGATAAGGTGCAGTCTAATCTCGATTTCGTGCAGAGCCGATATGATGAGGCAAAGAAGAATTTCGAGGATATACAGTTCCGTAGAGCCAAGCATCGCGATGCAAATCAGAATGTTATTAAACATTCAGCCCGTGTAGAGCAGGAGAAGTTGGATGCTGAGTATACATTGGCTATGACACTCTATACCGAACTTGCTAAGCAGTTGGAGCAGGCCAAGATTAGTGTGAAGGAGACAGCGCCAATCCTTACAGTTATTAATCCTGTTACAATTCCGTATAAGAAAACAAAGCCGCAGCGTGCAATGATTTTACTTGTATTTACATTTTTGGGTGTAGCGGCTGGAGCTGGACTTGTATTAGGAATTCCTGCACTTGCTGATATTACGGGTAATGATAAGATCAGAAGTTTTGTTAAGGAACTTCCCAAGAAGGAAGATGCAGAGGCATAATAATTGAATATATAATCCGATACAAGTCAATTAGCACTTGTAAATTTATACAATTACAACCCTGACTCCCGAATCATTTGATTCGGGAGTGGTTGATTTTTATAGGTTAGTTTTTTAGAATATAAGATTTTGCTATGCCAAAGATTTCAGACAGAGCGGTAAAAATGCCCGAGTCCCCGATACGAAAGCTTGTGCCGTTGGCCGATGAAGCTAAGCGTCGGGGCATAAAAATATATCATTTGAATATTGGTCAGCCCGATTTGCAATCACCACAAGAGGGTCTGGATGCTTTGAAATCAATCGACCGTAAGGTATTGGAGTATAGCCCAAGTGATGGATATTTGTCACTGCGCGAGAAACTTGTGGGTTATTACGAGGAGTATCAAATTAAGCTTACGCCCGATGATGTAATAGTTACTACGGGAGGTTCCGAGGCTGTGTTGTTTGCCTTTATGTCGTGCCTGAATCCCGGTGATGAGATTATTGTTCCGGAGCCTGCGTACGCTAATTATATGGCATTTGCTATCTCGGCCGGAGCGGTGATTCGACCTGTCATGACCTCCATAGATGAAGGCTTTGCACTCCCTAGCGTGGAACAGTTTGAGGAACTTATAAACGAGCGTACCAGAGGTATTCTTATCTGTAATCCCAATAATCCGACCGGTTATCTCTACACTCGTCAGGAGATGAATCGTATACGCGATTTAGTTCTTAAACACGATCTTTTCCTCTTTTCGGATGAGGTATATCGTGAGTTTATATATACGGGATCTCCTTATATCTCAGCTTGTCACTTAGAGGGTATTGAGCAGAATGTTGTATTGATAGATTCTGTGTCGAAACGTTACTCTGAGTGTGGTATCCGCATAGGTGCGCTGATTACTAAAAATAAGCGAGTGCGTGATGCCGTTATGAAATTCTGTCAGGCGCGTTTGAGTCCTCCGCTGATTGGTCAGATCGTGGCTGAGGCATCGATTGATGCATCACGTTCATATAAGATACGTACCTACGAGGAGTATATCGAGCGTCGTAATTGTTTGATTGATGGGTTGAATAAGATTCCAGGAGTTTATTCTCCTATTCCGATGGGAGCCTTCTATACCGTAGCAAGTTTGCCTATCGATGATAGTGATCGTTTCTGTGCCTGGTGCCTAGAGGAGTTTGATTATGAGGGGGAGACAATTATGCTTGCTCCGGCATCGGGATTCTACTCCGATCCAACAAGGGGACGTAACGAGGTTCGAATTGCCTATATCTTGAACAAAACTGATTTGCGTCGCGCATTGATGATATTGGGTGAGGCCTTGAAGGTATATCCAGGGAGAACGATAAACGTGTAAGTTGGATTATTATAATAGGGAAAAGCTATCTGATACCAAAGGTTTCAGATAGCTTTTTGTTTGGTTCAAATAATATGATCCGGTTAAGATGTTGTGAGCTCTATTAGAAATAGAATCCTACACCCAACTGGAATGTTGAGATTTTGTTCTCTCCGGTTGTGAATCCCAGAACTTCACTATCCTTGAATGCTCCATTATAGCGGGCAGATACTGCTAATTTCCAGATACGTGCCTCGGCTCCGATTGCATAGCCTACAGTTGGACGATCAACGCTCCATTCATACCCATCGGCTGCACCGCTTGTATTGGTCATAATGCAGAATGTAGGTCCAGCCTGTATTGCAAGGAATCCTAAGAATTTGAGCTGAGCTAAAATCGGGAGATCCAATTTGCTAAGCTTCATTTCGCCACCTACTCCCTCGATATCGAATTTGTTGTGAGAGTATATAAGCTCTGGGCGAACGCCAAACATTCCCCATGTCAATTCTCCCTGCAAACCTGCAAACCATCCAGTATTTGAATCGAATTTAACCTGATCTGCTATGGCTTTGATATCGGTGGTCTGGTAATCCATACCAGCCTTGATTCCGAATCTGGCTTTGGGAAGTAAGCCTGCCGATGCCTCTGTTGCGAAGAATGCAACGACTAAAAGAAGTGCTAATTTTTTCATCATTATCAGTTTTGTGCAACCTATTGGTTGCTGTGGTTATTAGTTAATTAATTTTTTGGAATCATCTATGTTGTGGAGTGTCATTGTTTCCTACAACTCTCACTGACTCCTGTGCTATCTTTTTTGATATGTTTATGCGTAATTGTTATCTTCCTCTTGCGCCTGCAGAGCGTTTTGTCTGAGTAGATTTACTCTGGTTTGATTTGTCGCTCTTTGTCGATGAGGAGTTGCCCCTACTTTGTGCATTTGTGCGTGAGCCTGTTGCCTGTCCCGATTGCTTATTGTTTTGCTGGCCGTACTGGGCGTTGTTTCCTTTCGTGTTCTGCGAGCTGCCACGTTGAGGTGTGTTACCCTGGTAGCTGTTGTTGCGCGAAGTATTGGTATTGCGTGAGTTACGCACAGTATTGCGGTTGTCGGCTCCAGAGTTATTGTAGTAGCCATTATTGCGGCTACCATTGTACTGCCCATTGCCACCCTTGCCGTAATTGTTCTTCTCGGGAGTGCCGTATTGACCATTATAGCCATTGTTGTTCTTGCCGGGAGTGCCGTATTGCCCATTTTTCTGCCCACCATAGTAGCGGTCGTTGTGGTCGTAGCGATTGCTTGGTTGACGATATGGTGAGTGAGGATTATGAGGATTATGAGGATTGTAGTGGCCGTTGTGGTGGCCATTTCCAATTATTGGCTGAGTGTAGATGCCCTTATACTTCTTATACATCGAGCGATGGCGCTTGTTGTAAAGCCATGGGTTACGGTAGTTGATGACAACTTTGTAGAATCGATGCAGGTCAGTAGGGAAGTGACGACCACGCGGCAACATCTTTGCCGACACCCAACGGCCATAGTTCGTGTAGTAGAACAATGCTCGCTCGACATCGTAGTAGAAGTTGAATTCGGGGAAATAGTAGTACATTGCATAGCTATAACCCGCAGGACCCCACGAAGGTTGCAACGAGATATTTATAGAACCGCTAACGGGCGTTGGGATGTTATTGGTATAATAACTTAAGCCACACGATGAGAGTGTGAGCGCCATTGCAATTGCTAAAATTAATCGTTTCATAAGATGTGGTGTTAGTAGGTTATACTTCTGTTGAGCTTGTTTTATCGCTTTGTGCCCTTTGCACCTTTTGCTCCCGAAATCGAATAGTTGAAAATATTCTCCTTATAGCTTGTTGTCTTGAATGACGAATCTCGTTTGCGCTGGAAGGCTATCTCGATCAATCGCTCAGTGAGCTGTTCGAAGTTTACACCTGTTGCCTCCCATAAATAGAACGAAAGCGAGCCCGGAATAGTATTTATCTCGTTGACAAATATTTTGCCATCGGCCTCATCAATCATAAAATCGATACGGGCCACGCCGTCACATGCCAGTGCCTTGAATGTCTCAACAGCCGTTGTACGGATAAAATTGGTATCCTTCTCAGGGAGTTGTGCGGGAATTTCGCGTACTGTTGAACGCATACCCTCAGACTGTTTTACTGCACCTTTACTTCCTTTGCCACCACCCAAGTATTTGTCGGCGTAGCTAAGAATCTCTCCGCTACGGATCGGGGCTTCACAGACCGACGCCTCACATTCGTAGTAGTTACCCAATACCGAGCAGTTAATCTCCTTGAGTTTCTCAACGAGCTTCTCAACGATGATTCTCTTTGAGTAGCTGACAGCATTGTCAATAGCCTCAATTAGCTCCTCGCGGTTGTGTACGGCAGTAATACCCACACTTGAACCCGAGTCGGCAGGCTTTACGATAAGTGGGTATGGTAGAGCCTTCTCGACCTTCTCCACAACTCCCTCCTGACGATCAAACCACTCCTTGTCAGAGAACCAAGTGTAGTCGATTACGGGGATTCCGCTTTGTGCGAGAATCATCTTCATCGTGATTTTATCCATACCATTGGCTGATGCCAAGACGTTGCAACCAGCGTATGGGATGCCTGTCATCTCGATAGCTCCCTGAAATGATCCATCCTCGCAGTTGGTGCCGTGCAGGGCGGGAAGAATCACATCCAAGCGAGTCACCACGTCGCTGCCGAACATAGGCTTGCGCACTTTGTAGAGGCAGTTATCGCCATAAATAGGGCGGAGATATACCTCTTGACACTCGGCCTGCAATTTATCCATATTCTTGTAGTTGTCGCTCTTGCGCAACGCCTCGCCTGTGTACCATACACCTTGCTTCGAAATGTATATGGGTGTAATATCGTATTTGTCGGTGTTGATGGCCTCCATAGCTTGTATGGCGGTCAATACGGAAATCTCATTCTCGACCGAGCGGCCACCGAAAATTACTCCTACGTTAATTTTGCTTTTCATTGTATATCTGTTTTTCTTTGTTATCCTTGTTGGTTTATTACTCCTTTCAGGCGTTGTGTTACGATTATTTGAACGAATCGGGAAGGTCGTTCTCATAGAGTATCACATCGCCTGCGCGCATCATCGAAGCCAATCGGGCCGACGCATTAGCAAACGAATCGACTTCTATAAGATTGTTTTTATTGAATTCCTGTCCTAAAATGCCTGAGCTTATTGCCTCGCGGTTGGTCTTGTTGACCACGATTGCAATGTCGCACGCCGATGCTATCTCACGACCAAGTTCGCGGTTGAGCTCGGCCTGTCGCTCTCCCAACTCCACAAATCCTGGTGTAACTACGATGCGTCGTCCACCCTCCATTCGGCGGAAATTACGTAAAACTTCAAGAGCCATCTTAGCTCCTGTAGGATTCGAATTGTATGCGTCGTCGATAATGGTAATACCACCTGCAGTACGTCTTACACTTAGGCGATGTTCTATCTGCTCAATCTGTCGCATAGCGCGTTTTTGCATCGATTCACTTACTTGCAGATGGTCGGCAACGGCTACCGCGGCCAGCAGATTTAGTATGTTGCCACGTCCGGCAAGATGGGTCGTGTAACCCTCGCGTAGAGCATCAGCAGTCTTTATCGCAAACGAAGTATCTGATGCTGCGTAATCTATCTCCTGTGCCAGGTAATCAGCCGAAGTGTTGTCTATCGCATAGCCCAATACACGGCATTTGTGGTTCATCGTGCGGCGAGCAATTGGCTCGGAGTCGAGGTTTACAACCCCCAAACCATCTGCGGGCAGGGCATCAATCAACTCGAACTTTGTGCGTAGGATATTCTCTTGCGTGTGGAAGGTCTCCAAGTGCATCTCACCAACGGCTGTAACGATTCCGATAGTGGGCTGTACCAGATCGCATATCTCTTTTATGTCGCCCACCTGTTTTGCTCCCATCTCGACAATGAAAATCTGATGGTGGGGTTTCAGATGCTCCCTGACTGTGCGAATCACGCCAAGCGTAGTGTTGAAGTTGCCCGGAGTCATCAGCACGTTATATTTCTCCGACAGAATGCGATAGAGATAATGTTTCGTCGAGGTCTTGCCAAAGCTGCCCGTAACGCCAATAATCGTAAGTTGAGGCATCGAGCGCAGAATTCGTTTTGCGTCGTTGTAGTACCAGCGTGAAATGGCAGCCTCTAAGGGTTTATTTACGAGGTTGGCTGTAAGCATTACGATAGGTAAAATCAGTAATGCAAGAGCCATTGGCATAGCAATCTGCGGAGCAAAAATCTCCGCTACGGCCACTGCAGCGATTGTCAGTAGCGCAGCCGAAACGATCAGTCGCTTAACACGCATCGTATAGACAATCGGTTTTTTGTATGTGGTGCGGAACTCTCGCCACGCCATTACGCTCATAAACACTACTGAGAACCCAATAAAAACAGGATTTGAGATGAATCCAACAATTGCCAATGCTGCGATTATTGCCGCACGTCCAAATTTATATCCACCTCGAAACCATCGAGCATAACGCTCCTCACGATAAGAGTTGTGCTGAAACATATGCACATCGTATCGTACGACAGCTGCCCATAGCAGAGCATATAGTGGCCAAAATATTATATTTTCGATAAGCATATCTTATTTGTTTATCTCCTTGCTAAAAAAACTACTCAACACTCGCTCAAATAATTGCGGATTCTCCAAGAATGAGAAGTGTCCTGCGCCAGCCACCGTAACCAAGCCCGCATCGGGAATTAGGCTCCCCATCTTCTTTGCGTCAGAGAGTGGGGTGGCTGTGTCGTTCTCGCCCCAAAAGAGCAGCGTGGGAGCTGAAATTTTAGGCATCAAATGGCATAAATCTTCATTCACGCACTTCGATAGAATGGCTCGCATCATAGGCGTTGCGTTGTTGTAATCCGATGAGCCAGCCTTCGCGCGACGGCTCTCAATCCATTTCGTAGCACGCTCCTTGCCGAGCAGTAGGCGAGCCAGATGCTTCATAGCCTTGAAGGTATAGACCTTGCGGTAGTAGGTGAATGTTCGCTTAGGCTTTACCCCTGCGGCATCGACCAAAACAACCTTGTGAGTCTTGTTGCGTGAGGCGTAGACAATCGATACTCGGCCTCCAAACGAGTGGCCAATAAGTATGGGCGAAGAGATTTGCTCGTGCTGTGCTATGGCCTCCACCGAGCGGGTGTACTCCTCCACGCCCCACACTTCGCGTGGCTCCTCGCTCTGACCGAAGCCTGCAAAATCGACAGCCACGACCAAAAAATGTTGCTCCAAAAAGCCGCGTATCAGCTTGAAGGTCTCGGTGTTGCAACCCCAGCCGTGAAGCAAAAACAAAGGTTGCCCTGCACCCGCGAGGGTGTAATGCAACCTTATGCCGTTATATGTGATACTCTTGTCCATAATCAAAAGACAAATTTAACTCTTTTTTTGTCATTTGCGACAAGAATAGAGGCTTTTTCAAGCTCCTCGTCACGAAATATAAGCCTATGGGCTTATTAATTATTCATAATCTCGTTCTGGTGGTTGATACTCTCAATATGTATTGCCTCCAAAACCGAACGTACAAACTCCTCGCTCAGACCCATACCGCGCGTAAGTGTGATCATTCGGCGGCAGATGTCGTCCCAACGGTTACTCTGCAAGATAGCCACGTTGTTAGCCTTCTTTATGCGGCCAATCTTCTCGGCAGTCTGCATACGTTGGCTCAAAAGATCGAATAGCTCTGAGTCGATCTGGTCAATCTGCTGACGACATACGTTCAACTCGTCGTTGAACTCGGGATCGTTGGCGGTCTTTGCACGCCACATCACATTCTCAATCAAGGTGATACAGTCCTGAGGAGTTACCTGCTGTGATGCGTCGCTCCACGCTTTGTCGGGATTGTTGTGACTCTCGATAATAAGTCCGTCGAAGCACAAGTCGGCTGACTGTTGGGCGATACCGTAGAGGAGTGGGCGACAGCCGCATATATGCGACGGGTCGCAGATGATCATCATCTCGGGGAAACGGCTACGCATCTCAAAAATCATATGCCACATAGGCGGATTGCGATACTTGCTGTGTCCGAAATATGAGAATCCGCGGTGGATAAGTCCTATGTTTTCGATGGGTACACCCTCGTTTACAAGGCGATTCACCGCACCTGCCCACAATCCGATATCGGGTGTCATAGGATTCTTGATAAGTACGGTCACATCCTTGTTGTCGTGGAGACTTTCAGCAATCTCTTGTACAGCAAAAGGCGAAACCGTTGTACGGGCACCAATCCATAGAATATCAACTCCGTGTTTGAGTGCGCACTCCACGTGTGAACGGTTGGCTACCTCCACTGCAATAGGTAGGCCTGTCGCCTGTTTAACCTCGTTAAGCCACTCCAAGCCAGGCTCTCCGATGCCTTCGAATGTTCCGGGATTAGTACGAGGTTTCCATACGCCGGCGCGTATAACGTCGACCTTTCCAGAACGAGCCAACTCCATAGCTGTCTCGATGGTCTGTTCGCGGGTCTCGGCACTACATGGGCCCGCAATGATGAGGGGTCGTTTGGCCCCAAGTACAAATTTTCCCATTACTCTAACCTATTTTATTTAACCTAATTTCCTTTCTCTCTTTGCTTGCCTATTGGCTTTTGATTGCGGTCTTTTTTTTGTGATTTGAAGAGAACACTTATGGCTCTAATCCAAAATCGCACGAATCTTGTTGGCTTTTTTCATTGCGTCCAACAATCCATCTCTGTCGTCGCGCTCAATCATTCGACGCAGAATCTGTAGCTGGTGTATATGCTCACGCAATACATCAAGCACGTTGTATTTGTTTTGCAGGAAGATTGGGGCCCACGTCTGCGGCAAACTCTTTGCTAAACGTACAGTACTCTCGAAACCTCCACCTGCCAAATCGAATATATGCTCCTCCTCGCGCTCTTTCTCCAAAACGGTGAGTGCCAATGCAAATGATGTGATGTGCGATATATGAGAAACGTATGCGCAGTGAGTATCCTGCTCTTCGGCCGACATATATCGTATTGGCATACCAAGCGCAGTGTAGATATTTTGTACCTGCTGCAAAGCATCCTTATCCGATAGCTCGCTTTCGCAAATTACCACCGTACGACCTGCAAAGGCATCGTGCACAGCCGCCTCTGGGCCACTGTTCTCGGTACCCCACATCGGGTGAGTTGCCACCAGACGGCCTCGGTTGGGATGCATCATCACAATCTCGCACAACTCTTGCTTAGTTGAGCCCATATCCATCAGAATCTGGTTGGGTCGAATACGGTTCAGGATTTTAGTGGCAAGTGTTGGAATTACATCAACGGGTGTAGCCAACACGATTAGCTGGCTTTGCTCCAACGCCTCATCAAGCGATACTATCTTCTCGACCAAACCCAATTCAAGGGCTCGTAGAGCACTCTTTTCCGAGTGCTCTATGCCCATAACTGAGTCGTATAACCCTTTGTCTTTCAGGCTCAGGGCAAACGAACCTCCAATAAGGCCCAAACCTATGACGGTCGCCTTCATCTCTTAACTTTTTATTTTACAAAACGGCTCTTAACTCGCTCTGCTGCCTCGGCCAAACGCTCCTCAGGCATACAGAGTGAGATGCGGATGTATTGATTACCCTCGCTACCGAAGATTCCACCAGGAGTTACGAATACATCACACTCGTTGAGTACCTTATCAGAGAATGCGAAACAGTCGCCATCGAAATCCTTCGGCATAGCAGCCCATACGAACAAACCTGCCTGACCCTTAACGTAGTCACAACCGAGTGCGTCCAAAAGTGCATAACCCTGTGCCTCGCGAGCGTAGTATGTCTTGTTCAACTCGTCAAACCACTCGTTACCCAAAGCCAATGCCTCGGCAGCGGCAGCCTGAACGGGGAAGAACATACCAGAGTCCATATTGCTCTTGAAGCGCAAGATGTCGCTCAAAATATCGGCACGACCTGCCACAACGCCTACTCGCCAGCCGGCCATACTGTGGCCCTTACTTGTAGAGTTCATCTCGATAGCTACGTCCCATGCTCCAGGAATAGAGAGAATGCTGAGCTGTAGGTTGTTACGAACAAAACTATATGGATTGTCGTGAACGAGCAAGATGTTATGCTTGCCTGCGAACTCTACCAACTTCTCAAACAACTCCACAGTTGGATGAGTTCCTGTTGGCATATTGGGGTAGTTGACAAACATCAACTTAACGCGGCTCAAATCCTCCTTCTCGATCTCTTCGAAATTGGGGTAGAAACCATTGGCTGCATTCAAGCGATACTCCAATACCTCGCCACCTGCCAGAGTCACAGCTGCACGATAAGTAGGGTAGCCGGGGTTGGGAACCAACACCTTGTCGCCCTCGTCGAGGAATGCCATGCAGATGTGCATAATACCCTCCTTAGAACCCAAAAGTGGAAGAACCTCTGTCTTGGGGTTAAGCTTTACGTTGTACCACTTCTCATACCAGTCTGCATACGCGCCACGCAGCAAATCGCTACCGTTGTAGGGCTGGTAAGCGTGCACATCGGGACGTTGAGCCTCCTTGCCCAAACGGTCGATAACACTCTGTGCGGGTGGCATATCGGGGCTACCGATACCCAAACTGATGATGTCGCGGCCTGCCTTGCGAAGCTCGGCTATCTCGCGATTCTTTTTTGAAAAGTAATACTCCTTGATGCAATCCATACGATGCGAGGGAGCGATCTCTACCTTTGCCATAATTTGTTTTTTTGTTTAATGTTAATATTTTATGTGTTCTTAATCTAATTTTAAATTTTAATATGTGGTAGTGAGACTCTGTTCAGGCCTCTTATTTCCCACTGCGATATACTCCATATACGTGTACTTCCTCGGTTGCGTTTTGCAAGCGAACCAAGTTACGAATATAATCATCCAAACACTTAAACTCCAAATCGATGTGGAACATATAGTGCCACGGCTCACTAGGTATGGGATATGATTGAAGTTTCGAGAGATTGATGCCTTCCAGCTGGCTCAATGTGCGAAGAAGTGATCCCTCTTCGTGGTTGGTCTTGAAATAGAGCGAGGCCTTGTTTGCCTTCTCGTCCATATTATGGTCGTAGCGTTTCAGCACCATAAAACGGGTATAATTGCTCTTGCAAGTATTGATTTCGGGGGCGATAATTTTCAATCCGAACATCTCTGCTGCAAGTTCACTGGCAATGGCTGCCGTGTGGCGAAGCTTATTTTGTGCAATATGGCGGGCGCTGAGAGCGGTATCCTCGGACTCTATGAGCTTCCATTGGAATTGGTCAAGATAATCTATACATTGCAACAGTGCCATCGAATGAGATTCAACCTCTTGAATATCCTCTAATTCGACACCTGGCAACACCATAAGATTTTGCTTGATCGGAAGGTATACCTCTCCTGCTACCTGCAGATTTTCATCTTGCAAAATGCTGTAATTTGGGATGATAGAGCCGGCGATGGAGTTCTCGATGGCCATCAATCCCATATTTGCATCTCCAACTTTGACAGCGGTCGCTACCTGACGAAAAGTATCGCACGGGATAATTTCTATATCTCGTCCGAAATATTGAATAGCTGCGATATGGTGGAAGCAGCCCTCGTATCCTTGTATTGCAATTTTTCGCATAACCCGATATTAAAAAATCCCGACCACACTTAGCGCAGGTCAGGATTAATATAACTTACTAATGAAACAGCTTCATCTTAGCATACGACATCCTGACCGTTCGCACGGTAATAAAATCGCTTAAAAAAGAAGAAGCTTGCGTTCATAATTAATTCTTGGTTTTACTATTGCAAATATATCGCAAAAAGTGCATATATCAAAATATTGAGCCTATAATTATGTAATTTTTTTAATAGAGTCGATTTTTAGCCCACTCCATAACTCTGGCTGGTGCTTGGTTGCTTTGCAACATCTTGCGCATATAGTCCATATAAGGGGCTGCGTGGTCGAAGAATTGGTAATAACCTTTGCAGAGATAGTTTAGGGGTGAATCCCCACTCTTCGATGCTACGAATCTGTTGCGAGGACACTCTCCGTGGCAGGCAAACTCATATTCGCAATTGAGGCATTGTTGCGGCAGGGTAGAGTGCTTTGCTACGCCAAAATCGCTTTGGCGTTTGCCGTACATTAACTTAGATAGAGATTCTTCGCGTAGGTTGCCCAATCGATATTCGGGAAATACGAAATGGTCACACGAGTATACATCGCCATTGTGCTCGATTATAGCGGCGTGACCACAATATTTCGACATAGTACATACTCCTGGCGGCTCACCGACCCAATTGGCCAGTGTCGAGTCGAAGAGTTGTACAAACATCTCTCCAACGTCGTTGTGAACCCACTCGTCGAATATTGTGCAGAGGAACTCTCCCCACTCCTTGGCTCCTACCGAGTGAGGGGTTACTATGCCGTGACTTTCACCTGCGTGAGCGAGTTGTGTACCATTGGAATGGAGTAATGTTCGTTCGACAACAGGCGTGAATTGCAGAAATTGACAACCCAAATCATCGCGGAAAAAGCGGTAGAACTCCAAAGGATACTTAACGTTGGCTGAATTGACGGTGGCCATAGCATTCCATTCAACGTGATGTTTGGCGAGTAATCGAAGTCCCCGCATAACATCCCGAAAACTCCCTTCGCCACGTGTAGTGCGGCGTAGGGTGTCGTGCAGATGCTCAGGGCCATCTATCGAGATGCCAACGAGGAAATTGTTGCGGTGCAGGAATTCGCACCACTCATCGGTAAGAAGTGTGCCGTTGGTTTGAATGCAGTTGGCTATTCGACGACTACCTGCGTAGCGTTGTTGCAGTTTCAATACCTTTTCGTAGAATGATATAGGCCGCAGTAGTGGTTCACCGCCATGCCAAGTAAATAGCACTTCAAGTGTGGTTTGTGATTGGATGTATTCGCGGATAAATAGCTCCAACACCTCATCGCTCATAATCTGCGATGAGGTGTTGTGGAGCTTGCTCTTCTCCAAATAGTAGCAGTACTCGCACGAAAGGTTACAAGCTGAACCTATCGGTTTGGCCATAACATACATCACTCGCCCAAAGGGCAATTCGATGATATTTTCATCCTGCTCGTACATCTGCTTTTGGCGATGGTGCTAATTGTTTTATCGGGGCTCGCTGCGATCCTCGGCTGTCGAGAATCGAGTGGGATCCTTGTACTTCTCTTGTAGTCTCTTTAACTCGGCCTTCAACTCTTCCGTAATCTTATCGTAACCCTCCTTACCATAGAGGTTGTTAAGCTCTTGTGGATCTTGTTGCAGGTCGTATAGCTCCCATACATCGATGTCGTTGTAGAAATGAATCAACTTATATCGGTCGGTGCGGACGCCATAGTGGCGCTTTACCATATGTTCGGCGGGATATTCATAGAAATGGTAGTATAGCGAGTTGCGCCACTCCTTAGGTTTCTCGCCTTTGAGTAGTGGCATCATAGAGACTCCGTGCATATCTTCGGGGACCTCTACACCGGCTAATTCGAGGAATGTGGGGGCGTAGTCGATATTCTGCACCATCTCTTCGATATCGCCCTTACGCTCAAACCCCTTTGGTAGGGTCATAACGAGCGGTGTTCGCATCGACTCCTCGTACATAAATCTCTTGTCGAACCAGCCGTGCTCACCCATATAGAATCCCTGGTCGGATGTGTATACCACCAATGTGTTCTCATCCAATCCATTCTCTTTCAGATAGTCGAGTACTCGACCAACGTTGTCATCAAGCGACTTTACGACCTTTGCATAGTCGCGCATATATCGTTGATATTTCCACTCGGCAAGTTCTTTACCCTGTGGATTCTTTTTGTAGAATTCCTCGATTATCGGGGCGTATGCTGCGTCGTATTGCTTACGCTCTTCGGGCGATAGACGACCGATGAAACTCAGGTATGCGCCTTTGTACATTGTCTTCTTGTCCTTATGTAGCATCTTGTTGTCGTAGATTATATCCATATCTTCCAAGATGTGCATCTCTTGTGCTGCAGCTGCCGGGCGGCCCTCGTACTCATCGTAGAATGTATCAGGCAGAGGGAATGTCTTATCCTCGTATTCGTTGAGGTATTTAAGTTCTGGAAGCCAGTTGCGGTGGATAGCTTTGTGGTGGATAAGGATGCAGAACGGACGCTCTTTGTCGCGTTTGTCAATCCACTCCAGACTCTTGTCTGTAATGATATTGGTAAGGTAACCCTGCTCGACAATTGTGTCGCGTTGCATTGTGATAAAGCTGGGGTTGTAGTAATCGCCTTGTCCGGGAATCACCTCCCAATAGTCGAATCCGGTAGGCATACTTCCCAGATGCCATTTTCCAACTACAGCAGTCTGGTAACCCGCTTTTTGCAATAGTTTGGGGAATGTTTGCTGCTCGGCATCGAATACGCAGGTTGAGTTGTCGAAGAAACGGTTCTCCGACGAGTGCTTACCTGTAAGCATGCAAGCTCGGCTTGGGCCACTGAGCGAGTTGGCCACAAAACTATTAGTGAAACGCACTCCATCGCGAGCAATGCGGTCGAGATTAGGGGTTTCGATATAACGACGGTCGTAACAGCTCATCATCTGAGCTGTATGGTCATCGGTCATTATGTATACAATATTATAAGGTCCTTGCGGTTCATCGGTGTTGCTACACGATGCCAATGCGGCAGCAGATGCTACCCAATAGGCAATTTTTGAATGTCTGTCGTTCATATTGCAAATTTATATTTTTATTATTCGACGAATTTGATTACCTCCTTTTTGCGGGGACGGGCGTTGGGCTGCTCATCGGCATAACCTACACCTATACATAGCAGAAGTTGATATCCTTCGCTGAGTCCGAGTGATTTGAGAAATGGCTCACCTTCGGGTGTTGAGAAGAATCCGAGAGGTCCCATCATACATACGCTGCCCAATCCTAGTGACTTTGCCGAGAGTACGATATTGCCGGCCATAAGTCCGCAATCAACCTGCGTACAAGGTCCCGGTTTGTGAGCAATGAAGATTACAGCTGGGGCATTGCGAAACATATTTTTGAAGGCTGGGTCGGCAAACTGCTTCGCCATAGGAGAATCAGCCTTAATACTCTTTTTATAAGCGGCTGTAGCGTTATCGAGCCACTCCTTTGAATCAACAATTCTTACCTCCCACTGCTGGGCATTCATTCCATTGGGAGCGTTGATTCCGCACTCGGCGATCTGTTGTAAAACTTCGCGAGGTACGGCCTGCTCTTTATATACTCGAATGCTTCGACGCGATAGGATGGTCTCGATAATAGGATTTGTCGGCTCTTGTTGTGTGGAGTTGGCCTGTTGAGTGCTATCGGTTGTGCTGCATGATGTTGCCAGTATCGCAATGGCCATAATTGATAATATAAAATGCTTCATAGTTGAAAATTTTAAACCATAGTGAATAGCTTATTACACTAATTACAAATGTACAAAAAAAATCGGATACAACACTATGTTTACATCCGATTATTATCATAGAATTAATTCGATTCTGCTAATTACAGCTCGCGTACATCGACAATGCCGTTCATTACAGCGTAGATAGTTAGTCGTCCCACCGATTTCGAACCAATCTTTTCGCTGATGTTACGACGGTGGAAGATAACTGTTGGGGTTGAGATGTTGAGCATATCGGCAATCTCTTTGTTGATGTAACCCTTGACAATGAGCGAGAGTACATCTTTCTCGCGTTGAGAGAGTAATTCAACTTCTTCGGGCTTGGAGTGCAGGGCTATACCGTGTGCGTGGTGTGCTGCATTGTGAATCATAAGAAATGCCTTTATTAGCTCTCGTTCAGGACATTGTATATCTACCGTGCGGAATATTGCTGGAATATTGTTTTGCTTACCCTCGGTCAGAACAATGCATCGACGTGCAAGTGGCTCAAAGAATTCTATGTTTTGTTCAAACACCTCATATGCCACAAAATATAGGAATGTGGCGTGCGGATTATCCTCCTGCATATCCTTTGCTGAGTTGTAGGTGGCAATCTCCACTCCGTGCGTTGCGCCCATAAAGGGGGCAATATCTGACAGAATGGTTCGCATCGCCATACAGCATAGCGAATTGGGGTGAATAACTGCTATTTTGGGTGTTGGATTCATACTTTTGCAAAGATACAATAATTTATGACAACGAAAAACTCTCATAAGTGATAGTTGTTGTGAGTTTATAGTATTGTTACCTTTGCAACATAGAATTTAATTAAAATTGTAATGCATCGTTATATGAGAAGAATTTTTACTATTCTGTCTATATTGACTTTTGTATGTGGAACTCTGGCTGTCTCGTCGGCGTCTGCATCATCGACGAAAAGTGTTTCAGGCAAAGGTGTAATATCTACTATCGAGGCCGATACTCTTGGCCTGCGCGAGATTGACGAAGTCGGGGTAGTGGCACGTATGCCCAAACAGCATTTCGGTCTGCGTAAGCAAGCTATTTCATCGACCGTTATAACATCTTCAATTCTTGCTGGTGAGCATATCACATCGGTAAAAGATTTGTCGGCAATTGCTCCTAACTTCTATCAGCCAGATTATGGCTCGAAGATGACTTCGTCGATATACGTGCGAGGTTTTGGTGCACGAATCGACCAGCCAATTATCGGTATGACTGTCGACGGAGTGCCATACCTTAATAAAAACAATTACGATTTCGATATGTTGGACATAGCTCGTGTAGAACTTTTGCGTGGCCCGCAGAGTACACTCTATGGTCGTAATACGATGGGTGGACAGATGAATATATATTCTCTCTCTCCGCTCGATTATCAGGGTGTTCGTGCATCGGCCGAGTATGGATCGGGTAACACTATGCGTGGCAAGGTATCATATTATGGGAAGTCGGCGAGTGGTAAGTTCGCCTATTCAGTAGCGGGTTACTATAACCGTACCGATGGATTCTTCGATAACGAATTCGACGGCAGCAATGTTGATTGGGGAGAGGCCAGCGGTGGCCGTGTACGTACAATCTGGCAGTTGGGTCAAGGTTGGGAGATTGATAATGTGGTCTCTGTGGGATATAATGACGAGGGTGGTTATGCTTATGCGTTGTATGATGCCGAGAACGATGTTGTTGGAGATGTAAACTACAATTCTCCAAGCGGGTATATGCGCCTGAACGTTAGTGACGGATTGAATATTTCGTATACGGGCGATAAATATAAGTTTACGTCAACAACAAGCTATCAATATATGTCAGACAAGATGCGTATGGATAATGATCTTACCCCTGCATCTATCTTTACGCTTGTTCAGCAGCAGCGTGAGCACGCTGTGACTCAGGATTTTGTATTGCGCACTAATGACTCTTCACGCCGATGGCAGTGGGTGACTGGAGCATATGGATTCTATAAGAGTATCGATATGAGTGCTCCTGTTGATATTTTGAGTGACGGTATAAGTGGTCTGATATTGGGTAATATGCCCGATATGTTGAAGAATTTGATTAAGTTCGATCGTGATGCATTGCGCGTAGATAGTAATTTTGATATTCCAACTTATGGCTTGGCGCTCTATCACGAGTCTTCGCTTACTGCTGGCGAGCGTTGGCGTTTTACCGCAGGTCTGCGTTTGGACTACGAGGCATCGAAGATGAAATACGATAACTATTCGGAGTTGGGTTATAAAATGGGTTCTATGCGTCCGGGTATGCCCGAGATGATTCCCGATTTTCGCGTGGTTAGCGTACCATTCAAGGGCGAGGAGAAACTCGATTATTTGGAACTTCTGCCCAAGTTTGCGGTTAACTTCACAACGGGCGTGGGCGATTTGTATGCAACTGTCACACGTGGATACAAAGCCGGTGGATTCAATACACAAATTTTCTCGGATATCCTGCAAAATAAATTCAAGGGTGCTCTTATGGACGATGCTATGGCCGCAATGGGCCGTCCAGCTACCCCCTCTGAGCCTTCGCCCTACGATGCCGCATCGGTTACCACTTACGATCCCGAATATAGCTGGAACTATGAGTTGGGTGGCCACTTGATGTTTGCTGAGGGTCGTTTGGCGATGGATTTTGCGGCTTTCTGGATTGAGTGTCGCGATCAGCAGCTTACAGTATTCCCCGAGGGATTGACTACGGGTCGTATGATGTCGAATGCTGGTAAGTCGCGCAGCCGCGGAGCAGAGCTATCGCTCACTTGGCGTGCCGTTGAAGGCTTGTCTATTATGGGAAATTATGGATATACTAACGCTAAGTTTGTGGAATTCTCTGACGGTGTGAACGATTATGCGGAGAATTATCTGCCCTATGCTCCGCAGCACACCGCATCGCTGGCGGTATCGTATCGCTGGAATATAAACCGTAAGTTGTTGGATGCGCTTACATTGAACTGCTCTTGGCAGGGTTTGGGTAAGATATATTGGAACGAGGAGAATACTCTCTCGCAAGATTTCTACTCTCAGCTCAATGCTTCAGTAGAGTTGCAGAAGGGTCCCGTATCGCTTACCTTCTGGGGCCGTAACTTGACCGACACTGATTTCTATACATTCTACTTCAAGTCGATGAACAACAACTTCTACAATCATGGCAAGCCTTGCCGTATGGGAGTGACCTTGAGTTTTGTGATGTAATTAATCTTATTGCATAGGTTGTGAGCCTGCCAGGATTTGGTGGGCTCACCTTTTTTTTATAAATTTGGGTGAAAGGAAATATATAAATAGATTGATGTAGAATGAGAGAGATCAAGTTTTTTCTGCTTTTAGGTATGGCGTCATTGCTAATATCGTGTGGCGACCAGATTGGTTCAGTCGAAAGGGTGTTGGCCGATCAGGCCGATGCTAATTCCAAAGAGGTTTTGGTTATTGCTCATCGTGGCGATTGGCGTGGTGCACCCGAAAATTCATTGCAGGGATTTAATAATTGTATATCGTATGGTGTCGATATGATAGAATTGGATGTCCGCCAGACCAAAGATGGCGAATTGGTCGTTATGCACGATGCTACGGTAGATCGCACAACCAACGGCAAGGGGCAGGTGAGTGACCTTACGTTGGCCGAATTGCGAGAGTTGAGGTTGCGTAACGGTTTGGGTCGAGTAACGACCTTGAAGATTCCTACATTCGAGGAGGCTTTGCTATTGTGTAAGGATAAGGTGGTGATTCATCTCGATAAGGGTTACGATCTTTTTCGAGAGGTATATGCTCTGACTGAAAAGACAGGAACTACACATCAAGTAATGTTCAAAACAAGCCACCATCCCGACAGAGTACGTCGTGATTATGGAGATATTATTACGAAGGTGCCGTATGTCCCCGTTGTAACTTTCGGCGGTAAGGGCATAGCCGAGGTTATTGATGGCCACATCGAGTTGGGTGCTGTGGCTATGGAGTTTGTATTTTCGAAGGTGACTCCTGAGGTGCTGGAGCAGATGGAGCGTGTGCGTGCTGCCGGTGTAAAGGTGTGTGTCGGTTCGATGTGGCCCTCGGCCGATGGCGGATATGATGATGACAGAGCTGTCGAAGAGGGAGCCGATAAGATTTGGGGATGGATCGTGCGTAATGGCGGCTCGCAGATTATGACAGATCGTCCTTTCGAGTTGATGGATTATCTGCGCCAGAGTGGCCGGCACCGATAGTTGAACTTTATAACAATTAAAAACCCGCACTTTGGATTGCCAAAGCGCGGGTTTTATTTATCCTATATTGTTGGATATTAACCCAAAGTATAAGGCTTACGATACTCGTAGTGGAGCAACTTAGTAGCCTCAGGATCGTTAACGAACTTCTGTACGATAGGATTCCACTTAACAGTGCGCTTCAAATCGTAAGCTACGTTACCCAAGTTACATACTGTGCAAGAGCTGTGACCAACCTCAACAGGAACAACTGGATCGCGACGTGAACGGATGCAATCGATGAAGTTCTTGTAGTGTGCGATGTTAGTCTCATATACAGCGTTCTCCCTTACGCTCTTATCGGGCAACAATTCGGGTGAAGATGCCAAGTACTCACCACGGCATACCTGAATCCAACCATTCTCACCGTAAATCTTGATGCCCTTCTTCTCTCCGTCAAACTTCTGCTGAGTCATCTCGATACCATTGTCGTAACGATATGTCAAGCAGTCATATGGACTTGATTCAGGAGCCATGATTTCAACTGGACCTGAACCGTCCTTGCCGATTGCCCACTGACCGATGTCGAACATGTGAGCACCCCAGTCTGTGGTGAAACCACCACCCAAACCGTGATACCAACGCCATGCACCCCAGCACTCATCGCGACCATTCTTGTCCAAAAGTGGGTTCAACTCGTGGTTGTAGTGCCAAGTGTCAGCCAAAGGACCGAGCCACTTATCCCAATCCAAACCTGCGGGAACCTCCTGCTTAGGAAGAGTGTAAGGAGCTGGGCCATCACCTACGTGAGACTTCATCAATGATACCTTACCGAGCAAGCCCTCGCGAACTACGTTAGCTGCGTGCTTGAACTCAGAGAGTGAACGCTGCATGCTACCTACCTGCAATACGCGGTTGTTCTCACGAACAGCCTTTACAAGCTGCTGACCCTCGTAGATTGTGAAAGTAAGAGGCTTCTCCAAGTAAACATCCTTACCAGCCTTACAAGCGTCGATAGCCATGATTGCGTGCCAGTGGTCGGGAGTAGCGATTACAACTGCGTCGATGTCGGGACGAGCCAAAATCTCCTGATAGTCGATGTAGATATCGAGCTTATTTTTGATACCTTTGTCAGCGTAATATTTGTTTACACGCTGCTCGAAACGGTTACGCTTGATGTCATAAACATCAGCACCAGCAACTACACGTACCTCATCAAGAGAGATGAAACCATTCATAAGGTTGATAGCCTGCTGACCCAAACCGATGAAACCGATGTTGATCTTGTCGTTAGCGTCGCCCTTCTTAGCCTTCTTAGGAGCGTTAGCTGCTGAAAGAGAGCGAGGTACGATCAAAGTAGACGCTGCTCCAAGTGCCGAGTAGCGAATGAAATCCAAACGTGATAATTTGCTCATAACGTTGTTGTTTTATAAGTTAGTAATTGAATTGTTTTCGTTTAATTTTCCAAATTAGTGTAAAATTACTAAAAAAATATAATCTGACAAACCTTTTCTGCGATTTTTTGCCCTAAGTTGTCAAAAAAAAGAGTGGCCATTCGATGAAGAATGCCACCCTTTGGTCGAATTATCTATATTTTCATGTATTGTCTATCGTTCACGAGTGTTTCGCCACTCGATAATCTCAGGCGATAGTTCATCCTCTCTATCGTACCATACTCCATCGCGCATAAGTTGTTCTTTATGACGGTCCATCTTCTCTACAATTGAGAAGCGTGGGCGTTGGCGTGTAGAACGCTCATCGCGCATAGTGGGACGAATTGTGCGATCGAATATCGTTTCGCGTGTTGGACGCATTTCGGGCACCCATTTAAATCCGGGCAGACGTCGCTCCTGCGTAGCAGGCACCTGGTCAATAGGGTAGAACTTGAATGGAATATCGTTGCGGTAGGTGACGCCAACAAGCTGCTTGTCTTCTAAGAAGAATGATGCCGAAGCACTCTCCAAGTAGACCATTTCGGTTACTACCTTCGATCCCTCCTCCTCAGTGTTGAAGAATATTGTCTGCACATTGCCCGTAACATCGTTCTGATAAATCTCGTTGTTGCGGAACAGGGCCGTCATACTCTTACCTGTAATCTGGTTGTAGTATGCAGTATCAATCTCAGACACCATAATAGGTTCTTCGAGGAATTCAGCTCGCTCGATTTGCTGATTACGGGTGAAGACATCAACCTGCTTTGATGCTATCTGGTTGGCGTTGTTCCACATCACAGGCCCCAGGTAAAGGTGTATAATCGAGTCGGTAGAGTTGCTCACCATAGAGTCGCATACCATTTGAGCATCAGAGCGATACATCTTCACATTGCGATAAGCTTTGACTAGTCGATATATACTATCGAGCTTTGCTGTATCCACTCCATTGCCCGCCATCTTTTCGGCTTCTTTTCGGGCATTCTCTTGTACGGCCTGAGATAGTTCGCTGCGCAACTTGGTGAGGCTGTCCTCCTTCATCTTGAAGGCGAGAGAGGCTGTATCCTGGCGAAGACGATTAGCCTCCACTGTCGCTAAGCTATCCAGCATATCCAAATATGCTACGTCGCGACCTTTGGCTGCCAATTTTGCGCGTTTCTCGGCACGACGCACCGAGTCACGGGTTGCACGTTCCAATTCGCGAATGCTCATCTGTTTGAGCATAGCTGTAATCTTAGCCTGGCGAATGGCTGCGATAGAGTCCAATTTGACTTTGCGGATTGCTGCCAACTCTTTTCGCTTTGCCTCCTTTGCCTTTCGTGCCTCCTCTTTAGCTTTGGCTTTTAGCTGCTTGGGTGTGTATTGAGTGGTGTCAATTGCCATACTATCCGCTGCTATGCTGTCGCGGTTCAATGAGTCGATAGACTCTATCTGTTCTTTGGCTGTGCCATCTGTTACCTTGTCTGCGGTGCCGGTATAGCCTTCATTATGGGAGTTTATGAATGCTGGATTATTGCCGATGGGCGACGTAGCTTTTGGCTCACTGCCATTCATTGCTGGCGTCCTTGGCTCTTTGCCTATCGATTGTCTCATCGGATTGCGAGCCTGAATTTTACCCTCTTCGTTCTCTGCACCCTCTGTCTGCTCTTGTTGCTCGTAACGATTAATAGTGAAAAGAAGCATCGAATCGGCACGCATAAATACCGAATCACTCTGCGATAAGTCATAGCTTACGGTAGCTGGATTTCGTGTAAGGAGGGCATTCCCCAGCTCTGACCAATATTCGGCATAGTCACCAAATGCCATCACTTTATTTTTGAAATCATCCATCTGGATATTGCCGTGAGCGATAATGTGACCATCGGTGCGGTAGTAAGCTATACTGTCGCCCCACATCTCCTGCTCCTCGGAGAGGATATATCCATTAAGAGTGACCATATATAGATTCTGCGACTGGTCGTAGTGGCCTTCGTCGGCCGCCAGATAGTCACCATCGGCATTCCAGATTTCACTATTGGTGAAGAAGCGTGCAAATTTTGTCTCGGTGTTGTAGATTGCCGAATCACTCTTCATATCGTAGTCGGCACCGTGCATCTCAACCTGCTCCACGCAGATAATGTCGTGGCTGTCGGCGTAGTAGTAACCGCGCTGCGACTCCATGATGTCGTTGTCTTGCACCAATACACCGCCACCCGAATAGCGGCCAATCTTGTCTGCCGTATTGAATGAGAAATTGTAGGTGTAAAGCAAGGCATCGCCATCGATTACCTTTACAATCGGGGCATATATCTCGGCCACATTGCTCACTCCGTCGTAAACAGCTGAGTCACCATAAATATATATAGAGTCTTGATTGATTATAACCTGCCCGAAGAATCCGATGCGTGAGTCACCATATCGCACCGCGCTATCGCACGAAATTACAGCTCCGTTGTGGTGGGCTGCGAAGTTGCCGAGGAAATATACTATGCTATCTTTGTCGTTGTTGTAGGGACGTACCTCATCGGCCATTATATCAACCTTGCGTCGTTGAGGTTTCGCTGCAACGGTGTCACGTGAGGTGGCTGATCTGCGAGCCTCCTGAAGCTCGGTGGTAGCGTTGCTGGTAGCCTCAATACGACGAATGCCGGTCTCCTGCGCAACGAGGATACCGACAAATGCCGAGATGATTATTATGGTAGATATTAAACGACGCACGTAGTGAAACGATTGCAGTTGTTACTTAATCCAATTCTTGAACTCAAACTCTCCTTTACGGAATTCTGGGTCAACGAATACGTAGTGCTGGTTGATTTTATCCTCCATCCATTTATTGAACACATTCAACTGCTTCTGCTCGAGGGCCATTTTTTCAATCGCCAAATAGTCGTCGACAAGTGATGCTGGGTGGGTTGGGATGATCTCAATCAACTTTACTATGCGGGCCAACTCATTGCCATTGAGATCCTCGCTCTGGTAGGCATCGGAAACCTCGCCTATCTTGAGCTTCGATAGTGCATAGTAGTCCTCCAAACTCTTACCTCCCAAAGATCCGAAGTCATCCTTCTTGAACTTTGTTGCAGAGAACTTTACGTTTGATAGATTAGGATATTTAGTCAAGATGTCGTGGTTGGTTACGATACCGCCATTCTTCTTGCTGTAAATGTCGTCAGAGTGGTCAGCAGCAGCCTTCTCAAATGTGATAGAGTCGGTGCGGATAAGATTTTTTAGACTATCGAGGAATTCGATTGGCTCGACAAGCTCCTCAACTGTATAGTCAGGCTTGAGCAGGACGTGGCGGAATGTGAATACTCCGTTCTTGGGCTCATCCTGCAACTGGATGATATGGAATCCGAACTCGGTCTCAACTACCTCTGATACCTGTCCGGCTTTCAACTCAGCCAACGCATCTGCAAATGGAGCAGTAAGCTCGTTTGCAGTGCTGCTCATCAATCCTCCACGCATTGCTGTTCCGGGGTCATCGGAATAGGTGCGAGCCAAAAGGTCGATAGTCGACTTGCCAGAGATAATGCGCTCACGCATCTCCAGCAATCGCTCCTTGGTACGCAGTTTAGCCTCGGCTTGCGAACTTGGGTAGCGGACAATCTGAGAGTATACGTACTGCTCGGGAATCAATGGAATATCCTCCTCCTTGAGATCCTTGAAGAAGATTTCAACCTCTCCCGGGGTGACTGTTACATCCGATATCACGTGACTCTGCATAGCTCGTGCTGCATTCTGCTCGCTCAGACGGGTATACAACACTTGACGCAAGTTAAATACTTTCATGTGCTGTTGCTCCTCGAGCTTGCTTACCGATCCTGCCTCGGCAATCATACCGTCGATATGCTCCGATACCTGAGCCTCGACATCATTTACCGGGATAGAGTCGATCTGTGACTGATGAAAGAGGAGTTTCTGCTTCATCAGTGCCTCCAAACTCTCATTCATCGGGTCGCGATCCGATGTATATCCCTGCGATCTACGCTCCTGCACGATTTGCTGGGCATACATAGCTACATCGGAGTATAGAATTGCAGAACCGCCGACTATCGCTACAACGCGGTCGAGCATCACCTGACGCTTTTGTGCAGCCAAGAAACTTGCTGAGAATATGATGCAAATAGTGAGTAATGCACTTAAAACTTTTTTGTTCATCTTTATATTTCGTCTATTCTTAATTTTTTTGTTAAAATTTTCCAACAATCAATTTTTGAGTTACCATTTTTTCTCTCTTCCTCTACCTCCTCTTCTCTTCCCTTCATCATACCTTGCCTTTGTTTGGCTCTTTTGGCGAGCTTTTCGGGGTGTTGTGGGGCTACTCGTTGGTTTTCTCTTCGAGGTAGATTCGGGCGTGACCTTCGTCTTTGGCCTGCTTTACTATCTGCTCCTCGTGCGTCTTGATAATCTCGCTACGGCGCTGAGTGAGCAGGATACGGCGGATGTTCTCTTTTACAACCTCCAGCGGAGCCACATTACCTTTGCGGCAAACCGATGTAAAGTCGAAATAATATCGAATATCGTTGGCTTCCATCTCCTGAATATCCATTTTGTCGAGCAACGGATCGTAATCCTGAGCAAGGGTGGTGGGTAGGTTTGCCAGAAAATCAGAGAAACTAATCCACTCCGAGCGGTAATCAGTCAATACAAATCCATTTTTCTCGCATACATCGGAGAAAGTCTTGGCATCGGTAGGCGATGCTGCAGCTTTACGCATCTGCTCCTTTAATCGTTTACTTTGGCGGTAGCTCCCGTCGAAACGTAGGATGCGACCCTTGACGAGCGTACGGTCGAGTGTGAAATCCGACTTGTGTGTATTGTAGTAATTGGCAATATCCTCGTCGGTGAGCTCGTTGCTCATCAGTTTGTCGACATAATGTTGGTCGACTTTACTTGTAAGAAGTGTCTGGCGGTAATCCTCCACCATCTTCTCGATATCGTTTACTGAATTGGAGAACAATTCGTCGGCCTCCTCGATTTTGAGTTGGCGAACCAGCCACTTGTCAATATAATGCTTTGCAAAAGCCACACTGTCCTCGCCTTTTAGATTCGAAGGAATGGCTTGTTTTACCTCGGTTGCCGTGAGTTGGTTACGACCTACTCGGGCAAGGGTGTTGCTGCTGACCAAATAGTCGGGCAACTCGCGACACGATACCATCGTTGCGAGCAAAACAAAAAGCGATATGTTGACAATTCGGCGCATAATAATCGACAAAGATACTTTTTTTACTTGAATTAAACGCAGAAGTTGGCAGGATTATTATTTTTATAGTGTATATTTCTCGTTTTTGATGCCTCGAATGATGAAAAACATGCGCACTAAGGCTGCCAAACTTATAATTGCGCAGACGATTTGGATTGCCCAGTAGATTTTGTCGTTGCCTATTATTTGGCGGAACGTAAGCTCCTCGGCGTCGAATGTATGAAGAAAACATACCGTCAGATTGTTCATTGCATGCAGCAACATGGCAAGAATAACCGAGCGATATCTGAGGAAGAAGAATCCGAGCACAAGTCCGCTGAGTGTTGCCGAGACCATAACGGCCGGTTGACCATGTGCGACTCCGAAAATTACGGATGATAGGAGCCACGCTACGATTGGACCGTAGACATATTGCAGCGTACCGGCTATGTAACCACGGAACAAATACTCCTCAAAAATCGGGGCAATCAGAACGGCCGAAATAAGCAACCATCCACCACTTCCCATATTGCTTTGGCTCTCGGGAAAGAGCGATGTGATGGGCTCAATTGCGATGCTCAAACACCATAGTAGTAAATAGCCACAAAGTAGTCTGAAAGGAGATGCCCAACCGGGGATTCGCCTTAAAGGTTTTAGCTTCCAGTTACGTATGTGTCGGTAAATGCGTAACATCGTGAAGCATAGTATCATAGCTGATAATAATGAGATGGCTACAAAACGTGCTTGCAGAAATTCAGCCCCTTCAACAATCTCAAAATCGGGGCTTTCGAAAAGCTCTGCGTTGGCGGGTAGAATGCCCAATTTTATAGCTATAAATGCGCCTATAAATTGCGAGGCCATAAACATTAAAATGAAGACCACAATATCGTACCATCCGGCCAATTTTTTCTCTGACGACAGAGTGGTAGCAGGATGGCAATTTTGTGCCTCTATTTCTGTTTCAATTGGAGTGGTAGACTGATAAGCAGATTGACTCTCCGATTTAGGATTTAGTGATTGATTGTCCGTGTCGGTTGCAATCTCCTGATGAGCTATATCGCCCCTGGACTCATTTTTTTTCTGAGCTATGCTGTCCGATGGTGTTATTTGCTCGTTATTAGTGTGTTCCGTCATTGCGTGATGGCATTTTGTGGTTGTAAATGTTTTACAAAGTTAATCATTTTTTTACAACGGTTGCGTTATTTAATTTAATTTCATTAAATTTGTCCAATTATATGCTTTGTTGTGGCGGGTTGTAGGCTCGTAGTCAACAAAATAAATGAGATTTAATTTTTGAAAGCCAAATAAGATGTCGAAAGTAATAGCCTTAGCAAACCAAAAGGGTGGAGTGGGTAAAACCACAACAGCCATCAATCTCGCAGCATCACTTGCCTTGTTGGGCAAGAAGGTGTTGTTGCTCGATGCCGATCCGCAAGCAAATGCCACTTCGGGATTGGGTTTTGATATCGACCTTGAAGGTATATATGAATGTATCATCGGCGAAAAGCAGGCCGAGGAGGTTATCTTGCATTGTGCCGATGTCAAGAAGTTGTGGTTGTTGCCTTCGAGTATCGACCTTGTGGCAGCCGATGCCGAGTTACCTAAGATGGAGGATAGCCACTTTGTTGTTAAGAAGATTATTGATCAGGTTCGCGATAAATACGACTATATCTTTGTCGATTGTTCTCCTTCGTTGGGATTCACCACTGTGAATATCCTTACAGCCGCAGATTCGGTACTTATTCCTGTTCAGTGTGAGTATTTGGCGTTGGAGGGATTGAGCAAATTGCTCAATACTATTAAGTTGGTCAAGAATGGACTCAATCCCGATTTGGAAATCGAAGGTTTTGTATTGACAATGTATATGCGCAACCGCTTGAACAATCAGGTTGCCAACGAGGTGCGAGAGCATTTCGGTTCGTTGGCTTTCGATACAGTCATTCAGCGTAACATCCGTTTGGGTGAGGCACCATCGCACGGTAAGCCTGTGATGTTGTATGATGCCGCCGCAACAGGTTCGGTGAACTATTTGACTTTGGCGCGTGAGTTTCTAAAGCGCAATCGTAAAACGAATAAAACAAAATAAGATATGAAGCAGAAGGGTTTAGGCCGTGGTTTGGATGCCATTTTTGGCACGGATAAGGCGGTGGTAAAGACTGCGCCAATGAATCGTATGGCGGAGATTGCTATCGAACAGATTGCTCCAAATCCCAATCAGCCTCGTACGCAGTTTGATGATGAGGCTTTGGAGGAGTTGGCAGATTCGATTCGTCAGTTGGGCGTCATTCAGCCTATTACGGTGAAGAAGACAGCTGATAGCAAATACATCATCATCAGTGGTGAGCGTCGTTGGCGCGCTTCGCAGAAGGTTGGTTTGACCACTCTGCCAGCCTATGTACGCGAAGTGGATGACGAGAATCTTCACGCTATGGCACTTGTGGAGAATATCCAGCGTCAGGATCTCAATGCAATAGAGATTGCTTTGGGTATGCAGCGCCTTATTGATGAGTGTGGTTTGACTCAGGAGGCTATGGCTGATAAGGTGGGCAAGAAACGCTCAACCGTGTCGAACTATATGCGCCTGCTGAATCTTCCCGATCAGGTGCAGTTAGCACTCAAGGAGGGACTTATCACAATGGGCCACGCCAAGGCTATCGCAGGAATGGAGAGCGATCAGCAACTTTGGGCATTGAAACGATGCTTGAAGCGTGCTTTGTCGGTACGCCAGATGGAGGAACTTGCTCGCAAGGTAGCCGATAAGAAGGAGTCGGCGAAGAGTGTTGCCGATGAGGAGTACCCTGAATCGTATTCTCGTTTGGTGGAGCAGCTGGAACCATATTTCTCGCAGAACATAAGTATCAAGCGAGGAAAGAATGGCGGAGGTAAGATTGTGATTGATTTCTCGGGAGATGCTGAGATAGAACAGTTTATCGAACGCTTGCGAAACCGATAGATTGATTTTCTTGCCAGTCGGGGCAATATCCACTAATAAGTTTAAAATGCAGAGAGTTATGTCAATTAACAACACATATAATTTTAGCGTTACGAGCCGTGTTGCATTCCATTTGCGTGGTGCAATGGTGTGGCGTTGTATGGCCGTTGTGGCCATTTTATTGTGTGTGGTTGGCATAAGCGAGGTTGGAGCACAGAATTTCAAGCGTAGCGATAAACAACTTGTTACGGGTGGCTTGGCTCAGTTGTCAGATTCACTGTCGCAGAGCAATATTCTCGGTGTGCAGGTCGATATTGATGCCGATTCGATTAGCCGTGCGTTGAAACTATCGGCTAAGCAGGCTCAGCGTATGCGAGACTCCATTTCGCGCGTAGAGCGTAAGCGTGAGCGAGCTAAGGAGGCGGGTCGTTTGGATGCCAATGGTAATATTCTGCCTCGCGAGCCGTGGTTCAGCGATTCAATGTCGCTGTCGAGAGTATGCCTTACGGGAGCGGTGTTGCCCGGTTTTGGCCAGATATATAACAAGCAATATTGGAAGTTGCCCATATTGTATACAACGTTGGGCGCTTCGCTAGGCTTGGCGATACATCAGAATAGCGTCTATAAACCGCTCCGGCGAGAGTACGATGAACTATTGTTCAACGGAATGTCACGTACCGAGGAGTTGAATGCCCTGCAAAGTAAGATGATTAGCAGCAATACCAAACGTCAGTTGTTTTGGGGGGCTGCGGTGGCTTCGTACATATATTTTTTGGGTGATGCGGCGGTGAAGTATTCTACCAACGACGTCTCGGATGTGAAGAAGGCGACTACACTCTCGTTTATATGCCCTGGTGCCGGTCAGATATATAATAAGAGCTATTGGAAGGTGCCGATTGTTATCGGAGGTATGGTTTCGATGGCTTATGTGATAGATTGGAATACCCGAGGATTTAGGCGATATAAAGATGCGTATGCCCTGCGCTCGGATTTTGATAATAATCCGGGAAATTATCCCGATGGAGTGTCGAAGGATGAGTTTCAGGGTCGTTATTCGGCTACATATCTGAAAAATTTGCGTGATGCATATCGTCGTAACCGCGATTTGAGTATTATTTTGACAGCCGCGGTGTATGCTTTCCAGATTGTCGATGCTCACGTCGATGCCCACCTGAAAGACTTCGATGTGTCGGACGATTTGACGGTACGTCTTGAACCAATGTTTGATTATCAATATTTACCTATGTATGGATCAAATCCCGTATATGGAGTAAACCTAAACTTTTCATTCTAAACAATGTTGAAAACACTTCTTAAGGTTGTTATAGCTGTGGCGTTGTGCGCTGTGACGATCGATTCTGCCAATGCACAGAGAGCTACTCAAGCCAAGAAACCCAAGAAACTGAGTGCCAAGATGCAACTTGCTGTCGAACAGGCGAAGGTTGACTCTTTAAATGCGCTTGTCGAAGAACTGCGTCAGCGCGAGAGCGATTGGCAGAAGGCTTGGCACGATGCACAGGTTGAGCGTAAGAAAAAGCAGAAGGTGGAGCGTTTCGCGGTAGATTATACTCCTGCCCAGGCTGACTCTTTGGCTGAGCAGCTGAAGCTTATACAGGTGAGCGGTGCTATGGAGAGTTACTTTAATGACTATATCTCGGAACCGGTGACAATGAGCAGCGATTCATCGCTCGATTCGTTGTATGCAGCGCGTTTGAAGTCGCTTGTGTCGCCCATTCATCTGCCTTATAACGAAGTGGTACGCACCTATATCCAGCGTTATACAGCCCCTTCGGGTCTAATGAGCCGCATATTGTCACGTGCGCAATATTACTTCCCGATGATAGAGGAGGAGCTCTTGAAAGCAGGCCTGCCTGTCGAGTTGCGAGCAATGGCAGTAATCGAGTCGGCGTTGATTGCAACGGCAGTATCGCGAGTGGGAGCTACCGGTTTGTGGCAATTTATGCCTGCGACAGGTAAAGGTTATGGCTTGGAGATCAACTCTATGGTAGACGAGCGATACGATCCCGTAAAGTCGACCGTTGCGGCTTGTAAGCACCTGAAATATCTCTATGATTTGTATAACGATTGGAGTTTGGCAATTGCTGCCTATAACTGTGGCCAGGGTAATGTAAATAAGGCGCTGGCTCGTGCCGGCGGTAATCCACAGTCGTTCTGGGATGTATACTGGTTCTTGCCTTCGGAGACAAGAGGATATGTACCTGCTTTTATTGCTGCTTCGTATGCCTATGCATATCATAAGTCGCACAATATAACTTATGGTGAGCCTCCAATGCCTATTGCGGTGGATACAGTGCACGTTAATCGATTGCTGCATCTGGGCCAGGTGTCGTCGACAATCGATGTCCCGACCGAGACGCTGAAGATGCTTAATCCGCAGTATAAATTGGATATCGTACCTGCGATGAATAAGAGCTACACGCTTATTCTTCCTGCAAATAGACTCACAGAATATGTCACAAAGGAGCAGGCTATTTTCGCTAAGGATTCGACCTATTTGAAGGAGTATCTCAATCCCGAGAATGTGAAGAAGAAGATGGCAGCCACTTCTACAATATACTATCGTGTCAAGAAGGGCGATACGTTGGGTGCTATTGCTAGTCGCCATCGTGTGACGACCAAGCAGCTTATGGCGTGGAACGGATTGAAGAATGCTAATAGGTTGAGTGTCGGTCAGCGTCTGAGAATCCAGAAACGATAAATTTTTCGGTTGTTACCATAATAAACCTGCAACATTGCAAATAAGATGATCTATAACGACAACGATACTATCATCGCTCCTGCAACACCTACGGGTGGGGCCTTGTGCGTGATTCGTCTTAGTGGCGAGCGTGCTATAGAGTTGTGCGATGAGGTGTTTGAGGGTCGAAAGAGTTTGGCTGAATCGAAAACCGCCACGGCACGATATGGCCTGATAAAAGATGGCGAGCAGGTTGTTGACGACGTTGTTGTTACGATTTATCGTGCACCTCATTCATATACGGGCGAAAATTCAGTAGAGATTTCGGCTCACGGTTCGCGTTATGTGGTGGGGCGTATTATGTCGCTATTTCTGTCGCGCGGAGCTCGATTGGCTGAGGCCGGCGAGTTCACCCGTCGTGCATTTTTGGCAGGTCGTATGGATTTGTCGCAGGCCGAGGCTGTGGCCGACGTGATAGCAGCCGATTCGAAAGCATCGTATGCAGTGGCATCGACTCAGATGCGTGGTGCATATTCTGAGGAGTTGGCGGCATTAAGGTCGAAGTTGTTGCATATTACATCGCTGTTGGAATTGGAACTCGATTTTTCGGAGGAGGATGTAGAGTTCGCTGATAGGGGAGAGTTGGAGCAACTGCTTAGTGTTGTGCAGAGTAAGGTGGTGAGCCTGCAATCGTCGTTTAGACTCGGAAATGTCTTGAAAGAGGGCGTTACGGTGGCCATTGCAGGACGCCCGAATGTTGGTAAGAGCACTCTGCTTAATCGCTTGGTTGGCGAGGATAGAGCTATGGTGTCGGATATTGCAGGCACTACGCGCGATACCGTTGAGGCTGTGGCTAATATCGATGGTGTGTTGTTCCGTTTTGTCGATACCGCAGGTCTACATTCGACCGATGACGTTTTGGAACAGATGGGTATTAAGCGTACGGCTCAAGCCTTGAAAAAAGCCCGTATAGTTCTGTGGGTCACAGATAATGCAAATTTTGACAAGACAGATATTATGCGTGAGTTCGGGGATTTCATCCCCTCGGATGAGCAGACGCTAATTCGTGTTGTAAATAAGATAGACCTTTTAGTGGATGACAAATCTGCTGCGGCAAAGAGTAATTTGAGCGTTGTAGATTCGGCCAATGATATAGATTGCGGAACTATCAGGCTCTCGGCTAAGACGGGTGAGGGCGTTGATGCTTTGGTTGAGATATTAAAATCTGAAGTAGATGCATCGGCAGCCTATGCGGGTGATGTGATAGTCTCGAATCAACGTCATTATGAAGCCTTAACTAAGGCGCGCCATGCTCTAGAATCCTCGCTTGCAGCAATCCGTAGCGGACTTCCAACCGATTTGTTGAGTGAGGATATCCGCCAGGTCCTTTACCACCTCGGCTCGATCACCGGCGAAATCAGTTCCGAAGATATCCTCCAAAATATCTTTTCGCAGTTCTGCATCGGAAAGT